>JACJZW010000004.1 GCA_020635355.1 Flavobacteriales bacterium
CAACTAACTTATAGATGCGCGAAAGGTTTATCAAATCGCGGGAGGCGGTATGCAATGTACAACTTTATTGATTTTAGTAGTTAGGGGGAAATGCCGGTTATAAGGAATCAAATGGGCTTTTAATGGCCTGTATGCTGCTCATGCTTACATGGGTGTAAATCTCCGTTGTTCGACTGCTTTTGTGACCCAATAGGGTTTGTATGTACCTCAAGTCGGTGCCGGATTCCAACAGGTGGGTGGCATAACTGTGTCGGAGCCAATGCAAGGTAACCGGGCGGGTAATCCCACATCGCTTGACGGCTTGCCGCAACACGTTTCCCAATGCAGAGGCTGAATAGGGTGTTCCCTCGGGATGTCCTTCAAACAGGTATACCCGCGGTCTGTACCTGCGATAATAATCCTCCAATAACCCAATCAAGTGGTCGCTAATGGGAACCATCCGATCCTTAAATCCCTTGCCCTGTCGGATTAATAACATGTTCCGCTCTCGATGAATGTCACCAGGTTTCATTTTTAACAATTCAGATCGCCGTAACCCGCAGGCATACAAAACAATTAACATCATGCGGTGCTTCTCATTCTGAGGCGCATCCAGTATCATCTTTACTTCTTCCTTACTCAACACATTAGGTAGCTTTCGCTCTTTTCTCGGACGTCTCAGTTGATCTAGATCCATCTCCCGGTTGTCCACCACCCGATAGAATAATTTTATCGCACTCAATACCTGATTTTGCATGGATGAAGAGTACTTGTTTTTCAAAATGTGATCGCGATTAAACGCGTGAACATGTGCACCGTTGAGCTTGGAGGCATCCTCTTCCGGAAAGTGTTTCAGGAAGGTGATGATCGCCCAACGATAGGTTTGTATTGTTCGGTTACTATAACGCCTCACATCCAACCAATCCACAAATCGATCAATCAAGGAAGCATGATGAGGTAACGGATTCCCCCGATACAACTCTATATCTTCCGGAAGTTTCAAGATGGTAAAATGGCGTCGTAATCGTCGGATTAATGCCTCGTATTCACCATCGTCAAAGGGGATGGTCCAGCCTCGTTTAGTGGGATTCCATCGCGAATGCGGAATACTTCTCAACGCCTGAATCAACTTTAAATCATAGTCGAATCGCAATAACAAGTGAATCTTTCCCCGCAAACGAATACAGGAAATGGACAGCCCCGGCAGATCGCGGTTGAGGGATAATTGAATGTTGGGTTCCATGGTGAGTTGAGGGCTTCAATGTGGAATGCCTTTCCCTCAATCCCCAACGTACCGACTTAAAATAATCCGAACGCCCGACTATTTTATCCGAACGCGCAGCACCTTCTCGTTGTTGAGGAATCCTTCCAGAACGTCTCCGGCAGCAACCGGACCAACACCCTCAGGTGTTCCGGTGAAAATCATGTCGCCCATCTTTAAGGTAAAATACCGGGAAACATGGGCGATGAGTGCATCTACCCCAAACAGCATGTGATTTGGATTTCCATCCTGCACCTGCTGATCATTTTTGGTCAATGAAAAACGAAGATCCCCCAGTTGGCGATTTCCCAAATCAATCCATTGACCGCATACGGCACTTCCATCAAATCCCTTCGACTTTTCCCATGGAAGCCCCTTGCTTTTTAAGGCACTTTGAACATCGCGTGCGGTAAAATCGATCCCAACCGTAACCTGATCATAGTACTTCCGGGCAAAACGTTCTTCGATGTTTTTTCCGTTTCGGCCAATCCGAACAACCAATTCGGCTTCATAATGAACATCGTTGGTCCAATCCGGAATGTAAAAGGCATCCCGCTGACGCATCAGAGATGAATCCGGCTTTAGAAAAATGACCGGTTCTTCCGGAATGGCGTTACCCAGTTCTTCGGCGTGTTTTTGGTAATTCCGGCCAACACAAATGATCTTCATGCCACGTTAAACTGAACGGGTCCCATACCCTCTACTTCTGCTTTGATGGTGGTTCCAGGTTGGATAAAAACAGCCGATGTTGCTGCTCCGGCCATCAGAATATCCCCTTTGCGAAGTGGTTGATTGTATTTCAGGGAAAGGCGTATGGCGTGTACAACACTCAACCATGGATCGCCCAGAATGTCGTTGGAGGATCCCTGTTCCTTAACCTCATCGTTGAAGGACAAGGTGATGTTCAAATTGGTGAGATCTTCCCGTAATTGCATCCAATCGCCCACTACCAAAGCCGAAGATGAGCAGTTATCGGCAATCACATCTTCCAGTGAAAACTTAAAGTTTTGATATCGGCTATCAATCACTTCGATAGCCGGTGCCATGGCATCCACATAATCCAATACCTCGTCCCGGGTGATTTCGCGATCAACATCCTGAGCCATTCGAAAGCATATTTCCGGCTCTGCACGCGGGTGGATAAACTTACTGAGTTCAAGCTCACCGCCACCTTCCAGCAGCATGGCATCGGTGAGCCTACCCCAGATCATGTCGTGAACACCCATCTGCTCCATTTTGGCAAAACTGGTAAAGCCCAGCTTCAGACCGATGAGCGTCTCCCCGCGATCAATCCTCCGCTGAATCGATAATCGTTGTATTTCATAGGCCTCATCTTCTGTAAAAGAGGTCGTTAAGCTGATCTGATCAACAGCTTCGGCTGTTTGAGCAGCCAGATCAAGCTCTTCGGCAATCCGTTCATATTCGGTTGTTGTCATCGACATAAAGGGCGGGTTAAGGTTGAGTTTGTTGGTTCTTCATATCCAGGGCAACGTCTACAATCATATCTTCCTGACCGCCTACCATTTTTCGATTGCCCAATTCTTCTAAAATTGCCCGAGTATCCATTCCGTATTTGGCGGATGCCCGTTCGGCGTGCAGCAAAAAGGAGGAATACACTCCGGCATACCCAAGAGAAAGTGTTTCCCGATCTACCCGAACCGGACGTTCCTGAAGCGGACGAATCAAATCGTCTGCGGCGTCCATCAAGGCATAGAGATCGGAGCCGTGCTCGGCACTCATCTTATTCAAAACGGCAATCAACACCTCAAGCGGGCAATTCCCGGCTCCGGCACCCATTCCGGCCAGGGATGCATCCAACCGAACCGCCCCATGCTCCATGGCAACGATGGTATTGGCAACCCCCAAACCGAGGTTATGGTGACAGTGAATGCCAATTTCGGTGGTGGAATCCAATACCTCCTTGAATGCCAGCATACGTTCCCGAACATCGTTCATTAACAGGGCACCGGCACTGTCCGTCACATAGACGCAATGCGCTCCATAGGACTCCATAAGTTTTGCCTGCTGTGTTAACTTTTCCGGTGGATTCATGTGCGCCATCATTAAAAATCCGGCAACATCCATCCCCATATTTCGGGCCGCTTCTATGTGTTGTTTAGAGATATCAGCCTCTGTACAATGGGTGGCTATCCGAACGGATCGAACACCTAAATCATAGGCTTTTTTGAGATCTTCAATGGTCCCAATGCCTGGTAATAACAGGGTAGTAAGAACGGCATGATTCAGCTTTTCTGCCAAACCTTCCAACCATTGCCAATCCGTATGGGCGCCAAAACCATAATTAAAACTTGATCCCGCCAACCCGTCACCGTGTGCAACCTCAATGGCATCTACTCCGGCCTGATCCAGTGCCAAGGCAATTTCAGTGAGCTTTTCAGTGGAATATTGATGACGTATGGCGTGCATCCCATCGCGCAAGGTCACATCCTGGATGTATAATTTTTCTCGTCCCATCATCTATGCGTTTATGCGATGTTCAGTTGAAATTCGCTCACCAACGGCCATGGCGGCGCTGGTCATAATATCGAGGTTACCTGCGTAATTGGGCAGATAGTGCCCGGCTCCTTCCACTCGTAGAAAAACCGATGTTTTCAAACCGTGAACGTGTCCAATTCCTTCAATGTACACGGGGTTGTCTTCCGGAATATCATCAAATTGAACTTCCTGATGAAGGGAGTATCCTGGTACATATTTTCTCACCTCTTCTGCCATCTGATGAATGCTCTCCCGAATCGCATCACGATCGGCCTGAGCACTAAGGGTAAAAACCGTATCGCGCATTACCAGCGGGGGTTCAGCAGGGTTCAGGATGATGATGGCCTTACCGCGTTGTGCACCTCCCACTTTTTCAATGGCATGGGACGTGGTCTCGGTAAATTCATCGATGTTGGCGCGGGTTCCGGGTCCAGCAGACTTACTGGCGATGCTGGCAACAATTTCCCCGTAGTATACCGGGGCGATGCGTGAAACGGCAGCTACCATAGGGATCGTAGCCTGACCACCGCAGGTCACCATATTTACATTTGGTACATCGGTGAGTTGATGGAGATTTACCGGAGGAATGACATAGGGGCCGATGGCAGCAGGGGTTAGATCAACTACCTTCTTGTTGGGATAGGCTTTGATTTTCTCATAGTTGGCGATGTGTGCTCCGGCTGATGTGGCATCGAAGACGATGCCGATATCCTTCCATTCATCCATGGCGATGAGCCCATCAATACCCTCATGGGTAGTTTGAACACCCATTCTACGTGCCCTGGCCAAACCGTCTGATTCCGGGTCGATACCAACCATGACCGACATTTCCAACGACTTGGAAAGTCGGAGTATTTTGATCATTAGATCCGTACCAATGTTACCCGATCCGATAATTGCTGCTTTCAAGATCCGATTGTTTTAGGATTGGCAGCAAAGGTAGGCACCGAGGTTCAAACAGGGTCAACTTCGATTGGATGAACCAATGAAATGCGTGTGTACACTTAATGGATTGTTATACGCAACTAAATGTTACGTCGTCAAAGCCATCAATCTTTGCCAAGATGTGATCTCCCGCAACTATGGGAACCATTGGGCCCAAGGCACCGGATAGAATAATATCACCGGCTTGAAGGGGGGTGTTTCTTCGGCCCATTTCGTTGGCCAGCCAAAGCACGGCATTTAATGGATTACCAAGACAGGCGGCTCCACTACCTTCGGAACGAAGTTCGTTGTTCACGTATAACTTCATGCCACATCCGGTCAAATCCACCTCGTCCAAATTTACTTTTTGATCGCCCAGCACAAAATGACTGGCCGAGGCATTGTCGGCTACGGTATCGGTGATGCGAATATCCCAATTAACAATTCTGCTGCCTACCACTTCAATAGAAGCTTTCACGCAATCAATGGCTTGAATAACATCGTCCATGGTGGGTTGAAGCGGTACATCGGCTTTCAGGATGAAGGCCAGTTCAGCTTCTGCTTTGGGTTGCAGGATGTCTGTATAGGAAACCGATCCACCATTGGGTATATGGGTATCGGCCCAAAGCATACCAAAATCAGGCTGGTCAACGCCCAGTTGCTTTTGAACGGCTACGGATGTAAGACCAATTTTCTTCCCAACGATCTTCCCGCCGGATTTTAACCGAACGGCACGCACATATTCCTGAATGGCGTATGCCTGATCAATATCGGTTACACCAATTTCGTGACGAAGTGGTTCAATGGCCACTCCCGATTTCGCTGCCGCAATAAGGGCATCACCGGCTTTTGAAATGATTTCCATGGCCGGCGAATTTACGCGGATTAGATGGTCTTAACCCAAAGTTTCAGTGAACCGGATGAGTTCTTTCGCACATACTCTCGAGCCTGTTCCTTATCGGTAAACTTACCGAGGTGAACGTAGAACGTTCCGGAAGGCTTGTGGTAATACATGTATGGGCTCTTGCCTTTGTTTACCAGTTGATTGAAATAGATGGTTGCATTGGCCTCGTCTCCAAACGATCCGGCAATTACAAGGAATTCTCCTTTTGTGGCCGTTGGTGTGGATGGTTTGGGCTTGGCTGGCTCCTCGTCAACGGCTGGTCGGCTGGGTTGCGTGGGCACCTTTTGAACCACCACCACGGTATCAACGCGGTTCGGGCGTCGTTCCAGTTCTTCAATGGTTTCTTCCAGTTTGGCGATCTTCTTATCCTGCATTTGTGATTTGGCCGCCGATTCTTCCTTGAGGGCATCAAACTCAGCATCTTTCACACTGGACGATTCCTTTTTACCAAACACATAGCCCAGTAAAAATTCATGACTGCCGCCCAAGGCCGTTGAGTACTGACCGGTTGAAACATCGTATGCATATCCAAATCGAACAGATTCGGCGATCATCATTCCGCCCATAAAGGAGACCCCATATCCGTCCCGGATTCCAATGCCCAGATAGCCGCGCTTTTTCCATTCAGCCGTAAGGTTGATGTCGGCCTGGCCGGGAGAATTTGCGGTATTCTTATAGAGCACCATGGGTTGAATCATCAGATTCTCATTCACATTGATGTCGTACGAGGCAATGAGGGTAAGGTGATTTTGCAGATCGTATTCAACGGTATTGTTGTAATGATCCGTGAGCTTTTGGGATCCGCTCATGAACTGTGGAAACGATAATCCAAAACGGAAATCCTTCAGGGTAATATTGGCTCCAATGGATGCATCAAGAGAGGCTCCTGATGGCCGGTCCAGGACCCGAAGAACCGGGTCATTGGGGTCTGTTGCCACGATATTACTCAAGTCGAACTGGGTATTCACAGCACCCAGCGCAAATCCAAACGACAACTTCATCGCATCACTCAGCTTAAGGTGGTAGGCATAGTTGCCGTAGAAACTGGTGCTTTGCAACAAGGTATTCACATCATTGATGAAGTAGGCACCAATACCCATTTTTCCATCCTGAACAGTTCCGTTAAGAGTAAGTCCGGAGGTTTGATACCCATCGATGTTGGTATACTGTCGGCGGCCAAAGGCATGTGCTTCGGTATTCTCATTCATTCCGGTATAGGCCGGATTATAGAGAAACTTGTTGAAGTAGTACTGTGAGTACAATGGGATTTGCTGAGCCTGAACGCTTCCGGCCAAGAGTAACAATCCCAGGATATATACAAACGAACGTTTCATCTGAATGAATTTCATGTTTATCGTATGATTAGAAGTGAACCCTTGAGAACCCCAAAGGTGTCTATGTTCTCGATGATATAGAGGTATGTCCCTTCCGGAACAGGTTCACCATTATAGGTTCCGTTCCAGTCGTTTTGATAATTGAAGCTTACGAATACTTGTTTACCCCATCGGCTAATAATGCTCACCTTGGCATCCTGAATGCCCGGAAGTGTGCTCAGATCCCAAACGTCGTTTGATCCGTCGTCATTGGGTGTGAGGAGATTTGGTACATCAAAATCACCGGCAGGGTTCACCGTAACAATCACGGTATCGAATGACTCGCATCCGAATGAGTTATAGACCCGAAGAATGTACGTAGTGGTGGAAGTGGGCGAGGCTACCGGATTGGCAATGGTGTCGTTTGAAAGGGATCCGGATGGCATCCAGTCATACGATCCACCACCCGATCCATTTAAGGTGACACTTCCGCCAAAATCAATGGTTTCATCTATTCCGGCATTGGCCGTTGGTGAGGGTAACACACTCACGGCAACGGAGTCAACATCCGTGCAACCGTTGCTGTTGGAAGCGGTTACATGATAGGCGCCAGCCTTATTCACCACGATTGATTTGGTGGTTTCGCCTGTTCGCCACTGATAGCTCAGGGCATTGGAGTTGGCAGTAATGGTGACCGAATCACCGGAACACAGCGCAATGGGTCCGGCAGGTGTAATAGATACCTTGACCGTATCACCCTGAACAATATTTTTTCGTACGGAATCAACACAGCCGTTTTGTGTCCAAACCTTGAGACCTACGGAATAGGTTCCGGTAGCTCCAAAGGCATGATTTACCACCGATGTGCCGTAATTGGTTCCGTTAACATCCCATTCCCAGGTGGCAATAGGATCAGCTGCATCCGCCTGGCTGGTGTCGGTTAGCGTGATGGCAGCCGGGAAACACGGAACAGCCGACATATAACCCGCTTTTGGGGGCGAAACCACCCGAATGGTTCGGGTTACGGTATCGGAATCCAGATTGGAATTGATCACGATCAACTGAACATCATAGGTGCCGGGAGCTGGATAGCCGTATTTCGGATTTTGAATGATGGAAGTGTCATCGGTAGTGGCACCATCACCAAAGTCCCAATGCCACGCCACAATGCCACCGGTTGTGGTAGCAGAAATGTCTGTAAATTGAACGGAATCCGGGAAACAGGCAACCTGATAGTCGAAGGCCGCAATCGCTCCGCTCTTACCCAATGGGTTGGAACCTTTGGCGGTATTGGCTAATGAAACGAAGGACATGGTTTGGTTGGCATTGGTGCTTGATGCAATTCCATTACCTGCCGCAGTGCCTGATCCGCCAAGATCCTGCCAGGCGCCAATGGATTCAACTACCATGCGAACCTGTGACGGATTGGTCACTTCATCGTCGTTCACAATGGTTCCATATCCACCCATGAACGATACCTTGCTAAAGCTTAGACCATCCATGTTATTGGTTCTCCAATGATGAATCTGGGAGGTGTGCGTGATGCCTTTGGCGATGGTGAAGGATGGCGCAGGGCCTTGATTCAACTCGGCTTCCAGACTTCCTAAATTACCCGTGGTTGTTGCCTCGGTCACGATCCAAATGGGTCGGAAATCCGGTCCTTTCCCAATGGGGAAATAGGTGGTATCCATCGTTTTGGTGGTGGTAACAATTCGAAGCGGACCATCAACATACGAGGTTAGGCCTCCGCCTGAAACTTTGTTGAATGGTTCAGCAAATTGGGGTTGTCCCACGGTAATCACACCACTTTGGGTATTGATGATTCCATCTTTTAAGGTCAGTGTATTAGACAAAGCCATGTCACCATGCATGGTGACCGTTTTACCCACGCCCGCCATTACAAATGAACCCAGCGAAACTTCTCCGCGGGTGAATACATCCAGTGATTTATCAATGTTTACATCTTCCGTATGATTCATGGTGTCCAGGTGAATGCTCCAGTTATCGGAGGCAATGAGCACTGCAGGCGTCATGAAGATGTTGCCATCGCTGCCCGAGATATAGGCATGCATGGGTTTAAAGTTGATGTAGGCGAATCGGTTTTCGTCCAGATAGTGGCGGAACTTATCTTCATTGATGAAGTTCATACTATCGTTATGGGCGGTACCAGTCATTCCTTCCAGCAAGCAATTGGTGGCGTCAATCTGATCCGTTGCCCGAATATTGGAACCGGCGTCATCTAGGAAAATAAAGTAGTCCCGAACATCCGTAAAGGTTGAATTATTGGGTTCCGGATGACAGTTTCCCCGCAGCAGCATGGCGGTTGGAACATTGTCAAAAGAGGTGTTTGAGAAGATAAAATCCGTTCGGTTACTATCCACCCAGGCATCAACCCCAACCACGTTCAGGTTGGTAAAGGCACATCCGTTGAATTGGAAGGTGTCTACCTTATTGTTGTTGATGATGTTGTTTAACCGAAGCCCAAAATCGCAATTCACAAAGGTGTCATTGGTGATAAGGGTAGGCGGTAGATTATTGTTTAAGGCAGAGATGGCCTCGCCGTAGTTTGAGTAATTGTTGTTATTGAGGGTGATGGTAAAGTTCCCAAAATTGCTGTGCAGGTAGAGTGCTAGGTCCCCAATGGAAGCACCCACGGTGGTAATGTTGTTATTCACGAGGCTGATTCCGGAGGTGTTCATACCGCAGTTTTCAACCTGCATACCAATGTTGAAGGCCCGGATGGTGTTGCCGCTTACCTGCCAGCTTCGGCCATGTGAGGTGCGAAACTCGTGGATATATACGCCAATATCAGTAAGCTCAACGCTGTTACCAATGAGATCGCAATAGAATCCTTCCAATTGAATGGCGGCTGAACCATCACCAAGATTGGTGATGTAACAATCCTTCACACCACAATTGATATTTCCCTGATTTACATTACCCCGGAAGTAAACTCCTCCTGAATTGAGGTTCCTAAAGATGCAGTTCTGAATCCACACATTGTTAAAGGGACCTGCGTTGCTCATGCCGTAGCTGTTATCTACATCGGAGCCACGAACATCGTTACCACTGGCTTGATTGACGTTGTTACCATCAACCACTAATCCATCAATAAACACATCTTCTGCTGTGATATAAATAACAGAGGAAGACGAGTTGGGGAACGGATCCAAATCAACCCCGCTGGGCACAATGATGGACTCGGTATTTCGTGTTCCGGTGCCCGGGATGCCCACACTGTTTCCAAAGATGGTAATGGCTTTATCTACATTCACATTCTCCTCATACGTTCCGGCGGCCACGTAAATGGTGTCCATCGGATTGGCGCGTTGAATGGCCCAGGCCAGGTGCTTGAACGGTCCGTTAACCGGGGGATTTACAGATGGTGACTGGCCGTCGAATAAATCGTCACCCAGGGTGACGTCAACATACCACTTATCGGCTTGGGCGGTAGTGGCCATCACCAACAGAAATGCGAACGAGAGATATTTACCTATTCCCTTAACTACATTCATGATAACAAAGAAATTAGTGGACTGGTAAAGTTAAGGACACGTTACCAATCCATGTTCTCCTCGAAGGTAAGGGTCAGTACAACTTGGAGATGGTTTCCAAGTTGTTAATTATCAGTCAGATTGATGTCTGCGTTCAGTAAAGTGAACAACCTACATGAGGCTTTTTATTTTGTCGGCCACTTCCTGTTTCACTGGATACAGGGGCAAACGCATGTGACCTTTGCAGATATCCATGGCCTCCAAAACCACTTTAATACCACCTGGATTTCCATCGTCAAAGATGGCGTTCATCATGGGTAAAAGTTTGTAATGCAGGTAGCGGGCATTTTCAAAATTGCCGTCGAGGCCGTAACGAACCATTTGGCTGAATTCTTTGGCGTAGGCATTGGCCACCACTGAAATCACACCATCCATACCTGCTGCCAAATAGGGGAGGGTGTAGTTGTCATCTCCGGAGATCACCAAAAAACCTTCAGGACGAAGTCGGATAAGGTCCATGCAATGAACCCAGTTTCCGGAAGCCTCTTTAATCCCGATGATGTTTTCGTGTTCGGCCAATTTCAGAATGGTCTCGAGGGCCATCATGGAACCCGTTCTTCCCGGAACATTATACAGAATGATAGGTGCTTTGGAGGCATCCGCCAAACGGTGATAGTGCTCAATCAAACCGGCCTGATTGGGTTTATTATAATAGGGGCTGGCGGATAAAATGCCATCGATGCCGGAATAGTCCAGCTGATTCAATCGCTCTACTACCGAGGCCGTATTATTTCCACCCACACCAAATACAATGGGTATACGGTTTTCATTAACCTCGCCAACAATGGAGCGAATTTTATCCTGTTCAAAGGTTGATATGGTTGGGTTTTCACCGGTTGTTCCCATAACAACGAGGTAGTTCACTCCGTTGGATACCAGGTGCTCGGTAAGTTTTCTCAGGGCATCCTGATCAATGGTCATGTCGGCAGCAAATGGGGTTACCATAGCCACTCCGGTTCCTCTAAATCGTTCCATCTCCAAACTTGGTTAAAAAGGTTAAAACTTCATCTGCAAAGGTCATCACGTTTTGGTCTTTGCAGTTAATCATGGCATCAAAACAAAACTGGTATTCCGGCAGATGGGGTCCAATGCGAAAGCGTGCATTTGAGAATGCACTTACTCCCATGAGCGCCACATCTGGTTCGCAGTACAGGTTGAGCAAATAGTCCATGTCTTCACCTGAAAAACGAACGAATTCCGTTTCGAGCGGCAAACCAAAGCGATCCAGATGTTTCAAACAATAGAAATCTGAATAACGATGTGGGGTAAAGGCTCCGCTGAGCTCTTTTTCCCGAACAAAACCCATAGCCAGCATCCGAATATTATGCTTCTCCGCCCAGGTTTCCACCTTACGCATCAGTTGCTCACTGTGTTCATCGTTGGCGCGATAGAGCACGCCCATCCGATGTGCTTTCTTAACGGTGGTGAAGGTTCGTTCCTGCTCAACAGACTTCCCGGTTCGTTTGAACCACCACAGCTGAAATTGATGTTTTAGATCGGCCTGACTCACGCAATGAGATTTTTAAAATCGTCTTCAGAAAGGATGGTAACACCCAACTTCGTGGCCTTTTCAAGTTTGGCAGGTCCCATATTCTCTCCGGCAACCACATAATCGGTTTTGGCTGATATGGATCCCACATTGCTGCCGCCGTGCTGTTCGATGAGTGCTTTCAATTCGTTGCGGCTGAAGGATTGGAAAACGCCGCTCACCACAATTTTTTTGCCTTCCAATGAGGAGCTGAGCAAATCGGCCTTGGCCTCGGCCTCCATCTGCAAGCCGTGATTCCGCAAACGCTGAATCATATCCAGGTTTCGTTCTTCCGATAAGTAGGATCGCACACTTTCGGCAATTTTTTCACCGATCTCATCTACGTTGATCAAGGTTTCCATATCGGCGCTGATCAGGGCATCCATGGTGTGAAAGTGATCGGCTAATTTACGGGCAACGGTTTCGCCTACATATCGGATTCCCAACGCATATAACACCCGGGCAAACGGTACCGATTTGGATTGTTGAATGCCGTCAATAATACTTTGTGCCGATTTCTCCCGGAAGCTTACGGTTCGGATTTCACCGGTTTCCGGATTTTCCGTTTCATTGCTCAAGCCCAGAATTTTCTCGTAGGTCAAATCGTACAGATCCGCCGCATTTTCGATCAAGCCGTGCGCATACAATACCGCAATGGTGCCTTCGCCCATGCTGTTGATGTCCATTGCCTTGCGGCTGATGAAATGTTCCACCCGACCTTTGATCTGTGGCGGACAACCCAATTCGTTCGGGCAGTAATGCGCGGCTTCACCCTCTTTTCTGATGAGTGGCGTCCCGCACTCCGGGCAGGAATGAATGAAATCAACGGGAGCAGCAAGATCGGGTCGTGCATCTTCATTCACGCCAACAATTTTTGGAATAATCTCACCTCCCTTTTCAACGTACACTTCGTCGCCAATTCGGACGTCCAGTTGACGCATAATATCAGCGTTATGCAAACTTGCCCGCTTCACCGTGGTGCCCAGCAGAAGCACCGGTTCCAAATTGGCAACCGGGGTGATGGCACCCGTTCGTCCGACCTGATAGCTGATGGAGTTCAACCGGGTGGCGGCACGTTCCGTTTCAAATTTATAGGCGATGGCCCACCGGGGGGCTTTGGCTGTAAATCCCAGCTCACCCTGAAGGTTGTATTCATTCACTTTAACCACCACACCATCTATATCAAAACTCAAGGTTTTGCGACGCTTGTCCCATTCCAGAATGAAGTCCCAAACCTCATTGATGGAGGCTGCTTCCACGCTGTGTTCATTCACCGGTAATCCCCAGGATTTTACTTTGGCCAGTGATCCCAGGTGGGTAGTGTAATCTCGCTCATGCCCTACTACGTGATAGATAAAAGCATCCAACGGACGTTTAGCCACCTCGTCCTGTTCCTGCATTTTGATGGTACCGGCGGCACTGTTTCTGGGATTGGCAAACGGTTTTTCACCAGCCGCAATCCGCTCCGCGTTCATCTTTTCAAAGGCCTTTCTATGCATGAAAATCTCGCCCCGAACTTCGAGGGATGCGGGGAAATCTCCATGTAATTTGCCGGGAATGGATCGGATGGTACGCACGTTTGTGGTGACATCATCACCCTGTACTCCATCGCCCCGGGTGAGGGCCTGAATCAGCTCGCCATCGGTATAGGTTAGACTGATGGCAAAGCCATCAAACTTTAATTCACAGCTATAGGTTACCGGATGTCCCAGTGTTTTTTGAATGCGGTTATCAAAATCGATGAGCTCATCCTTACTGTAGGTGTTGGAAAGGGACAGCATGGGCACGGAGTGCTTCAGCGTTTGAAACGACTTGGTAATACCGCCGCCAACCACAGAAGTAGGCGAGTTGGGGTCTTTCCATTCGGGATGTTGGGCTTCCAGGGCTTCCAGTTCCTTCAAACGAGCATCAAATTCCCGGTCCGAAATGGTGGGATCGGCCAACACATAATAGCGGTAATTATGTTCCTTGAGCTCACGGGTAAGTTGAGCCATGTGCGCTTGAATGTCCTTCATGGAGGAGGGAAATTAAGCTTCAAATGTACGACCCGTCAGTGGAAACCTCGGGGATGGAAATACCTGGAAATATTGAAGCCAAAATGAATGTCTCCGTTCTTCCATTTGTTGGAAGTTTGAGTGAGGTAGGCCTTTTCAAACGTACCGGTGGCATTGGTGAAATGAAGTTGAAACGTATGCCATCCGGTATTGATATCAATTCCCAACGTGAGTGGATGGGTATATTGATCACTGATTTGATTTGGTGGCAAATAGAAGTACTCCAAATTGAGGGTGATGGAGGGAAGAATTTTTTGTTTCAGTCCCACCCCAATACCCAATACATCGTGTTTGTACTGGGTGGAGTCAATCAGGTTGCGATGCACCAACAACGGCATTAACTGAGCGGAAAATGCTTTACTGAATTTACGTGCCACAATGAGTTGATGACCATAACTCAGTCGGGAAGTCATGTAGTTTTTCCGACCGCTGGGTTGATCCAGACCGTTCATGCTCATAGACGCTACGTACGCAGCGCTGATGGGCATCTTACCATTTTTCTCAATCTGTTTCAAAAAGCGATATTTCACAAAACCATCGAGGTTTTTTTCATAGGTACTTCGCCCGATACCAATCATGATATCGTTGGTGATACCATAATCGAAGGATATACGCATGGTGGCATTGTCCAACCCAAAGAAGGTTTTGTAACCATCCGACAGCACCCCAAACCGGTGATTGATTCGGAAGTCAAGTACATCTTTTTCAATGTTTTCGGTGGTATGACTGTTTACAATCCTGCTGCTGTAAAAGGTTTTAGTGGTATACACCACCACGGTGTCTTCCGGGAAAAACTGGGCACTTGCCGACAAAGTTGCAAACGCAAGTAAAAAGAGAAGTGGTAATCGATACATGTTGTTAGTTATTGGGGGCTCCGTGATCAATCCAGGCTTTCAGCAATACGATATCGCACTGCGGAATTTTGTTACCGGTTCCCTTGGGCATGGGTGAGGCCCCGCTGGCGTGAGTAACCGATGCGTATAATTTGCCATTATCTACATAGGCTTTCACCCCATTGTACTGATCCAGAACAATCCCGGCACCAAGGCTGGGAGCGTTGGTGGTACTATGACAATTGAGGCAATATGTTTTGAGCGTGGTGTTAATCTGCCCTGAAAAGGTCACATTGGCCGTGTCCAGTTGAGCCGGATCACAACCGCCCGGATAGAGTTCTTGTTCCACGTCGTAATAACAGGCGCCCAGTTGCCAGATAATGAGCGTGGACAACAGGGTAATAAGGAGGGTCTTCTTCATGAATACTTAGTTGTTAGGCGCTCCCGCATCAATCCAAAGTTTGATTTGAGCTTTAGCGCAATCGGTTACCGAGCCTCCGGGAGGCATAGCGCTGTAACCGGAGCGGTGATTGATGGTTCCATCGAGTTTTCCGTTATCCACCAAAGCTTTAACCGTGGTGTAATTGGTAATGGAAACCCCACCACTTGGAGCGGCTCCGCTGTGACACCCTTTACAGGTTAACTCCATGATGGGCCAAATATTCGCCGAGTAGGTAACATTGGAGGTATCGCAGGTATTCTGGCAGAAGTTGTTTTTAGCCCCCTGAAGAATCCATAGTCGTATGGCGTTCTTTTGTTCTGCCGTCAACGAAGCTGGCGGAGGCGGCATTTTTTCTTCACCGGTTTTGTTGAGTACTTCATACAATTTTGAGCTGGAAGGCTTGCCGGCTCTGACTTCACCAGTTTGCATAATGGCATCATAGTTTGTTAGCACAACACCTTCCTTGTGTGTGATTTCGTCGTGACAACCGCTTTGCGCACAATTGGATCGAATGATAGGCAGTACATCATTCACGAAGTATACGGTGTCCGGCGAGCACGTATCCGATTGGGTTATGATTACAGGCGTAGTGTTGTCAATACGAATGGGGATTTCGTGCTTACAGTTTTGCAGTATGAGCATAATTCCCACGACCAACAAAACAAGAGAGAGCAGTTTCTTCATCACAGAATACTTTGAATACCACGAAATAACGCTATTCTATCGGTTGATGTATGTACAGCTATTAAAGGAATTTGTCATGTTCCAACATGATAAGTCGACCCAAATTGGAGTCTAGTTGTACTTTTACGGCAATTATGAAGAAATCGATACTGCTTGCCCTTACGGTGATGATGTTCACTGCGGCATGGGCCCAGGACAAGGGAGTGATCACCGGAAACTTCCAGAGTAATTTCTCCGTCTTTGTATTGGACAGTTCCATTGGGGCCTACGAGCCACCACAGTATACGAGCGATATCAGCTCAGCCGAGGCATGGCTTTTTCTGAATTACCAAAAGAACGATTTCAACATTGCCGCGCGCTATGATTTGTTCAACAACAGCAACTTGTTGAATCCTACCAGTTCGTTTTCGGGTCACGGTTTAGGATTCTGGCAGGTCAAAAAGCAAATTGAAAAACTGACGCTTACCGCGGGAAGCTTTTACGATCAGTTTGGTTCGGGATTGATTTTCCGGGCTTATGAAAATCGTTTGATTGGAATTGATTACGCCGTGGAAGGTATCCATGCCCAATACAACATCAGCAATGATTTCTTTGTAAAAGCCTTTACCGGCAAGCAAAAAGGCTCTCAAACCAATCGGTTTGGGACCTCCCCCGAAATTGTGAAAGGGGTGAACTCGGAACGAATCTTCCACTTTCATGAAGGCAAAAACCGATTGATGATTGGTGGAAGTATGTTCAACCGGACCATTTCCAAGCCGGTGATGAATGAGATTGCCACGGAGATTAACAGCTATCCAAAGGACGATCGGTTCGATCCTAAATACAACGTGTACGCCTTCAACGGCTATTTCAATTTGGGGATTTCCGATTTTAATTACTCGCTGGAATACAATTACAAAACCAATGAGGCACAACGCGACGAGAACCTGAAACTGATCAACAAACCAGGTAGCATCATCTACACTACCCTGGGCTATGCCAAGAGTAAATTGGGCAAGAACAAGAAGGCGGGAATTGGAATCAATCTGCAGTATCGTAGGATTGAACATTACCAATTGAAGGTTTCGCCCAATCAACAGTTATTGAACGGCTTGATTTCGTATCAACCATCGTTAACCCGTCAGGCTTCTTACCGTTTGCTGGCGCGATATAATGCTCCGGCGCAAGATTATGGTGAAGAAGGTATTCAGGCGGAAGTAGTTTGGACCATCGCCAAAGGCAAAACATTGAACCTGAATTTTTCCAAGATTCACCGCTTAGGTGGGGCGTTTTTGGGCGGCGAACAGCTTTATCGGGAATACTTCGTGAACTACGAACAAAAGTTCAGTCGCATCTTCAAAGGAAAAATCGGGGTACAATCCATCTTCTACAACCAGCAGGTGTATGAAGGAAAGGATCCTACCTACCACGATGTGCATACCATCACACCATTTATGGAGATGACGTACAAACTCACCAGTCGGAATTCCCTGCGCTTTGAAAGTCAGTACCTGATGACCAAGGAAGACCTCGGAAGTTTTGTGAATGCCATTCTGGAATTGAACATGTCACCACACTATTCATTTGCCGTAACCGATATGGTAAACGTGGATCCAGTTCGGCACGAAGGTGGAACATCCATTAGTGATGATATCGTTCATTACTGGACCGTTTTTGCGAAATACAACATCCACACCACGTCCTTTACCATGGCCTATATCCGCCAGGTTGAGGGGGTGAATTGTACAGGGGGTATTTGCCGACTAGAACCGGCATTCAGCGGTTTGCGCTTTACGTTGACTACCAACTTCTAAGTACACGGATCATGGCAAAATTTGATGTAGCCGTTATTGGAGGAGGCATTGTAGGATTGGCTACTGCGTGGCAGATTCAGCAACTGAATCCGGGAACATCGGTTGTGATTCTCGAAAAAGAAGCCGGAGAAGCTCAACATCAAACCGGCCATAACAGTGGGGTGATTCATTCCGGGCTGTATTACAAACCGGGATCGCTCAAGGCCTTGAACTGTGTTCGAGGATATTCCTTGTTGCTCGAATTTGCCGACAAGTACAACATACCCTATGATTTATGTGGGAAGGTTGTGGTGGCAACAAGTGAGGAGGAAGTAAGCCAGCTGGAGGTATTGCGAAAACGCGGTGAGGAAAATGGTCTGGAAGGATTAAAGGAACTAACCGCTTCTGAGATTTCAGACTATGAACCTCATGTTCGTGGTGTAAAGGGCTTATTTGTTCCTCAAACCGGGATTATTGATTACAAGGCGGTTTGTGCGAAACTACGCTCGTTGGTGGAGGAAGCCGGAGGTGTGTTTACACCCAATTTCAAGGTTGAGGGCATCGCCCAATCCAGCAACCATTGGATGCTTCGAAGCGGTAATCAGCAGGTTGAAGCCGATACGTTTGTGAATTGTGCCGGCTTGTATTCCGACAAAGTTGCTGCTCTGTGTGTTCCCGAGCTCGATGTGAAAATTATCCCGTTTCGGGGTGAATACTATATGTTAAAACCCAGTGCGAAGCACCTGGTAAGAAATCTGATCTATCCTGTTCCGGATCCTAACTTCCCATTCTTAGGTGTTCACTTTACCCGAATGATGAATGGTCATGTAGAAGCCGGACCCAATGCGGTTTTGGCGTTGCGACGGGAAGGGTACACCTGGAAGCGCATTCATGTTGGGGAACTGATTGAATCCCTCATGTGGCCAGGATTTCAGAAGGTGGCCGCGAAGTATTGGAAAACCGGTATGGGTGAGATGTGGCGATCGTTCTCTAAACGAGCATTCACTAAAGCATTACAAAAATTGATACCGGAGATTCAGGAATCCGATCTAACACCGGCAGAAGCGGGGGTACGTGCCCAGGCTTGTGATCGGGATGGGGGTTTACTGGATGATTTTAAGATTATTGAGAAACCGGGAGCGGTTCATGTATTGAATGCACCGAGTCCGGCAGCTACATCCAGTTTGTCTATTGGGTTAACGGTTGCTGAGGCCTGGATGACAATGAGAAATAACCGCACACAAACAGCCTAACGAAGCTGTTCCAGCGCCTGCATAACATGTGCTTTTCGGCGGGTTGACACAGGCACGTATCCACCGGTAGTCAGGTTGAGATGACCACCATCGGATTTTACAAATTCCTTGATGTAGTTGGAATTGACCAGATGCGATTGATGGGCGCGGATAAAGCCGTGTTCCGATAACAAATCGTCGTATTCCTTAAGTGTTTTGGTCACCAATACCCGTTCACCGGTATTCAGGTAGATGTGCGTATAGTTTACATCCGATTCGCATCGTACGATATCGGTTAATCGCACGATGTGCAATTTATCCTGAGTGTTTAAGACCATGCGCTCCATGGTGCCAATGCTTCTGGAAATGTTTTCGTGAAGCACCTTCATACTCTGTGGATCGTCTTGTGTACCCCGCGCCTTTTGAACCGATTTTGCCAGTTCTTTTGGGTCGATGGGTTTCAGCAGATAATCAATAGCCGAGAACTTAAAGGCCTTTAAAGCATGGGCATCACTTGCCGTGGTAAAGATGGTTTTGAACGATCGGTTTTTGACGAGATCCAGCAAATCAAAGCCATCACCGTCAGGCATTTCGATATCCAAAAAGACGATGTCCGGTTGATGTTGATTGAGCAGTTTTGTTCCACTAACGACACTATCGGCTTCGCCAATAATTTCGATATCCGGGGCCACATCCTGCAGGTCGGATTTTAGTATTTCCCGGGCATCGGTTACATCGTCTATGATTACGGCAGTGGTCAAAATCAGCGTATGATCTCGGCAAAATACGCATTGAATTCCTGTCCGGCGGCATGGTGTTCCAGAATAAAGGCCAGTAAGTCCTTACGCAATGGAATTTTTTCGTCGGCGTATTCAGTCATGAAATAGAACTGCTTGTTGTATACCCACGGATTGTCATCGGCCAGACCTTTCACTTCCTTGGGAAGAATCTTATTCCGATCGCCTTTAATGGTTTCAAAGTGTTGAACAAAGTTCTTGTTCTTCAACAGGCGTTCAAATCGGGCCGGATCAGCAATGATGGCCTTTCGAATCTTCAAAAGGTTATCTTTCTCCGGCATGTACATGCCACCTCCGATGTGTTGTTCCACGGCACTGAGTTGAAGGTATAAGCCGGGGATTTGCATGTCTTTGCGCCCACCATCAGAGATAACGGCACTTACATGAAGTTGATACGGGGATTTGTCCTTGCTAAATCGGATGTCCCGATTGATGCGGAACACACAGTCCTTAACCAGTGCCTTGGATCTGGTGGCACTGAGCAAATCTGAAACCAGTTGCTGGAAGGGTTTTTTAACCTCCTTTTCGTACGTTTTTTTATGATCCTGAAACCAATCGCGGTCATTGTGGGCAGCGAGGCCCTTAAAAAAGTTGGTGAATTCCTGGTTGAAGTACATGGAGAATGGATTTAAATGAAAAGGTCACCTGTCTTTTTAAAACAGATGACCTTAAATTGTTCAGATGCTTAAATTATTCCGTTGGTGCCGCAGCAGCTTGAATCGGGTAAACGATTTTGGTATGCCACTTGGCCGGATCTTGCTCTGTGCTTGGATCCGTTAAATATTCTTCTAAAACCGGGCCACGGTAGGTGATGTTGTTGGCGGTCATGTATTCATCCATGGCTTCATGAGCTCCACCAAGTCCGTCATACGATCCCCAGTAATCAATCACCAGGCAGTCGCCGGCATCAATGGTGGTGATGGTATATCCTTCAGGAGCCTTCATTTCGGCTTTAACCGGAATGGCTGCTGACAATTCAGACTCACCTTTTTCTTCATCCCATGACCAGTATAAGGCACATGGTGCACCAGCGAAGTTATCCATCCCTACGGCTTGACCAACTGCAGGCATATTGGCGTCGAAATACGTTTTCATGTCAGCCATCTTAACAACTTCCTTTTTGATCACGTAGTTCATGGCAGCTCGGTTTTCACGAAGTACTTCAAACGTAGGTTTAGCAGCGGCTTCGGCAGCAGCTTTCTCAGCGATTTCCTTTAACTGAGCAAGACCTTCCTGATATTTTCCTGAAATCATCCCTTTGGCATTAAAGATTGTAGCCATCAAGTTCATAGGAATGCCGTTTTGTTGTTTGTACACCCAAGTAACCTTGGTTTTTCCTTCACCCTCGTCATTGACAGTTAACGTGATATCACCTTGACCTTCCATGGGTTCTATGAAGTGAACGGTACTGACAATTTGATGTGCCTCCATGTCTACCGCCGTGATTTCCTGATAACCGGAACCAACCTGATCATTTCCTTCCCACGAAAATTTGGAACCCACGGCTCCGTCTTCTCCTTCAAAGGTTACTTTCATGTCTGGATCTTCCTTTTTCCAGGGCGACCATTGATCGGAAACTTTCCAATCTTTTACGTGATTCCAAACGACGTCCATGGGAGCTTCAATCGTTACAGATTCTGAAACTTCCATTTCTTTGGGAAGTACCAAAGAGGCGATCAGTCCGATCCCGACGATTACCAACAGCAGGATACCGATGACTTTGAGTGCTTTCATTGTTCTTTCAATTAGAGTTTGTTCAATTGGGGCGATGAATTTATAACATTTCGCCAGCATACCGAGTGAAGTGTTGATTTTTTCGTTGAGTGGATCATTTTATTACCATGAATTGGTCAGGGGGTGGAGGGGGAAAGTTGATATGAATAGGGAATCTTTATCTTTGTTCAACTCGCTGATTGTGAACACGAAGCCAAAACACATCTTTGCTCTCACCATTCGATTCGCGCTTACCGCAGTGATCGTTGGGTTGAGCGTTCTCAGCAGTTGGGCACAATACCCGTTGAATTATGCCACCGGGAATTACAGTGCCATTGTTGGTGCCACGTTAAATCCGGCTTCACTGGCCGATAGCAGGCATCGATTTGCCTTTATGCCGTTTGGGATGTCAACAGACGTCACCAACAATTTCATTAAACTAAACACTCCATACAGTCAATGGAAGGCTGTGAGAGGAAAGGTTCCGGAATCCATGACCGATGAAAATGGGGTTCCCATCTTCTTTAACAGCTACATGCGGGACCGGTTGAACGGTAAGTCAAAACAGGCGTATGCGTCGGCCAGCATAATGGGTCCGTCCATGATGTTTGGTCTTCCCAACAAGTTTGGTGTAGGGGTATCTACCAGTACCAAAACCTTCGTACACGTGAAGAACCTGAACGAAGATTTGATGAAGATCTTCGTAGAGGATTTTGACACCACTGCCCCCGGCTGGACATCGTATGGGCATCAAAAACGCTACATCAACAAAACCAATAATCAGGAGCGGTTTGGGGTTGGTGCCTTGGCCTACCAGGAAATTGCGGTTTCGGTTGCCGATGTGCTTTACGAGAAGAAACAACACTTTGTCAAAGGCGGCTTTACCTACAAGTATCTAATTGGATTGAGTGCCGGATATCTATCCATCAACAACCTGGGTTACACTCTCCGCAATGTAGATTCCATTGAATTCTTCAATGCCGATATGACCATGGCGTATGTATCGGAGGATTATTATACGGATAGCGACCGACGGTTATTCGATTTTTTTGGCAAGAATAAACTCGGCTCTGGATCGGCCATTGACATTGGGGTAGTATACGAGTACCGACCCAACATTAAAAACTACTATTACCGAATGGATCGCCGGAGGTTGGAAGACCGAACGGTGAGTAAATACCTGTTTAAAATTGGTGGATCCATCACGGATTTTGGGCGGATCAATTTCAATAATCCATCGTATGCCCGCCATCGCACCATCTACTCCGACACCATTTCAAACTGGCAGGATTTTGAGTCGTTCAAGAAGGTAGACAGCGGAGACAAACTTGATTCGTTCTTCTTTACCCTCTTCCCGGAATCGGATTCCACCCATGGGTTTGTGGCGAAGTTGCCATCGAGCTTTAATGTGTTTTTCGACTACCAGTTTCAACCCAAGTGGTTTGTTGGTGGAACCTATATTCAAACGTTACGGGGTAACAAGGTTAACGGTTCGCGGAAGCAGAATATGTTGTCGTTGAATTGCCGTTACGAAGGTCGGGTAGCAGGAGCCGGAGCCAACTTTACCATTGGCAGAAATTACGGTCCGGTAGCGCTCGGGGTGTATGCACGATTTGGGCCGTTCTACCTGGGTACCAATAACCTGGGAAGCATCATCACACCGCGATCATCCAGTGGATTCAGTATGTATGGGGGTGTTCAGATTCCCATCTTACACAATAAAATTCCCGATGCCGATGGCGATCACGTGAGTGACGCCAAGGACGAATGCCCTCAAATTGCCGGAGAAGAATCGGCACATGGCTGTCCGGATTTTGATGAGGATCGCGTACCGGATTCTGAGGATTTGTGTCCGGAATTAGCCGGTTCACGTGAAACACAGGGATGTCCCGATCCGGATAACGATGGGTTGGTTTTGGGGAGCGATAAATGCCCCGATCAACCCGGTTTGAAAGAGAATGAAGGGTGTCCGGATTCGGATGGTGACGGCTTGGCTGATCACATCGATGAGTGTCCGGAAAAATACGGTACCAAGGCTCGCAATGGTTGTCCGATGTATGCCGATGCTAGCGACAACGACGCTCAAGAGGAGGAAGAAACACCCAAAACAGAGCCTGTGAAGGAAGAGCCTGTGAAGGAAGAACCAGTTGTGGCACAGGAAGATCCACCAAAAGAAACGCCTAAGGTTGATCCTCCAAAACAGGAAACCCCCATTGTTCAGCAACCAAAGCAGGAAACACCCAAAACGGAACCTCCTAAGAAGGAGACACCCAAAGTGGCACCTACCAATAAGCCGCTCACGGTATACGACATCGTGGATTTGATGAACTTTGACCTGAACGATTACTACCTCATTTTGGGTGCGTATCAGAACAAGGAATTGGCCGATGCCCTGGTGCGCAAACTCAACAATGAAGCAGGTGTGCTTACCTATATTTTCCAGGATGAACGCACCGGTATGCATTACGTTACATTTGGTAGAGCAACCGACGAGAATATGGCCAGAAAGCAACTTAAGGAACTGGATAAACCAGCGGTTAATTCCAGAATCAACGGTCACGTATGGTGGAAGAAAGTACCGAAATAACCACAACCCCAACCGAGGTTGTTTATCACACAAAAGGATTTGTAAAAGGAGAGCTTGTCTCCAACATTCTTATTACCATGCTCATTTCCATGAGCCTGATGATGGGTCTCATCATGATGGGTGTGCACATCTACATCGTTACCGCCGCGTTGATTGGATCCATGTTCGGGATTCTTCATGTGCTGAGTGGACGAACGCGGTATACCATCAACGAACACGGTTTAGAGCGGTATGTCCAACCCAACTTTAAACGGTTCAAGGAAACCACAACGCTGTACACCTGGAACGATATTAAATCCTACAAACGCGGGGATGATTTGAACCGAAGCAGGCAGGTATTTCATTACCTCAACATCAGCGTTCGCAAAGCCCCCGGCCGATTGCGTATATCAGATGATAAAGGCGACAAATCGCTGTTCAAGACATTTGCCGATGTATTTGAGTCCTATGTGGATCATCCGGATAAACAGGATGTGACCGGTGTGGCTCCCATTCCCCCATCGCAGAAATCATTGGAGGACGCGGCAGAGGATGCCATGATTCAGAAAGGGCGGCAACCTGAACCAACTTCTTCCGGGAATACACGGATAAAAAAGGAGCAAACCTTTTATCAAACTACCTTTGCCAAGGTTATGACCATTGGGCTGATCTTCCTGTGCGGATTTCTCATTAACTGGGGATTTCAAAACGGCATGCGTGAGTTCAACTGGTTTCGTTTAGGAGTCATTGTAATACCCGGCACGATCTACATGATCATCCGGGTTTTTTATCGTAAAGGTTAATGAAAAAGGCCGTTCAATATGTGTTGATCTTCGTTTTGTTTCTGACGATCGGATCACTGATAGCTACCTTCTTTGCCAAGTCAGAACACGAGGTAAGCATGCAACGTACCGTGGCCAAATCCGTTGACTCCTGCTGGAATTACCTCAGCGATACGATGCACGCTACGCAATGGATGACCAACTTGATCGGTATTCATTCCAAATCAACCAATGACTCGGCCTGGGTGATGGAGGCAACCTACAAGCATTCCTCAGGAACTGAACTAAATGTGGAGCAGAAATGGTACGGTGATAGTGACCAGAAATCATTGACCATTCGTTCCTCGGTGGAAGGTGATTTGGACATGATTCAGGAAGTGCGTTTGTTGCAACAGGAGCATACAGATTCCACCATCATCCTGCTCAAGAATACCATTCAGATACACAGTTGGTTAAACCGATTACTAATGACCGGATTGTCAGGTGAAAGCGGATTGCCCGCTCAAACGGCGGCAGAAATTGACCGGTTGGCAACATCTATTTTAAAAAGGTGAAGGACTTAATGAGCTTGTAATGAAAGCCGTCATCTTCCTGCATCTCATCTTGCCATCCTTGGTAAACCAATAAATCATTGGTTTTGCGCACGCAGTAAAAGTAATCACCGGAACCGGCGTACCAGCCTCCGGCTGCATCGAGGATTTGGCCGCTGCTATCAACGATTTGATAGGTACTATACTGTGTTTCGTTGATGCCGCCACAATCCGCAATTGTGTCCAAAACAATCGAAGTAGAACCTGCGGTAAGTGATATTTGAAATCGCGGCATGAATTCGTCTGATGTACTTAGCTCATCACAAGTGAAATGCACGTTTTCCGGGAAGGCGGCATCAATAACCTGCTGGTTACCGGACATTTTAACACAGGACATAGCAGAAGAAAAGGCGAGAATCAGAATCGGGAGTTTCATGGTTTTTTGGTGAACTCATTGGAGAAGTGCTCCCGGTGCTTGTCCTGCGAAAATTTCTCCTGATTGTAAGCTGTTGATTTGCCTCGGGCTATGGATAAGGATTGCCAGTTATCCGATATCATTTTGCATCGGTACACAATCTGCCCAACGTGGTAGGCATAATGCCCCAACTGTCTGTGTATCGCCTCCAACACCGTATGGCCTTGATTTCGGATATAAACGATTCGGGTGAGGTCTTCATCATTAAGGGGTTCCAGTGCCTTGTAAAGGCAATTCCATCCTTCCTCCCACAACGTCCAAAGGGTGGTTAAATCGGTTATGTCGTTTTCAAACTCGGCATCGCGCTCGCGCCAATCCTTTTCCCCGTCGGAAGTCAGAAAATCGGTCCACCGGGAGCGCATATTTCCCCAAAGGTGTTTTACCATGGTAGCAACCGAGTTACTATCTTCATTGTGTTGGGTGAATAGATCAGGGCCCTCGGTTTGTTTCATCGCCTTTTCTCCCAGCGATTGATAATAGCGGAACAGGTTGATGAGCGATTGAACTACTTCGTTGTTGGCAGATGCTTGAGTCATGAGGCAGATTGGGTTATGAACACGTCCAAAGTTAAACCGATGAAACATATTTCGTAAATTTTCCGAATGGGATGCAACCCTTTCCACGGTGTTCAGACAAAGAGATAAACGAGACGATTTGGATGCAGAACAGGAAATTATTCAGGCCTGTATTGCAAATGACCCGAAAGCTCAGAGGAAACTGTTTGAGATGTATGCCACCAAAATGTTAGGTGTCTGTTCCAGATATTGCCCAAACATGGAGGATGCACGGGATGCGTTGCATGAAGGCTTCATTAAGGTGTTTCGCCTGATTGAAAAATTCAAGGGCAACAGCGCCTTGGAAACCTGGGTAACCCGGATCATGATCAACACGTCTATTGACCATTTTAAAAAGAGTATAAAATACATACACTATGAGAGCAGCGAAGATGTCCATGCACTGAGTAATGAGGATCAAGCCTATTACATTGAATCCGATGACAGCCAACAGGTTACGTCTAAGCAGTTGCTGGAAGTAATCAACAAATTACCCGATGGTTACCGACTGGTATTTAACCTGTACGCCGTTGAAAATTACACCCACAAGGAAATTGCTCAGGAACTCGGGATCAGTGAAGGCACGTCAAAATCACAGTTGGCACGGGCACGTGTGCATCTCAAAAAACTACTAAAAGAGGAATTGAACCTTGGCTAAGAAAAAAACACATATCGATGAGTTGTTTCGCGAGGGTTTGAGCAATCTGCAGCAGCCGCTCAATGGCACGGAATGGGACAAACTTGCCGGTGCACTGGGTCAACAACCCAGGAAAAAGCGCTTCCTCTGGTGGTGGTTTGTGCTACCGGCGTTGGTGGTTTCCGGAACCATTTGGGGCTGGCTTCACATGCGCAACACCGCAAAGGGTAATCGCCTTCAAACAGCCGAATCCTCCGAGTTATTCAGCCAATCACAATCCCTTAACTCGATACCGTTATCAGAGAGAACTACTGCTGCATCCACCCGGGTTCATGAAGCTAGCGACCGTGGTTCAACATCTGACCCATCAACATCCTACTCATCTGAAAGAGGTGGTGTGAAAAAACGAAGCACGAAAAAGGCAAATGCTGGCCCATCCACTGAAACTTCCATTCTCGATGATTCAACGCATCGCATGCGGAACTGGATTGCGGAGTTGCTTCCCAAACAGATTAAGGGTATCGGGACATTGAATTACGTACTTCCCACGATTTCTCAACTCATCCTTCAGATGGATTGGAAGGCTGAGCGCGATTCTTCGCATCACCGACCCATACATCCGTATATTGGTATTCAGGTTGGTGGACTGAGTCAGTCACAACGTCTGTCCTCCTCTGTTCCGCAGTATGTGTCGATGCGTGAAGGCAATGAATCCAATCGGTTAACCTCTTCGTTCGGAGTAACACTGGGAACGGATTGGCGCGGACTGGATGTGGAAAGTGGTTTGCTGTTTGGCACCAAGGGCAGTCAGTTGAATCCGTCCTTCACCTATCAGGTGTATGATTCCATCCTGTACATTCCAACCTCAGGGGACTCTGTTTGGATTCCGTGGAATTATCGGGACACTACCATTTCACATCGGTTTAAAAATCCTTCGTATCAGTACATTGGTATACCATGGGCAATTGGTAAGTCAATTAATCTGAACACCAACAGTTCGCTGGAATTAGGGCTGAATGGTCAGGTGCAATTCCTGGTAGGCACATCAGGAACCTCAATTGACACAGCACTCAACATTCATCATCTCAATCGGTCAACGTATCAATTTGTTCAACTCACTGCCGGCGGATACGTGGGGTATCGCCGAACCTTGAATACTAAGATGGATATGGCGATCCGCCTGAATTGGAATTCGGATTTGATGGATATGACCAAGAATACGACAACGACGCAACACTTCGGAACTACTGCACTGACTTTTACCATTAGACGTAAATTGTAACATTATGAAAGCATTCAGGATCCTGTTGGCAATTGTGACGATTATTTGTGCTTCTGTACTTGGGAAAGCACAGGTATGGCAGTCGCTGGATGGTGGAATTCCGGCGGCTCCTACGGCAATGACCAGTTATGCCAATTTGCTGGCAGTTTCCTATTCACTGGGAATTGAGAAAGAGCAACGGGTGCATGAGGTGTCCATCTGGAATGGCGTGTATTGGTCCAAACTTCCCAGAATCTACTCCGACTCCAACTCCATTATTAAGTCGCTTTTGTTCAAGGACTCCGGTTTATACATTGCCGGTAAGTTCACCGCATTCAACAGCCTAAATAATGTGCGGAACATTGTTCACTGGAAGAATGGTTCGTTTCAGGTGCTCCCACCACTCGCCACCAACGAGGCCGACAAAGAATATGTGCAGCACCTCAATCACTTCGGCAATATGTTGGTGGTGGCAGGAAGCTTTCGAAATACGGAAGTCTCCACCGGTAACAATCTGGCCTTTTTTGAAGATGGCAAATGGGTTTCACCGCAACTGGATGATGTTGTAAGCATCAACGGCCCGGTTACCAGCACGCTGGTTGTGGGTGGCCGATTGGTGGTTGGCGGGTACTTTACCAAAATTGGGAGTTTGCAAACCAGCTATTTGGCGGGATTCAATGCCAAATCTGCCCTGAGCAGGGAGAAAAATGAATACGTACCCATCAAGATGATGGCGTACGATACATCGGTATTCTTCTGGGGGGAACACGCTACCAATTCCTCCGTCGAGCCCGGATTTTTCCTCTTTAATGCCGATACCTTGTACAAGGTGGATGATGGGATTGAACACGTGAACAATATTTCCGATCTCTTCACTGATGGTAAGTCCATTTATGCCATCGGCGAATTTGAACTCACCGATGTGGCCGATAAGCAAAATCTGATTCGGTTTGATAACGATAAATGGGTTCCGGTTCCCGGAGGTCATTTTCAGGGGATCAAGCTTGGGGAAGGATGGCGAGGTCATTTGATCACCTCCGGAAGTTTTAAAACCTATCAATCCATTGAGCTGATAAACATAGCGCGATACCTGCCAAACATGGGTGCGGTGCAAGGTAAAGTCTATTTCGACCGGGACGAAAATTGTGTGTTTTCAACCGCTGATCGAGCCTTGAATGACCGATTGATCTACATTGAACCCGGTGGATTTGTAGCGCGACCTGATGAAAAGGGGATGTACCTAACGTACCTGGAAGAAGGGAAGTATACGTTCACTCTTTTGCCCCGAAAATACTGGAGTGCCTCACCATGTGATGCCTTGAAAAAGACGGTTGTGGTAGAAGATGGTATCGTTACCGATACAACGGATTTTGCGTTGATTCAAACTACATCGGTACGCGATCTGGCTGTGAAGTTGTTTGCCCAATCTGGTCCTATCGCGCCGCGTAAAAACGTACAGTTGTACTACATCCACTATGAGAATTTGGGTTCTACCGAAGTGGATGACGGCAAGGTAACGCTCCACTTTGATCAAAAACTTCAGGATTTGTCGGCCAGCCCCATGCCAGATGAAGTCAAGGGCGACAGTGCCACGTGGTATTTCACCCTTCGTCCTGGCATATCCAATACCATCAAATGTGCCTTTGTGCTGGAGCAGGATGCTTCCGAAAAACTCAACCTGATGGCTTCCGTAGGCGGACAAAATCAAACCGTAGAAGAGGATAACGACAACAACGAATCCTATCTGACCCAAACCATCACCGAAGAGGAAATAGAGATTGGCAAGTACATCAATCCGGGTCAATCGGCCGGGGATACGGCGTTCATTGAACCTGGAACCAAATCGGTGGACTATCAGATCAGCTTTTCAAATTTCAGCAGCGATACGGTTCGCACCGTTTATGTGGTGGATACCATTGGATTGAATCACAGCATTCAGGAAATCAGAGAAACAGGCGCCAGTCATCCGTATACCTATCAAATTATTCCGGGTCAACCGGGGCAGAATGTGGCCACGGTGATTTGGACTTTTCCCAAGATCGATCTGGCTCCAAATCCAACCAAGAATGGAGAAGTTGTAGCCGACGATGGTTTTATTGGTTTTTCCATCGGGTTGAAACCTGGTTTAAAAGAGGGTGTTCTCTTATCCAACACCGCCCATGTGGCATTTGACTACAGTGATGAAAAATCTACCAATTCCGTGTATGCTCTGGTGGATGAACTGGGATCCGCAGAAGATGTGCTTTTAGGCCAGATGGCTATCTATCCCAATCCAACAGATGGCGCCATCACCATTTCAGGTGTTGATGTCCTTGGTTGGGAGTATGATGTTATCGGTGTCAACGGACAATTGTATTTAAAAGGAAGTGTACCGCTTAATCAGCAGATCGATATTCAGGATTTGAAATCCGGTTTGTATGTTCTGAGGTTGCACACCCTTGACGGATCCATCCATCAGCGAATCATTCGCCGATAAGGAATTTGTTGTTTCCATTTTACCTAAAGGTCACCTCAATTTGAGTGCGGCCTTTCCCCATTTTATTTACTCGTTATTATCTTGTGTGTAAATGATAAATAATTATGAAATGGCTGATGGCCTTATTTCGTAATTAGTAGGCAATAGAATTGAAAATACGATGCTGTAAATCAAGGCATTAAAAAATTTTTAGAAAAAGATGCAACCATTGTACTGTGGTCTCGACTAAAGAGGTGTAAGACAAAAAATCTAAACCTAATATTATGAAAGACGCGATCACAAAAAAGTTTGGTTTTCCAGGAAAAATGCTGTTGGCTTTAGCCACATTTTTCATGCTGACGGTTACGGCCGTTAGCGCTCAAAGCAACTGTGTCAAGGCTGATTTTGAATTTGCCATTGACCAGTCAACGAAAACCGTCAAGTTCAAAGCAGAGACTTCCAGCAATGCCTTAGCGGTGTTTTGGGAATTTGATTCTTCCAAAGTAAGAGGGTTCACCGCAACGCACACCTATGCATCTGCAGGAACCTACAAGGTTTGCATGACAGCCTATGCCTTCAACACGGCAACCAAACAGCGCTGTTCCACAACCGTATGTAAGACCATTACCATTCGGGACTGCGATCTCAAAGCCGATTTTGAGGTACACACCGATGGCTTGGGAGTTAAGTTGGAAGCGAAATCCAACAGCAAGCACGCCGTGTACGGATGGACGTTTGGTGATGGAGACGATGCCCGAGGGCAAACGGCCGGACATCGGTATCAAAAGGAGGGCAAGTATACCATTTGCCTGTTCGTGAAAGATACCGTAACGGGTTGTTCAACCCGATTATGTAAGGACGTTGCTCTACGGGAATGCAATCTTAAGGTGGCGTTCAAATTTGAGCAACGCGGAAACGATGTCAAATTCAAAGCCGAGTCCAACGAGCAGAACGTAACCTACGTTTGGAGTTTTGGGGATGGATCTGATGGAAGAGGTCAGGAGATTAAGCACAGTTACGCCAAACCTGGAACGTATCGGGTATGTGTTACAGCCATACTGACCAATTCTTCCGGTACCCAAAAATGCACCACAACGGTGTGCGAGAAAGTTGAGATAGAACGCCAAAAAGATACCTGTGATTTGCGGGCGGATTTCAAATACGAGATTGACGGCCGTAAGATTCGAGTGAAAGGAGAGGCCAGTGAGAAGGGAGTTCTATTCTTCTGGAGCTGGGGTGATGGTGGTTCAGACCATGGAGTGACGGCTAACCACAAATACGCGAAAGAAGGGGTTTATGAAGTGTGCATGATTGCCTTCAACCCCAAAACCAAGTGTAAGGTAATGGTTTGTAAACGAGTTGTAATCGAAAAACCATGCAAACTCAAAGCCGATTTCAAGTATCGTATTGACGGACTTAAGATCGTTCTCAAGGCGCGAAGCAATGGGTCGTCCGATGTCGTGTATGGTTGGAAAATCAGCGATAGCTCGGCGTATAGAGGTCGGGTTGTGCGCCATCAGTTTTCTTCGGCGGGAGTTTACAAAGTGACCTTAATAGCCTATGACAAGCGCACCGGTTGTACGGTTGAAGTAACCAAACGAATCATCATCAATAAGAAGGCGCTGGAAATTCCACAAGCGGCTACAGATGATGTGATGCTGCAAACGGAAGATCTGTTGAACGCCGAAAATACCAGGGCAGTGGAAATCAATTGGAATGCCTCGGCAACACCGGTACCAGCCCAAACGAATGTGGCTTTCACTTCAGATGACAAGGTTCTGTCACATGTGACCATATACAATTTGAATGGCAACAAGTTGGTTGACACCGATCTGAATGTTGAACAAAATGAACAGGTGGATATTACACTACTACCCACCGGACTCTACTACGCCCATGTTACGGCGGTAGACGGGACGGTACAAATCGTCAAGTTCGTTAAGAACTAGATGTTGTTTTCTCCTGATGCGAAACCCCGGCGATGATCGTCGGGGTTTTTTGTTAGGACGATCTTCCGCTTTCTTAAACCTACCTTTGGTTTGAGGTGAATATGAACACATTCTACTTATCCCAATCCGAACCCCAGCAAAGTTGTTTGCTCACATTGAGGGAGATAATCCTGGGTCATTCAGCAGAGGTTTCGGAGACAGTCAAGTACGGCATGCCCTGCTTTGTCTTGAATAAAAAACCACTTTGTTATCTGTGGATCGACCAAAAATCGAGGGATCCGTACGTCCTTTTTGTGGATGGAAACAAGATGAAACATCCGTCCTTGGTTCAGGGGAATCGAGCGCGGATGAAAGTGTTTCCGGTGGATCCTTCCGCTGATTTACCTATTCACACGCTACACGAAATTCTGGATGAAGCACACTCAATCAGGAGATCGATATAGAAGATGATAGGATTTAACGCTGACCATAGAATATCTACCTTTGCGATCCGTTATTCAACCGTTGAGAGCACAACTGAAATTTCTGACGATTGGCATTTTTCTGGTTCTGCGGATTCCGGTATCCATGGCTCAGAATCCCTTCATTTTCAATGAAAAAACAGATCGATTTTTTGGTCGATATTTCAACCCCATGGTTTCGGCGGGCATTGGGATGGATCGGGCTGCATCGTTTATGCCTTCGGCAGGTTTGAAGGTTGGTCCGTTTACAGCGAAATACAGTCTTTGGGACAACTTCGAGGACGTACATGGCGAAGCGTTTTCGGTGACCGCACACATTTTCAAACTGCAAAAAGATGAAAACCCTATTCGGGTGCTGGGCTTTGCCTTCAACCAATATCAAAGTCGGGAATCCAATTATCAGCAAATCGACGAGTTGTATCAATCCTACATGATCGATATCTCGGGATATCGGGTGGGTAGTCGGTTATCGGCCTACTTTCAACTTGGAGGCTGTTACGTCCAAACACGATTTCAGGTGGATAACGAGGTAAAGCGAACCTATCGGGCCATTCCCATGGTGGGTTTTGGAATCGATCTTTATACGTTCCGCATGCCCGAGTGGGGGAGATGGGGAAAGGAAGGTTAGAAGAGCAAAACTCAAAGATCAAAGTGCTAAGAGTTCCACCTTTCCCAAAACATCCCGCATCCCTGATCTCGAATCTCGAATCCCGCATTCCGAATCCCGAATTTGAAATCGGTAGTTCGTGACGCTCGTTTCACTCGGTGAGGATAAACAGGTGGTGTGACTCAAAGCTCAAACATTTCCAACTTTCACATCCCCCGTCCCCCATTCCCCATCCCTCTTACATGAGTATGAGTATGGAATGCTCGATTCGGAATGATTTCACATACGTCAAGAAAAATACCCAACGATGCGATAATTTACGGAACGATTGAGATGTATCCACCGAAATAACGTAGGGACGTAACCACCCCTCCCCGATGGTAAGATCGGAAATAGCAGCTACATCATGGCCGTTCATCGGTATTTTAAACGTTTGGTTTTCCCAACGATGTGTTCTTCGATTATTCGGTCAACCTAATTTAGGGATGCGCATATACAGAATCCAGCATTCCGAATCCCGCATCGTCATCTGCATACTGGTTCAAAATGTGCTAAACTTGCACCTCTTTTATGACTGCAACGAAATCCGGTTCAAAATCAAAATCAGCTGTTTCCCAGGATATCCTGATCAAGGCCTGGAAATCCATGTGCCGATCACGGGCGATGGCGGCGATTTATGATGAAAACCGACAAATAACCAAGTACGTCCATTCCACCTCCAAAGGTCATGAGGCCATTCAGTTGGCCATGGCATATCACCTAACCCCCTCAGACTGGGTGGCACCGTATTACCGGGATGAATCCCTTCTACTGGGAATTGGGATGGAGCCGTACGAGCTCATGCTTCAGTTATTAGCCAAGGCCGATGACCCCTTTTCAGGCGGACGAAGCTACTATTCCCACCCCTCGTTGAACCGCGACAACATGCCTAAAATTGCCCATCAGAGCAGTGCAACGGGCATGCAGGCGATCCCAACAACCGGTATTGCTCACGGATTAAAGTATCGAAAATCTCAAGGATTACCCGGAGATCCCAATGCTATTGTGGTTTGCTCCATTGGCGATGGATCGATGACGGAAGGTGAGGTAAGCGAGGCACTCCAAATGGCGGTGTTGCACGAACTGCCCATTATGTACCTTGTTCAGGATAACGACTGGGGCATCTCGGCCAGTTCAGATGAGATGCGGGCCATGACATCGGCGGAGTTTGCGAAAGGATTTAAGGGTTTACAGACTTATTCTATTAATGGATCTTCCTTTTCAGCGTGCTACACGGAAATCGGGAAGATCGTTGACAAGCTTAGAAAGGATCAGAAACCAGTTTTGGTACATGTTCCGGTTCCGCTGCTTGGGCATCACACAAGTGGCGTACGAAGTGAGTGGTATCGGGATGATTTGGAAGAAGATATCAAAGACGATCCGTTCCCCATTTTGCGCAAGGAACTGAAGGATGCCGGAGTAAATGACACCGAATTGGATGCCATTCTTCAGGACGCCAGAAGTTTCATCGAAAACGAATTTCAGCGAGCGATCAATGCTCCGGATCCGGATGATAGCGTACTGAAAAATCATGTTCTCGCACCTACACCCATCACCGAGGAAAAAGGTGAGCGGTGTCCTGCCGGTGCGGAATCGGTGATCATGGTGGATGCAGCACTGCATGCCATGGATGAAATTCTTAAAACACACCCGGAAGCTCTTTTATACGGACAGGATGTGGGTATTCGGCTGGGTGGTGTATTTCGCGAGGCCGCCACGCTGGCTCAGAAATACGGTACCGACCGGGTGTTTAATACGCCCATTCAGGAGGCCTATATCGTTGGTTCAACAGCAGGTTTCAGCGCTGTTGGATGCAAGCCGGTTGTTGAAATACAATTTGCCGATTACATCTGGCCGGGCGTGAATCAATTGGTGACGGAACTGAGTAAATCAGGCTACCTCAGTCAGGGTAAATATCACGTACAAAGTGTGATTCGAATTCCAACCGGTGCGTATGGTGGTGGTGGCCCGTATCACTCCGGAACGGTTGAAAGCAGTATACTGCCCATCAAAGGAATCAAGATTGTCTATCCGAGCAACGCCGCGGATATGAAAGGGTTGATGAAAGCAGCATTCTACGATCCCAATCCGGTGGTGATGTTCGAACACAAGGGATTGTACTGGAGCAAGGTTCCAGGAACCGAAGAGGCCAAAACGCCTGAACCTTCAGATGATTACATCGTTCCGTTGGGGAAAGCCAGAATAGCCTTGGAAGCCGATGCTGAAGCCGTTGAGAACGGAGAAAGCGTGGCTGTTATCACCTATGGAATGGGTGTTTATTGGGCGAAGGCAGCTTCTAAAAACTTCCCGGGTCAGGTAGAAATTTTAGATTTAAGAACACTCAGTCCGTGTGACGACGAAGCCATCTTTGATCAAGCCCGAAAACACAATAAGGTGATTGTGCTCACCGAAGAAACATTAACCAATTCATTTGCCGAAGCCATTGCTGGTCGGATTGGCCGGGAATGTTTCCAATGGTTGGATGCACCGGTGCAAACCATTGGCAGTGCCGATGTTCCGGCTGTTCCCCTGAACATGTCGCAGGAAAAGGTGATGCTGCCCAACGCCGAAAAAGTTGCGGCCGTTATTTCCGACCTCCTTTACTATTGATGGGTATGACATCCTTGATCATCACCGATCCAGCCATTACCAATCCAACCTGGTTTCTCGGATCGTTTGAATTTCGGGAACCCATGACCACCGCCACAGACTTTCTGGTGGCACTGGTTTGTTGGTATGTGGTATATCGAATGGTCAAAACACCTAAAGGTCAGCGCAACTCCAGGTATTTTAAACTCATCCTCGGGTACTTCACATGCTTTGCCATCGGGATGACATCGGCGGCGTGGCTTGGTCACGGTCTTCAAGCCTACCTTGATCCAAAGTTTAAAATCATTGGTTGGGGAATGGGTGCCACAGGTATTATGCTTTTGCAGCTGACCTCATTTCTGATTATACAACCGGGTGTAAAGATGCGATGGCATCAGTTATTTCACTGGCTTTTTATCGTGGAGTGGTTACTAGCCGTTGGGTTGATGATTTCTCCCTGGAGCAGTTTTATGGTAACCCAAATAAACTCCACCTTCGGGTTGATCCTACTGGTTCTGCCGATGCACGTCTATAATCTCAAAAAGATGAGAGATCAGCGGAGTAAGCGAATCATCTTGGCCCTGGCATACAGCGCCATTCCTGGTTTTATTTACAGCAACGCCATCAGCCTGCATCCATGGTTGAATTACCACGATATCAGCCACCTCCTAATGGCCGGATTCATGATTCTGATGTACCGTGGATTACGCCAGTTTTCCATGATACCCAAAACTTTCGACTGAAATCATGGTTGAAGATGATAGAACACACGGTGTTTTGTAGTTCGCTTCCTAATTGATTTTTTAGCTTTGCAGCAAATTTTGCAATGACAGCACAAGGTTGGCTTATTTTATTCGGTGTTTTGGCAGTGGTGATCGTCATTGAGATTCTCGTTGCCCGAAAACGAAATATGCAGGTATATACCCTCACCGATACATTGGTGAACATTTCCTGCGGAATTCTGGAACGTGTCTTTGACTTTTTCTGGTTTGTACTCATGTACTTCCTGTTCCAGTACCTCTTCGAGAACATCGCCCTTTGGCAAATTCCGGCCAACCCATTTACCTGGTTTCTGGCCTTGCTGGCAGCCGATTTCTTCGCCTATTGGCATCATCGGCTGAGCCATGAGATCAATGTATTTTGGGCGGCACATATCGTACACCATCAAAGTGAGCAACTGAATCTTTCAACGGTTTTTCGCGTGTCTCTGTTTGCCGTGATCAACCGATCCTTCTTCTTTATTTGGATGCCGTTGCTGGGATTTGACCCGGTTACCACGGTATCGTCCATCGCCTTTGTTGGAGCCTTTCAGTTCGTTACCCATTCCCGTTTGGTTCCCAAGCTGGGCATTCTTGAACACATCTTTTCAACCCCATCCAATCATCGCGTGCATCACGCACGAAATGAGAAATACATCGACCACAATTACGGCCATGTTTTCATTATTTGGGACAAGATGTTCGGGACCTATTGTCCCGAGGATGAAGAACCGGATTACGGGATCACCACGGGTTTTGAAAGCACGGATGCCTATAATGCTCATCTCTTTTACTGGAAGGACCTGTTCAAACGGGCAGGTATGACCAAGAGTTGGAAGAATAAGATCAAGCTATTCCTGAGCAAGCCGGAATGGACTCCAGACGATGTAGGGTATTTGCCAAACCGCTATTATACCGATGATAAGGGTGAACGACTGCCGCATGAACGTGAGGTTACACCTGAGTTTGGGGTGTATATGCTTATCAATAATTTATTTACGCTGGGCCTATTTATTTGGCTGGTGGCGTTGGGGGGCGATGCTAAACTGCGTACCTGGGATATGATGATCAATGACCGGCACATTCTTGGGCTCACTGGAATTATCCTGTTCTCCATTTTTGCTCATGGGAGGATGTTGGACAACTTTATTGGTTCACGATTCATTGATGGTCTTCGGTTGATTGCCATTGCCATCGGTATTACATGGTTGTTCAATGACGTATCATACGCTTCTTGGCTCATTCCATCATTGTGGTCGTATACGGCCGTGATGCTGGCCTGGTTGATCCGCATGAGTACCAAAGGTGTTCGTGGTGCGGTTCCGAAGGCTGTGGTGAGCTAGTCGTCCTCACTTTTTAACCGTTCATCACTAAATCCGCCAGTTTCTCCCAGGTGGAGCAACTCCTTTCTTTCCTTCTGCATCTCAAAATCAAACAACGATTAAAGAGATGAGACAACTCATATGGATGGTTTCCTTGCTGGCAATCATGCTGGCATCTTGTAAGGATGATACACCAATCACCACCGATAACGGAACCGGAGATAATACCGGTGAAATCAAAGCTGGAAAGCTGGAATTGATCATTCGGAAATGGAAGATCAGCGACGCAACACATGATGGCGTGCACGATGGAAGTAGTACGGGCAAGACCGTCGATTTCCAGACCGGCTCATCCTACAACTTTAACGGATCGTTTGACGGCACATACCGATGGTCCACTGATTCAACCACCCTTTATCTGGATGAGTCTACCCAATACGCTCAAACATGGAAGATTGTGGAATTATCCGAACAGGCTTTTGAAGTCGACTTTAACAGTCCGTTTACCGGTAAACCTTCCAACTGGAAGATGAACCCCTGGCCGTAATGCCTACTTGCGCTTTCAGACCCAACATAACATACAACCTTACTTTTCATGCAACAGTGTGACCGGAGAACGGTAGGTGAAAAGGAATGCACCGAATTCCTCACCTGCCGTTACCCGCTCCGGTCGGCTAAAAGGAAGGTTTAGAAAATCAATTTAGGCAGAATGAAAGATGTGCTGGAACCCCGGAAGGAGCCACATCATTTCTGAATCGACCTGAGTTTTTCCGTTTGGGTGTGGATGATTTGACCCGTTGAGTCTATGATATGCTGCAGGGAATAGACAATTCCAACGTCATGTCCGAAATACCGCTCAATGAAGATTCGGGAACCATCGGTCCAGTTGTTAATCTGAAACGTTTTAACACATTTTACCGTGTCGAATTGAGGTACGGCAGGAACCAGTTGCTTTTCACAAATCTGAAAAATGGTCATGACGGGATTATTGCTGCCGGCAAAAATGATGGTAGAATCTCCCGTACAATCAATCAAGGAGTAATCCAACAAAACCCGATCGGTACAGCAACCGAGTTTAGTCCCTGAGTTGTTCCAGTGCATGGTGCTGTACACTCGGCCATCCTTATAGTTCTCAAAGTATCCCAATTCCACATTAAAGCGACGCTCAACCTGGAAGGAATCCTTTGTATTCTTGATAAAATCAGCCGTGGTAACGTCATAGTGCCAAACATACTTACCGGAAAATGGAAAGTACTTCTTAAGATCGTTGAAATCTTTGGTTGGGGATGTCACCACACGTTCCGGTTCCTCACGGCAAGCAGAGAACCCCATGGTGATCACTAAAAGGAAAAGGCTGGTTTGGATTAGTTGTTTCATAGTTAGTTCTACGGTTTAAAACCGTAGGAAGTTTCAATTTGTGACGAAGTGAGATCCAGAACTTCCACCTTCATGGAAACGGTTTGCAATGGTTTATTAAGGCTGTCGACCTGCACATGTTCAACACTTTCCAATACCTCCTCACCCTTAATGATCTTGCCAAAAATCATGTAGTTACCATCCAGATTGGGCAACCCAGCTTCCTTACTTACAATATACAATTGGCAGGCATTGGATTGTTTCTTTGGGTTATTGTCGCGTCCCATACCAAGTGCCCCATACGTATGGCCAATAGAGTCCACAAATTCCGGATCAAGTAAGTAAGGAGAGTTTTCAAAATACTGTGGAGAGTCCGGACATCCGCCTTGAATTACGAAGTTGAGAACCACGCGGTTGAAGGTGAAATCGTCGTAGTAATGTTGGTTGGCCAACTCCACAAATTTGGCTTTGTGATGAGGGGTTTGATCATATAACCAAAAGTGCATGTCACCGTGATTCGTGGTGATAACACCAATGGGATAAGTCTTTTCAGGTTCCTCTTGAGACTCATCGGGTTGGTCTTTACATCCGCCAAGAAACCCCACACAAAGCACGGATAACGTGAGAAAAAAGCGAGTGAAAAGGTAGTTGTTCATGTGTTGTCCTTATCCAAATAATTCCTCCATGACCCATGCAGGACCAATCAAAAGGAATTGAAGATCCTTTATGAATGAGGGCTTTTTCCCCTCTACATGATGACCGTAAAACTGACCAATCCATCCGGCTGTAAATAGGATCAACGACACGAGCCAAAGTGTGGTCACTTGAGATAGCCAGTAATTACCAATTAGGCAGAGTGCAGAAAATACGAGCATCTTTAACCCCATTTTCCATGATAATCTCAGATAAAACAGCACCACAAAAATCAGGACATGAAATGACCAGTTGAGTACTAGCGGATGTTCACTGGGATGATACCAGGATGCCACGTGAAATGGGATGGACATGATCAAACCGCACACGGCAAAAAAGATCAGAGGCACACAAATGAAGTGAATACGTTTATTCAGTTGGTTTTGATGACTGTCTGAGTATTCCGAAAACCAATCAGTTAAGCTGCGCATAGTGGTAGGGCTGTTATCCAAATATAGACATCCCGAGGTGATCAAGTATCTTAGACGCGAAATTCAAGACATTCAAATTGGCAGATTTTAAAAAATATTACGTCATCAAAGCGGCGCCTGAGGAGATCTATCAAGCCATTGTAAATCCAAAGAGTCTAGAGCTTTGGACCGGAGAAAAGGCTGTCATGTCTGAAGAACCCGGATCCGAATTCAGTTTGTGGGATGATAGCATTTGCGGTAAAAACCTGGAGTTTGAACCCAATAAACTGGTGGTGCAGGAATGGTATTTTGGTGAGCAGGAGGAGCCATCTATCGTTACCATCAAGCTTCATGAGCATAAAAAGGGAACGTCGGTAGAGCTGCGACATACCAATATTCCCGATGCCGATTATGATGATTTCGCAGATGGATGGGATACGAGCTACATGGCCGGTATTATCGAATTTGTTGAAGATGATGGAGAGGATGATTTTTAGGGTTCGTGGAGTGAATGGAATCAATATGGGAGGCGAAAAACTTTAACCAGCAGGAAAGTTAGACCAAGTGTCAGTAACCCAGTGGATGGAATAGGTTAGAGATGCATGTGCCTCTTACCTCCTGAAAGGTTCTAACGTCCAACAACCTACCCCGGCAATATCCTCCAAACGAGGCAAAAAGACTCTTCGTTGCCTAAAATGACTGAACGTGTGAGATAACTCGGAAAATATTCAGTAGGGACGCAATTAGCCCCTACCCCGAGGAAAGTTACACCCTCACTAGGTAAACTCCATCTTCAGATGGTATATTAAGCGTTTAAATTTTTCGGTCAACCTATTCAAATACGTATGTCATTCAACAAGTCATCCTTCATGCTGTCCTTCGCAACCATTCTTTCGGTTGTCATGCTACTTCCTGCATGTAGCCAGAACAAGGATTCGGAGCAATCAGAAAGGGAACAAACATCCGAAGTCACGGAAGTCACGCAACACCAGTGGTGCTATCTTAAAACGACGGAAGGTTCCCCCATTATGGACGGAACGGATACCCTCCAACGGATGATTGATTCCACACAACTAACCATCACCATTGAGGGCATGAAGGTCAGTGGAATGTTTAACTACATCCCAGCCGAATCCGACGCTCGAATCGGGACGTTTAGCGGTACCATGGACAGTTCAAATCGGATTGAAGCCATCTACGTCTATGACCAGGAAGGAGAAACGTATAAAGAAGGGTTGATCTTGAATTGGAATCCGGAACGGGTTACCTATGAGTTGGCAGAATTGTTTGTAGTTGAGGGCGTTCCGAATCTTCAGGTGGTGCAACAGGAAGGTGCAGAATCAGGGAGCTTACCTTCCACGGATTGTGCGGTTGTGAATTTTAATCACCGCATGTAAGTGACGGACCATCCATTTGAGGTGGAATCGTGTCACTGGATCACCGCGCATCTCCCTGAACTCTTTTGTATTTTGCATCCATGACCAATAAGACTGTTCCTCATGGTGATGACGTTGAGGCATTTATCTCAGCACAACCGGAAAATCGACAAGCAGATTGCAGGGAACTGATCACCCTGATGAACGGGTTAACAAAACAGCCTCCGGTGATGTGGGGAAAGTCGATTGTGGGATTTGGCCGATACCACTACAAATACGACAGTGGCAGGGAAGGTGATTTTTTTCTGATCGGTTTTTCACCCAGAAAACAGAATCTAACCATCTACGTGATGGCTGGATTTGGTCGGGAAGATTTGATGAAGAATCTTGGAACCTTCAAAACCGGTAAATCGTGTTTATATGTCAAACAACTCAGTGATTTAAATCGCGATTCACTTTTGGAGTTGTTGAAGTACTCCATGAAACGAACGCGGGAATTGTATCCCGATTAATGATCACCTGGCTGATCGCTGGGCCAAATATTCGGTTGGCGTCATCACCGGTATGGTGGCGTGTTTGAAGTCCTTGACGTTTCTGGTGATAATCACATCACATTCATAGTCCACGGCAGAAAAGTGTTGGAGGGCATCCTCGAAGTCCTCGAACCGCGAACCAATGGCTGCGGAGGTGATTTTCTGATTAACGGTAGACACATCACATAATACCAGAAAGTTTTTTAGTCGTTTTCTGCTTTCAGCTTTCGGGAGAAAACGTTCCAGAACATACGCAATTGTAGCACAGGAGACCGGAGAAATAATCACACGGGCCTGACCCCTATCCGCCATACTAACCACAGATGCCGAAGCCATGTAATAGGGCTCTCGGTTACCAAGCACATCCAACACCACATTGGTGTCAAGGAATAAGGTGTCCATCAATCGTGCTTTTTGGTTTGATGTTTTCGCACTTCCTTGCGCTCGTCAAAATCCGGTGGCAATTGAATTCCTTGCGAAAGGGATTTTACATAGGGCGTTATGGGTTCTTCAAGTTGGCCATCGGTTCGATCTTCCGAGACCAACAGGTGAAGGTAGGCTTCTATGATTCTGGACAAACTTCGGTTGTGTCTTGCAGCGTATACCTTAGCCTGATCAATGATGTCTTTATTGAGTTTCAACGTGAGCTTAACATCCATACGTACAAATGTATTAAACGTATACGTATTAATTAAACACCAGCTTGAACAGGTTGATCTGCTCATAACTCACCTTGCCCTTCAGCGCATCAAATAAGGCCTTGGAACGCACCGTTTTGCCGTCTTCATAAAAGTCTTCCGGACGATTTTTCACCTGAAGAGCCTCGTATGCTGCTTGCATCGTATCAAGGTTTCTGATGTCGCCAACAAATTTGGCCATATCCAGTTCCAATCCCTTGTCTTTCAAGGTTACCAAATGCCCGATGATGGTGCCCGTCGTCATTTCACGTTCTTTGGCAATAGCCTCAATGGATAGCCCTTGCAGGTAAAGCTCCCTGGTTTGGTCGTAGGTGGATTTACCACTTCGTTTTGCTTCTTTTTTGCGTTGATGTTTCCGAATGTCGGCGGGGGAGGTAAGTCCGCCACATCGCCTCACAAACCGATCGGCTTCTTCCGAAAGAACGTTCAAATCGGTGGCATCATCCAATTGCTTAGATAACTGCTGAAACCGGATATCGGCTTTTAGCGCCAACTCATCCACTTCCAATGCCAGCTCATTATACCCCAGCAACCGGAGTCCGGATACCGATTTCAATCGGGATAACGCTACATAGCCCTGCCCTTTTTCAAATGTTTTGGTGAGGTCGATTTCCGCCGCGTCCAGTGTCATTCCCTGTGACTTATGCACAGTGATGGCCCAGGCCAACCGCAATGGAATTTGAGCATACGATGCAAGCGTTTTTCCCCGCTCATCGGTCATATCCCAAATTTCCGGTTCGGCTGTAACGGTTCGGCCATTCACCGTTTTTACAATGGGATAATCTTCTTCTTCGGTAAAGCCAACCACCGTCCCCAAGGTGCCGTTCATCACCTGTTTGTCGTAGTTGTTGCGCACAAACATGACCTGCGCTCCTTCTTTCAGGTAGAGGACGTCCGGTGCCAAAACCGACTTCCTCAACAGCTCAATCAATGGTTCTTGTCCTTTTGTTTTTGCTGTGTATTCGATGGGCTCACCCGCAATAGTTTGAAGCTCCTGATCATTGAGTCGGTCTACATCAAAGTTGTGACTATACAACCGTGTGGGATCAAACTTGAACCGATTGTATACGGCATCGTCCAGAATGCGAAGCTTTTCTGTACTAACAGATCCCGCACGAATTTCATTGAGCAAATCATTCAGGTCGTCATCCGTTTGACGATATTGCTCAGTCAGGTAACACACATGTAATTGGGCATCAACCCAGGCCTTGGCCATAAAGGCAAATTTTTCCCGATTGGTTTCTTCGTCCTTAGTTACCGGTGGAAGTTGAAAAAAATCGCCCGATAGAACCAATTGGATTCCACCAAAAGCGGTCGGATTTTCCCGAAACATCTGAAGGATTTCATCCACCATATCCAGCTGTTTACGATGAAGCATGGAGATCTCGTCAATGATGAGAACCTTAGCCGTGTCAATGTTTTTCCGCAGATACTTTTTTTCCAACAGATTGCGCATCACCGAAGCAGTTAACACATCCTTGACGCCCATACCACTCCAGGAATGGATGGTTTGTCCGTTCATGTGGGTGGCGGCAATACCGGTAGAAGCCGTGATGGCAACAGGGATATTTCGTTCCTGAAGAAACTGAATGTACTGATTGAGCACGTACGTTTTTCCCGTACCGGCCGAACCGGTCAGGAAGACATTGCGCCCCGATTTTAAGATGGCAAGTGCTTTTTCCTGCTTCATGATTGAATGGGTAACCTACGGAATACGTCGCAAGTATTCAACCCACAAAGGAATATTTTATGGAAAGTAGGTCGGAAAAAAACTCAACGCATCTTGGAACTGAGTTTTCGCTGGTACCTACTTTGAACCAAATCAGTTAACACCAGGATGGTGATCACAAAGTAAAAGGTGGTTTTGTTCATATGGTGGATGGGATTGCCCATCACGGTGAGATCGGCTAATTCCCCGCCTTCCGTGAGCAACATAATGCCCACAACAAAAAGGATAAACAGTCCTAACACCTCATACATGCGATTTTTCTTGAGGAAGTTGGACACCCGATCGGCCAGCCAAATCATCAATAATCCTCCAATAATAATGGCTGTTGCCATAACGGCAAATACATCTGAAAGAGCCATGGCGCTGAGGATGGAATCAAAGGAAAATACCACGTTCATCAGCACAATCATGGCGATGATGTTCCTCACAGATCGCGGTTTTTCTTCTTTCAAAACGTCATGATGTTCTTCTTGCGAGATCATGTGCCAGATTTCCTTCATGGCAGTGTAGACGATGAAAATACCACCTCCCAGGACAATCAGACTGTGCAAGTTAAAGTGACCTTGAACGGTGTCTCCCCAGGAAACCTTAAAAACATCCATCTGTACATATTGCACCAGGTGCATTAAGGCAAACAGCAATAGAATCCGAAATACGATGGCAACGCCAATTCCCATCTTCCGCACAAAACTTTGTTGGGCTTCGGGCGCCTTGGACGATTCCAACGAGATATAAAGCAGGTTGTCGAAGCCCAATACAGCTTGCAGCAGAACAAGCATGAATAGATCGGCTAGATTTTGAAGTGTGAACAAATCCATGACAGCAATAATCGGGATTTGGGTTCAGAGGTTCAAGGGCGTGAGGATGAAAGGGTGACAGGATGAAAGGGTGGCAGGATGAAAGGTTGGAAGGGTGGAAGGGTGAAGGGTGAAGGGTGCGAGTCACACACAAGAACTCTTAGCTCTTAGAATTTAGCTCTTACCGTAATTGGATGATATCGCATTAACCGCTATGGCGCCGGGATCGCAAAGGATTCGCAAAGATTATGACTCATTCGTATATACTTAGCTCTTAGACTTTAGCTCTTACCGTAAGATAATATCGTCTAAACCGCTATGGCGCCGGGTTCGCAAAGGGTTCGCAAAGATTATGACTCATTCGTATATACTTAGCTCTTAGACTTTAGCTCTTACCGTAATTAGATAATATCGTCTAAACCGCTATGGCGCCGGGTTCGCAAAGGGTTCGCAATGATTATAACTCATTCGCATACACTTAGATCTTAGCTCTTAGATTTTAGTTATTCGTTCTTCGTTCTCCGATCTCCCATTTACATCTTCATCCAAACCCGTATCTACCTTTTGAAAAAAAAATCACATGCACCCCAACCTTTTATTCCAACCTCTCGTCAAGGGGGTATCAATACACTTTTGCTCAATGACCAGACTTGCGATCTTCGTTCTGCTTTTTGTGACTTCATCATCACTCAAGGCGCAAGAAGGTACTTCAATTTCAATTTTATTCGATTCCGATCAGCATGTTGCCAAATCAACAGAGCTGTCCCGGTTGCATAGTTTCTTAGAGGACGAAGATTGCGGGTCTTGTTTTTTAGTTCTTTCCGGTCACACTGATTCAGATGGTGCTGATCAGTACAACATTGAGCTTTCTCAAAAACGGGTGAACACCATCCGCAACTACATCAAAAAGGAATTTGGTTGTTTCGATGTACAAGACACCGATTTCTTTGGCGAATCGAAGCCGCTGAACGAAAACGCTAACAACCAGCAGAAACAAGCCAATCGCAGGGTTACGGTTCAACTGAACTGTTCTCCGAAAAAAACGGATAAAGACGTTACGCCGTCAGAACCCATTCTCATTCCTCAGGATGTGTGGAGTTCGGTGGTATCGCCTCCATCCGATGGGATTAATAAACGAATCTTTTCAAATGAATATACCACCATTGAAGCCGGAAACGGGGTGGTGGTGGTGATTGAACCGCATGCGTTTTCTCTCGAGAATAAGGCCATTGACGTGACCTTTTTACAGTGTACTTCCCGTCAGAAAGCCTTCAATATGGGCTTCACCACACAAACATCCGATTCGTTGCTGGAGTCTGGTGGGATGTTTCGGATTTTAGCTAAAGCCGATGGCCGTCCAGTGGAACAACTTCGTCCGGATGCCGTTCACGTATTTATACCAAACAGCGGTCCGGATGATTTTGAAGGATTTACCTCCTATATGGACGAGAGTTATGTTCACTGGGAGAAACGTGATGAACTCAAGCCGGAGAACTTCAGTCCCGGCCGGGAAATTGCGCAGTTTTTTGATCCGGGCGAAATGGACATTCAGGATCAATCCGGAACGTGCGAGCGAGATTGCAACCTGTTCTGGTGCAAGATTAAATCAGCGCTTTTCCCCGGATATCGGAAGAGAAGGGACGAAAATCTCGCGGCGTGCATTGGTTCCAATGGCGATATTATGCGCATCTACGACCTATTCAAAAACAAGCTGAACGGGGAATTCCCGGATCGCGAAAGTTTTGCCAAATACCTCGCCGAAAACAAGCGGGACGATATCATGAATAAGCTCCGCGCTGATGTTCCACAGATAGACGAAGTGAGCTACTACGTGTTGGATCTTCCCAACGCCCGATGGATCAATTGCGATCGGTTTTTGGGTGAGGGCGATCGCACCACGGTTTTAGTGGACGAGGATTACAATACCAAGTGGGATGTGCGCTTGTTCTTTGATGATCAACTCTCTGTAATGCGTGCAGCCAAGTCGGATAAGGGCAAAATTCAGTTTGCCAATATTCCCATCGGTGAACTGGTAACGCTGGTCATCGTCAAGAAATTGAGCGATGTGATTTATCTGTCAAAAGAAACCTTCCGAACCGGCGATACGCCGATCGTCAATTTCAAAAAGGTGTCTACGGACGATTTGAAATACGTGTTCGACAAGGAGCAATCACTGGGAAGCAGTAGCCGATAAACGCATCAGCATCTCATCCACCATCTTATCCAGATCAAAATCGGGGTTCCAACCCCAATCTTCGCGAGCCACCGTATCATCAATACTTTGTGGCCAGCTCTCGGCTATTTTTTGCCGGTGATCCGGTGCATAATCAATGGTAAATCCGTCAATGCGTTTGGCAATGGCGGAGGCAATGGTTTGCGGGTCAAAGCTGCAACCGGCGATGTTGTAAGAACTTCTGAGTTTTACCTGTTCTGCCGGAGCTTCTGTGATGTTGATCGTTGCCTTAATGGCATCGTCCATATACATCATCGGCAGCATCGCATCGGCTTTTAAGAAGCTGGTATACGCTTTTGTTTTGAGGGCCTGGTGAAATATGTCGACGGCGTAATCGGTGGTGCCACCTCCCGGCAAGGCCTTCCATCCAATGAGGCCGGGATATCGAACACTGCGGACGTCCAGTCCATATCGTTTGAAGTAATATTCGCAATACCGCTCACCAGCCAATTTACTGATTCCGTAAATCGTGCCCGGATCCATCACGCAATGTTGTGGTGTATTCACGCGGGGTGTGGTGGGACCAAAAACGGCAATCGAGCTTGGCCAGAAAATGCGCTTCACTCCGTGTTCCAAACAAGCATCAAAGATGCTGAAGGTTCCATCCATGTTAAGCTCCCAACCTTTTTTGGGATGTTGCTCAGCTGTGGCACTCAGCATAGCCGCCAGGTGGTAAATCACGGTGGGCTTGTGTTTGGAAAAGAGTTCAGCAATACGGCTGTGATCCAACACATCCAATTGTTCATAGGGGCCACGGTCCAGTTTGGCAGGATCGGCCGGACGAATGTCTGAACTGATCACATTATTCTTCCCGTAAATCTCCCGCAAACGGTACTGGAGGTCGGTTCCAACCTGACCCTCCGATCCAATTATTAAAATGGTTTCGCTCATCCTCAGAATCGGATTCAAAATAAGGTCAAATACTTCAAATCTCGAAGTTGAACTTCAGCGCGAGGCTTACACCAGAATCTTTTGATAAATGCCGAAGGTATTCTGTGCGGTTTGTTCGTGACTGAATTGCTTCAGTTTTTCCCGTCCGGCACGGATCAGATCGGTGCGTTTAGCTGCATCGGCTTTCAACTGCTGTATGAAATGGGCCAATTGCTCATGATCACCCACATCGGCGAGTAAGCCGTTTACATCGTGGTCAATGATCTCCGGAATTCCACCGGCTCGCGTGGCAACCACCGGAACACCATATCCCAGGGCATCCAGCACAGACGTTCCCAATCCTTCGGTTTTGGACGGAAACAGGAATACGTCGAGGTCGGCAAATAACGCCTGCAAATCGGTTCGAAAACCTAAAAAGGTCACACGATCGGTCACGTTTAATTCAACTGCCATTTGCTTGATTTCCTCCTCCATCGGTCCAGTCCCGATAATCACAAATCGGATGTCACGCTCATCTTGCAGCTGTTGAGCGGTTCGGAGAAAGGTCGGATAATCTTTATGATCCGCCAGTGCGGCTACATTACCCACCAAAAACACGTCGTCATCAATCCCGAGTTCAGATCGAAGCTTCCCCTTGTTGATGTGATCAAATCGGCCCAAATCAACGCCAGAGTGAACGGTGGTGATGAATGGATGGGATGGCGAATCCAGATCGGTTCGAACCATTTCTTCTATTGCCTGAGACACACACACAATAGCCCGGATGGATTGATGGGTGTACTTAAAGCGAGAAAACCAGGATCGTCCGACGTGAAAATCAACTCGTCGGCTCAAAATCACCGGAGTACTCATCCCAAACAAGGTAGCCGCCAGTACGGCTGTAGTGTGCGCATGTGCATCATGTGCATGGATGACATCGGGTTGGTAGTGCTTAATGCTCCCGGTCAGTTTTCGCGCTGCCCATACATCAAACCCACTGCGCTTTTTGTAGGGAATCACATCGTCTGCTGCTACGCGTTTGGAAAGTTCGGACCCCACTGGGCAAAACACCCGTTGAATGCAGCCCATTTTCATCAAGTTGGTGTACAAATAATGCACTTGTTGTTCACCACCCCGCCAGGAGAGAGGTGAGCTTACGTGAAGGATCCGTAACGAACTGGGTGCTGACATGGGCTCAACAAAGGTGATCAAAAAACCGAAAGGCCACAAAATCAGCCAACCAGGAGATGCCAACATCGGCTTCCTCGGCTTTGGTGGAACATTCATCCGAAAAGGTGAGATGCGTTTCACGCAACGGGTGAGAAAAACTACATTTGCACCTCTTTTTTAACCGTAGGTTGTCAAAGTGGAAGGGGACGGTTATTTCTTGGTTTACCGAGTTGCAATCTCGTTTCACGACGATCGGTTTGACATCGTGCACGCAAGAGCATTTGAATGAGAAGTTATAAAGTGATTGGTGTCATGTCTGGCACCTCAATGGATGGCGTTGATATCGCACACTGCGAACTTACCCCATCAGAATCCGGCAAATGGTCGTATACCATTAACGCCGCCAAAACGGTCTCGTATTCAGACACTTGGCGACTTCGTCTGTCCAAGCTGAGAAATCAAACGGCGATGAACGTCTACAAGACGGACCGCTACTTTGGTGAATACATCGGACGATTGATCAATGCGTTTTTGGATGAGCACCAACTGGAAGCCGATCTCATCGCTTCCCATGGTCATACCATCCTGCATCAGCCCGAAAGCAATATTACCTATCAGGTTGGATCGGGCAGCGCCATTTCGGCTGTAACCGGCATCCCATCGGTCACTAATTTCAGAGCCATGGATGTGGTTAAAGGCGGGGAAGGTGCCCCTGTTTCCGGAATTGGAGACCAGTTGTTGTTCAGCGAGTATACCATGGGTCTTAATCTCGGGGGCTTTGCCAATATCTCGGCCACTGTTGATGGCGAACCGGTAGCCTACGACATTTGTCCGTGCAACATCCTCCTCAATCGGATTGCCCGTGAATTTGGCAAGGAATACGATGAAAACGGGGAGATTGCGGCCACCGGCCAAATCGATTACGATTTGCTGGCCGATGTAAATAACATCGATTACTACACCTGGTCTTACCCAAAATCACTGGGTCGGGAGTGGATCAATGAAAACTTTTGGTTCCGTGTACGGGAAAGCGAAGCATCCAAGGAAGACCGGATGAAAACCCTGGTGGAACACATTGGGGAGCAAATTGGAAATAACATTGAAGACCTCGCTAGTGATTCCTCAACCACACGTGTTTTGGTGACTGGTGGAGGGGCATTCAACCCGGTTTTGGTGGAGCACATTCGCAGCCACACGGATGCCGAAATAATAGTTCCCGATCCGATGTTGGTGAATTACAAAGAGGCACTCATTTTTGCGCTTATGGGCGTCCTCCGGGTTCGGAATGAAGTCAACGTGTTAGCCTCCTTCACAGGGGCAAACGGCGACTCCGTTTCGGGTGAACTTTGTGGGGACTTCTCAAAGCTTCTCGCATGAAACATCTCGTATCCGGAATTCTGATTTTGATGGCAGCCGCCGCATCGGCACAACGCCCCAACCAACTTTGTAGTCGATCACAATTCAACTTTGGAACGGAGTTTCGCCCGGTGAAGGCCTCTGAAACCTTGTATTTTCAAGCGTTTGAAGCGGGTTCCGGGTGGCAGTTGTATCAGATTTCGGAAGAGGGATTCTCCCGTATTTCCCAATTTTCTTCGGAATACGGAAGCAAGAAAAATCTGGAAACCGCCTGTGGTGGCGGGATGATCAACCGCATGGTGAACTTCAATAATACCGTGGTGTTTCACGTATCGGGCAAAGGCCAGAAAAATGGTATTTACCGGGTGGAAGATGGTCGGGTAGTGAAGATTGTTTCCGGGATTGATCAATGCTCACCCATGGTGGAGCACAACGGCATTCTACACGTCGAAGGTTATGGGACCACATCGTCCGGAAGCCGATGGAAACGAGCGATAAAAATCAACACCAGTTGGTCTGTTGAGCGATCAAGGGAAATCAGCCATACTTATTCCATCGCCACGGAAGCGGCTCCATTGGGCGGTTCGATTTACGGAACGGTAAGCGGACAAATTGCCATTTGGAGTGAAACCGGTTTTGTGCCCGGGCACCATGAATTACACAACGTTCAGGGGTTATTCACGTTTCAAAACCGGTTGTATTTCCATGCCAACCGCGCAGGTGCCGGGATGCGCCAATACAGTATTGGAGCCGAGGGTGATATCCACGAGCACGGAGCCATTTATCCGGGCATGAATATGATCAATGTGCATCCTCCGCTGGTGTTGGAAGACAAGGTCTATTTTGTGGCTGATCCGGATCAAAAAGGATTACGCCTCTATCAATTGGATCACGAAGAAGTACATGAACTGGTTATTCTGGCGGCTAAATCAGGCTATCGGGATTTTCAGGGAATGGATGTATACAAGGATCAATTGTTCATGTCGGTAAGCGGTGTGAAAGGTCCCATCTACGATCTGTATCAATACGATGGTCGCACCTTCACGGAACGCAATCCGGACTATGTCCAAAATGTGCGGGGTGTGGCGGTATTGAACGGTGAGCTGATCTACCTGGCTACTGAGCTGGGAGGTGAAGCGTTGTATCGGTCAACGCCTGTTTTGCCACCAGCTGTGGAAGACGATACCTTCTCCATCTACGATTTTTGGTACAATGGCGATTTGGTTGGAAAGGTGCAAGCCTCCGATCCATCCGGAAGAATCCGGTATCACATCGTTTCGGGGGATGAAAAAGGTGTGTTTGAAGTAGATTATTTTAACGGGGAGTTGCGGGTAGCCGATTTCAACGGAATTCGTCATCATGCCAACAAAGGCTATGATTTGGTGGTGAAATGTGAGAACAGAAGCGGCGCGTTTAGCGAGGCCAATGTGCATGTGACCATCAAAAAGGGTCAGAAGATGGATCTGCAAAACCTGCACGAAACCCTGATGTTCTTCCCGGATTTTTCCAAGAAGAGTACCTTAACAACCAGAACCCTGCCCGAAGGTCAGAAGGTGATGGTATTTGATGCTGATTTTAATATGGTGGATGAGCTTACAGTAAAGAATCGCGCAATTGTGATTGGTAAGTATCGTCCCGGTATATACCTGTTGAACGTTAAAAACGAACGTAACCTTTATCAAAAAATAGAGCTTAACTGATGGAAGATCTCTTAAAGAAATTCGAAGAAAAACGTCCGGAAATCATTTTTGAATGGAATGATTCAGAAACCGATGCACGGGGATGGTTGGTCATTAATACCTTGAAAAACGGATCGGCCGGTGGCGGAACCCGTATGCGAAAGGGACTGAATATGCGCGAGGTTGAATCCCTCGCCAAGACCATGGAAATCAAGTTTTCCGTATCTGGACCTCCCATTGGTGGAGCCAAATCCGGTATCGATTTCGATCCGAAGGATCCGCGAAAGAGAGAAGTGCTTCGTCGATGGTATCGCGCTGTAGCGCCACTGCTAAAAATGTACTACGGTACCGGTGGCGACATGAATGTTGACCAAAACAATGAAGTGATTCCAATTGCAGCAGAGTTTGGCATCCTCCATCCTCAGGAAGGAACGGTGAATGGTCACTTGAAAGATTACACTCCGGAAGAGAAGTTGCAGGCCATTAGCCGACTCCAAACCGGGGTAACACTTAAAATGGAAGATCCTCGATTCACACCGGACGTTAGTCGCGGTTATACCATCGGTGATATGATAACCGGTTGGGGTGTAGCCGAGGCCATACGCCATTTCTATGGAATCTGGGGCGGCACCATGAATCACAAACGCGCCATCATTCAAGGTTGGGGTAATGTGGCTGCTGCGGCAGCCTTCTACCTGGCGAAGAATGGGGTGGCAGTCATTGGTATCATCGATCGGGAAGGCGGATTGATCAATGAGAATGGCTTTACCATTGATGAAATTACTGAACTGTTCCTCAACCGGAACGGCAACCAATTGCATGCTCCAAACATGCTCTCGTTTGAGGAAACCAATCAACGAATCTGGAAACTGGGAGCAGAGATTTTTGTTCCAGGTGCCGGATCAAGACTGGTCACCAATGATCAGGTTCAGGACATGATTGATGGTGGAATGGAAGTGGTAAGCTGCGGAGCGAATGTTCCGTTTGCCGATGAAGAAATCTTCATGGGTCCGATCTCCCGCTTCGCCGATGAGAATATGGCGGTAATCCCTGATTTCATTGCCAACTGCGGAATGGCACGGGTGTTTGCCTACCTCATGCAACGCGATGCCGTGGTGAAAGACGTCGATATTTTGATGGATGCTTCGTCGTTAATCGAACGAGCCATGATGCGCGTCCATCAATTCAATATCAAGCCAACAAATATCAGCAAGAAGGCGTTGGAACTTAGCTTGATGAACGTTCTGAAAGGAGAAGTCGGAACGCCATCCTGATCCGGATTTCCGCATCTTGACGAAACGCAGTACATACGAACCGATTATTTACGCCATGCTCATCCTCTTTGGAGGAGCTGTTGGCTATTTGTGGTCGATGATGTCGGCTGGCGGACCGGTTGGTCAGCAGTCTCGCATCGAGCAGATCACCAATCTGTTGCAGCATCAATACGTCGATTCCCTGGATCCCGATGAGGTGGAAGAGACTGCCATTCGAAAGTACCTGGCCACGTTTGACCCCCATTCCGTATTCATACCGTATCGGTATGTTGATCTGGCCAACCAGGATTTGAAGGGTGGATTTGAAGGAATCGGGATTGAGTTCTTTATGTTGGGCGATACGCCTTATGTGGTTCGTGTGATTGAAGACGGGCCGGCATTTAAGGCCGGCGTAAAACCCGGAGACCGTTTATTGGTGGCCGATACCACGAGTTTAATTGGTATGGATAATACCGATATCGTCCAGCACCTGAAGGGTAATGGAGGAGAGGGAGTTAGTCTGCAGGTATACCGCATTGGTTTTGACGAACGAAAGCAGTTCGAGGTGATCCGTGGATCCATTGCACAGCCCAGTGTGTACTCCTTTATGGTGGATCAGAACACGGCCTACTTCACCATTTTACATTTTGCTGAGCCCACACATACCGAATTTACCACCCAACTAGCAGCCTTAAAACGGAAAGGGGACTTCAATAATATCATCCTGGATTTGCGAAACAATCCCGGAGGATACCTGAAAACAGCCATTGATTTGTTGGACGAATTTGTGGACGGGACGGATGTGTTGGCGTATACCCGAGGTGCCAATGCCGAGTCCAAGACCTTTAAGGCCACGCCGGGCGGATTATGTTCGAAGTTGAAATTGATCTGTTTGGTTAATGAACATTCGGCTTCGGCGAGTGAAATCTTCTCAGGTGCCATTCAGGATTTGGATCGGGGTCTGGTGATGGGACATCAAACCTTTGGAAAAGGGTTGGTTCAGGAAACCTTTCAGTTACAGGATAAATCGCAGGTACGACTTACGGTGTCCCGTTATTACATTCCATCTGGACGATGCATTCAAAAACCGTATGACGAAGAAGGATATTTGACATCCGATTCCGGCAGCATGGCAAAGGGCAATGAGTACAAAACCAAGGGAGGTCGTACGGTAGTTTCAGACGGCGGCATTCAGCCCGATATCGTTTTGGAATCAACGTCCGGTTTGAGAGAACACTCGGCGGAATTAGCCGTTGACGTACTGGATGAATTGAACATTAAGAATCTTGTTCAACCCGACGCACCCTGGAATGAGTGGTGGCATTATCGTAAAGTGGTGGATGTCATTCATCGCCGGGCTATGAACGATACCCTACAACGAAACCTTCAAGCCCGTTTGTGCTACCAACTATATGGGCCAAAGGCCGAGCTGGAAGTTCAGGTGAGCTATGATCCCTGGATCAAGCAGGCTCAGGCACAGTTTGGAAGCCATTCTATTTTACTCAATCCCTAAGGCTTTTTTAGCGGAATCGGCTCGTTCCTGATCTGTTTTTACCATGTCGTCTACTTGACTTTGTTCCGAAGAACAGGCATTAAAGGACATCATCGAGATTAGGCAGAGGAGCAAGGGGAGGAGTCGCATCATTTTTTTCATACGGCAAGATCGAAAATTTGAGCAAAAAAAAGGTGCTCTCGGAGCACCCTTTTCGTATTCGTTTCGAATGACTGATTACTCAGCTGGAGTTTCTTCAGTTCCTTCAGCGCCTTCGCCTTCAGCAGCAGCTTCTTCAGTAGCGGCTTCTTCAGTAGCTTCAGCTCCTTCAGCGTTCATTTCAGCTTCAGCAGCGTGCTCTTCAGCTTCCATAGCTTCAGCTTCGTTTTGACCTGCTTCTGCTTCTGCAGCTGCGTCTTCGTGGTTTTCAGTTGAGTTGTTACATGCTGCAAATGCGAACATGGAAACGATTGCGAAAAGTGCAAAAATCTTTTTCATTTCTTTTTTGAATTTAAGGTACCTGTTACAATTAGGCAGCAAATATATCACTTTGCTTAACATGCAAGCAAAATATTGTCATTTTTTTCGGAAATAAATCGTGATCGGAACACCCTTAAAATCAAAGTGTTGACGCAGTTTATTTTCTAAAAACCTTCGGTACGATTCACTGACGTATTGCGGTAAGTTACAGAAGAAGGCAAAGCCAATACGTCTCGACTTAATCTGTGTTACATACTTGATTTTGATATACTTACCCTTCTTGGATGGAGGTGGTTTTTCCTCAATGATGGGAAGTAATACTTCGTTCAGTTGATGGGTTGGCACCCGCTTATTCATGTTCTTGTAGACATCAATAGCGGTCTCAACGGCTTTAAACACCCGCTGTTTGGTGAGAGCGGAAACAAAAATGACCGGCACATCGGTAAAGGGTGCCATGCGTTCCTGAATCTCTTCGGTGTAGTGTTTGGTGGATTTGTGATCCTTTTCAACCAGGTCCCACTTATTCACCAGAATCACGATGCCTTTTCCGTTTTTGGCGGCAAGTGAAAACAAATTCACATCCTGTGCTTCCATACCCGCGGTAGCATCCAGAACAATCAGCACCACATCGGAGCTTTCAATGGCCTTGATGCTGCGCATGACGCTGTAGAACTCAATGTTCTCCATCACCTTACTCTTCTTGCGCACACCGGCAGTATCCACCAGGGTGAATTCCATGCCGTAGGCATTGTAGTAACTGTCGATGGTATCACGTGTGGTTCCGGCAATGTCGGTTACGATGTTTCGTTCCTCGCCAAGCAATACATTACACAAGCTGCTCTTTCCAACATTTGGTCGGCCAATCAGCGAAATTCTGGGAAGATCGTGCTCCACTTCCTCTACGTCCGGTGGCAGCATAGACACCACAGCGTCCAGTAATTCACCGGTACCACTTCCGGAAATACTGGAAACCGGATACACGTGTTCAAAGCCTAAGGCGTAGAACTGATGGTAGTCGTTCAACCGGTCGTGGTTGTCTACCTTGTTCACGGCAACCAAAATGGGCTTATCCGTTTTGCGCAGGAAGCGCGTGAAGCTCTCGTCCAGGGTGGTGATATCGGTGGTAACATCCACCATAAAGATCAAGATATCGGCCTCCGAAATGGCAATCTCAACCTGAGCGCGAATGGAGGTTTCAAAAACATCATCCGATCCGGTTACGTATCCACCCGTATCAATGATGGTAAAGTCCCGGTTTCCCCAGTCGGACTTGCCGTAATGACGGTCACGTGTAACCCCTGACGCATCGTCAACGATGGCCTTACGCTCGCCTTGAAGGCGATTGAAGAGGGTGGACTTACCGACGTTTGGTCGGCCTACGATGGCAACAATACCCGACATGCTTGTAAATAAAGGGGCAAAGGTCAGTGATTGTGGCTTAAGAACCTAACGGGATTCGTTTCAGGGGCAGACCAGTATTCAAGCTGACGTGCTCAGCCAAGGATATGAAAATGCTTTTACATGGTAGAAGTTGACAAAGTGTATCCAAGTGATTACATTTGAAGGTGTTTCTGGTTGAGAAAACAACGGAGTTTGACACGTGGTTTCGAAAGCTCAAAGATCGATCCGCCAAAGCCAGAATCTTATTGAGATTGCAGCGGGTTGAATCCGGAAATCTTGGAGATGTTTCATCCGTAGGCGATGGGATTGAAGAATTTCGAATTCATTACGGTCCTGGATATCGAATCTATTTCAAAAGGTATGAAGATAGACTGATATTGTTGCTCATCGGTGGTAATAAAGGGACGCAGGATAAGGACATTCGTCAAGCCAAAATGATTTGGGAGAAGTATAAAGATTAATAAAGTGAAAGGTTCAAAATTTGATATAGCGGAATACCTGGATGATGAAGAAATGATTCAGGAATACCTAAATGCCGTTTTTGAAGAAGGGGATGCTCAAGAAATAATAACAGCCTTAGGTCATGTTGCCAAAGCCATTGGTATGTCTAAAATTGCGGAACAAACCGGGCTTAGTCGGCCCAGTTTATACAAAGCATTATCCGAAAATGCTAAACCTCAATTTGATACCATTCTCAAAGTATTAAGAGCGATTGGAGAGAACATTAAACTGAAACCAACACTGTGAATCACTCATCTGACACGTATTAATGGTCATGCCAGCCAAATAAGTGTACGTGTTGAGAAAGACACCTAATCCGTCCAGGAATTGAGCATGTGGGTCAACACCACCTCATCCGATTTTTGCAGGTATTTATTTAATGCATTATACGAATAACAGACACGCCCGATTTCCGAGCGATCCACATCCCGAACAATGAGGGAAATGATGAAATTGTCTTCACTGCGAAGAATCTCGGTATCATAAAAACCATTGAAGCTAAATTCAACGATGATGGACGTATCGATGAAGGAGAAGAAGGCATCCTCATCCGACGCCTCAGGAGTGGTTATTACGAATTCCTGATCCAGGTCCGAAAAATCCGGGTCGTGTGCTTTTTTCAGTCGGGTATCCTTGTACAGTTTACCACCATTCAGGGCGTGCTTGTTGGCCAGGGCAGAAAACAATTGCAGGTTGTACGACGCCATGATGGAATCGGATTGACGCGTGCAATGCTGAAATGGATGTGCCCCAAATAGATGATAACTCAATCCTTCGTAGGCCATGCCATCCGGGTCGAAATCATCTTTATAGTAGGGATTGGTGAAGTCACCGTGGAGGGATCGCTGAATAAACAGCGATTGATACAACTCCACATCGGATGAGGGCATGGATTCGAGCACCGTTTGACGGGGAACATGAAACAACGGAATGCTCCCCAACTCCACACCTGCAACAGTTAGTTCAAAGAGGGGAGCGTAGGACCAGAGGGAGTAAGAGGTGGTGAACGATTCCGGATCCGATTGAAGAGAATAGTGTAGCGACAGACCGGAAAAATCAGTTGACGGATCAAATAAGGTAACCACCGTGGTATCTATAATGTCGTAGACATCGTCTGAATACTGGATTTGAGAAACCGTTTCTAACGAGCCTCGTTCCTTTAATTCCGGAATGCTGTACACCGACGCCAACGAATCGTTCGTATACGCTTTAATTTCTCCGGCAATGGCCTTATGGTACAGCTGCTCATTGAGTGTTTGCCAACTGGATTCAATGAATTGATAGCAGGAATCAAAGGTGATGAGGGTTTGGGCGCGAAGCCCATCGGCCAACGGCCCAAAAAGAAAAAGTGCCAACACCATCAATCGGCCCAATGCGCGTTTCATCTTCACAATTTATACCTCATAACACCAAACTAATCGATTCCATTGTTCATTTGTATTCAAATTCTGAAGTAACCGTGGACATTCTTATTGCCGAAGACGAACCCAAACTCGCCAGTTTCATCAAGCAGGGACTGGAGGAGGAGGGCTTTGATGTTCAGGTATGCTTTGATGGCGATATGGCTGCCCGTGTCCTACGCGGAAAGTCCTTCGACCTCGCCATTTTCGATCTCATTCTTCCCCTAAAAAACGGATTGGAGCTCTGTAAACTCGCCAAGGAGAAGCACCCTAATATGCCGGTAATCATGCTCACCGCCCTGGGAACCATGGACGATAAGCTTGCCGGATTTGATGCCGGGGCCGATGATTACATGGTAAAGCCCTTTGAATTTCTGGAACTGTTGGCGCGGATTCGGGCACTGTTAAAACGATCGAATCTACCGCTCAAACAAGCCAACGTGCTTAAATACTCCGATCTGGAACTGGATCTGAATATGAAACGCATCACGCGCGGAGGAGAAACGCATGAACTCACGGCCAAGGAATTTGCTTTGTTGGAATTTCTGATGCGGAATAAGGAGAAGGTGCATGACCGGTTAACCATTGTGGATCAGGTGTGGGATCTCGGCTTTGATACCGGTACCAATATCGTAGATGTGTACATCACGTTGTTGCGGAAGAAGGTCGACAAAAACCACGACGAAAAGCTCATCCATACCCGGGTAGGACTGGGATATTACTTCGGGATTCAATAGGCTATGAACATCAAGTCCAGACTGGTTGCAAGCTTTGCCGGGACGATGGCCTTCATCCTCATCGTGACATCGGTGTTGATTTATGTGTTTCAGTCGGGTTACCGAACAGAAGACTTCCACCAGCGCATGATCAACAAAGGCACCAATGCCGCCAAGCTGTTGATCAAGGTAGATGAGGTAGATGCCAGTATGCTTCGCCGGATCGAAAAAGGAAATCCTACCAATCTCTTTCGTGAGCGCATTGCCATATTTAATTACAAGAATGAACTCCTGTACTCTTCCGATACCCTGAATGATCCGCGTTTCACGAATGAATTGTTGGATGCCATCCGTTTAAAAGGGGAAGTCACCTTAAAGGGGGATAGCTCCGAGACCATTGGCTTTTTATTTACGGATCGATATGACCGGTTTGTGGTGCTGGTATCGGCGTATGACATTTTCGGTTTGGCCAAACTCAAAAATCTACGGCGGATTCTGTTATATGTAAATGGATTTGCTATTGTGCTGATTCTGTTGGCCGGATGGTTGTTTGCTAATCAGGCCCTGAAACCCTTAAACCGGGTGGTGTCTGAAGTGGAATCCATCGGCTTTGAAAACCTGTATCAGCGAGTGGATGTGGGAAACGGAAAGGATGAAATTGCCCGATTGGCCATCGCCTTTAATCACATGCTGGATCGGTTGGAGCGAGCGTTCAAAAGCCAGAAGAGTTTTATCTCCAATGCCTCCCATGAATTGCGCACGCCACTCACCATTATTTCCGGTGAGATTGAAGTGTTGTTGCGAAAAGAGCGCAGTGCGGAGGATTATCGAACTACTCTTAGTTCCGTTCGCGACGAAGTTCAGGTACTCAGCAAGGCGGCCAATCAATTGCTGATGCTGGCACAAACCGATAATGAATTGCCCCGTCAATCCATGTTGGATGTTCGTATGGATGAATTGGTGTGGACCTGCCGGGAAGATGTTCAAAAGCGCTACCCCAAGGTGGTGGTGGATGTGGTGATGAATCAAGACGAGGGAGAAGCCTTTGAATACGAGGTACATGGCAATCCCAATTTGCTGCGAACCCTGGTGGGCAATCTCATGGAAAATGCTGCGAAATATTCCATCGATCAGCGGATGACGGTTAGGCTTTCGTCCGGGGACGATTATTTCCACCTGGAGGTTGTGAATCATCCCGGAGATCATGAACTGGCTACCCGGGAATTGTTTAATCCCTTCTATCGGGGGGCTAATAGTGCCGGACAACGCGGACACGGATTGGGACTTTCACTGGTTAAAAACATTGCGGAACGTCACGGAGGAAGCATCCAAATCGACCTAAAGGCCAATGAATTTAGGGTGGTGCTTAACTTGCCTCATCAGGTATAATCGCCTACCAGGCATTAGAGATTTAGTTCCGATCTCAACGTCACGAGGTACGCGCAACTCAGCAACCTATAAATTGAAATTGTATCACCATTGCCAGAGCGGTGTAACATCGGAATGGCGGGTGGGCGAAAAATAGGCGGAGGATGCGCATTGAAGGCTGATGTTGGCGGCTTGGAGGTCGTTGGCTTGTGCGATGAGCCAACATGCAGGGCATTCTATTTTTCAGGTTTTTGGCCACTTTTTTAAAAAAGTGGTAAGAGTAAAGGGTCACGTTAGCTTTTCCCTGCGGCCAATTCTATGTGCCGGCCGCAGGAATAAAGACTGTGCTATGAGACGAGCAAATTTTGATTCGTTGAGCGAAGAATGAACAACCACATTCAATGCCCAATTCGGAGTTGAAGTTTTAATCACTTTTTAATCCGCTTTTAATTCCGCTTTCAGAGCGTGGGTCAACCTTTGAATGGTAAAACAACGACATTTATTTATTACTCAAATGAAAACACTCATTCAAAACCCAAAACGTGCTGCGCTTATCCTTACTGGATTGATCATCGTGCTCATGGCCGGGTTAACCGGATATTACAAGATGAACGCATCAAAACTCTCCGGTGCATTAGATGGCGAGAAACTGAAAACAGAAAAATTGCTTTCTGAAAAATTGCAACTGGAAAAAGAAATCGATGGCTTGAACGCCGATCTTTCCAAAATCCAAGGCGAAAAGAAAAACCTCGATGCTCAATTGACACTCGAGAAAGAAAAGAGCGCCAAACCAAAAATTGTATACACCAGTGGTGCATCGGTTAAAAACCTGAAAAAGGAAATTGAATCGCTGAAAGCGTTGAAGAACAACCTGACCAAACAGTTGGAAGATGCCAATGCCCGTATCGCGGCGATGGAAAATTCCAAAACCGATATGGAAAATCAGATTGCTTCGCTTACGGCTCAGAACAAGAAAATGAAGGAGGATTTGGCGTTGATGCAATCAACTAATGCCGATCAATTTCAAATGGCTGCCTACAAGGGTAAACACGAAAAACAAACCTTGAAGGCTAAGCGAACCAATAAACTATCTACTCGTTTCACCGTTCCGTCTTATGTTGCTGGTAACGTTGGTTTCAAGGTGGTGATGCCTGACGGTAAGGTAGTTGACAAAACAGCCAAAGGGATGAGCATCATGATCATCAACGATGTAGAAGAGCAATATGCCAACGTGAACAGTGAAATGGCGCGTGAAACCCTGAAAGAGATTGAGTTGACGTATGCTCCGGATCAAAAGCTTAAATCAGGTACCTACAAAGTAGAACTCTACAATGGTGGGAATTACATTACAAGTTGTGTTATTAGTCTAAAATAGCCAATTTGGAATCAGGTAAGTGGGAGACCCTCTGCGCAAGCAGGGGGTTTTTTGTTAGGTAGCTCCGGCAATTCCAAACGCAACCGAAAACCCAAAGGTATTGGTCCTGACCTTGAACGTATCAGGCGGCCCCCACGGATAATCGGTATGGTTAATGGCTTCGTCCCATCGGTACACATTGGGGTTGAGCAGATCAAAACCGTAGTTTAAGGTCAGGGCAATGGCGGCACCACCTTCATCGCCAATCACCAACTTAACGGCCGGACCTATTCGCAGAACTAAGTGAGATTCCACCACCTTGGACCAATCCTCTTTTTGGGTAGGGTACTCTACCTTCGATTTAAGTTTAAGCTGACCAAGATCCATTCTGAATCCGCCACCAATCACGGTATTGTTTTCACCTCCAATCCCGCCAATGGTCATGGCAAACATGTTATTCCGAAGTCGAAGGTGCCGGGTTCCGTAGTTGCCATTTAGATCGGTTCCGGAGGCCTTGCGTTTCTGACCGCGAAACGCCATTTCCATGTCAAACCAGGCATGATTGAAGCCGGTGCCCAGGCATACCGACATGCCGTCGAGGTAGCCAAATGGTTTCATCTTTTTATCCAACCAGGTCCGTGTTGTGTTGTAATTTTCTACTACGGCATTCACACCTTCCAGAGAAGTGTTGTTACCGCCGTAGCCAACGGTGAAATAAAAACCTTGAGAAAAAGAGGAAGTAGAGATACTCAGAAGGAAGATTACAGAGAAGATCGATTTTGTCATAGCTTACCATTTGCACAGCCGGCAACCTTCTCAACTAATATCAGCTTCCTGAGAATGGGTTAGGCCGCAATTCGCGCCAATGCCACCGACACCATGAAGCTGCTGGTGCGGACGTCAAAAATAGTCGGCTTTGCGCCGCCATATCGGGAGTGATTCAGTTGAATATCCCAATCGGTTACATTGTGTTTATAGAGGTCGATGCCGTAATGGGCGGTTAAAATGACACCCAACCCAAAGGGCAGATCATTTTCCAGCAGCACCTTGAACGATGGACCCAGTCGTAGGGTTCGGTATCCTTCCTGCACCTGTGCCCAATCTTGTTTCAGGCCATTTTCGTACGCCACTTTGGAACGCAAGGCGAGTCTGCCTAAATCGGCTCTCAGACCAACGGCCATCATGGGTTTCTTGTCTTGCCAGAGTTTGCCCACGGTAAATCCAAGAGAGTTGTTTTTGAGCTTGAAATCGCGATCGCCTGCCACACCATCCTTATCCGTGTCGCGCGCATTTCGTTTTTGTCCGCGTACACCCAATTCCAGGTCGAACCACAGCTTACTCACACTTCCTCCGGCGTTGATGGTATAGCCCGTTAACAATCCAAAATTTTTAAGATCATCCTGATTGGTTGGTCGGGTGGTATTGTAATTTTTGACCAGTTGGTTCAGGCCTTTCACACCGGTGAACGCTCCATTAAATCCCGCTCCGAGGTAATACACCTGACCGCTCGCCAACGAAGAGAGACAGATCAGTACCACCGTCAGGGCGGTTGCAACGCGTTTTGGATAGGTTAGCATACGTTGGAAAATGAGTTGCTAAGATAGGATTTTTGAGTTTAGAGTTCTGAGATCAGAGATTTGAGTTTGGATTACCATGTGTTGAACGTATAACGAATAAGTATGAACGAATAACTTCTATGGTAAGGGCTAAAATCTACGAGCTAAGGGTACACGTATTGAGGTGGAATCTTGGCGAATCCTTTGCGGACTTGGCGCCGTTGCGGTTAGAACAACTTTGATTTATGGCACATTCTATTTGGGACGAATCTAACCTTGAATTCTGCGAACAATTTGCCCAGTTATATGTGTACACTAAGCATGTTAATTGACTCATGAACCACAAAAAGAGCAATGAACTAAAGATCATCTATGTTCAATTACTGAACGGTAGTGGTAGAACTCATATAAAGTGCTCAACAACCTCATGCTATACGACGCGTTTTGGATGAATTGATGTCGATGTGAACAGTATAGCAGTTCGTCATCTTAAAACCAATAACAGTTGAATGTCATATAAAAGATGACCGGAAGGGGGGGCAGTCGCCATTTTATAGGCTGATAGAGCCAATAATCCACGTCCTTGAGCTAAAATTAAATTCTTAATTTATTTGGACAACTTCAAATAATATGTAATTTAGCTCTAACCAACTAAAACAACAATGGAGTCTAAATTCACTAACTTTATTCAACCCCTGATTCAGGTTATTGATAAAGGAACCTTTTTTAAAGAGCCTTTAGTTGCGTTGTTCATTGTTTTAGGTTATGCTAACCTGATTATTCCTCTTTACGTCTTGTATTTATCAGCGGATTATGGCGTTTTTGATGCATCATTTCAATTGGTTTTGGTTTATTTGATAATATGGCTGATTATAGCATTTACGGCTTGGGTCGGTTTTCAAATCTGGTACATACGAAGGAAAGACGTGAGATCTATTTTCAGAAACGGGGATGATTTCAAGGCCATTCCCCTAATTTCACTTATTATCCAAACAGTTGGTGAATGGTTAGGAGCCTTTATTGGAATAGCGGGATTTGGCTGTTCGCTTGTTTTAACTATACTGGCTAGTAACAATTCAAGAATCATAACCGAGTCTATTGGATTACCCTTGGTTGATACAGGTATATTCCCAATAATAGTTGCTCCTGTTTCGGGCTTTCTTATCATTTTATTTTCTCGATTTATCTCAGAGCAATTCAGGGTGCTAACCTTCATCGCAAATAATACTAGGATGACATCAGAAGGGAATTCAATATGATGTGAGTCCTACAATTAACATATGCATCTTAACGGGCATTTAAAAAAAACATGGTTTATGTACCAGTTTAATGTGACATGATTAAGGGGAGTTATCACAATCACTGCTTTTATCTTGATGAGTTAATCAAGTTACTATTAACGCGATATATGATTTGAGTTGCGAAACCTTTCGATGACATGAAATTCCTTCTTCTCATACTTGCTCTTTTCTTCATGACACCGACAAGAGCACAGGATATTATTCGAAAAATAGATGGAGGACTTATTGAGGGTAAAGTTATTTCAAGTTCTGGTGAATCCGTTCAATTCTCCATTCAGATCGACACTACCTGGGAAAGATTTAGTATTCCTAAAGATCGTGTAGAGTCAATTGTTTATGTAGATGGTGGCTTTGAGCAATTTACCAACACATATATATCCGGAACATCAATAGACACAAGTAGCCAAGAAGCCGACTTGCCTTACTTAGCTGATAAGAAACAATCAGATCATGTTGTTGATGGAATAGTTGTTGAATCCGATAATGCAGTTGAAACCACACCAAAAAACAAAATTCCGGATGAAATTACGGCTAAGGTTGTAAGGAGAGGAATAACACTTATTCTCCTTGACAATACAAACGATCCCAGATCCGGGGAGGTGAGGGTTTCGTTTTCCAATAATATGAATACCAAAAACCCACAATTCGATGATAATGGTATCAATGATTGGCTGATTCCGCAGGAAGTTCAGGAGTCGAGGGAAGATTCTGCGTGGATTACTAAAACTATTCAAAACAACAAAATACCGAATAAAATTATCGATGCTGTCTTTAATGATGGTACAGGGAGTTGGACTCTAGACAAGATGATAGAAAGGGTCAGATATGATCTAACTGATTTAGAATATGAAACACTTAAATCAGGCTATGGTGGCATAAGTTCCGGTATAAAAAGATCTGACATTATTGAAAGTATGCTCAATGAGTTCTATATCGCGACCTTCTACTATCACTGGGTGCTGCCAACAAATGAATATTATGATTGGGTTGATAAAATGAATCATCAAAAGTATGTGCAACAAGGTATTACCTATAAGCCTGTTGCCCGGACGAGTCAAGGCTTAAAAGCCTATAGAGTTATGGCTTTGTATAAATTTAACTTTGATAGTGCCTTCTTGAATACCTTTTATGCTACAGCTTTTTCTGATAGTGAGGGACGGTTGAAACTTGTCTACCCAATTCAATTGGTTAGTTTGCAAGCTGAAGTCATCTCTGCCACTCAACCTAATCCATTACCATCCTTCATTCCGGTTAGGAGCTATTCAGAAAACCTGAGCATAATAACCAGAAATAATCTGAATGATCTAGAATCTTCTAATCGCCGTTTATTCGCTCAGACATCCGTCATTTACAAAGCCAAACCCATACAGATTAAAGTTGGTAGAAAACAAGGGCTTGTAATGGATCAACGATATTTTGTATATGAATTGCGTCAAAAAGGAGACAGCATATTGGAACAAAGAATTGCTGTTGTGAGAGCAAAGCGTGTCGTTGATAACCGAAAGAATTCTGAAGGCAACACCATCCCTTCTGATTTCTACCAGGTAGCCGGTAAACGTATTGAGGAAGGAATGATAGTGAAGCGTCGGTCAGATCTAGGCTTGTCCTTATACCTTGGCCACTCCATTAGAAGTAAAAATTTTGTACCCATCATATATGTTAAAGGATCAACCAATATCAGCCGAATTGTCCATTCAACACAATTTCGTTTTGAACTCGGATATCAGTATTCTCAGGTAAGGAGTTTTGATCCTCGATATCCAAAACCGGGCACTATCCACGATGTTGACAATTGGTCCTCAATTGTGGAGCCAAAAAATAACGAAATGGAGGTTCATGAATTTAGTATGGGTTTTAGAAAGGACTTGCACTTTGGCCGTATATTACAGTTTTCGCCTTATGTGGGACTTGATCTATTTCTGGTTGGCTATCTTGATTCCAATCTGAACAGTAGTGCTATTTATAATTTGAAAGTTGAGACGGACGATCCGTATCACACCAAAATACGTGGCCTTAGTGTCCTGTTTGGTGCTGACTTTGGTGTTAACCTTACGCAGAATTTTAAGGTCATCCTATCGTACAACATAGCGCCGGCGAGAAAATTTGATATTAACTCTAGCATAGCGTACTTCGACAGTAATCAAAACTTCACGCATTATGGAAGTAGTTCAGAGCCATACTTTAATCTCTTTAATACGAAGGGGTTGTTTTCAATAGGTTTTAGATTAGATATATAAATGGAAACAAAATATTACATAAAGATCGTAGGCGTGTTAGCCCTTTTTCTACTCATGAATTGCAAAGCAAAGAATGTCCTGGATGTTCCAAATAGTTACGAAGTTGAATCCATCAGTCTCGTTGGCGCCGATGGTACCGTGCTCTTCAAGATTTGGTGTTATGGAATTACCTTTAACGATGCACAATTAAAAGCAAAGAAGAACGCTGTACATGCTATTTTGTTCCGTGGTGTTCCTGGTTCTAATTTTGCAGACCCCATGATCACCGATCCTGAAACAGAAAATAAATTTAGTGCCTATTTCTCTAACTTCTTTTCAGAAAATGGGAATTACTTGAAGTATGTCACCATTAGTAACGAAGGGTCAATTGGTGCAGGAGATCGGCTGAGGGTAGGCAATCTATACAAAGTTGGAACCATTGTTCAGGTAAACTTTACTACCCTTCGAAAAGAAATGGAACAGCAAGGAATCATTAGGAAGTTTGGCTTATAAATAAGTTCTATATATGAAAAATATAATAACTCTTTTTATTTTATGTTGTACTGTTCAATTTCAATCCATTGGACAGGTTCGACCCAAAAAACCATCGATCATGGTACTTCCTTCAAAGGCATGGTGTAATGCTCACGGTTATACTATCGAGATTGAAAATCAAGGGATAAAAGTGATCGAAAGTGATTTTGCATCTGCCCTCTTGGATAAGAATTTAAATGCTGTGATTACCGAAATAGGGAGCAAGTTTCAACGAGAATTTGGTTTTGAGCTTAAGTTGCTTAGTGCAACCCTGGATAAAATGCGATCTGATGCAGCCATAGAGTTGGCCTTATCCAGTAAATCCGGTAGTGCAGTTTCACAATCTCCCTTGGACAAAATATTGAGCGCATCAAAACCTGACATCGTTCTTGAATTGGATTACACGGTAAACTCTGTCGGGGGTGTTAAAAATTCAGTGGAATTTCGACTAACGGCAATTGATTCATATACTTCTAAGCAAATTGGTAACGCAAATGGTGTTGGCGAACCCAGTTTTGAAACCGTGCACTCAAAACTTCTTCTTGAAGCTGTTCATGTACATGTTACCAATTTGGCTAATCAAATGCAGACTCATTTCGATGACCAATTGTTGAATGGGAGAGAAATTGTGGTAACAATCATGATTTTCGATGATAACGATTTCGACCTGGATTCTGATGTGGACACCACAACATATGAAGGATTAATCACCAATTGGTTTAGACAAAACACGGTGAATCAGGCCTTCAAAGTAGATGCACATTCCGAAACAAGAATGCCAGTATCGGAGGTTCGGATTCCCATGTTCAATGAGAAGGGCAACCCAATAGATGCCAACGATTTTGTAAAAGGATTACAAAGTCTTTTGGCCTTAAAAAGTGGGGTAAAAGTCAAAAAAATTTCAGTTGGTTTAGGCCAGGCAATACTTGTAATGGGAAATCAATGAAAATACATTCTTTATCCAGGTCGTTTCTAATGGTTGTGTTGATTTACTCTAGTTTGGTTTCACTGGCGCAATCCGAAGAATATGATTTCGAGAAAATCCAGTTGGCGATAGGTATACCTCAAAATGTTCGCAGTGCATATCCACAGGAAGCCTTAAATCTTTTGCAAACTAAACTAAATAGATGCGTTACGACATCAGGTTATGGCAGTTCCAATTTACATCCGCGCTTCGTGATTTGGCCAAAATTATCCGTACTTTCTAAAGAAGTAAATCCAGGGTTGGTCACGATGATAATTGCTGAATATGATCTGACATTGTTAATAGGTGACAATACCTCCAAATCCTTAATTTCATCCATTACCATGACATTAAAAGGTGTAGGAGAAACGGAAACCAAGTGTTTGATAGATGCACTGAAGAAGTTTAATCCTACCTCCAAAAAGATGTTGGAATTTTCAAAGGAAGGCAGGACAAAGATCATCCAATTCTACGAGCAGCAATGTTCGCAATATCTGGAGCAGGCTTCGACATTAATTTCCCAGAAGAAGTACGAAGACGCAATTGCCCTTTGTATGGAGGTGCCAGCCGAAATAACAACTTGCTATCCAAGTATTCAAAAGAAAATATCAGAAGCATACGAACTGTATTGCGAATTTAATTGTAAGGATAACCTTCAGAAAGCCAAGGCAGCCTTCGCCATCAACGAATACGAATTGGCAGTTGAATACCTCAGCTATATTGATCCAACTTCAAGCTGTTCCATTGAGTCCAACAACTTGATCAACCGTATAGAGAAGGAGCTCAATGAGGAACAAAAAAAACAATGGGAGTTTGTATTAAAACAACATGATGATGCCGTGATGCTGGAGAAACTCAGAATACAAAATTGTAAGTATCTCTCAAGAAATGTATACCGACTCTCACTCTTCGACAGCTTCGAAACGTTGTTTTCACTGTTCTAATCATGATGATTTCACTCCACCGAAAATTCTTCAAGAACTCCCTTCTTAAAGGGGTGGTTCTTTGTTTAATTTTCGTCTTGACTATTGCCGTTCCCCTCAAGGCTCAGAATATCATTACCAAAATCAGTGGTATTTCTATAGAGGTCAAAAATGTGCAACTAACCGATTCTATTATTAAGTACAATATTAATACGTCTCATGGTGAAGTGTTGCTTGAAATTCCAAGGACAGAAGTTTATTCCATTCAATATAAAGATGGGTCAATTATTATTATAACGGATAATTCTACGTCCGTTAAGAATATCGAAACAAAAGAATTCGACCGAATTTACCTCCGAACCAATCAGGTCTTAGTTGGGACTGTTGACAGTATAACGGAGCACAATGTTTATTACAAGGACTCCTTGTTTTTCTCTCACATTATTGCAGTTGATCTGATTGAATATATAGAATATGACAAGCCGGGATACTCAGATAGGTTAGTTGTCAATGATCGCGAAAAGGGAATTGTTAAGCCAATTGTCTCAAATGTTCATGATAAAAATCGGTGGTTTATTTCAGGGGAATATGGAAAAGCGTATTCGCTTCCATTTGGTGTGATCGCCGTAGATCGAAGAAATAAGGATATCTATGGACGAATGACCAAATCAAGTGAAATTCAATTTGGTTCTCTAGGTGCGGGCAAAACTTGGGGTGCTGGGTTTGGTGTGCAATTTGGTCGGCACTTCGGCATTGAACTAAAATACCGAAACTTTACAGGGGATCAATTTACGGTAATATCGTATACCCTAAAACTAGATTCAGTAGATGGCCATTACACTTCATTTGAGGCAATAAACAATGTGCTCTATTCCTGTTTGGGTCATGAGGGGCTATTTAATATAAAGCTAAATCAAGGGTGGTTTTATTCAAGCATAGGTGTTGTTGCAGTTAAGATAGAAACCAAATTGGATAGTATCTACAATATCTTATCCAATCTCCCTGAAAATAATTACCATCTGCAAACTTTATCTACGCTAAGAAACCCAATTCAGTTTGGATTGAATTCGTCATTTGGAGTCTCACTTCCTATTGGTAGGCATCTACAGGTTTTTACCGAAGCTCAGATTCAATTCCTAAATATTAGACCAACCACCTTGCATTTCGAGAAACGCGTCATCAACAATGAAAACCAACCAATCCCAGAAGATATTGACCTAAAGACTGACTCACCCAAATCCGATTTGATTCAAAACGGAATATTTCAACTACATAACTGGGGCTGGAATAGCGGATTACGGATTTTATTCTGAATCGTATGAAAAAGACTTTCCTCTACCTTCTATTGGCCCTTTCAATTCCGTTTGACTTGTTTGCACAGAACAATCACACATCATTCGGAATCGCACAAAATACAGAGAGGTCATCATCCAATACAAACAAATTTGATTCATTAGACAGGAGTTTGCTCCCGAAATTCTGGAATAAAGGGAACATTTTCGGTGATTATAATCCTCAACAAGAAAAAATTGAGTTAAGAACAGGATACTCAAAGAAATTTGAGCTGGGAGATGGTACCAGGGAAGTGATTATAGGTGGGCCATTCCACTTTCTTGACGAACTAGGTGTTTGGAAGGAAATCGATCTGCGGTTACAAAAACGGGATGATGCGGATTTCCCACTACAGTGTGATCAAAATATTTTTACAACCCTGATGGGTCGAACTTCGTACGAAGGAATTAAAATGGGATTCGAAGGCCACACCTTGCACTATGGGATAAATCCGGAAATAACTTGTGGAAATTGGAAGTCGGCCCCTCAGCCATCATTCGTTCAAATAGGATCAAATCCTGGGATTGCTGAATATCCAAACCTGTTCGAAGGTGCCAACATGGAGTATGAGATTACCACGTCATCCATTTTGCATCGCTTGCGGTTCAGTAACCGTTCATTTTTCGACGGTATCTCTTCGGATGCGGATTCCATTCAAATAACGGAACAGTTTTACATCCCACCTGGCTCCCAGCTATTTGATTCTCTAGGACCAATCTCAATAGACCGCCTTTCTGTAGGGAATATTTACATCGTTCACCTTGGTGACACGTTGTTTACATTGATGGCATCCCGAATTTGGGACTCGCGTGCACAACCGGAACAAGCAGGAGCCAACAACATTATCCTGTATCGCTATCTGAAGTCGATTGGAAAGTATTCTTTTTCAATAACTACTATAATACCAAAAGAATGGTTGAGATCAGTAGAACGACTATATCCTGTAACGTTCGACCCCGTAGCCATACCGGGAAGCGGATACTCAAACAAGTCGTACGCCGCTAGTGGCGGAAACTCTTTTGGCTATCCATGGAAGCCAGACTTCGCGGATAAAAAATCTCAGTCGTTGTATGATCAAAGTGATATTGGATATTCCGGAAAAATAACGGACATAGCATATTTACAGGCCTGTAATAACTCACTTTCCAATAATGGAATCCAAATTTCAATGAAGGAGACCAGTTCTTCATCGATTAGTTCTTTTACAAACACCGGTTGGAAAACCTGTTATAATGGATCGGCAAATTATACCAACGGTTCCACTTCATGTTCCAGTTCATGTCCAACTTCCCTGAGTTTTTCTGGAGGGACATGGAGGACTATTTCAATCCCAACCTCTGATCAATGGAACTATTCGAATAGCTCTAATCTTCTAGTTGAAGCTATATTTAATAACTCATCAAATCACAGCAGCAATTGTTCAGTTGGAGCATGGTGGTATTTTACCACCTCCGCAACGAGTATGGTGACCGATTATAAAAACAACTCTGCGTTTAGTTCTATCGGTTCCGCAACGGTTAATGTACCTATTGTCAAGTTAACATTTGGTAATACGGCTAGTTGTACGAATTGGAAGGTTTCACCAAGTTCCTTTTCCGTACCAGCAACCGGGGGGACCTATGACGCACAGGTCACGGCAACAGGGGCCTGCAAGTATAACCTGACTTTTGCTGACCCGAGTTGGGTTCATTTCGACTCTTATCTTTCTAACGGATATTTTAGATTTACGGTTGATAAAAATCAAAATGCTACATCTCGAAACAGCCTAATCCAAATCAACAACGTTACCGATGGTATCAATAATGAAGTACAGTTGTACATCAATCAATCAGGTACAACATCGTGCACCAAACCCACCACTCCAACGCTAGGTGCGGTGTCCGCATCCAGCAGTACTGAAATAATGGTAACCTGGAACAACGTTGGGGCCAGCAAGTACACCGTATTTTACGGCCTTAGTTGTGGTTCAGCATTGGGAAGTCTTAACACATCATCAACCAGTGCGACCCTTACCCTCCTCACACCAGGAACAAAGTACTATGTTTGGGTTACGGCATTTAAGCTTTGTGATTCAGATGCTAGCAATTGTAAATCAGCATCTACACCCACAGGTCCTTCAATTGCTATCGTTTCTTCGATTATACCTCCTTGGCAACGTGAAAATGATTCATTTGATGGATCTGTTACAGTGGTGACGTCAAACCCTTCCAACGCTGAATGGCATTTGCGTATAAAAATTTTTAACAGTTCAGGAAGTTTTGTGCAAGACATTGATTATCCAAAAATTACATTAAATACCCAGACGTTTTCATCAAATGACAAAGAACTTAAATTCATCAATCATGAAGGAAATCGGCTAGAATACCACGTGGTATTAGAATCCAATCATTCCACAGCCAGTATTTCGGGAGCATTGAATGAACCCATGGGGGTAACCAATACAAAAATCATCGCATCAAAATGGGAACATCGAAACTATTTTTTAAATGATCAAGATTATGAAATTCGGATTCCAATTTTGTATAACCGTAAGAACCCCGTGAAATATGTCTCCATAGTAAGAAGTGGAAACGTTTCTTTGAATTTGTCGCCATTGAATATTGTTCCTATTAGTTTAGTTCCTTCCGCTCCATATCCATATTATCCCAAAAATTACTTTGAGGTGGAGAAGGATGGCTATTGCCGTATTACCTTGAATAACTCAAATTTAGGAAAGGTGCAGCCCGGTGATTTTCAAGTGATAAGTTTTGCTGAGTCAAACGGAATAGAATGGCCCATAGAATCACAGTTCTTCGACTTAACAAGATATGGCAGAATCTATAACAACAACACATCAGATAGCAAGGTTGTAGTATTGATTGGCGGAATTTTCAATGAAATGGACGCAACTGTGAAGGAACTCAGAGATACCGACGCCAGTGCTGTTAATTCAAAAGAATCATTTTCGCTGGTTGCCCACCTAAATAGTCTAGGTTTTAATTGTTGGTATATCTCACAGGGTAACGCCAACTACGTTGCTCGAAATGGTTATGATGTTGGTAAAGCATTGGATTTAATTTATGAAGAGGTAAAACAATATGATCCAAAAATTAATCTTATTTGCCATAGTAAGGGGGGGTTGGATTGCAGAAGCTTTTTACAAAACCACACCATCTCTTATTCAGGTGATGGTAACTTTGGTGAGTACAACTCCAAGTGCCGAAAGGCATTAAATAAGGTCGTTTTTTTGGGAACACCACATCAGGGCGCAAATTTGGCCAGGGCTTTATCAGGCCCTGCAAACTTGCTGAATTGTCCGGGCTCCCTAGATTTATCTACAAAATCCAATATCTTACGGATATTAAATTCCTACAAATTGACAAATGAAAACATCAAATTTCTGAATTTGACCGGATTTGTTGCTGAATGGGATTTAACGGACGATATAGTTGGAGTTTGGAGTAGTGAAAATCCAGAATCCATTGAAAATCTGATTCAAGTGTATCAAAATGACCCTCGAATATTTAAGCCCATTTGGGCTCCATTTCATATGGAGGTTCACAAAAATGACATTTTATATCGAGAAGGTCGTTGCACCGACAAGTTGGAGAACTTGAATAAAATTGTCTATTTTTTGAGAGACCAAAAAGTCTCCAATTGCAAAAGATCAGGTAATATATTAATTAAGTTCACATCTGTTGGCTCCATTATTCCAAATGCCAATATTTATATCAAACCTGTCTACAGTGATACTTTTAAGTTAGTGGGTAACACGGATGAAAATGGGACTATTAACATTACGGCATTCAAAGAATTTGTGGAAAACGCTACTATATGGGTTTGTTCTCCAAGCGTGGATACGATCTCGTTCGTTTGCGAATTACCCCACTCTGATACAATTTCTACTATCATTCCCATGTTCCATTCGAATTCAAATAGGGATATGGTGGACTCAGCAGTGGTTCGAATAAAAGGACAGCCTGTCACTTTAGTGGATACGGTGGAGTTATACGTAGGTTCCCGAAATAGCATAAATTACTCCATAAATAATCCATTGAATCAAGATTCGTTTTTTACACCTCTTCTTAAGAATCATTCTGGCCAGATCGTATTATCATTGGACACAGGTAGGAATGATATTATTGTTCGGTTCAATGGAGTGAAGGATTCTGTGTTAGTCCACAAAACAGTTTATTATATACCCCTTGCGTGGAAGGACACATTTTTGAATACAATGACTATTATCGGGGGGGGCAAGTATCCCGACTATCAGGTCTTTGTAGATGATGTTGGCTACGGTCAAAATACTTCTGACACATCACAATTATTATGCTTTGCCGGGGGGGCTTCTGTGAAATTTTCAAAAATTGGTTATAGCGATTTTATTATCCGAGCAGACTCAGGGACTCAAATAGATCTGGCAGAGCATTTTGTTCCCAAGGTGAATATTTGGCCAGAAAGTATCGATTTTGATTTAACCCAATCAGGGATGATGTACTGGCGAAACCTGACGTGCAAGGACTCTTCACAACAGGGTAAGATTCGGGTACGGCAAGTAGAACCTGGTTTGGATGATATTGGGGTCAAACCGATAACCCGAAAATTTTTATTTGAAAATCTTGATACACCAAACTGGTCGAATCTGCAGGTGGCAGGTGTGTTGGATCAGGTAAAGAACTTTTCTAAAGAAAGTGTATTTATGTTGAGTATTCTTGATGACTCCATATACTATAAATTCCTTCTTCGCGATACCGGCATGGTGGTATATGATTCAGCTGTACAAAAGTTTGAATATCACAACCTGAATTTTGGAAATGGAAGTTCCAAAACGGAGGCATTGACCATCGCCCTAAAACAACCCGCGATCCCACTTGACACTTCCCTGTCGCTTACATTGAATGAACAAAGGACAGTACCGTACTCATCACTTTATATTGACCCGGATTCTATTAAAGGTGACATCGACTACAAAATACTAGCCGCGCCAATCGAAGGATTTCATGTAACCTTGACGGATTCCGGTGTTCAGATCTTTACAGATCCCTGCTATACCGGACATGGGTCGTTCCAGTTAATGGCTACTCACGATTATATCAGTACCACACATACCTTTAACCTATTCATTCCAGATCTATTACCTGATATCCGGATTGAAGGAGTGCCGGATTTCTGCATGGGTGATTCCATGATGCTATCAGCGTCAGACCAGAGCAATAAGTTAATTTACCGGTGGTTTCGTAACGACTCATCCATCACCAATAGGTATAATTCCACACTAGTTATCTATACAGAAGGGCTATACCAACTTGTGGTTTCAGATATAAACCAACATTGTTTTGACACTAGTCAGGTATATCGGATCTTAAATGTCGGAAATGATCTTGCCAAGGATTATTGCATTATGTTATATCCAGTACCTAGCACCGAATGGCTTAACATCAGAACATGGACCAACAAAGTTGAATGCACCGCCAGCGCTATCATTATCTCTCCATCCGGAATTGAAATGAAATCCAAAATTTATAAAATTACCGAGGTTGGGGAACACATCGAGTTGATAGATTTAACACATTTACAAAATGGCACCTATTGGCTAAAGATGAGCATTGACAATGATCCTCCGGTATTCAGGCCATTCATTATCAACCGGTAACCCACTGGAAATGTTCCCAGTGGTATTCAGTAATTAAACGTATCATTTGTTGAGGTATATTCTCTTGAACGTTTCACCAAATTCGGTGCATATTCTGATGGTATAAATACCATTTGAAAGGTGTGTTAAGTCCAGCACCATCTGTTTTTCACCAAGTACAGGGTGATGGATTTCCACCTGTTTACCCCAACTATCCGTACAAGAAATTTGATCAATTGGAAACGTTGCTGAAATTGTAATATTGGAATAAGTAGGATTTGGATATATGAATATGCTCTGTAAAGATGTCTGATCGATGCTATTGAACGAATGATAGATAGGTGGAAATAGGTAAGACTTAGTTAGACATGTTGTATCATCTCCTGCCTTTAACCAGTAGTAATTTTTTGAAGTATCCAATTCGGGAAAGGCACACCACACCTCTCCTGTGCAATTGAAAGCCTCCCTGTGATCCAATTTAGACTCAACTCCCCAATAATAGTATTGAAAGTCACAATCCTTGCAGATCACAATTCCTGAGCTCAATTGATTTGCCTTTAGCAGTAATTTTTGTTCCGGCAGTGCCGCATCACCATTCAATTTGACCACAACGCTTCTGGTTGCTTTGCAATTAAATTCGTCATTGGTGGTAGCGGTTAACAACACACTACCGTCATCAGTGTTTTTGTCCCATCGGACCTTGATACAAGCGGCCCCTTGTCCAGTCTGCAAAACACCTCCTTTGACCTCCCACCACAATCTTAAGGACGGATTAAGGTCGGCACAATACTGCTTCCAAATAGAGCCTTTACAGACTTGTGTATCATTGGTAATTATGCTAAAATCAGGGAGTTTTCCGACTTTAATACTAAATGAATCATACTCCACACAACCATGTTCATTGGTGCCAATTACAAAAAATGATCGTGAAGAATCCGCAACCGCGGTAATAGTTGACTCAGTCATACTACCGAGTATGTTAAAGCCTGACCATTTGAATGAATCGGTACCGTTCACATGCAGTTGAAAGGTGTCACCTGGGCAGGTATTAGAAATTCCCTCAATGCGAGGCCTGGGAAGATCAAACGCACGAATGGTTATCGTCTTATCCGTGGAACATTGATTTGAATCTACAGCTTGCACCTTTAATAAGTTAGACATTCCTGCTGTCCATTCCAGCACTTCTCCAATAGATAAGATTTGCCCAGTCTGGCCATTGAACCACTTTATTTGTCCCCCTTCGGGTTTTACCGCACTGATCTCCAACGTATCGCCTGTACATATCCCCGTGTCCTTGACACCAATAACATCGGGGTTTGACCAGCTGTGTATGGCAATATACGCTGTGTCATAGCATCCAAATTCATTCCCAGCTATTACGGTTGCCCTGGCAAATTGCCCTGAAAAAATTTCTGGATTACTGATTTGGGGGGAACTAAAATAATCCTCCGGTTGCCACTGATAATATTTACCCCCATTAGCCTCAAGTTTTATTACCTCTCCTGAACATGCATACACCGCAGAATCTGTTTTCACGTCAGGTTTTGCAAGTACCAATATTCTAATGGAACCGGAATCCTGACAGCCCATTGAGTCAATAAACTGGTAAACGTAGGTGGTTGTAATATCTGGAAATATTATCGGTTGATTACTGTGACGATCGGAAATGTTTTGATTGGGAAACCATGTTAATAACCCTGTACGGTTTGCAGAAACAATTGGCTGGGCAAATCCACTTTTACAAATTGAGGTATCTCGTAAGTCATCTAGTTGGGGTAAAGATTTTACAAAAACCCGAACGGTATCAGATGACTGGCATTGATTTGAATCCGAGACGGTTAGTGTGCATGACAGATCGTGCTTTGGATAGACAATTGGAGACATTTGATAGGGGTCATTGAAAACACTTTCTGGAGACCAATGATATCGGAGAGGGTAGGCACCTTTGACATCTGGTGAAAAACGGATGGTAGAACCCAAACAAATGGCGGTATCCTGCTGGTTCATAATCTGAACCGTCGGCGGAGAGGTCACATTAATTTTTGATTGAAAAAAGGAAGTGGTGTTGCAATCTCCGTTAGCTCTCACAAAGATATCACGGGTGGTATCTGTTGTGATTTGAAACAATGTACCGCTATCAATAACAGCACTTGTGGTATCCCAAAAATATTCCCAAACCGCACCCGTGCCCAAATTGCCGCCGGATGGCTGTAAAACGACGGATTCTCCTGGACAATATTGCTTGTTTGCACCCTTAAGGGCTGTTGGTAATTGGGAAATACTTTTGTTTACAACCAAAAGCAATGAACTACAGCTGGTAACGCCACACACACCTTCAGCCCGAACAAAGTATGACTTGGATTGATTCGGTTTTACATGCAACACCGATCCATTTCCCACCGAGTCCACACCACACCCTCCTTCATACCATACCCATTGATGATTTAATCCAGGACCACCAAATATTCTCAATATTGTTGAATCATAAGGACATTGAATTGGATTCAGGTTGGCCGTAAGAGCACCTGGATTGTTTGGTAGAGGCTGAACGGTGAGTTTCGCCGAATCACTAATCTGAACAACCACCCCGTTCGTATCTATCACACACCTGAACCAATGATCATTTAGTGTATCAGGGACTTGGTTGAAAATAAGTGTGTCGGTCTGTACACCACTGTAAACTTTTGAGATGATCAGGTTTGACCATATGCCCCCTTCACTTATTTGCCAGGCAAATCCACTATTACTGTAGCTTGATTTTATGGACATTACACCCGATTCTCCAGCGCAAATGGTATCTCCTGTTGGTTGTTGAATGATTTGTGAAAGAGCAGAAGGGATCAAAGCTATTGTGGAGACAACAACTAGAAATATCTTCATTGATCTACCTCTTCCTTTAATGCACATAAACTAACCCAAATTTAAATCCCACCGGTAACAGACGAAACTCATGATAGGTATTCAGAAGACTAGGAGCACTATGTTCCTTAGGAATTCGATCCAATTCACTTTCCTGATTTCGTTGCAAGATGGAACTATTACATGCCGCAAAAAGACCTGCCATTGCATGCCAAGTTTGGAAAGTATTTAACGGGAATTTCAACATAACCTCCATAGATCCAGAAATATATGAATCCCTGGATCTGAATTGACTGACGTAATTATAGACAGGTTTATCTGCAAAGAATCCATAAGAACCATTGAATAAAGTAGTTCCATTGTGATACTGTGGATAATAGCCTGAATAGGACACCGTGCCATTACGAATCACATCTCTACTTTTAACAATACTATGGAAGGACAAGCCCCCTAAAACCCTCAGACCACAATGGCCATTGCGGACCGAGATGGGGAGAACCATATTATAGTTCCAGCCGAAAAAGGCAAATGCGCTTTTCAATTCAAGAGTTTCGCGTAAGCCTTGCATGTGGATTATACCAATATAAGGATCTCCATTCTGATCAATCTGCCCCTCAGGAAGTGTATCAATCCAACTGGTATTATGCTTCATTCCCAGTTCAATAGAATGATGACTTAAGCCTAGTCCAATTGTCAAGCCTGCCTTTTTATTTCTACCTGTTAACTGTGTAAAATTCAATTGAAACGACTGAAATCGTTTGGATGAAATGGTCGCAAAATCAGGGTGGTGTCCCCGAATTACAGGAGTTGCCATAAATTTAGGCATGATTTGAAATGACACATAATAACTAGGTTTCTTTGTGTCCATTTCCAATGAATCTGTCTTAAGAATGAGGTGATTAATCAGGCTGTCTCGCCTGATCATCTCCTGAATGTAGTATTCTTCAGATACTGCATTTATTTGTGGTTTCAGCACAAAACGGAAAAAGGTTTCCGAATCTTTGAATATACCAAAGGGCGTCTGGCCGTTCTCATTTCTGAAAACAGCCAATGTCAAATCACGACCATTCGTGGCTCCACATCGTTCATTCAGCAATTTTTGAAAATCAGGATATGCGGTGTTTACCAAAATCAGATAATCAACATAGGCAGGATAACCGATCAATTTCCAACCATCCAGTTCTATCGATTTGCCGGGAACACAAACCTGAAGATCATTTACGTTTATCCGATGAATGACAATATTATCCTGATCCATTTGAAATCTTAACGCATTCATCAGTTGTTTTAAGGACTCAGCCTCGGCATGACCTTTTTTCAGAAACACAAATAGATGAATTTTCTCATCGTTTGCATCCGGTATAACAACACTTTCTACCGGACTCAGATCATAATCTCTGATGATTTGAGCATCACATATCTTGACAGCTAATGTGAAGAAGGAAAAAATCAGAAGTTTAGTTGCAGTCACATGGGTGTTCTTTGCTCGTATCAGTATCAAATGAAGGGAAGTTTACGATGTAATTATCAGTGGGAAGATAATTTTCCAGATACTTGTAATGGTACTTATAAATTAGATCATCTCTTATATCGCATGGACTTTCAAATCCCTCTATATCTGCAAACAAAACAAAAATACAATAGTCGTTGCGGTTCGAACTAATGGATAGTGTTCGCATACAGTCCGGATCTCTGATCAACATTTCCTCAATAGACCGGTCAAACAGAATCGTATTCTTATCATTTAGAATTAACAGACGAATCTTTCGTATATCTATGCTTGGATCAAAAACAGAGAATTTAAATACATAATGATAAAAAGCATTGTTATAACATTTCTGCACTACCTCGTTATTGTGAGGAAAAATGTGACTTAACATGAGTGATACCTTCTCCTTGTCACGTAGGCTGTCTACAGGTTTCGGTTTCGGGGGTTGGAGTTTTTTGTAATACTTAAAGGTGCTTTTCACCAGTTCGGATTGAACATCACTAATGGCTATCGCTTCAAGTGTATGGTATGCGGATTTGTCTTCCACATCCAACGTCAATGTCCATTTGCCGTTGCCACCAAACTCTTTCACTGTTGCTCTTTTAAAAGTGCCACCATCAAGTCTCACATTTACCTCACACAAAGGATCACTTACCATCCCGCTAACAACTACCGAGGTGGTTGTCAAAGAGTCACCATCCGCAGGTGTGATAATGGAAACCGTTGGTTTGGGGGTATAAAAAACAATTAGAATGGAAACAGATTTGGGCTTAACCCGTTGAAAGTGCAATGAATCCATCAAAACAGATGCAATCTGCTCAACGCGGGCATTGCCGTAATTTCCAGTTATTTCATGCAACTTATTCGTATTACCAGCATCTTTAATCTGAGCACTGTACTGCTGCCGTCGTTGGCTTGAAGGGGATACCTGGCGTGCTGAATGTTCAAACAAAGACTTCATTTGTGCCCTTAAGTACCCCTCATCGAAATTCTTTTTGGTTTCAATTCTAATTGTTGATGATGAGGCAACATTGTAAAACACACTACATTCCTTTATTGACAGTTTAAGATGCATTTGTCTTACGATGGACACTATCTTATCGGCATCTTCTGGCGTAGCATTGCCAAGTATGTACACATTCTGGGAATTGCAGATGAAAGCAATGCTCATCAAACAGATAAAAACTAAATATTTCACATTGTACAATTTGTCAGTTGGATTTATTGGAACATCTAGGGTCTATCTGGGTTCCGTTTTCAATCAAGTTAAAACGTGCCTGGGATACCGTGAGATCATCACCATGGGTTTCCGTTACAGTGATAACATACATTCTGCTGTCATGAATACCAAGTTCCGCCACAGTGATTCTGTTAATCCTGGAAAAGTTCTTTCGATATCGGGCACCCAGAACATTACTTATTTCAACATCATATTGAAATCCTTCACCGTTGTTGGTCCATGAAATGGATGTTCTGCCCAAGTCAATTTTCAATTCCTTGACGTGCCGTTCGGAACCTGATTCACCAATGTTTGGCGATTTGGCTTGCACATTTGTTTCAGGGGGGGGGGCATGTTGAGGAATTGTTGTTTTTGGTTCCATGGCTGGTAGAGACGGTGGTGATGAAGCCATTTCCTGATTTTCTTGTTCAACAATGTCGGGTGGCTCAAGATGACGTTCTTTGGGTTGAATCGTTAAAAATTGAGGAGTGATACACACGATTGCTGAACTTAGCACATCCTTTTGCATTTGAACGCCCATAGCGTTGTTAATGTCCTTCACATTATGAAATACCGGTAGTTCAATCCCGTATGTATGGTCTTCCGGATCAAAAATAACCGCAATATCACTTGAGTTGATTTCACTAATCAACCTCAAAAACTCTTCCTTAACAGGTGGTTTAGGCGCTACCGGGAATTTAATTTCTTTGTGTTTTTTAAAATATCGCTTTACGATAAATTCTAACATTTCCAGATTGGTAATATCGTTCTTTAGTTCCTTATAAGGTTCAAACTCGAACAGAGCATCTGGATTCTCTATTGTGCGTATTTTGACTATTCCCGGGATTAGATATACGTTTTTGCCCGAAACCTGAATGGGGGCACACAGATCTCTTAGTCGTTCAAGATTGGAGGAGTTGGAATCTGATGTATCCGCATAATTCAAGATCGTTAATGTGTATCGCCTCACCTCTAGATCTGGGGAGCCTTGATTGCACTGAAGTAAGACAACACCAAGAATGGATAATAAGGTCAGTTTTAGTGAGCTCATATTTGGTTTTTACCTAAGATAGCTGTTGAATATATCTAAGCAATTAACATCAGGATTACGTTGATGCCTTTATCAAAAAGACAATCAAATATATAATATTTCAGCAGGCTGGCAAGAAATCGATAACTTTCCATAAAGGTTATCCCAGGTTGTTTCAGTTACTAAATGTCAAGTGCCAGCCTCTTCCGTGACGTAAGATGGTGAGAATTATTAAAAGACAAATCTTCTTTACGTGAAAATAGTTCGGTGCGCAATTAAAATTGGAATGTCCGTTCCCCTGTTAGTGAAGAATTCTTCATCCATATCCCGGTTAGAGTATTTGTAAACAAACCTAATGCGGCATTCACGACTCTCTTCTGCTTAAAAAAGCAAATTCACTTTAGCTTTCACTTCAACAAGGATGCAAACTACTGGTGGAGGAATAATCCAAATGGACAAAATTTTAAACCAAAGGTTCATGGCAGATATTAGCATGCATCCTTAACTTGCGGCTCAAGCAACCACCCCCACTTCACCATGAACAACATTCTTGAGCGATACAAAACCATCATACAAAAAGATCAGCTCGAAGCCGAAATCTACAAATGGGATCTGCTGAGCAATTACCGAGGAAGACCAGATCTCGACGCTGAGGATTTAGCCGCGGAAATCAAATCCATCAATTATCATAATCTGATGTATAGATTGTCATCCGGGATGATGCAGAGGTTGGCGGCATTTGATCAAGATCGCTATAAACAGATTCTTCAGCGGTTGATAAACGAAGATGAAGACCTGCAATTGAGAATTGACCGGTTTATTGAAGAGTGCAATGCCTTGACGGCGGAAGATGATCCTAAAATCCAATCTTACCATGACGAACGAGCAGCTTCAGTAATTCTCACGTTCAAGAATCCGGATAAATACACTTTTTACAAGAACTCCTATTACAAGAAACTGTGCGAGGTGCTTGGGATTCAAATGGTAAAAGCCGGACAGAAGTTTGTTCACTACCTGAAGATATTAAAGCAATTCAGGGATGAATATGTATTGAAAGACAGAGAATTACTTGAATTGGTTGATCGCTATACAGCGGACAAAGAGTTTAAAGACCCGGAGCGACTATTACTTTCTCAGGATATCCTTTACCAGGCGTTGGATGCAAATGAGCGGAGCCAATTAAATCCTTCTACAACTAAGAACCTGAATTACAGGATTCTGGCAAGAGTTCTTGGGAATAACAACGAAGAACGTGTTAGGCATTTCTTTGGGCTGATTGAAAAACTTCTGAATGCAATCGAACTGGATACAAATGATCGCAGATTGTGTTTCAATCCAAGAAACGATAGTTCCAAACAGATCTCAATTACCATCAACTTTCGGTTGGTGGCAATGCTCAAGGACAGTGGAACCGTCGGATTCATGATACGTGAGGATGACTTCAACAAATTGGGGATTTCCGGAGTCCTTAACCGCGAAACAGAATTTGCGGGAGATCCGAGATGTAAATGGATTTCCATGGAATACAACGACTTTCTAAATATGGAGTCCACGCTCACGGATCTCTGGCTCAAAGCCTGTGTGGAATATGCGCCTTTGGGTTTGAGATCCAGTTATCACAAGCATCATGTTGAAGAAATCGCAACATTAGCACTTAACCCTGCGGGTCTAAAACCCTATTTTGAAGCTACACCAGAAGATTACGAACGGCTAAAAGCCACAAGTGGTGAAGAACCAGAAGAAACCTATACCCATCCAATGAAACCAGTGAATAGAATTTATTACGGACCTCCTGGAACCGGTAAAACCCATACCATCAACCATTCATTGGTCAATCTGTACACGGCAAAGGAGACTACCATTACCAAGGAGAAATTCACCGAGAATATTCTCAAGGATTTGAAATGGTGGCAGGTGATTGGGATGGTTTTGTATGAACTGAAGAAAGCCAAGGTTCAGGATATTGTTGAGCATCCATGGATAAAGATTAAATCCAGTTTTAGTCAGGTTAAAAATTTGCGAGCGAATATTTGGGGCCACCTTCAGGAGAGAACACCACTGGACAGCGAATTTGTAAAGGTTCAGATTAAACGACAGCCCCACATCTTTGATAAGGATGAATCGTCAACCTGGAGAATTCTCTCTGAGGTGGTTGAAGATGAAGTTCCCGAGTTAATTGATTGGATTGAACAAATTGAATCCTTTAACCCCAATCCAGATAAGGTCATTAAGCGCTACAAATTCACCACATTCCATCAGTCTTTTACGTATGAAGACTTCATTGAAGGCATAAAACCGGTAATGGATTTGGAGCAAGGCGACGGAGAAATTCGATACGAAATACGTGATGGTATCTTTAAAGAAATCTGCATTGAAGCCCGCAATGATCCAGATAATCGGTATGCCATTTTTATTGATGAGATCAACCGCGGAAACGTGGCAGCCATATTTGGAGAGTTAATTACCCTTATTGAAGAGGATAAACGGGAAGGGCAACGGAATGCCATGTCGCTGGTGTTACCCTACTCAAAAGAAGATTTTTCTGTTCCCGGTAATCTGGATATATATGGCACCATGAACACCGCCGACCGTTCCATCGAGGCATTGGACACGGCCCTTAGACGACGATTTTCCTTTGAGGAAATCCAACCAAACCCAGAGTTGATCCGGAACGTTGGTACACTTGAAGACGGGTTGTTGGATGACCTGGATTTGTGTGAATTGCTGGAAACCATCAATCAACGAATCGAGATTTTAATGGATCGCGATCATCTCATTGGTCATAGTTATTTCTTAAAAGTGGCCAGCTGGAGCGATCTCCAATTTGCATTTGAAAATGAAATCATTCCTCTTCTGCAGGAATATTTCTATGGCGATTACGGAAAAATTGGCTTGGTACTAGGCGGAGGTTTTGTGGAGTTGGTATACAACAACAATTCTTCTTCGGTGTTTGCCAAATTTAACTACGAAGGTGTGGAGGATCTCGCGGAGCGAGAGGTTTACAGACTGATCAAACACACCGCAGATTCTTTTCAGGAAGCTGTCAGACTAATCGTTAACTAGTGCTTAAAAAGGTCTTGACCGTTTTTGAATATCAGCGCATACGGGTTGGAGATCGGTGCGGTGATTATGTATTTACGGAAGAGGTCCGCAAATCACTTGAAGGTTACTTCGGTTCAAGTGGTGTTCCGTATTTTGATCTCATCCATCGTGGCGTTCGATTTTCTTCCTTTGTAGGGGTTATTCAGATTGGCTCAACCCTAATTGAGGTGTTGCCAAAAGTAGATGTACGCAATCAAGCCCAGGACAATCTGTATTGGCGGGATCTTTTGGTTCGGATGCTGGGTTATGTTGGATCCTTTGATGTACGTCAATCGGGATCAGGTCACCTGAAGCTCAAGCCAAACGCCATCCTGGACCTGTATTTTGAACTGTTCATACAGGAGGTGGAATATCTGTTACACGCCGGGTTGGTGAAAAAGTATCATCAAATTCACTCGAATCAAAAATCCCTGAAAGGAGCACTGCACTTTTCAAAGCATGTAACTCAAAATCTGGTTCGAAAGGATCGATTTTTTGTTCATCACACCACCTATGATCAAAATCATCTCTTGCATCAGATTCTTCATGAAACCATCCTTTTGATTGGCACACTAACCAATCACGGTCAGCTTCAGAGTCGACTGCAAAACATCCTCCTCAATTTTCCGGAAGTCGGGAAGTTGAAAATTAACAGCGCCATTTTCTCCCGAGTTAAGCTGAACCGAAAAACGGAAGGATATAAAAAGGCACTTCACATTGCAGAATTGCTGCATTTGAGATATCACCCCGATGTGTCTCAAGGCAAGAACCATGTGCTGGCTTTGATGTTTGACATGAATGTCCTTTGGGAGGAGTTCATTTTTAAAACCCTCAGAAGAAACCTTACGAATTGGAAGGTAACCGCGCAAACAGGTAAGACATTTTGGAAAAGGTATGGAGGAAAAGTATCATCTATGAAGCCGGATATCATCCTGAAAAATGAAAACCAATGCATCGTTTTGGATACTAAATGGAAGAACTTACAGGATAAAAACCCATCGCCGGAAGATTTAAGGCAGATGTTTGTTTATCAGGAGTATTTCCACGCCAAACAAGTTGTCCTTGTTTATCCCGGCAATCAAGGAACCATTTCCGGATTCTATATGGATCCCGAAGGAATACCTACCTCCCGAAGTTGCAGCATCATTCGGATTGAACCCAATCGAAGCATGAATCAATGGCAAGAGACCATTGTGCAAGAGGTTCAGCAATTGATAGAGACTGCAAACCCAGCTTCGTTGAAACCAATAATACCACTACGATAAGTTCTAAAATCTAAGAGCTAAGTGGGAATCTGACTTCTCTGCGAATACTCTGCGCCTCTGCGTTAAAAGAGCATTGACGCTAAAAACCCTTTGAACCTCTGAACCTTTGAACAAAGTCGTCATTACGGGCGGTGAGAGATTGCCTCGTCTGTGTTCCAGATGGGAATAAACACCTCCAACGACTTGCTGGAAATTCTTGATCGATGGGGTATTCCTAGCTGAGCAGACAGTGTTTTTTTTGATAATGACAATCTCTTAAACATTCACTCTGGCTTTCACTCTCACTCTCCCAACAGGATTGCTCGCTCACTCCACGGCGCTTCGTTCACTTCGCGATCCTTATTGGTTGGGCCACCACTTCCAACGCCTGGCGGGCTACGCCCTTGCAGGGCTTTTTTCGCCTTCACGCTCAAGCGAGCTTGGCAGCTGTCCATAAAAAAAGCCCTGTCACATGTGACAAGGCTTTTGGAAGTGGGCGCTGAGGGATTCGAACCCCCGACCCTCTGCTTGTAAGGCAGATGCTCTAAACCAACTGAGCTAAGCGCCCGATTAAGGGCTGCAAATATAGCATTTCGGATAAATTCAAAACATCGGAAATCTTTTTTTCAGATGAAATTTTTTCAGCCTTTGGGATGACGAGAATTTCATACACACCTAAACGCACTGTTTATGCGTTAATTGGGTGTCCCCACCTGGCTTTATGAACTTTGTTCTTGCCCGTCAAAAGCGCGCTTGTGAAACGATTTTGCTCAAAATGTTTTTGGATCCTGCTCATCGTCACCCCGGTGATTCTGTGCACCTATATCCTTGGATCCAAATGGGTGAAGCACTACGTAGTTGAAGAACTCAATGATCAACTCCAGGTCCGTATTGATGTTCACTCCATTCATCTCAACGGTTTTTCATCGTTTCCCCACATCGGGCTGAAAGCCTGGAACATCGAAATCAGTGAATCCCAACCCCATTTTGGTAAACCCATGCTGAAAGCCGGCGAGTTGGTGGCCGAGTTTAACCCACTGAAATTGCTGAAAGGCGAAAATGTGCTGGACCGTATCCAATTGCGAAACGGAACCGTCCGCATCTTTATGGACAGCCTTGGGGGCGGCAACTTTGAAGTATTCAAACCCAATCCGGAATCCACCGATAACGAGACGTTCAACCTCAATCTTCGAAAGGTAGAATTGGTCAATTTTAGGTGCATCTACTTTGATCAATCCAACGGTCAAAGCACCAACTTCTTTACCGATGAGCTCACCTTCTCCGGTAAATTTAGTGAGGAGAAATTTGATCTGAAGGTCAAGGGTACCTGCCTGTTCGACCATCTGGCATACGAGTCACAGAGCTACATTACCGGCAAACACGCCAACATCGATCTGAAAATGGAGGTGGATCGAACCATCAATTCCTACCACATCGAGCGCGGTAATCTCAAACTCGATGCCCTGGAACTGGATGTACAGGGCGATGTGCTCATGGTAGAAGATACCCCCGATTTTGACCTTACGTTTGAGGGCAGGAATATGGATCTGCAGTCGCTGTTGTCTCTGCTGCCCAACGATGTTCGATATCCGTACCGGGACATTCAAAGCAATGGTAAGATTGCTCTTTCAGGAGTGTTGAACGGACGCGTGTCGGAGTCGGACCGACCCCAATTCAAGCTGCTGTTCAAACTGAATGATGTGGGCATTTTTTGGCCCGAAAGGAATTTGGATATCCGCAGTGTTCAAATGACCGGAAACATCCAGAATGCCGGGAAAAATGAGGCCATGTCACTACAGGTGAGCCTCAAGGAATTCAGAACAGCCACCACCAAACTTTCAGGTTTACTCGATGTGGCCGATTTGGATAAACCCAATTACAAGTACGAGTGCAAAGGCGTGATCAATCTACATGATTTTGAAGGATTACTAGCCGAAGAAGAATCCCAAATCAAGCTCTTTGGAACCACCTTACTCAATATTCAGGGATCGCTTCCATGTGATGAACAAGGTGAACCAAAACTGGAAGATGCCCGGGTTAAGGGCGATATCGAAATCAAGGATCTCGTTTATACCGGTTCGCAACAAGCCGGGATTGATCACCTGTTTGCCAACGGCAGAATCTACAATGACGATATTCAGAACCTGAGTGCGAAGGGTCAAATTTTTGGTAAGCAAACCTCCTTTGAGGGCAAGATCAACAACTGGCAATCCTTTATGATGAAGAAGAACCGGTTGAAGGTACACGGCAAGATCATCAGTGCCGGCATCGATCTGGATCAACTCATTGCCTCCACCTCCAGTTCTGAACCCACTGAGACATCAGACGAAGTGGATTTGGATATCGGCATGGACCTCGATTTGAAGGTAACCACCGATGCTTTTAAATGGGGCAATTTGAAGACCGAGAAGTTGATGGGTGATTTCATATGGAATGGCAGACGCATGGTGTTGCGTGATGCACGATTCAATGCCTGGGAAGGGTCAACGGATTTGTCGATGGTCATCGCACCGGTATCTACCGGTTATACCCTCAACGCACTGGCAAAGGTTCGGGATGTTTCCATACGCACCCTCATGACGGAGTTTAAAAACTTTGATCAGGAAGAATTTACGGCTGAAAATCTGAGCGGATCACTCACCTCTGATTTCGATCTGCAGATGTATTTCGATCATGGGTTCAATGCAATATCGGATAGCATTCGATGCATTGCCGATATGTCCATCACCAACGGCCGACTCACAGACTACAAACCTCTGGAGTCGCTGTCCAGCTTCGTTAAGTTGGAAGATTTGATGCAAGTGGAATTTGAACGGTTGGAGAACTCTCTGGACATTCGCAATGGGACGATGTACATCCCGGATATGGAGATTCGGAACTCCGCGATGAACCTCAGTATTGGCGGAAGCCATTCCTTTGAAAACTATATGGATTACCGCATGCGGATCAAGGTAACGGAACTGCTCGCCGGTAAATCGGGGTGGGTGAAGCGCAAGAATGAACAACAACTGAAAGAGGAAGACGGCGGCTCATTGAGTGCCTACATCCACTTATACGGGACACCGGATGATCTAAAAATTAAGTACGATGCGCAGTCGGCTACCAAGGTAGTTGCCAAAGAGGTGAAGAACGAAGGGAAACGGTTTTTCCGGGACGTTAAAAAAGAGATCAAGGGAGAATCCATTCAAACGGAGACTAAGCGAAAGCGCTGGGACGAATGATTCGTGAGGACGGAATACGGAGGACGGATTACGGATTCGGAATTTGATCTAATATCTAAGAACGAAGAACTAAGGCTTTTTCAACACGGATTTGAACTAGAAGTATCGTCCTGTTCACCAAGATGTTGAGTGGCTCTGCGAACTCCCGCAAGGGAGTCTGCGTATCCCCGGAGGGGATCTTTGCGCAGTTCCCGCTAGGTCAAATTTGATGATTGAAAGACCTTCTTCCTGATGCCAAAAGTAGTTCGAAACATTCTTTGAGCCGGGGAACGGCTCTGCGTTTAAATTCGGAATTTAATCTAATATCTAAGAACGAAAATCTAAGGCTTTTTCAACACGGATTTAAAGTGGAAGCTTCGTCCTATTCACCAAGATGTTGAGTAGCTCTGCGAACTCCCGCAAGGGAGTCTGCGTATCCCCGGAGGGGATCTTTGCGCAGTTCCCGCTAGGTCAAATTTGATGACTGAAAGTCGTTCTTCCTGATGCTAAAAGTAGTTCGAAATATTCTTTGAGCAGGGGAACGGCTCTGCGTTTAAATTCAAGATTCGGGCTTGCCTGCCGGTCGCCTGCGCTAAAGCTTTTGCGACAGCGTAAACGCAGTGGAGGCAGGATTCGGAATTCAGGATTGGAGATTGGGCGCGCTACCCGTTTACCCTGACCGAGTGTGACGAGCGTCATGGGCTAACTGCTAAATTAGCTTTTAGCTCTTAGCCCTTAGCTTTTTAAACTGTGCTCTTTGCAACCCGTTCACCCTGACTGAGCGCAGCGAACGTCACGGGCTACCCGCACTGAGCGCAGCGAACGTCTCCGACTACCCTATTTCACCTTCGAACTAAACGGATTCAACAACCCACTATAGGAAGTCAGATCCACTTTGAGTGATCCTACCCAAATGTCGGTTTGAATACGAACCGGAACGTGGTTGGCGTCATCGGTCACCCAAATGGTCATATCGTCCTCGTCCTTGAACACCCGATCCACCACCAATTGGGGGCGAAGCTTGATACATCGAACCTTACCGATATCGGATTTGATGGTTTCTTTTCCGAGGTACTTGAACTTGAGGTTGTAGATTTTTTGATCCAGATAAATGTTAAGTGGATAGGTCTTGCCTTCGTAGGCTGATGAGAAATCTATGGTGCGTGCGTAAAAGGTTCCGCTCACAATATCCTGCACATATTCCGGCATTTCCATGTTCTTTTTCTTACCGCGCATTTGCTTTTCGGCGTGATCATAATACACCAGATCGATGTCTTTGTAGTTGTCCTCCCGAACCGATTTAAAGTACTTTAAGGGGGCAATACTTACACTGTCTACGTACGATTCAAAGTGATCCCGAACCGTATACATCCAATCAAACGACTTATTGGTTTTCCCCTTTGCGGTGATGTGAAAGGTTGGTCGGTCGTTTACCACAATGGCCGTGTCGTCCACCCACATAGAAATGGTGGCGGCATTGAGAATACCGTAGTGAACGCGGTAGTTCAGCTTCTCTCCGTAGGTAAAGGCACGGTTGTTTTGGTTTCGATAACTGAATACGGCTTCCTCGTGTTGCGTGAAGGCAGAGTTTGCGATCACCAGGACGGGTATGGCAAGAAGTCGAATAAGTTGTTTCATCGCGGGTCGTTTGCAAAAACAATATCAATTTACATACCAAATTTTGAATCGGCGAGGATGAATTCGGATTGTGACGTTTTGATTAAGCGTATTTGAATTTCCAACTGGTGGGATGGGGGATCGGGAATGGGGGAAGGGTGGGCGGAATACCTTGCCCCAAGGAGGGGATTTCTTTATCAACTTTTGGGTATTTAGGTAGTTGAAAGTACAACACCATTTTATAGAATGTTCAATGGAGTCCCAAATCAACTTGAGATCCTACGGGTGCTTGAGCCGACATCAGTCCCGAACAGTGTTAAAGGCTAACAAGAAGATCTACAAGAAACCTAGTATTTTGATGATTCCGAAAATTATACATATCGGCCCACAAATGTAGAAGAGCTTTTTATTGCTATCAGCCCAGGTTTTCATCTTAGGATTACCTTGGAATGTTATGACATTAGTGGCAATGAGAAGTGCCCAAATTCCACCTGCTAGAGGTATAATTCCGTTAATTAAGGTTGCTAAGTTCATTTTTTCTATAGTTGCCAACGGCTCGGCTATGAGTAGTTGCGTTGTTTAACACTTAATTTTGCAAGTACACACCAAACTGAAAATCCGCGAGGATTTTCAGAAGTGGGCGAAAACAAGCAATTACTTATAGCCATTGTTAGCATTTGTTATTTTCAATTTATCATCCTTTTTATTCAAAGTTCGCATAACGCAATCCAATAACTCCTTGATTATTGTCGAATTATTAAAGTTATATCTGTCTTGATTCTTTTTGAATTCTAAATCCATAGTTGCCAATATATCATCATCTTCTTTTGGTTCTCGAAATGCATATTCTTTAATTTCTAATTCTCGTATTGAATCAGTTGGAAAGGAAAAATGATAATATTTATAGTGGTTTATTCCTGTTTCGAACCAAGTTGAGTCTTTTCGGTTAAAAGAGAGCGGATATTTTAACGATAAAGTGTCTATTTCAGTCGGCTTTGAGGTAATAATTTCAAATGGCTTTCCTTTCCATCTTTTAATCGTCAGAATATCTGAAGTTCCACAGTTGTTATACTTTTTTATATGATATCCTTTAGAGTTTTTCCAAATTACATATTGATCCCAAGGATTTCCGTTTTGTACATATTCTTCGCAGGGATTGTTCATTACTATGCATCCCGTGCAATTAGTCTTAAAAACTAAAATATTATTGTCTTTGTCTAATTCTAAGGAGTCAATAAAAGATTCACTTTGTCCATAGGCAACACAAGTAATACAGATTAGAAATATGAATAAAAGTTTTCGCTTCATTTTAATAAATGCTAACAGTCGAATATATCCTCATTTCCTATATCTATCACTCTCCATCCGTTCTTTGGATGTAGTTTTTTGATTCTCAAAATTCATGTTCCGGGAAGCAATGCCTATGAATAGTCAATTGAGTTCCAAATCAACTTGGGATCCCGCGGGCGGGCTGTCGGAAAGGCGGGGAAGGCCCGGAGTGAATTTCCCATTTGGTAGAAAATCGGCGAAAGTGCTTGTTCATTCTTTTGCCTGAATTTCAAGAAATGGGAAAGAGCGGGTGGGCAGCATTTTTCCGACTTGATTTTTTACCTACTTTTTCATCAAGGAAAAAGTAGGAGAAGTCTTCTCCTCCCAATTACCACATTGTTTATTGAACTTCCAACGACTACCACATTGTTGATTTGGGATTTCGATTTATATAAATGTGTTACGATGGTTTGTGTATGGTTAGTTGCGTTGCTCTGGTTACTAATTTAGCATATAAAACTTGGCGATAGTTCAGTGGAGGATTTCCGCGATGAAAATCAGAAGCAATGAACAAAACACTTTTTTGTAGCAGGTTTTTTTAATCTATTTTCTCGTTTTCCAATTCTGCAAATTTTTGTTTGTCGGTTGGCTTTATGTCTGTCAGTACAAATCGGTTTTTGTCTAAATTGTTGAAATTTACTTTACTCAAATAAAGGTCGACAATATTTCGGTCAATCATTATTTTTCCACCACCAGCCCAGTGTCGGTCAGTTCCGTCTTTTTTAACACCAGAAACCCAGTATTCGTCTCCGGTTTCTAAATCTCGGTAATTTCCTGAAATTCCTGTTCCGCTTGCAGTTTTTAATGCCTTTCCATTGAAATACACCGTCTTTCCAGATTTAGAAAATTCCGCAATTCCAATCCAAGCCGGTCCATTATCTCCAAATCCACTTTTTAGTTCTATATATCTTAATTTGGGTTTCATTCTCAAATGTGCTACAACGGCAATGATTATGAACAGGCGGGCTTTATCAGTCCTTGCCTGTCAACCGTGACCAAAGTTTCTTTATTGCACTGTCGTTGTTTTTATCACTGTCTGCCCGCATGCTTTTAGCCGATGTTAAAGGGCGTTGGTTTATCAATTCATTCATTTTTTTCGTCTCTGTAGGCCGTTCCTTTTTGTCAACCAAAAAGATATTTGCTGTCTCTGCAATGTTTGTCCAAGGTGCATAACTCGACCATCGCAAATAGTTTTCGTCATAAGTCCGAACAATCTCAATCTCTCCGATTTTAATGAAGTCTTTGATTATTTTACGAAAACGAACATTCATATAAACGGCAATCCCTTCTCTGTATGGTTTCTTGTTATTAAGTCCTTGCACTGGTGGAAGTAATAATAGGTCTGCGTTCTCAATGTCTTCAATAGTCGGGAGTTCCTTTTGGTGAATTGTCGTATTGGCAATAAGATTCAGTGCGAACTCGTCTTTTTTGTCCTCAAGAACGACAACTGCGGTATAATTGTCATTCCTTAGCTTGACTGCGTAGCACTCTCCCTTTTTGAAGATTGTCTTTGGTGTCGATTTTTTCTTTCTGTGTATTGGCTTGGGATTGTCTGTCTGTAATTGTGTTCGCAGTTTTTGTAAGGCAGCACTCCTCTTTTTGAGTGTTGCTAAGTCGGCATCAAGATCTTCCCAAAGTTTGAGGTCAATGTCTTGGTCAATTAATGTCTCAGCCTTCTCCTTAACGTCCTTGTCAAGGTGTCCGATCTGCCATTGGAAGTACGCGAGTGACAGCCATAAGTCGGAGTTGTCCTCAAGTTTGTCGCCTTCTTTGAAGTCCTTTTCTACTTGTCGCCTGATTTCGACCGGTTCAAGTCCTTTGTCGTACAAGTCATAGAAGGTATACTTGATATCCGATGCAGTGTCGTTTGATAATATGCCTGGTCCCCAATGTCCCATTTTATTTAATGTAATGCCCGCCAGCAATCGAATATATCCTCATTTCCCATATCAACCACACTGCTACGTTCATTTGATCATCGAAATCAACCTGAGATCCCGCGGGCGGGCTGTCGGAAAGGCGGGGAAGGCCCGGAGTGAATTTCCCATTTGGTAGAAAATCGGAGAAAGTGCTTGTTCATTCTTTCGCTTGATTTTCAAGAAATGGGAAAGAGCGGGTGGGCAGCATCTTTCCGACTTGATTTTTTGCCTACTTTTTCATCAAGGAAAAAGTAGGAGAAGTGCATACAACCGGGATACATCATAGTTTGTTGCGTAATTAACGGTTACGACTTTTTTAGGCTCCTACGCTAAAGCTTCTGCGTCAGTGTAAAAAAGTGGTGCAAAAACTTGAAAAGTTAGAAACTGGTTTTATTCTTCTATCGCGAAATCAATCTTTTCTAGAGCTTTTTCTATTTTACCTCCATTATTTTTTAATAGATCAACATAATATGTCAATCTCCATTTAAATTTATACAGCTCATCAAGATATTCCTGCTTATTGTCACTATACTTACTAATACTATTATTTCGAATAGGTCTGATCATAGTTTCTTGAAGGAAACGATTCCTTTCATCCAATAATTCACCGTTATAAACAAGTTTCTCATAGGATCCCTTATATAATTTGGCAATTTCAGAAAATGCTTGATTTACTTTAGTAGAGTTAGATTTAATAATTGACTGATTGAACGCCCCAATAACTGGGAAAAAAGTTGGATTCCTTTTCAGAAGTAATTCCCTAAAAAAAAGGTCCGCTGTGTCTGAATTAAATGCGTCATTGTTAAGAATATTGTAAAGCCTTTCCGCATTATCCAGTCTTTTTTGCTGATAACTATATATTGTATTTAATTCACCTTTGTCTATAATCAAATCTGCTTTGATTGACATTAAGTAATCTTTTTCAGCTTTATAATTTAGCCTTTCGTTATTTATGTCATTTATCCATACTGCAAGTAATATCCCTATGGTAACCAGGATTATTTCTCCAAGGGCATACTTAACATAATCAAGCTTTTTTTTGCCTAATATTTTGGATAAACGAATATTCTTGAAGAATCTCATATTTGACTTTGTGGTCTTTGACAATCGAATATATCCTCATTTCCTATATCCACCGCACTGCTTCGTCCATTTGATCATCGAAATCAACTTGAGATCCCGCGGGTGGGCAGTCGGAAAGGCGGGGAAGGCCCGGAGTGAATTTCCCATTTGGTAGAAAATCGGAGAAAGTGCTTGTTCATTCTTTCGCTTGATTTTCAAGAAATGGGAAAGAGCGGGTGGGCAGCATCTTTCCGACTTGATTTTTTGCCTACTTTTTCATCAAGGAAAAAGTAGGAGAAGTCTATACAACCATGATACTTCAGTGTTTGTTGCGTAATTAACGGATACCACTTTTTTAGAAAAAGTGGTGCAAAAACCTGAAAAATAGAATGCCCGGCATTTTGGCTTGTCGCACTGGCCGTCGCCTCCATAGCCGCCAAAATCAGCCCTCAACGCGCAATCCGCCACCTATTTTTCGCCCGCCCGCGCCCCGATAAAGGTTGAGTTTCAATTCAAGTGAAGTGCGCGTAAAGGCTTAGACCATAACCAATGACCACAAACCGGTTGGAATCTGGATGGTGTGTTTGATTGAACGAGCTGTTTTCTTGAAGATAAGAAGCGGAAGGAGGTAAGCTCCCATGGAATCCTTTGAACAACACTATTTATTAAAATTCCAATGACTACCACTTTGTTGATTTGGATTGCGATTTACTGAATGTGATACAACGTTAGCGGCAGGGACAATGTGGGACTTTTCAGGAAGGACTCGGTACGAAGACAGCCGTAGTTTACAAAATATAGCCTTCAAGCGCACAGTACTGGTTTTACCGCGTGTAGGATGTTTGTTTTTGCTTATTAAGCTTATTGAGAAATCGTGCTATTTCTAGATTATTTGTATCTGAAATATCATGGTCTAAATTAGTTGAGTTCTCATCTTCTTCTTGACCCCAAAATCCTAAGACACGATCACCAGTGAACGCACCACTCGAGACATAGACAGGGAAAAACCTTAAAAAAGTTTTGATGCCATTAAAATAATGAAAGTCATTACGGAATTCATTGGAGTCTCTGATTACAAAGTCTGTGGTGTCGTTGAAGAAAAATGTATGCGATTGAATCAATGTGTCACCTGTGTAGCAGTATAGGACCTTATAATTTATATCATTGTCATAAGACCTCTGATTGCCATATTCAACCAATATTTGCCCATTTGTATCAAACTCTTCAACGATATATCCATCACATTTCAATCGAATTACCCCAGATTCATAATATTCTATTTTCTCCTCGAACGATGGTGTTCCTTGGTGATCTGCTGAGATACAACCAGATAGAAAGAATACGATTATGATAATTAAGGTTGAGTACTTTTTAAATGACGTCACAACAATCGAATATATCCCCAATTCCAGCATCAACCACAATGCTATGAATTTTTGATCATCGAAATCAACTTGAGATCCCGCGGGTGGGCTGTCGGAAAGGCGGGGAAGGCCCGGAGTGAATTTCCCATTTGGTAGAAAATCGGCGAAAGTGCTTGTTCATTCTTTTGCCTGATTTTCAAGAAATCGGAAAGAGCGGGTGGGCAGCATCTTTCCGACTTGATTTTTTGCCTACTTTTTCATCAAGGAAAAAGTAGGAGAATATCTGATTTAGGGAGTGGAAGAATAGATAGTTGATGAACGAACAACCGTTATCAAAATTTAGATCACCCGACCTCCACAACGTACGAAGAGCCATACTGATGCGCATCCGACTATATTTGCCATCACCGAACATGCGACATCTAGTTATCCTCCTGTGCATCGGCGTTGTGCTGATGGGTTCAAAGGCGACTGCGCAACTGAACAATTCCTATTTCTTTAACAAATCGGCTCAGCTTAAAGCAGGACAAGCAGCTGTCTCGGTCGATAATCTGTTCTACTTCCGCAACCTGGAATACAAGACGCACATAGACGAGGGACGAACTCTGTTTGGCTATCAGTTATGGCCCACGTTGTCCTATCAGGTAGCCGATGATATTCGGGTCACCGGTGGCGGTTTTTTTCAAAAGGATTTTGGTGCCGATGGATTTTACCACCATCAGCCCACCTTAACCCTGGAATATCGAACCGGTAAAAAGGTATTTCGTCTGGGAACCCTGAACGGAAGTGTGCAACACAACCTCGTGGAACCGCTCTACGATTTTGAACGGGTCATTGAACAACGCGTCGAGAATGGATTTCAATTCCTTTGGAATAAACCTCGATTTACCTTGGATGCCTGGATCGATTGGCGGATGGTTTCCTATCCAAACGGAACCGATCCGGAACGATTTTTTATCGGCACCGTTGCAGAACCCAAATGGATTAAGCGCGAACACATTCAATTCAGTACACCGTATCAAATGGTGATCTACCATCAAGGTGGGGAGATTGACACATCCGGAATGCCCACCTTAAGTCAGTTCAACTTCGATTATGCCGGACGACTTACCATCAAACCGGAAGGGGCGTTGGATTCCATCGATGTGCAAGCACATTTTCTGTATTACGAAGACATCTCCACCAATACGGTGAGTTTCATCGACGGACTGGGTCAGTATCTCTCCATCGCCGCATACCGAAAAAATTGGGGCATGATGCTGAATTACTATGATGCTCATCAATTTCAGGCACCGTTGGGCGACGTCCTGTTCCAATCCGTATCGGCGAAGAATCCGGCGCTCTACACCCGATTCTACCGCAAGATGGTGATGGCCCGATTATTCTATGAACGCGATTTGGGATCGGACCTTCGATTTCTGTTCCGGGCGGGATATATGCGCGATCTGAATCAACCCACCGATAACGTAATTGGGGAGTTCTACTTCCGATGGACGCCGTCATTTCATCTCACCAAGCCAAATAAATGAGCCAGCTTCCGTTGTTGAACGAGCTGGTGGCTCAACCGCAACTTCGGGAACTGGTGATTCAACAAACACGGAAGGATCTGAGTGTTGGGGAAGAGGAGCTTCCGGACCGATCGGTTATGCCGGATTTGGTGGATTTTGTTAACGATGTTTCAGTATGTATCAGGAAGCGTGATGGTCATTCATCATCCTGGTTACCCAGCGTTTTGTATCGGGTGGATGTTCCCGAGAAGCTGGTTCGGCAGCTGGACAACGGCGCTCGATATTACGATCAATTAGCCGAACTCATCGTGCGAAGAGAGTTGCAGAAGGTGCTGATCAGGCTGCATTATAAGTCATCCTAGATTTTTTGACTGAAGCCAAACACGAATGGCCGGACGTGGGTTTTACGCGAACTCAATTTGGTGTATTTTCGGTGAAAGTTTCTCAATATGAAGTATCTGTTAGCTTTCTCCCTTGGAACACTTCTTTTATGGTCGTCTTGTAAAGAAGATGATACTCAACCCGTTCCAAGTACTGAAACCACCAAAACATCCTTGTTAACCAATGCCGAATGGCGTTTGGACGAAGGAACCATCAACCCATCCATTGATGTGGAAGTGGTGCCGGGAACTACCATTACCGTGAACAGTTACTGGGATTTGCTGGCGTATGCCGGCGGGGGCCAGGTGTTGGAATGCGATAAGGATAATCGCATGATTTGCAAAACAGACTCATCTGTAGTAATGGACGAAGGTCCAACCAAGTGTGATTCCGGCGATCCACAAACAACGGATGGCGGGAAATGGAATTTTGAAGAAAGTGAGACCAAATTGAAGTTCTCCAGCTTTCCTCAGGATCCCACTGGTGAACCCAGAACGCTGAACATTGATATGCTCTCCGGCACCAATTTGAATCTCACCATGAGCTACGCCTTCAAGAACCCAATTACTGGGGATACCACCTATCACGCCATTGTGATGAAGTACAGCAATCAGAAAGGAAAGTAATTGTCGGGATTGAATCGATGCAGTTGGTGTGAGAAAGATGATCTCTACCGACGCTATCATGACGAGGAATGGGGCATCGAGTCCCGGGACGATCAACACCTCTTTGAACACCTCATTCTGGAGACCTTTCAGGCAGGCTTAAGTTGGCATACCATCTTATCTAAAAGGGAAAACTTCCGTCGAGCTTTTGATCAGTTCAACGCACACAAAATAGCTCAATACACCGAGGCGGATGAAGCGCGGTTGATGGCGGATGCCGGTATTATCCGAAACCGGCAAAAAATAAAAGCGGCCATTAAAAATGCCCAAACCTATCTCAGGATTCAAAAAGAACTGGGTTCATTCAGCGACTACCTATGGCAGTTTGCTCCAACACCTAAACGGATTAATTCCATTGAAACCTGGGCCGATGTGGTGGCTACTACGCCTGAAAGTGATCGGATGAGCAAGCAAATGAAGAAGGATGGTTTTTCCTTTGTAGGCAGTACCACCTGCTACGCCTTTATGCAGGCCGTGGGTATGGTGGACGACCATTTTAATTCGTGCTGGAAAAAACCTAAATGACAAAACCTGTTTTATACCATAATCCCCGATGTTCTAAAAGTCGGGATGCGGCAACGTTACTTCAGGCCAACAACATGGAGTATGAGGAACGCTTGTATTTAAAAGATGTTCCAACGGAAGATGAATTGCGTGAACTCATTGACCTGTTGGGAATCCGACCGTATGATTTGGTGCGTCAGTCGGAAGACGTTTTCCAAAAGAAGTTTTCAAAACGCCACCCAACGCGTTTCAACTGGATTCGGGAAATGGTGAAGCACCCGGAGCTTATTCAACGTCCTATTTTTATCCATAAAAAAAGGGCGGTGATTGGCCGCCCTCCGGAGAAGGTCTTGGACCTTCTGTAAAACCAGATAAAATCTTATCCGAGGTAGGATTTGAGAATCTTGCTCTTGGAGCTCTTTCTCAACCGGCGTAGTGCTTTCTCCTTGATTTGTCGAACGCGTTCACGGGTAAGTCCTACTTTTTCTGAAATGTCTTCCAGGGTGTGTGCCGGTCCACCATCCAGCCCGTAGTAATATTTCAAAACATCCCGTTCTTTTTCGGAGAGTGTTGAAATTACCCGGTTGATCTCTTTTTGAAGACTTTCGTTGATCAATGGATTGTCTGGATCGGGCTCGTCGTTGTTGTCCAACACACCTAGAAGGGTGTTGTCTTCTCCTTCTGTAAGTGGTGCATCGATAGACAAGTGACGCCCTGAGGTTTTGAAGGCGTTCTCAACTTCCGTAATGGGAATGTCGAGGGCCTGTGCAATCTCTTCCGCTGTTGGTTCGCGCTCATGTTCCTGCTCCAGTTTGGCAGCAGTGGCGCTGATTCGTCCAATAGATCCAACCTTGTTCAAAGGAAGTCGCACAATTCGTGATTGGTCTGCGAGGGCTTGGAGGATGCTCTGACGAATCCACCATACAGCATATGAGATAAATTTAAAACCGCGCGTTTCATCGAAACGTTTAGCGGCCTTGATCAGACCGAGGTTACCCTCATTAATGAGGTCGCCCAAGGTCAGACCTTGATTTTGGTACTGTTTAGATACCGAAACAACAAACCGGAGGTTTGCATTTACGAGTCGCTCGAGCGCAGCTTGATCGCCTTCGCGGATTCGTTGTGCCAGCACAACTTCCTCCTGAGCGTCAATCATGGATACCTTGCTGATTTCGTTGAGGTACTTGTCCAGTGACTTGTTCTCACGATTCGTAAATTGTTTACTGATCTTTAGTTGTCTCATACAAATGAATACGGTGATGGGCTATAAAAAGAATCTGCAAAGCTAGCATTTTGTTTGGTTTATTCACAGATTTTACACGCGCCGAACACTTAGCAAAAATCACACCAAAGCCTATGTTTTATGGGCTTTTGGCACTCATCGCCTACGCCCGGAAAGGCGTATTGCTTCCCGGATAATTCCCAAAACATGATAGGGGGATTGAGCATCGTTTTGAATATCAACACGAAGCGTTGTATCATCCGCGAGAACCCGGAGGTATTTCAGGTGATTTATCCCGGAAGAATCCAACGTCATTTTTGGTAACTCCAATTCATCCAACCACTGCTTCAGCACCAAAAAATTGACATTTAATTCCAAATTAGAGTAGGTATAGGTTGTGTTTATGTTCGATGTTCCTACTTGAAACCGATTTGTGTCGGACATGAAGTCGAAGGAGTATGGCCCAATTTTGAGTGATTGAGATTGCAGAAATTCATTGGAGGAGAGGTGATCAAGCAATTGCTCAAATTGCTCGGGAGAATCAGGAAGGTAGTTTAAATTAAGGTCGGGTTTGAAATGCGTAGTTTGCTGTCGTTGCTCCACCCGATTGAAATCATCGTCAAAGCCGTAGGTGATGTAATCCACGGTATACGATTCAACGCCGGTAATCTCCGCACGCCAATGTCCACCTAGCCAGGAATGATGAGTTGATTTAATGTTCCACAGTTCTCCCAAAACGGCTGATAGGTGATGTCCCACGGGATGATGGGTGTTCCAATCAACCACCAAATTGTTGTTCGTTAAGGGTTCATCCGTGATGTCATTCGTGAACAAGAACATGGAATCGTTCACCCGGAGATGAAAGGTGTCGGCGGGTAGATGAAAGATGGATCGGGGCACATACACCGTCACCAGGTCGCCGGATTCAACCTGTTTAACCGGGTTGTTGGTAGGTTTCGGTTCAAAGAAACGCCGCACGCCTTCCACGCGCTGATCCATGGAGATGAGGAGGAGTTGATCCTGGATTGAAAAGGCTGTGGAGGAACCGCTAAAGGTAAATCGGGATACGGATTCAAGGGTGTCGTGTTGAAGCGCAAGAACCGATCCGGGTCCGGTTTCAATCCAGTGTATAAATCGATCCGGTTGAAGCAGGTGCAAGACCAGGTGGAAACTGGTATCGGTTGGGTCCATAAATCCAACAGGTGCTACACTCACGTCAATACCCATTTTTAACGGCGAAGTGATAAAATCAGATAGGTGTTGGATGGTGTCATCGTCGTGAACACGCAGCAACTTATCCGATTTCAACACATCGTCCAGCGCAGACAGATTCAACACCAGTTGAATGGCATCCGCCGGGATATGATGAAAGATGATTTCCTGAGCCGAATTTCGGTGCTGTCGCAACCAGAAATAACCTACCGTGGATAGGATTCCCAGCAGGAGAACAATACCTAAAAGTTGTTTACCGAATGATTTCGAACTCATGCAGGAGATTCACAAACTCCGTAAGTGAATTGATGCTTGAATCCGAAAAATTCAAGGTGAAATCGGTTTCCAGTTTGGAGCCGTTTTCTTTGGTATAAACCGTACCAGACGCCAATCGTTTTTGCAAGACACGGATCTTGCCTTTTTCCTTTGGACGTTGATTTTTCCCCACTTCGAGCACGGCGTCAAACGATTTTTCAGAATCCCAGTACTGGCAATTGCCATAGGTTTCAATCATGGTACGTGCGTTGCCGCTGATCTGATCGGCTTTAGCCAAACCAGTTGTCAGCTTATTCTGCAGCAAATCAGCATTGTTGGATACGAAGAGCATCCCGTTGTGTTTGGCAATGAAGAAAGGCGTTGGTTTTTTCCCGGGATCCTCCATCACCTGATAGATGTTGTTACCCAACGGCGTAAACAACTTCATGTGTTCGAAGGCCAACAGTAATCGGTCAACATTTTCTTCCTTCTGAATGGTAGCCATGAACAGAATTTCCGGCATCAGCGAGGTGTCTTTCACCATCTTGTATTCGCGTTCGAAGGTCTCTTCGTCATACACGTATTTATAGCGTTCGCGGATGTTTGTGGTGAGTCCGGTGAAGGCAAAAACGCCATCGCCTTTCAGGGTATTATAGAAAATGTCCTTATTCAGGAAGATGTCCATCATCTCAAATCCCGCGGTTACCTGTTCCTTGACGGGCAGCGTCTCTATGACGGCCATCATAAAGGTTCGGTAGCTCTCAAAATAATCCTCAACGCTCAGATTCATGGCGATGTAGCCAAAGGTTTCCTGAGGAAGGTACTTGATCATGTTTTGATTCACCTTTTCGGTGTGGATGTAATCAAATCCCTGAAGAATTTCATTTCGATCCTGAACCAATTTCAGATCAAGTTTGCCTTGATTAAAATCTCCATAGGCGTAGGTGAAATTGTTCTCCATGAGTTGCCTCAACTTAGTATCATCGCCCAGATTCCCAATGCTATCCCGGTTGCGGTAACTTACCAATTCACGATACAGGCCTTTTGAAAACATGAAATTAACGGCTTCCGGGTTCACCCAAAGCGACAGGTCGTGTTCATTGTTCATCACGGCATTGAACCGAACGTGATTCGCGTATGTATCCTTTGGTTTAAGCGTGGTGTAGCGCTTGAGTTGATTTTTAATGGCTTCGTTGTGCTGGCGGGCAAAATTTCGGGCACCTTCCTCCCGAAGTTTATCGCGTTTGACATCCAATGCCTGCATCAATGGATGTTCGTCTTCATCATAATAGTCGCCGTCATATTCAACATCTTCTTCGTATTCAATGGCTTCTTCCACCATCACTTCATCTGAATCATAATAGGCTTCCTCTTCAATTTCCATTTCCTCAGCGGCTACTTCTTCTGCTTCTTCGGCTTCCGCTTCTTCCACAACAGCTTCGTCATCATCCGATTCAATATCCAGCTCAATTTCTCCCGTTAGGTAAGGATCATTACCCGAATAGCGCATGCTGTCAATTTGATTGGAAATGGTACGTCGTTCCTGGTAATAGTTGAATTCAGGATCGGATGAATAGGGGATGGTGTTGTAAACGCTTTTCTTTTTTCCAAGCATCATGATGGCCACATCATTGGTGCAGCTCAACAGAAGGTTATCGTAGGCGTATTGATCGGTGTTGCCAACGCGTTGATAGGAAGCTTCCGGATCATTCATCTTTAGCATCTCCAAGGATTTTTCCATGAAGGTTTTTCGGTTCGATAGGCCAATCAACATAACCCTGTTGTTCACCGTATCACCCAGTTCATTGAAATAGTAGGACGGCTCATCCATATCGATTCCAAAGGCCGTTGGATTTTCCAGAACCCGGATAAAAAGCGACATGAACGGGTTGTCTTCGGTTTCCACTTGCTCCCCGTTAAATTGGGCAAAGGAGATTTTGGATTCCAGTGATTTCCAATTGATCCCAATGACCACATTACTGGTAGCCGGGATATACTGTTTCAGCGATTGTGCCGATGAAATGGAAAAGGTCAACAGGAGTACGGCGACGAAGAACGTTCGCAGATTCAAAAATTTCATATGGTTTACTTGTAGTGGATGTGTTGTTCTAATAAGGTGGTGTTTTGGGCGATCTCCGACACAGATTTCTGATACATGATGGCGCGTTGATTACCGGCCACTCGTGCGTGATTGTCTTCCGTGGAAACCATGCGGTCAAAACGATATACCGTGGTGTATTTAGCCGATTTCAGCATCGCCGGATTCTTGCGTTTCAAATTGGCTAGAAAGGCGGTGGTATGGGCATCAGCATGGCGGGTAAATCCGGTTGAAGTAGTGGTGAACAGATCAAAGTAGGTGGTGCCATACGGACTCAGTTCTTCATGTAAAACAGCGGCTGCCCGATTCATCGTTTCCAAACTGTCAAAGTCAAACGAAATGGAAAAGATGTACTGATCGTAATCGGATTTGACTTGAACATTGGTGATGCCGTTTACCCCTGCCACCGCTTGCTTGCCAATGTTAATTCGCTGATCGATATCGGTTTGTTTTGGAATGCGGAGTCCACCGGCAGAATCCAGCTTTAAAATGGCGTTGATCTTATCCCGGCTTTGGCTCATGTTTACCAGATAGCTAAAGTGCCCGGAGCCGTCGGAATTCTGTTTAATTTCTTCAAGGATTTCAAAACAACCGGAAGAGAGAATGACGATTGCCATCAGAAATAACCCGGTTAGTTTTCGCATGGAACAAAAATACATATTCAAATACTGCATGAATGTCAGAATAGGCCATCAGGTAAACAACAATTGCTCCGAAATGAGGATGGCGTTTGAATTTTCGCTTTTTTTGATCCTCCATGTTACGAAAGGTTTTCATCGGTTTGTCTGCGATGTTCCTGATGCAGAACAGTTACGGGCAAAAGGCGGGTTTTAGTGCAGTTGGGGTGAACACCTACCCGGGGTTTTTAGTGGCCCATCGGGATGATTCTCAAAACCTGGAGGCGCACACCTGGGCGGTTGAACTGTCCTTGATTCGGAAGAAAATTAACTCTGTTTGGGCCGATGCCTATCGGCGACCGGAGGTGTCCCTGGGTTTTATGTACATGGATTTAGGGCAGCATCAACTCACCGGTCGGGCATTTGCCATTTTGCCTTCGTTTACCACGACGATCGGACATCTAGGAAAGTTGGATTTTAGGTTCAAGGCCGGATCTGGCTTGGGCTATTTGACGAAGAAATTTGATCCATATACCAACCGCCGCAATCAAGCTATTGGAAGTCATATCAACGGATCAATGCAACTGTTCTTCCTGTTGGAACACGTGGGAAAAGCGTATGCTGTGAACGGTGGCATTGGCATTACCCATTTTAGCAATGGAAGTTTTCGCGTTCCCAATCTAGGGGTAAATATGCCCTCTTTACACATCGGGATTTCAACTGTTCCCGAGAAGGAGCAAGTTCCATCGCTGGCACCATTGGAGCCGGTAAAGTGGCAATTCTCAGCGGCGTACGCCTTCAAGGAGCGAACGCTTACCAAGCCACATGGCTTTAACATTTTTAATTTCAATGCTGTTCGGCAATTCAAACGCGGTGTGGTGACCGATTGGCGATTGGGTGGCGATGTCTTTCTGGACAAGACGCACCACTACCTCGATTATCCGGGTGAACCACTCACTGGTTTAAAACCCTGGGAAATGACGGAGGTGGGTGTTTTTGGCGGATTTCAATGGCTCATTGCCCGTATCCATTTTAAGACCGATATCGGATTCTATGCGTATAAGCCCAGTAAGAATAAATTTTTCACCTACCAACGTTTAGGATTTGATTACCACTTCCACCAAAATTGGTATGCTACCATGAATCTCAAAACACACTTTGGAATTGCGGATCACATGAGTTGGGGAATTGGATATCGCATCAGAAAATGAGGAAGATCCTATATATAGCGCTGTGCTTCACGTTGATTTCCGGATGCCGGAAAGAACAGTTGGATGATTGCTTTTCGTCAACGGGGGACGATATCACCATTGAACGTCCCGTCAAACCATTCAATAAAATCAACATTGGAGAGAAATTCAAGGTGACTCTGATCCAGGACACCATTGGAGAACCCCGATTTCAGATAACGGCAGGTAAGAACGTGGTGGAGGGTATTGTTGCCAAGGTGGAAAATGGGGTGCTAAGCGTAGAGAATTGTAACGTTTGCAACTTCATGAGAACGTACAAACGGGAGATTAAATTGAAAATCTTTATCCGTGATCTGGAAGAACTATTCGTGTATGGCGCCACATCCGTTACCAATCAGGACACACTTCATTTCAGTACCTTACACATAGATCATTCGGCGTTGGAAGACATGAGTCTTACCCTGGATGTCTCCAAAGAACTGTACATCCAATCCATCAATTCCGGTGGATTGACCTTAAAAGGGAAGTGCAATATTTTCAAGTCATCGATCGAGGAAATCACCGATGTGGACGCGCGGGATTTTGTGTGTGAAGAAGTGTTGATGGATACACACACACCGCTAAATTGCTATGTACAGGCACGCCGACTCCTCTTCGTCAAGATCTACAACAAGGGAAATATCTTTTATGTAGGCGAACCCTCCGGTCTCAAGGAGGTGAATGTTCAGAAAGGTGAGGGTAGGTTGTTGCCGTTGAATTAAATCCAATTGTCAGGTTTATGTCGATACGCCGTCTGTACCAGCAGATATGGCTGCCCTACATGTACCCATCACTCATTGCGTTTATTCCAACCAAATTTGGAATTCGATATTTTTGATCCCGATGGCTGATCCAGGAACCTCGTCTAAGCAATCCACTTTTACGGAGTGGGTGGAACAATACAGTGCCGACATGTATGCCTATGCCCTTAGGCGAATGCCCGATGAATCACTGGCCGAAGATGTGGTGCAAACCACGTTTATGGCAGCCTTGAAGTCATTTGATACGTTCAAGGGAGACAGCTCACCTAAGACCTGGTTGATGTCGATCCTAAAGAATAAAATCATGGATCATTATCGCAGTGCGTATCGGCGAAATGAAACATCACTGGATACCACAGAAACGATGTTCAATGCGGATGGGACATGGAAGGAAACGGCTATGCCGGCTGATTGGGGTGACATGAATGTGTTGGACAACACGCAGTTCAGGGCCGTATTCTATGAATGTTTGGAAAACCTGCCGGAACATTGGAACGCTGCGGTGAAAATCAAATACCTGGAATCGGCTATGGATCCGGAGGATTTGGGTTTGTCCAAGGCAAATTATTGGAAAATTTTGGAGCGTGCCAGAAAGCAACTTCGAACGTGTTTGGAGATGAACTGGTTTAATGTAGCGTAATGAAAGCGATAAACTATTGGTTGATATCCTGCGCCCATGCCGCTGAATTGATTGATAAACGACATACGGTTGGTTTGTCGGTTACCGATGGCATCCGGCTGAAGATCCATTCACGCATTTGCATCGTATGTCTTCGATATGGTCAGCAACAAAAATGGATAGACGATGCGCTGAAATTGATGCGTGATAGGGAACCCAATCCCGATCGGGTTGAGGCCGTAAAAAAGCGCATTTTAGAGGCCGTAGGTAATGCGTGAAAAAGTATAACTTTGGGACAGATGAATAATGAAGGTATCGCGCTCAAGGCGAGGAAGATGCTGGATCAGCTCAGCGTGTTGTTGAAGCGGTTAACAGACCAGCAATATGGGACGGCGGTTGAGCACCTGAACGGATCCACCATTGGGGAGCATACCCGCCATGTTCTGGAAATGTTTGATGAGCTGTTGATTGGCTATACATCCGGAACGGTTTGCTATGAAAACCGAAATCGGGACATGGAACTTCAAACGGTTCGGACATCGGCTTTAGCCCGAATCGATCGAATTGCCCGGGAGTTGAATCGGGAAAATAAAGACATCGTTCTCACCCAATCCTTCATTGATGGTGAAACAAGTTCTTATTCCTTGACAACCAATTATCTCCGGGAAATTGTCTACAACATCGAGCACACGGTTCATCATCTGGCGTTAATTCGGGTGGCTATAGCCGAGTTGGGACTGAACCAATTAATTGACCCGGAGTTTGGCTACGCCGATTCTACGATTCTCCACAAAAAGCAACAGGAATCTGCGCGTTGATAACCGCAAGGCATCCTTCTCATTTTTCTCATTAAATTCCCGCAATGATTGAATTCGTCGAGGGTCAGGTCGCGGAACTATCGCCAACTCACGTAGTTGTGAACTGTAATGGAATGGGCTACCTCATGCACATCTCCCTGTACAGTTATGAGCAATTTCAAGGGAAGGCCAACCTCCGTGTGCTTACACATCTTTCGGTTAAGGAAGATAGCCACACCCTTTTTGGATTTGCCAACGCAACGGAGCGGGAAATATTCCGCAACTTGATTGGGGTGTCTGGAGTGGGTCCTGCAACCGCACGGGTCATTCTTTCATCATTAAATCAGAAAGAGCTTGTTGGAGCAATATTGAACGGGAACGTTGCGTTACTGAAGTCGATAAAGGGCATCGGCCCGAAAGCCGCACAACGATTGATTTTAGAGCTGCAGGACAAGATGGGAAAGTTGGGCGACGATTCAGCACTGTTGGCATCAGGCGGAATGGGAAAAGCAAACGAGGCACTCGAGGCATTAATGGCTCTTGGGTTTGGCCGATCGGTTGCAGAAAAAGCCATTGCGAAAGTCAGGTCGGATTCCGATGAGGATTCCAGTACCGAAGAGTTGATCAAGAAATCACTCAAATTGTTATAAATTTGTCTGATTATTAAGCAAATACGCCTATTGATTAACGTTACTTTTTAGTCCCGGTTTAGGCCGGAGGTTTTACGAAACGGAAAAGGAACATTTTGATTTTTAGTGTCAGGTTTTCAAAGGTTATTGGCTTAATCCCGCTGGTCGTGTGTTGCATGATTGCGATGGCGTCGTCCGCCGTTGCACAGGTAGCACCAGATTCTACCGGCAGTGATTCACTCAAGTATCCCATTCGCGATCGAAGTCAAAGTGATTTTGACGACATCCATCAGTTCGATTTCAAAGACCCAAACAACCTCCGCACAGACGTTACGTATAATCCGGACGATCATACCTACTCGCTCACCAGAAAGGTGGGTGACAACCGAATCGGAAATCCGGAGCAAAAGACATTTGACGAGTATCTCGAGTATCAGCAAAAGCAAGCCGAACGCGATTACTTCAGACAGAAATCAGGAGCCACCAACTTCGTTCGCGGTTCAGGCATCCTTCCGGATCTCTACTTTGACCCCCAAATTATTGAAGATCTCTTCGGCAACGGATTGATCGATATCCGACCTAGTGGATCAGCCGAAGTAATCTTTGGCGGAAACTTTAATCGGGTTGAGAACCCCAACTTTACCGCCCGCCAGCAGAAGAACGGGAACTTCGACTTCTCGCTGAAGATGCAGGTGAACGTGACCGGCCAAATTGGTGACCGGATGAAAATCAACACCAATTACAACACGGAAGCCACATTTGAATTTGAGAATCAAACCAAGCTGAACTGGGAAGGAAAGGAAGACGATATCCTTAAGAATGTTGAACTGGGTAATGTGAGTTTACCGCTGAACGGAAGTTTGATCCAGGGCGGACAAAGCCTCTTTGGTTTGAAAACCAAATTGCAGTTCGGAAAACTCACCGTTACAGCCATCGCCACACAACAAAAAGGCGAAACACGGGAAACCGAAATCAACGGAGGAGCTCAGGTCACGAAGTTTAACATTCAGGCCAGTGACTACGACGTAAACCGTCACTACTTTCTCAGCCAATACTTTGCCAATACGTATGACTCGGCACTTTCCCGTTTGCCACTCATTCAATCCAACGTACTGATCAATTACATTGAAGTGTGGGTCACCAACCGGGCTGCCAATTATAATAACACCGGTAATCTGGTGGCCATGATGGACCTCGGTGAAAGCGATCCATACAACACAAATTTTCAACTTCCAGGAGGAAGCAATCTGCCAAGGAACGAGGCAAACCGGTTGTATTCGGCTATGACCAACAGTCCTGATGCGACAAAAAATCAGTTACGCGTTGGAATCGAATACGTTGATCTGAGCAACGCCAGACAGCTTAACTCGAATGAATACACCATCAATGAAAGACTGGGTTATGTCTCATTGAACCAAGCTTTGAATACGGATGAAATTTTGGCGGTTGCCTATGAATACACGTACAACGGCATCATCTACAAAGTGGGTGAATTTGCTCGTGATCGGCCACCAAATGCTCAGAATATCGGAACCTTGGCCGTTAAACTGCTCAAGTCCAACCTGATTAAAACCAACCTTCCTACCTGGGATTTGATGATGAAAAACATCTACTCTCTGGGCGCGTACAACATGCAAACGGAAGATTTCAGCTTCAATGTGGTTTATGCCGATGACAACGGAGCAGGTGACCTGGGTTATTTGCCGGTACAGTCTTCTGAATCCCTATGGTATCAGCGTCAGCTTAATCAGGTATTCCGCCTGGACAACATGAACCGTCAGTTTGAGGCCAAGCAGGACGGAATGTTCGACATCATTGAAGGAGTGACCATTCAAACGGCACAGGGACGAATCATCTTTCCAATGCGTGAACCGTTTGGAAATTATGCCCGCCGACAATTCCGGGACCCCAATGGAAAAACGGCTGATTACTACGCCTTTGACGCCCTCTATGACTCCACCAAATGGGATGCCGAGCAGGATGTAGCGCACGACAAATTCTTCCTTCGAGGTAGTTACAAAGGATCGTCCTCTAATCAGATACGTCTTCAATGCTTCAACGTTCCGCGAGGATCGGTGAAGGTAACAGCGAATGGATCGCAATTATCTGAAGGTAGTGACTACATCGTAGACTACACCATTGGTATGGTCACCATCATCAATGAAGGTATTCTGGGATCAGGAGCCGTTATCAAAGCGTCCTGTGAGAGCAATTCGCTGTTCAATATGCAGCAAAAGACCCTGGTGGGAACACGGTTGGATTACAAGGTCTCGGATAAATTGTTGTTGGGTGGAACCTTACTTCATTTGACCGAGCGTCCGCTTACCCCTAAGACCAATATCGGTGAAGAACCATTGCTGAACACCATTTACGGATTCGACGGTGCATTCAATACAGAATCGCGAATGCTTACCCGCTGGGTAGATAAGCTCCCATTTATTGAAACAAAAGAAGAATCAACGGTTGCATTGAACTGGGAGTTTGCTCAGATCATACCGCACAAACCGCTCAGTATTGGTGATGCCGAGCGAGGAACCTCCTTTATTGATGACTTTGAAGGCGCAGAAACACCGTTCGACTTAAAGACTTGGGCACGGTGGAAAATAGCCAGTGTCCCGCAGCATCAACCGGACCTATTTCCACTGGCAGACGGAACAGAACGAAAGCTGGAGAATAACCGACGGGCACTTTTATCGTGGTACATGATTGATCCGTTGTTCCAGAATGCCTCCGATAATCGAATGCCGGATCATTTGCGGAACGACGTGAATCAACGCTCCGGTCACTTTGTACGGGCCATTCCGTTTGATGAACCGTTCCCTGAGAAAAACATTCAACAGAGTACACCGCGAACCTTGCCAACACTTGACCTGGCATTTTATCCCAATCTGCGTGGGCCGTACAACTACAACATCAATGACTTGAAAGCAGATGGTACCTTGGATAATCCATCTGATAAATGGGCCGGGATTAGTCGGCGGATCGAAAATACCGACTTCGAAGCGGCTAACTACGACTACATCGAAATGTGGATTTTGGATCCGTTTGTCTATGAAAAGAATGATCCAACATCGGCAAAGAATACCGGACAGTTGTACATCAACCTGGGAAGTGTTTCAGAAGATGTTTTACCGGATAAACACAAATCGGCTGAAAATGCCTTGCCAACAGCGTCCAACACCACACCGGTTGATGTAACTGAATGTGGAATCGTGGGTAGAATTACCCCAATCATTGACGGTTTTGATAATGATCCCAATGCCCGTCCGCTTCAGGATATTGGTTTGGATGGATTGGATGATGATGGAGAGCGCTTGTTCTTCGAAGATATTTATTTGAAAGCGGTTGAACTCAAGCACGGCACCAATTCAACTGCGTATGCCAATGCCTTTGCCGATCCGTCCGGTGACAACTTCGTACACCATCGGGAAGAAAACTACGATAACATTGACAAGTGGATTTTGGGTCGATACCAGTACTACAACCACCTGGAAGGAAACTCCAGCTTGAACCGGTTGAAGGATGGGACACCAAAATCGAATTCCACACTCCCGGATGATGAGGACATCAATGCCGACAATACCTTGGATCAGGTGGAGGAATATTTCCAATACCGCATTAATCTGAGTCAGGAAGAACTTCGCGTGGGATCTGGCTATGTGACTGATTCCATTCGGGTGTATGCCAATCGGGAAGACAAAGGGCACAAGCCGGATAGTGTTACCTACTATCAGTTGAAAATCCCGATTCGTGAATACCAAAAGCGTGTAGGCGGAATTTCAAACTTTAAGTCGATTCGCTTCATGCGGATGTACCTCCACGGTTTTGAGGACAGCATCATTATCCGCTTCCTCAACCTGCAAATGATTCGCGCTGATTGGCGACGATATCGAAACAGTTTGCGTTATCCCGCATCCATTGGTTTACCTCCGGATCCAACCGATCCGGTTGAATTCGTGGTGAGTACCGTGAATATTAATGAGAACAGCAAGCGCGTACCGGTGAAGTATGTGGTGCCTCCCGGAATTTCACGTGAGTTGGATCCAACACAACCCAATCAGGTATTGCAGAATGAGCAATCACTTTCATTACGGGTTTGTGATTTGGAAAAAGGGGATGCACGAGGAGCCTTCCGGGTAACGGAAATAGACATCCGAAACTACGAGCGAATGAAAATGTACATACACGCTGAGGGCGATAATCTTCAAAATGGCGATGTGTGGGCATTTATTCGAATTGGTACCGACCTGGAAAACAACTACTACGAATACCGGATGCCGTTGAATATCACCCTGCCGGGTGCGGCATTGCAAACCGAAGTTTGGCCGGAAGCCAATAACATGGACTTTGCACTGGAAGATTTATACAACCTTAAACTGGAACGTGAAAATGCGACTGGAAGCAAGACGGCAACGTTCGAGAAAACAACCGCCAACGGACATTTGATACGTGTAGTTGGTTTGCCGGATTTGAGTCAGGTTCGAAGCATGATGCTGGGTATACTCAACCCGGATGGAGGAAGTGTCCCGGACAAGCTTTGTACCGAAGTGTGGTTTAATGAGCTTCGTGTAACCGGTATAGCCAACAAAGGTGGATGGGCGGCTTCGGCGAGAATGGTCACCAAATTAGCCGATTTCGCTCGGGTGAATATTTCCGGTAATTATCAAACCATTGGATTTGGCGGAATTGATAAAACCTTGAATGAACGGAATCTGGATCAGACCTTCCAGTACGATATTTCTTCCAACGTGGAGTTGGGCAAATTCTTCCCGCAGAAATCAGGCATTACCATCCCGATGTACATTGGTTGGAACGAGAATTTCATCAACCCTAAATACTATCCGCTTAATCCCGATATCCTCTACAAACAAGCACTTAGCAAAGCGCGAAATGCAGAAGAGCGTACCAAGATCAAGCAAACCAGCCAGGATTACACCAGCCGATACAGTTTGAACTTTACCAATGTGAAGAAGAACCGCACGAAGGCAGGTAAATCTCATTTGTGGGACGTGGAGAATTTCAATGCGAGTTATTCCTATCAGCGGGTATTCCGAAGAAATCAGGTGATTGAGGAACAATTCATCAATACGCATCGGGCAAGTTTGGCGTACAACTACTCGTCCAATGCCAAGCCGTGGACGCCGTTTAAGGGCATAAAGGCAAAGCAACTGGGTTTGATCCGGGACTTCAACCTTGGGTTAGTGCCTAAAAGTGTGAATGTGCAGTTCGATGTAGATAGGCGTTATGGCGAACTTCAGAATCGAAGTAATGATGATTTTAAAGCCATTGTTCAGCGCTTCTATGACAAGTCATTTACCATGAAACGCACGTATGGTGCGCGATGGAACCTGATGAAAAGCTTGAAGTTCGATTACAATGCCATTGCTGATGCATGGGTTCAGGAGCCATTTGGTAAAATCGACACGGAGGAAAAGCGGGATACCATCATGGATAACATCCGAAAGTTGGGAACTCTGCTCAACTACAATCAAACGATGAACCTGAATTATACGGTTCCGTTTAGTAAGATTCGGGCGTTGAGTTGGATCACCGCTTCGGCCAAATACGGTGCAAATTATGGTTGGACGATGGCTCCGCCGGCTGTCTCACAGATTGGAAATACCATTCAGAACAGTCAGACCATTAACCTCAACACCAACCTGAATTTCAGCTCCTTCTATAATCGGTCTAAGTTGTTGCGCAAGTTTGTGGCGGTTACACCGGTGAATCAATCTCGTAAAACGACGCGAAAACCATCATCAGGAACGGAAGATGAGGAAGACGAGGATGAAAAGAAGAAGAAACAGGAGATGTCGCCCATCGTGAAAGGAACCGGACGATTCTTCCTGATGATCAAACAGGCGCAGTTAACCTATACCTCCACCAACGGAACATCCTTACCTGGTTTCTCGCCATCTGTTCAATACCTGGGCAGAAACTTCGACTTAAAAACGCCAAGTTGGCCCTTCATTTTGGGTATGCAGGATCCGGAACTCCGGTATGATTTGGCACGAAACGGCTTTTTGTCAGGCGATTCACTCCAGAATAATCGATATACCGAGCTAAGCGGACAAACCGTTTCCGGTAAGGCAACCCTGGAACCATTCCCGAACTTTAGGATCTCGTTAAACGTGGATAAACGGACTTCGAATACCTTGTCGAGCAATTTCCGGTACAACACCACCACCGAGATGTTTGAAGATCTTGGTTTGCAGGAACTGGGACAATACAGTGTATCGTTCTTCTCCTGGTCATCGGCCTTCGATAAAATTGGTGATGGTACCAACGGCTATCGATCACAGGTTTTTGAAGACTTTAAAAACTATCGTTTCGACATTGCCAAGCGCATACAGCAAAAGGAATTTACGGAAGGCGGAAATGATCGGTACAACAGCTATGTTGGTGAGATTGATACGGCTACCGGATTCCCAGTGGGCTACAACAAAACTCAGCAGGACGTAATGCTCTATTCCTTCCTGGCAGCGTATGGCGGAAAAGGGGCGGATGGGGTTTCCTTGAATCCGTTCAAGCGTTTGCCAGCTCCAGGTTGGCGCGTGAGCTACAATGGATTGAAAGATTTATTTGGGTTGAAAAAGTGGTTTACCAACATCAGCATCACCCACGGTTACAGTTCCATGCTGAACCTGAACAGCTACTACACCGAGTTGGAGTATGGAAAAGATCAACTAAGTGATACGTCCAACCTGAAAGCTAAATATACCTTCCAGCAGGGGGTGTCTTTGATTGAGCGCCTAACACCGGTATTGGGTATCGATGTTTCCATGCAAAGTGGTTTAACCTTGAAATTGGAATACAAGCGCGAACGAAATGTAACGCTGTATATGAATACGTTCCAGATGATTGAGCAGCGTAATAAAGAATACGTGGTTGGTGCGGGATACCGAACCAGTAATGTGCGATTGCCGTTTAAGGTTCGAAGTAATCGTATTTTGCTGGAGAATGATTTGAACTTCCGTTTTGACTTGTCCATTCGCGATGGAATCACCATCCGACGAGATATTGAATTGGGTCAAAACCAGGCACAGGCGGGAACTCGAATGTTCACCGTTCGGCCTACCATTGACTATAAGGTGAACGACAGCACAAACATTCGGATGTTCTACAACCGAAATGTGAACAAGCCCAAAAATTCGCAAAGTTTCCCAACGGCACTTACGGATTTTGGTATTTCGATCCGATATACGCTTCAGTAGCCGATCAGGAGAACAACTGGAAAACCACGAAACTGGCAACCCAGGCCAAAGCGGTCATATAGATGAACTGGATTACCGGCCACTTCATGGAACGCGTTTCCTTGTAAACCACAGCCAGGGTTGATATGCACTGCATGGCGAAGGCATAAAAAATCATTAAGGAGAATATCACGGCAAGTGTATAGACTGGTTTACCCGTAGAAGGGTCGGTTTCAGCCATCATTTTTTCTCGAATTCTACCTGTGTTTTCTTCGTCACCAACACTATAAATGGTGCTCATGGTTCCCACAAAAACTTCGCGTGCAGCAAAGGAAGTTAACAGGGCAATGCCGATTTTCCAGTTGAATCCAATGGGTTTGATTACGGGCTCAATGGCTTTTCCGAAATGACCCGCATAGGATTGGTCCAAATTTTCAGTTGGATGGGGTTCATACCACGAATGTTGTTGAGTTGGTCCAAAGCTGGCCAGAAACCAAAGGATAATCGAAACGATGATGATCACCTTACCGGCTTCCAAAACGAAGCTCTTACTCTTTTGATAAACCAGAATCCAAATATTCTTCCATCTGGGTGGATGATAAATTGGGAGCTCCATGATGAAGAAGTTCAGCGAACGCTGACGAATCAGGTATTTGAACACGAGCGCTGCAACCAGGCTGGCTATGGTTCCCACCATATACATACCCAAGAGCAGCAGGCCACGCAGGTTAAAAATCCCCCATACATGAGCTTCCGGAACAGCCATGGAAATGAGTAAGGTGTAAACGGGAAGGCGAGCACTACAACTCATCAACGGCGTAACCAATATGGTGATCATGCGATCCTTCCAGTTTTCAATATTTCGGGCAGCCATGATGGCCGGGATGGCGCAGGCAGCACCACTGAGCAATGGAACTACTGACTTGCCATTTAATCCAAGTCCTCTCAGCAGGCGATCCATGATGAAACTCACGCGGGCCATGTAACCGGTATCTTCCAAAATTGACATAAAGAAGAAGAGAATGGCAATTTGAGGGATGAAGACGATTACACCCGCTAACCCAGCAACTACACCATTTACCAGCAGGTCGCGAAACCAATTATCGGGCAAGAGGTTTCGAAGTTGATCTCCCGCAAAATCGAACATTGATTCGATAAGCTGCATGGGATACTCAGCCAGTGTAAAGATGCTCTGAAAAATCAAAAATAGAACCGCCAGGAATATGAGGTAACCAAAAACGGGGTGTGTGACGATCGGGTCAATTTTGGCCGTCAATAACTCACGGGGTGATTTCTCCGATTTGATGCGCGATAACAGATGATTGATCGCATCATATCGCTTTTCCTGTTCCCCTTTTACGGATTGTTCTTGTGAAAATGGAAAGTGAACCTGAAAGGATTGACCGGTTAGAGCGTCTTTAATGGCTGTGATACCTTCACCAAGACGTGCGTTGGACGTGCACACAGGTATACCCAATTCCAATTCCAATCGGTCCGTGTCTATTTCTATACCCCGGAACTTGGCCACATCCATCATATTGAGAACCAATACCATGGGAATCTTTAATTCCGATAATTGGGAGAAAAAGTACAGATGCCTTTTAAGATTGGTTGCATCGGCGATGTACAGGATTACATCTGGAGAAGGAACGTCCGGTTTGGTGTATATATCCAGGGCGTGCTCCTCATCAACTGACCGTGCTTTGATACTATACGTACCGGGTGTGTCGATTAGTTCAATCTCCACATCATTATGACGGAACCGACCCGTTTTTCGCTCGATGGTGGTCCCCGGAATATTCGTCACCTTTTGTTTAAGCCCGGTGAGCTGATTGAAAAGGGATGATTTCCCACAGTTCGGATTTCCGGAAATGGCTACGCGTAATTTCTTCACTCGGCCGGTATCAATTCAACTTCAATACTGGATGCCTCCGTTTTACGCATGCTGAGGCAATAACCATCCAAATCATAGGCAACAGGATCACCCAGAGGAGCGGTTACCGTTCGCTTGACCAGTACGCCTGGAATGCATCCCATTTCCATCAACTTCTCCGAAAAATCGGATTCGGTTACACGGGTAATTCGGGCGATTTGCCCTCGTTTCAAGGCGCTGAGCAACATGTAGCCTACAAATTTGGACTTTATTTAGAACAATTAAAAATAGACTTCACCGATTGGACTATGACATTTGACATAGGCTGTGAAAATCTTCCCGACACCTAGAAAATCTACCTTTGCGCAAAAGAACAACTATGTCTGAAATGCGACAAATTTCGGTAGCAAAGGGAGATGGGATTGGGCCTGAAATCATGGATGCTGTATTATCTGTTTTCGAGGCTGCGAAGGTGCCGATTACCTATGATTTTATCGGAATGGGCAAGAGCTATTACGATGAAGGGTATGAAACGGGTATGACACCAGAGGCCATGGAAAGTATTGAAAATACAGGCATTTTGTTCAAAGGACCCATGGAAACGCCAAAAGGCAAAGGGGTTAAGAGCATCAACGTTACGGCACGCAAAGTATGGAGTACGTATGCCAATCGAAGACATTTCAGAACCATTGAAGGCGTTGACACACTCTACAGTAGGGCCGGAATTCCAGTTGACATTACGGTCGTACGGGAGAACATCGAAGACACCTATGGCGGGATAGAACACATGTTGAGCAATGACGTGGCACTTAGTCGGCGTTTTATCACCCGGCAAGGCAGTGAACAGGTCATTCGATTTGCTTTTGAAATGGCTCGAAAAGAGGGTTTTAAAAAGATTACCTGCGGACATAAGGCCAATATTATGAAACTGACGGACGGCCTGTTTCTCGACGTTTTTTATGACGTAGCGAAAGGATATCCGGAAATACAGGTTGAGGATGTTATTGTGGATGCCTTATGCATGAAACTGGTACAGAAACCGCAAGACTTTGAGGTTATTGTACTGACCAATCTTCAAGGAGATATCGTTTCAGATTTATGTGCCGGCTTGGTGGGCGGATTGGGCTTCGCGCCCTCCACCAATGTAGGGGACAATATATCCATTTTCGAAGCAGTTCATGGAACTGCCCCGGATATTGCCGGTAAGGGAATTGCGAACCCAACATCGTTGTTGCTTAGCGGAATCATGATGTTGCGTCATCTTGGTTTATTGAAGGAAGCCGCACAAATTGAAGCGGCGCTGATGGTGACGTTGGAATGTGGGGTACATACAGGAGATTTTGGACAGAAAGATTCACCTTCTGTCAATACACGAGAATTCGTGGCCAATGTGATAACTAATTTGGGTAAAGCACCTCAAAGAACAGCAATGAGAAAATCAGTGGCGGATCATGTTGAGTTCAGAAAACCAATTCGTCCTGCACATCAAAAAGTGCTTATCGGCGATGTACACGACGTGGAATTAGAAGGGATGGATATCTTCTTCGTTGACGATAAACGAGCCGATGAAATTGCCCCCGGTATTTTAAAGCATTTACCGGAAACCATGACGTTGAAAACCTTAACCAACCGGGGTACCGTTGTATGGCCGGATGGCAGTGTATACACTGAGTGTACAACGGGCTATGGTGCCAGGATCATTGGGAAAGGGGTGACTAAAACCGACTTCTGGAACTTGCTAGGTCAGCTGAGTGAGGTGTTGAATATCGCCTCCACAGAGTTCTTGTATTCCATAGACGGTAAAAGCGCTTACTCCAAGGGACAAGGGTGATAAATCGCTCTTTTCCTGAGTGCCTTCGAGGATGAGCCGTATATTTACCGGATCGCTATGAAACCCGGAATTGACCTAAGTAAGTACTTTAGTTTCAAGCGTATTCTGGTACCTCTGATTCTTGGTCTGGGGGTAGCCATTTACTTCCTCTATACGGATGGATTCTATCGGGATGAACTCAATCAAATTCATTGGGGTCAACATGTCCTGATATGGATTATTGCCTCGGTGATCATGATGGTCTTGAGGGATTTTGGGTACATGTGGCGTCTTAGGATACTGACAGACAAGCAGTTGTCGTGGCGGCAGTGTTTTGAAATCATTGTCCTTTGGGAATTTGCATCAGCCATTTCTCCTGGAGCGATCGGTGGAACGGCAGCGGCTGTTGTGATAATGGCTCAGGAGAAAATTCGTACAGGGATGACAACGGCCATTGTATTGGTAACATCGTTTCTGGATGAGTTGTTCTACATATTAATGGTTCCAATCCTCTTCATTTTTATTGGTACCGATGATCTTTTTCCAACGTTTGATGGTACGGGTTTCGATCTGATTGTGAATACTACAAATCTCAAAGTGCTGTTCTATGGAGGATATGCTTTTTTGTTTGCATGGACTGTGTTCCTGGCTCTGGCGTTATTCATCCGGCCACAAATGGTTCGGGGGATATTGTTGGGGATATTGGCATTTCGGCCACTAAGAAAGTTTCGTGCCCGAGGCCGCCAACTTGCAAATGATTTGTTGCATTCGTCCATCGAACTGAAATCGAAGGGATGGCGATTTTGGTTTAAAGCTTTTTTCTCAACCGGCTTAACCTGGACAGCCCGTTTTCTGGTGGTAAATTGTTTGTTGGTTGCCTTTGGGGTGTTTGATGATCATCTGGTTATCTATGCCCGGCAGCTCATCATGTGGGTGATCCTATTGATTGCCATTACGCCAGGTGGCTCCGGTGTTGCGGAGGTGTTATTTCCATCGTTTTTAGGCAATTATCTTCCTTCCCGTCAAATAGCCAGAATGGTGAGCATTTTGTGGAGGATGATTAGTTATTACCCGTATATATTCTTAGGGTTTATCGTTCTACCGATGTGGGCCAGACGGGTGAATTTATATCAGAAAATTCGCCTTTTTAAAGGTTTTAGAGGGAAAGAGATAAACGAATCTGATCCGGTTTAATCGGTTTTTCAAATAGGTGAACTTTTCGGCTTAACTGAGCGTACTTGCTACGTTCAGCTGTACCTAATGAGGCGGTAAGAACAGCCATATAAGGCAGAATGATGTCGTTCTCTATCAACATCGCCAGGAAATCAAAACCAGACATTCCAGGCATTTGATTGTCCACAAATAGTCCGATGACCGAATTATCTGCCTGAAGAAAATCCAGTGCGTTATCAGGATTTGTAAAACCTTTCACGATTACATCTGCGTGCAAGTTTTCCAAAAGCTTGCTACTCACAAACAGATCCATTTCATTGTCGTCAAGCAGTACGATCGTCACGTTGTTCCAGGCGTTGATTTGGTAGATGAATAATATAGGAGGTACCGGCGTTTTCCACCGAGTCGATTTCTATTGTACCCTTGAGATTATGGACGGCTTCCTTGACCAGATAAAGTGTAACATAATTTTTCCCTTTACCTGAGATCATGGTTTCAAAAAGAGTTCCGGATAAATCAGTATCCACGTACATACTATTGTCGGTGAAAATGATTTGGGCACCATCACCTTCAGGATTCATGTCAATGTCTATGTCCAGGTACTCCTGATTAGGGGCCATGTTATTCAATGCATGGGAAATGAGGTTATTGAAAACCAGCTGAACCTTATATGCATCAGAAACCAATGAAGTCTGCAGCGGATTGGTAATGCGCATTCGAAGTTTAGATAAGTCGATGAGGGCTTCCAGTGTCTCACTGGCTTGTTGAACCATTTCTTCCAGGCTGATTTCCTCAATGTTGCTGAGGTGCCGGTTGTTGTTGTAATGATTAATGATGTTTCGGAGCTGTAAGTCGATTTCGACGATGCCTCGTTCCAAGAGAGGTAAAAACTCGTGAACATCAACACCTTCAGGATTACTTAGGGATAATCGAACGATGCCGTGCATCGAGACCAGAGTGCTTCTCATTTCATTGGAAGCGGTATGAATAAATTTGTTCAGATGTTCCAGAGCCACCTCTACATCGTGTTGTTTCCGTTTGAGATCACGTCGTGTGTCGTAGATTTCGATGGCAGATTGGATGGTTTGACGGAGGTCGTGTTCATTCCATGGTTTGGATAGAAATCGATAGACCCGGGCCTTATTGATGGAATCCAACATGGCCTTTTGATCGGCGAAGCCGGTTAGAATAATTCGAATAGGTTCCGGAAATTCCTGAAGAATACTTGCGAAGAATTCAATTCCCGTGATCCCTTGCATGCGTTGATCCGATATGATGACCTTAATATCCGGGTTTTCAGATAGAATTTGTCGTGCCTGATCGGCATCGCTTGCCGTATGAATGTGGTATTCACGTCTAAAAATAGCACGAAAGGCGACGAGGTTAGGTTCCTCGTCGTCAATATACATGATGGCATTATCCCTGTTCGCCATTGTTTGTTTTTAAGTCGTCTGGAATGGTAATGATAAAGGTTGTTCCTACGCCCGATTCACCATGAACCTCAATGGATCCATTATGTTTTTCAATGATGCCATACGAAATGGAGAGGCCAAGGCCAGTTCCTTTACCAACGTCCTTGGTGGTGAAGAATGGATCAAAAATGTGCTTTTTAACATCGTCAGGAATACCGTTTCCATTATCACCAATTTCGATGCGAATAATACCATCGGCATAATTTGTTCGAACCGATAGTACTCCACCTAGTGATTCACCATATTTGTCTTCAATGGCATCTATCGAATTATCAATGATGTTCATGAAAACTTGATTGAGTTTGCCCAGTTGACAGTTGATATAGGGGATTTCTCCGTAATCAACATTGACTTTGATGCTGCGTAGTTGACTTTTCAAAATCGCAATGGTTGAGCGCAAACCTTCATTGATATCCGATTTTTTCAGGTCTTCCTCATCCGTTCGGGAGAAGTTTTTCAAACCGGTTACAATTTCACTGGTTCGTTTAGCGCCCTCTTCAATTCCATCGATGAGTTGAGATATTTCGTTGATGCTGTATTCCAAATCAAGCTCATCCGTTTCACTTAGGATCTGGGCAAGAGCTGGGTCCTCTTTATCCTTGGCATAATGCTGATATTGATTCAATATTTGAAGGACGTCCTTAAAATCGTTTCGCAGCGGTTCTACGTTGGATGATACGAAGTTGATTGGATTATTGATTTCATGGGCAATACCGGCGGTAAGCTGACCAAGAGAAGCCATTTTTTCTGCTTCAAGAAGTTGGCTTTGTGTTGATTTCAAGTTAGCCAGAGTGTCTTGAAGGTCACGATTAGTGATTTCAAGGGTTTGCGTTCGCTCTGCGACCTTTTGTTCCAATTCACGATTCAGATTCTCTGTAAGGTCACGATTCTTTCGCATTTCATCGAGCATCTGTCGTTGAGACTCCTCTCGTTCTTTTTTCAACGTGTTGATGCGGTCTGCCAATGCAAAGGAGAGCAAAACCGTCTCCAACGCCGATCCAATGGTCATGGAGTAATTGGTGACTAGATTGTACTTCAAGACATCAAGGTCCTTCAAGACATAAAGTATAACACCAATAAGGAAAAATGACCATGCAAGGAACAAGAATTTGGCTGATCGAACGCCTCGTTTTGCCAGATATAGGCTGAGAGAAATTACTATTAAAGCAGATGTGCTCCCAAGCCCCCTGAGAATTAGAGAGGAAGTTTCAATGTCGCCAAGCAGACTTAAAACTATACCTACAAGAGCAACACCCATTACACCATAGAATACATATACCCAATTTTTTAGGTTCTTCCTAATATCTAAGAAATCCATCACAAACATCATTCCCACCACAATCGAGGCAAGGGGCAGAAGCACAATGGCGATGCTGGGCCAATTAGACAAACTTGGCCAAAAGTACTTGTTCGCATATCCAACAATAGCGGCCTGACCAAGATAAAGGAAGAGGATGTTGAGTACGTAAAGAAAATAAATTCGTGTTCGAAGTGACAGGAAGTGAAAAAAGTTATAGAGCATCATAACCGTCATGATGCCCGTGAACAATCCAAAGAGGTTTTCTCGGTTACTCGACCGCTTTAGTATATCTTTCTTTTCTCCTGCATATATAGGAAGGACAAGTTCATCCTTACTTTTTACAATGAGCAGAATTTGACAAATACCGGTGACGTTTGGGAGTGTAATTATTGGATGTGGGTCCGCCACATCACGTTGCGTCAAGACCGATTCATTCTCAATTCGGTAAATCAGATTACCATTAACAAAGGCTGTGAGTTCTGTAACACTGGGTTTGGCAATTTCAATGGCATTAATTTCATCTACCCCCATTTCCATATTGACCCGAAGGGCGACAAATGAGTGATTAAAACCAAGATTCACAACATCTGTATGATTATGCTTCCAAACCGAATCAGGCAGTTGCTGAATGCGATCGAACGAAACATCATCAGATTGAAGAACCACATAGTCTACATGTTTCCCTACAAGAGTTGCAGAAGCTCCAAGTTTTACCGACCCTGAAATATTAGCCTGAACTGGAGCGACACAAATAAAAGAGAATCCGAGTGATAGAATAAAGAGTAGTTTATACCGATTCATATCTTGAGGTTAAAGTTAAGGGATAATTGGACATTAGTTACCTTAAGTTCCATCATTTGATTCAGATTAGTCCTTAGTGTTTTGATAAAACTACGTTCATTTTCCGCCGTATCAGAAAGTTGTTCCACATCTTCGATTGTAACAACACGGGCGATATAGTCATTCGTTGGGTATACAAAATCACCATTACTACCAAATCTTGTTTGAATTCTGAACCCTGCGGGTCTAAATAGAAACATTGAGTAGTCTGATGCCAATCCGTATAGATGGGCGACACCTAAAGTAGGTAACACAGCAATGGAGGTATTTACAAGGATCCAACTAATTCCAAAGCCTTTGATTTTATGTGAATTCCAAAGGCCACATTGCTCACCAATTCCTTCCTTCATACGTTTCTGGAGTTCGATGTTAATGTTTGGATCGAGGTGACCAACCCCATCTTGAAGGGGTAATGGATATTCTTGACTTAAAATATCAATTCGAATTCCACCATAGATTATCCCATCTTGAATTGCTACCAAACAATGTGATCCTGGATTAGTCGTCCACGAAGGATTACTTGATGCCACAGATTTTATACCAAATGTTAACAAGACGTCTCGATGTCCATGTACGTACTGTTCACTCAATTGAGGGTGATCAATTGCCCGAAACATCAGTATTTCAAACTCATTGTGCATTTTGATTCAGATGCGCTGAAGCGAATTTAACACGGCAGAAGCCGCGGTAGCACTTATTTCTGTTGGTAAGATTGATTCAAATTAATTTTGATGGAAGGTCTGGACCACCCATCATCAATCAACAAAATCCAGTCATGTAGGTAATTTCAGACAAATATTCAGAAATTCAAGGCCGAGTTTGGATATTCAGAAAATTCAATGCACATTTGTGTTGGTGTGAAAAGCACCTACTAAACTTTTTTTGACTACTACTTAAAATTATTAATCATGAGCGAGAAAAAAATCTCTGTTCTTTATCTGGACGATGAGCCGGAAAATCTGAACGCCTTTAAAGCCAATTTTCGTAGAGAATTCAACATTCATTTGGCCAATAACATTGACCAAGCCTATGACATCATTCGTGAAAACGAAATCCATGTTGCTATCTCGGATCACAAAATGCCGAAAATTACCGGCATCGAGTTTTTTGAAACCCTTCGTAACACGCATCCACGGATAATTCGTATCCTGCTAACAGGATGTTCGGACCTGGAAACGGTGGTAGCAGCTATCAATCAGGGCCAAATATTTAGATACCTGTATAAGCCAATGGATGTGAATGAGATTCGTTCCACCATTCAAACCGCTTACGAGGTCTTTATGGATGAGACTGAAAATCAACAAGAGGTACTTCAACTTCTCGAAACAAATGAGAAGCTTGAATTTATGCTCCGACAAAAGCTTATCAGCTAAAGCGTCATCGATGTTCATTCCAATTCCCGGTCTATCTTTGCTTCCAAAGTAAGATAGAGAAGGGTGAAGTACGCCAATACCAGACTGGGGATCTCCCTAGGAGATTTTAATGGAGTCTCTTTGGAGATTCTGCTGAAATCATTTGAAAATGATATTCTTCTTAAGCATTGCACTCCAGTGGTGTTTACCCACAAGGAGTTACTTCAGGAAGCGTCATCTGTATTGAATCTAGCATGTCCTCAGATCAATATTGTCAAACAATGGGATGAGGTACAAGAAAATTGTCTCAACCTTCGTGAAATTGATTGTCCTTTTAATTCACTCGATTTAGGAAACTCTTCTGAGATCAGTGGAAAATACGCAGTTTCTTCGCTCAAAGCTGCTGTAAATGCCATTATGGAGGGACATATCCATAACTTGGTTACCTTACCCATTGACAAAAGCACATCCTATTCCGAAGATTTCAAATTTGAAGGTCATACGGATTTCCTAGGTGACATATTTGAAACCACTGACTATATGATGTTACTGGTGAGTGATGAAATGCGTATTGGAATGGTTACTGGACATGTGCCCATCTCAAAAGTTGCCGCTTCTATCACCACGGAAAAAATTCGCCACAAACTCACCATTCTCCAGAATAGTTTGATCCAGGATTTTGGCATCGTCAAACCCAAAATTGCGGTCCTGGGCTTAAATCCTCACTCAGGTGATCACGGACTCATCGGCAGTGAAGAGAAGGACATAATTACCCCTGTTATCAATGAGTTCATCCAGAAAGGTGATTTGGTTTACGGTCCGTTCCCTGCAGATGGATTCTTCGGGAAAAAGCTTTTCAGCCAGTACGATGCCGTGTTGGCCATGTATCATGATCAAGGTTTAATTCCATTTAAGCAGCTCTCTTTTTCGGATGGTGTAAATTATACCGCTGGTCTGCCAATAGTACGCACATCTCCGGATCATGGTACGGCATATGATATAGCCGGCAAGAGCGTTGCCGATCCATCATCATTTATCAATGCGATCTTTCTGACTAAGCATATCTACAACAAACGCATTGAGTTTATGGAATTGAACAACAACCCTTTGGGATTCACCAAACATCGCAGGGAGAAGTTTAGCATTGGCGTTCCGAATCTAAAGTGATTTTGTTCGTTTTTGTCAAATTCAGCACTTAAATTTGCCGACTATTTTTAATCCGGGTCTGAAGTGAAGAATCGATTGCTGGTAAACTTTGGTTCTCTGTCGGTCGGGATGCATGAATACTCATTCGAGCTTACCACAGAGAATTGGAAAGCGCGTGAGTCGGCCCGCATTAAAGATGGAAATGTACTCGTTCTTTTAAAGGTTGATAAATCTGAACGTCACTTAACCTTTGATTACACCATTAAAGGTGAGGTTCAAGTGGATTGTGATAATTGCTTGAGCAGGTTGCAGTATCCCATTAGTGATCATGTAACGCTGCACATCAAGTTGTCCGATGAGGAGATAGAGGATGAAGTTGATCTCATTCATTTGCCTTCTCATACCACTCAGTGGGATATGACGGATCATGCTTGTGATTCGGTCGAATTATCGCTGCCGATGAAGACAGTTTGCTCAGATTCAATAAACCGTGAAGAATGTGACGAGGAATACATTGAAAGAATGAATGCCCGGTCGGACGATGAAGATACTCATCATCCGGAATGGGATAAACTAAAAGACTTGTTTAAACAAAATTGATATGGCTCACCCCAAACGAAAAATTTCGAAAACCAGACGGGATAAGCGTCGTACTCACTACAAACTGGGTTCAAAGCAATTATTCACCGATCCAAAAACCGGAGAAGTATCGCAATACCACAGACTTAATCTCGAAACAGGCATGTACCGCGGGATGAAAGTACTTGAGGTAGGCGAAGAGGCATAAGCCCCTCTCTCATGAAAATTGGATTGGACGTAATGGGTGGCGATTTTGCCCCCGCAGAAGCTGTAAAAGGTGTCCTTGAATTGCTGAACGCCCCTGATTTGGTGGACGTTCAGTTGACTTTATTTGGGGATGAAGCCCAAATTAAGGAGCATTTGAACGGACACCAATTGCCGGCAAACTATCGTATTGTTCATACCGAAGAATCTATCGGTATGGCAGAGCATCCTACTAAGGCGATTTCTCAGAAGCGTCAATCTACGATTAGTCTTGGTTTGAAAATGCTGGCCGAAGGCGAATTGGATGCGTTTACTGGTGCAGGTAATACCGGTGCTATGATGGTTGGGGCGCTTTATACCGTTAAAGCAATTGATGGTGTTCTACGTCCATCGCTCACAACCCTCGTTCCCAAGATAGATGGATCCACCGGCCTGATGCTGGATGTTGGAGCCAATGCTGATGTTAAACCTGATGTATTGGTTCAATTCGCAGTTCTAGGGTCACTTTATGCGCAACATGTATTGGGGATAGCAAGTCCCAAAGTTGGCTTATTGAGTATTGGAGAAGAGAAAGAAAAGGGAAACCTCCTCAACCAGGCGGTATATCCGGTTCTTGAGGAGAAGCGAAACATCAATTTTATCGGCAACATTGAGGGAAGAGACCTGTTTTCAGATAAGGCTGATGTGATCGTATGCGACGGCTTTACCGGCAACATCGTCCTCAAAACGTGTGAGGGATTCTTCTATAAATTGAAAAAACGCGGCCTGAAGGACGACTTCCTCGACCGCTTTAATTTTGAGCAATACGGGGGAACAGCAATCCTTGGAGTCAACAAACCTGTAATCATTGGTCACGGTATCTCAAAAGCGAATACATTCGTGAATATGATCCGTTTGGCAAAACAGGTTGTTTTGTCCAACTTGATCCCGAAAATCAAGTCATCACTCTGATTTAACGTATTTTTACCCCGATATCTTTAACCTATGAGCAACCTTCGAGCCGCCATTACCGCAGTAAACGGCTATGTTCCCGATGACGAACTTACCAACTTCGATCTCGAAAAAATGGTGGATACAACGGATGAATGGATCCGATCCAGAACGGGTATTGAAACACGTCACATTCTGAAGGGAGAAGGAAAAGGAGCATCCGATATGGCTGTTCCGGCGGTAGAAGGGCTATTAAAAAAACGAGGAATAGACGCATCGGAAATTGATCTGCTGATCTGTGCAACGGTAACAGCTGATTACGTTTTTCCCGCAACAGCAAATCTTATTTGTGACCGGATAGGAGCAAAAAAGGCTTGGGGTTATGATCTTTCTGCTGCATGCTCCGGTTTTTTGTATGCACTGGAAACAGGTCGTAGAATGATCGAATGCGGTCAATACAAGAAAGTAGTTGTAGTTGGGGTGGATAAAATGTCGTCCATCATTGATTACACCGATCGCACCACCTGTATCATCTTTGGTGATGGTGCGGGCGCCGTCCTTTTAGAACCTACTACGGAGGAAGTTGGAATCATAGACAGCATACTCAGATCCGATGGTTCTGGGTTTGATTATCTTCATCAGAAGGCAGGTGGCTCTGTTTTACCTCCAACACATGAAACCGTGGACAATCGTCTGCATTACGTGTATCAGGAAGGAACTACTGTATTCAAATTCGCGGTGGTAAACATGGCTGAGGTTAGCTATGAAGTGATGGAGCGCAATAATTTGACGGGTGATGACATCCAATGGCTGGTGCCTCATCAGGCCAATAAGCGAATTATTGATGCCACAGCCAATCGAATGGGATTGGATCCTGAACGGGTCATGCTGAACATCCAGCGATATGGAAACACCACTGCAGGAACACTTCCTTTGTGCCTGCACGATTATGAATCTCAACTCAAAAAAGGAGATAACATCGTACTTGCCGCATTTGGAGGAGGCTTCACTTGGGGGGCGATCTATCTTAAATGGGCGTACGATCCATCCTGAATTTGAACTTTATATCTCTCAAATTGGTTTAATTTGAACTTATGAATCTGAAGGAAATTCAACAACTCGTAAAACTCATTTCAACGTCTAATGTTGATGTGCTTGAAATCGAGCAAGGTGATTTTCACCTTAAAATAAAGCGAAACGACGTGAAACAAACGGTTGTTTCGGCTCCAGCAATGGCACAACCAATGGTGTCTGCTCCCGCGCCGGCACCTGCTGCAGCTCCAGTTGCAGAAGCTAAACCAGAGAAAGCCGCAGCCTCCGAGCCAGAAGCTCAAGGAGTTCAAATCAAATCTCCGATGATCGGTACTTTCTACCGCAGTTCGTCTCCGGATAAACCGCCATTTGTAAATGTTGGTGATGAGGTTAAAGTTGGTGACACCCTTTGCATCGTGGAGGCCATGAAGCTCTTTAACGAAATCGAATCGGAAGTAGCAGGACGAATCGTTAAGGTTTTGGTTGATGATGCCTCTCCAGTTGAATACGATCAGCCATTGTTTCTGATCGAACCAGCTTAATTAGTTCACCACGGAATTCCGATTTTATGTTTAAAAAGATCCTAATTGCCAATCGTGGAGAGATCGCTTTGCGCGTTATCCGAACATGCAAGGAGATGGGCATCAAGACTGTTGCTGTTTACTCAACAGCCGACAAGGATAGCATCCACCTGAAATTCGCTGATGAAGCCGTGTGTATTGGTCCGGCAGCAAGTAAGGACTCCTACCTGAATATGCCGAATATCCTGGCGGCTGCAGAAATAACCAATTCTGACGCCATCCACCCGGGTTATGGTTTCTTATCGGAGAATGCCAAATTCTCGGAATTGTGCCGGGATAGTGGCATTAAATTCATCGGTGCTTCACCTGAAATGATCAACTCAATGGGGGACAAGGCTAACGCTAAAGCCACCATGAAGGAAGCTGGTGTTCCATGTGTTCCTGGATCCGAAGGGTTGTTGGAAAGTTTGGAAGAAGGAATCCAGTTGGCCAACGATTTGGTTGGTTATCCAGTGATTCTGAAGGCCACTGCCGGAGGTGGTGGTAGAGGAATGAGAATCATCTGGAACGATGACGAATTCCGCACAGCTTGGGATAGTGCCCGAAAGGAAGCCGCCGCTGCATTTGGTAACGACGGTATGTACCTGGAAAAATTTGTTCAGGAGCCTCGTCACATTGAAATTCAAATTGCTGGCGATCAATATGGTAAGGTATGTCACTTGAGTGAACGCGATTGTTCCATTCAACGCCGTCATCAGAAGCTGATTGAGGAAGCTCCTTCACCGTTCATGACAGATGATCTTCGGAAACGAATGGGTGAGGCTGCCATCAAAGCTGCAAGTGCCATCAGCTATGAAGGGGTGGGAACGGTTGAGTTTCTGGTTGATAAGGATCGCAATTTCTATTTCATGGAGATGAACACCCGTATTCAGGTGGAACATCCGGTAACAGAGGAAGTGATCAACCACGATTTGATTCTCGAACAAATCAAACTGGCAGCGGGTATACCTATTACAGGTAAAAATTATCTGCCTCAAGGACATAGCATCGAATGTAGAATTAACGCCGAGGATCCGTATAATAACTTCAGACCTAGTCCTGGAACCATAACGGTTCTTCATAAACCAGGTGGGCATGGTGTGAGGGTGGATTCACACATCTACGCAGGATATACCATTCCGCCCAATTACGATTCCATGATTGCCAAACTGATTGTGAAGGCAAATACGCGCGAAGAAGCCATCAAAAAGATGCACAGAGCGTTGAATGAATTTGTGATTGAGGGTATTAAAACCACCATACCTCTTCAGATTAAATTGATGGAGGACGAGGATTTCCAATCCGGAAACTTCACAACCAAATTCATGGAAACGTTTAAGTTCTGATCCGGTCTTCCGGTTTCAGATATTCCACGTATTTTTCCGGTTTTTTCTCACTGTAGTAACAGATGAAAATACCGGCGAACGCTTCATACGAGTTAATCTATTCCATAGCGGAACACCCCTATTTGGGACCGCTCATCGAGGCGTATATCGTTCAGTTAACGTCTTCCGGTAAATTGTCGCTTGTTCATCAGCGTATTCATGCGAACAACGCCGATTTCTATGATCGCAAATTGGATGAATCTGATTACCAAACTCTAAAATTACTGGATGAGATCACCCCTGAGTTTATTGCGAAAAAGTTCAGCACTAAAGGGCGTATCCGACCAAAGGATTTCTTTGATAGGGAATTCCGACTGGATCTTCATCGAAAACAAATCCGTCCCTTTATTGAAAAGCGTCTTGCTCAGGTTCTCAAACTCATTTACGGCAAAAAGGTATACCGGCGAACAGGCAAAAATGTAATCGCCGAAAGTGCCGATTGGAGCCCTAATCGCGCCACGGTCTTATTTCATCTTCGACGGAATGAGGACAATACGCACTACTTCGCAACCATCAAGCACAATGGCGCTCGGATTAACATTACAGGCAGCCATTCATTGATGCTCACCGAATCACCCTGTTATCTGCTCTGCGGTGGACTGATCATGCAATTCGATGATGAACCGGATGGAGCTAAACTGGCACCTTTTTTAAAGAAGAAGTTCATCGAAATACCCCGGAAGTCGGAGCGGGAATACTTGCAGAAATTCGTGATTCCATTATTGGAAGAGCATTCCGTTTATGCCGTAGGTTATGAGATCAGTTCTGAAAAGTTCAAGGCCAGACCCAAATTGAAGATCACCCATTTAGTTGATGGTCAGGTTGGTGCATTGCTTCTCTTTCAATATGGAGAACATGACTTTCCCTTTCAAGCTGGCAAAGAGGTATCCGTTTTTATGACTCCCGATCGTGGGTCGTATCAATTTACACGGGTACGCAGGTCCCTCGAATGGGAGGGACATAAAAGTGAGGCACTGAAGTCACTTGAGCTGCAATCTGCAGGAGGAGCCGAGTTTAAGTGGGGAGATCAGTTTGAAGTACACGACGCCATTGGTTGGCTAAAGCAAAATCAGGAATCCCTGCAAAAGGCAGGCTTCGAGGTTGAAATAGACCTTGATCACCACTATTCTCTTATGGATGGTGAACTAACCTACACCATACGAACAGAGAATGATTGGTTTGATGTCCGGGCCATGGTTCGATTTGGAACCGCGGAGATTCCATTCATCACCGTTCGAAAAGCCATTTTATCCGGTGATCGCTTTATCACGTTACCCAATGACCAACGCGCTCTCATCCCTCAAAAGTGGATCGATCAAATAAAGGGTCTGGATGCGTTCTCCACATCAACCGATGCCTTCAAACTTGACCGACATCACATTGGATTGATTCAAGAACTGGAATTGGATTCTACCAAAACGTTTAAAACAGAGGAGGCACTCATCCCTCTGGTTGACGTTGAAACCCCTTCCGGTTTTCAAGGATCGTTAAGACCTTACCAACATGCGGGGTACAACTGGTTAAATTTCTTATACGCCAATCATTTTGGTGGCTGCCTGGCTGATGATATGGGATTAGGTAAAACGGTTCAGACACTGGCTTTTTTGCAACAGATCAAAGAATACGGTTTGAATGATGATCAAATAACAGCCAAAGGGCAAATGCCCTTGTTTGGCGCACCCGCCTCACGAACCTCTCTATTGGTTGTTCCAACATCCTTGACCCATAACTGGTATTATGAGTCCAAACGATTTACACCAGATCTGAACATCGGTATTCATGCCGGGCCCGGAAGGGCGAAAACCTCAGATCGATTTTCATATTATGATCTGATCATTACGACGTACGGGACACTTCGAAACGACCTTAAGATTTTTAAGTCGTTTGATTTTGAATTGATCATTTTGGATGAAAGTCAGTTTATCAAGAACCCGACTTCCAAAATGGCCCGATCGGCTTATCAGTTGAACGGCCGCATGAAACTAGTATTAACCGGTACGCCGGTAGAAAATTCCATCACGGATTTGTGGTCGCAGATGAACATGGTGAATCCGGGAATCCTGGGAGGATTTACGTCCTTCAAGAGTACCTATGTGACCCCAATCGAAAAGCATCATCAAACGGACTTGTTGGAACGACTCCAAAAGGTTATTCAGCCTTTTGTGATGCGCAGAACGAAGATGCAGGTAGCCACCGATCTTCCTCCCAAAACAGAGCAAATTGTGTATTGCGACATGACGGAAGAACAGGAGGACATCTATGAGAAAACCAAATCAACCTACCGAAATCAGATCCTGGACGCCATCCAGTCCAACGGGATGGCCAAGAGTCAGATTCAGATTTTGGCTGGTTTAACCAAGCTTCGACAGATGGCTAACCATCCGTTGTTGTGTGAGGAAAATTTCAAAGGGGAATCCGGGAAATTCGATGAGGTGGTAAACCGTCTTCACACGGCGTTGGACGAAGGGCATAAAGTGTTAATGTTCTCGCAGTTTGTTGGACATCTAACCCTATACCGCCATTATTTGGATGAGCGCGGGATTGATTACGCCTATTTGGATGGTGGCACGGCGGCATCGGTGCGGAAGGACGAAGTCCGAAAGTTTCAACAGGAGGAAGTGAGTTTGTTTCTGATATCCCTGAAGGCCGGAGGGTTTGGACTGAACCTGACTGCAGCGGATTACGTCTTTCTGTTGGATCCCTGGTGGAATCCGGCGGCTGAAAATCAGGCGGTTGACCGGGCACATCGGATTGGTCAGGACAAGCCCGTTTTTAGCTATAAGTTCGTGACCGGCAATACGGTAGAAGACAAGATCATACGGCTACAGGAAAAGAAACTTCAGTTGAGTTCTTCTCTCATAAAGACCGAAGAATCGTTCATTAAAAAGATCAATATGGATGAACTTCAGGAAATATTGACTTAGAAAAGAGCCTCATTCATTGAATTTTTAGTGATCTTGCCCAACAATTATTTTACGACAATGAGAAAAAGTTTTACCCTAATGATCATGATGGTATGTGCTGTTACCGCCTTCGGTCAACGAAATGTTGACTGGTCGGTTGATACCATCCTGACGAATGAAGTTACCAGTAACACAACTCAAGGTTCCATTTTTAACATCGAAGCGGTGTTCAAGAATAATGGACCAGACACCGTTTTAATGGGCGATACGGTAGCCTATCAATTTGTGGTGCTCAACTCAAATGATCAGCCTATGATTGCCGTTCCGCAAACCGGTTTAGGCGCGTATCTCTTCAATCGCCGGTTCGAGCCAGGTGATACCATGCATTTTCACCTTCGATTGGTGTTGAATACCTATTACACCACGTCGTTCAATTGTAAGTTGAGAGTATCATCTGCCATCTTCAACCGAACCACTCCAGGTGGAGTTGCCTCTGAGCAAACGGCAACTGCCGCGAACAATATTTATGTCAAGCCGGTGATTTGGTATAACCCTCAAGGTTGGGGTGTTGGTATTGATGACGTGGAAGTGTCGTCCATCATGCTGTATCCAAACCCAGCAGTGAATACAGCCGTAATTTCATTTAATCAAGTGAACGTTACCGAGCAATCGAACGTAGAAGTGTATGACCTCAACGGTCGTCTCTTACATTCCCAACAAGTAGTAGCCGGCGCACGCGAGTGTACCTTGAATACAACGAATCTTCAAAATGGATTTTACATCGTTAAAGTGGGCAATTCTGCCTTCCAAAGCGAGCAAAAAATTCAGATTCAGAAGTAAGAACTTTAGTCAATCTATAAGAGGGAGGCCGCCATGGCCTCCTTTTTATTTTTGGGGGATTGAGGCGTTATTTGCAACACTAATCGAACGGAGTATGGCAGGGCACAGTAAATGGGCCAATATCAAACATAGGAAGGCAGCTCAGGATGCCAAACGGGCCAAAGTCTGGACGAGGATTATCAAGGAAATAACTATTGCCGCCCGCGATGGGGGTGGAGAGCAGGAGGCAAATCCTACCCTTCGGTTGGCCATCCAAAATGCCAAGGGAGCCAACATGCCAAAGGACACCATTGAGCGTGCCATCAAAAAAGGTGTTGGCGGAGAAGGTGCCAATTTGGAACCTGCCATATACGAGGGGTATGGTCCGCATGGTATTGCCATCATCATTGAAACCATGACCGATAATATCAACCGGACTGTGGCTAATGTGAGATCCATCTTCAATAAATTTGATGGTAGTCTGGGAACCAATGGGTCGCTTTCGTTCATCTTTGATCAGAAAGGAGTGTTCACCATTCATTCATCCGCTATTGAGGAGATGGACACCGATGAATTAGAACTGGAACTCATTGAAGGTGGCGCTGAAGATGTGGAGCATGTAGAGGATAAATTAATCATTACCACGGCATTCGAAGATTTTGGGTTGATGCAGAAGAAACTGGAAGAACTTTCCCTTGAGGCCGAAAGTGCCGAGCTTCAACGCATCCCAAACAATACGTTGGCTATTGGTGTAGACGAGGCCAAGCGGGTGCTTGCCATGATCGATAAGTTTGAAGAGGACGATGATGTGAATACCGTTTTTCACAACCTGGAACTCACCGAAGAATTACAAAACGCACTGAACGAGGAATAATGGCAGATCAATCATCCAAATCGGCTGAAACCCGACGGGACTGGCTTTTGCGAAAACGTCGCGAAGCCTTGAAAGGTGGGGGAGAAAGTCGCATCGAAGCGCAACACGCTAAAGGCAAACTAACAGCCAGAGAGCGGTTGGATTATTTGCTTGATAAAGGAAGTTTCGAAGAGATCGGTGCATTTGTGAAGCATCGAAGCACGGATTTTGGACTGGATAAAAATCATCCACTGGGCGATGGTGTGGTGACCGGATACGGTACCATCAACGGCCGGTTGGTATATGTGTTCTCCCAGGACTTCACGGTTTTTGGCGGATCGCTTTCTGAGACACATGCCGAGAAAATCTGCAAAATCATGGATTTGGCCATGAAGAACGGAGCCCCGGTGATTGGACTCAATGATTCAGGTGGCGCCCGAATTCAGGAGGGCGTTGTTTCGTTAGGTGGCTACGCCGATATTTTCTACCGAAATACCTTGGCCAGTGGAGTGGTTCCGCAGATATCAGCGATCATGGGGCCCTGCGCCGGAGGAGCGGTGTATAGCCCGGCCATTACCGACTTCATTATGATGGTGGAAGACACCTCTTATATGTTTGTGACCGGACCCAATGTGGTGAAAACCGTAACAAACGAAGAAGTAAGTTCAGAAGATTTAGGAGGAGCATCGGTTCATTCATCCAAATCCGGTGTGGCGCATTTTACCGCGCCAAATGAGATTGCCTTGATGGATAATCTCCGCAGTTTGCTTTCCTATCTTCCTCAAAATTGTGAAGAGCATGCCGAAATGCTCACCTATGATCTAAACGATGAAGTTCGTGCGGAATTGGCCGGTATTGTTCCAGAAAACCCCAATCAGCCGTACGATATCCGTCAGGTGGTAGATGGCATTGTGGATCCCGATAGCTTTTTTGAGGTACACAGCGCATTTGCTGAAAATATCGTGGTGGGTTTTGCCCGATTGGCGGGAAGAAGTATCGGAATTGTTGCCAATCAACCGGCCTTCCTCGCGGGGGTGTTAGATGTTAAGTCCAGTCAAAAAGGAGCTCGGTTTGTGCGATTTTGTGATGCCTTCAACATTCCGTTGCTGGTGTTGGAAGATGTACCTGGCTTCCTTCCGGGAACCGATCAGGAGTGGAACGCCATCATTACAAATGGCGCCAAACTGCTTTATGCGTTTAGCGAAGCTACCGTGCCAAGGGTAACCGTTATTACCCGCAAGGCCTACGGAGGAGCTTACGATGTGATGAATTCCAAGCACATTGGAGCCGATATGAACTTTGCATGGCCATCGGCAGAAATCGCTGTAATGGGAGCGAAGGGTGCAGCCGAAATCATCTTCCGACGAGAAATCCAATCGGCCGAAGATCCAGAGGCGGCACTAAAGGAACACGAACACGAGTATGCAACGATTTTTGCGAATCCATATCGGGCGGCGGAACGTGGCTTTGTGGATGAAGTAATCCTTCCAGAAGAAACTCGAATTAAGTTGATCAAAGCATTTAAGATGCTGGAAAACAAGGTTGATCATCTTCCTAAAAAGAAGCACGGAAACATCCCACTTTAAGATTCATGGCAGAAGAGAAGCAGTATGATTTGTTGATTGTTGGCGCCGGTCCGGTGGGTTGTGTGGTGGCAGAGCGCGCAGCCAGACTTAAAGGTTGGCGATCACTGATCATTGAAAAGCGAAACCACATTGCTGGGAATTGTTACGATCGGTATCATGAAAGTGGCGTTTTGATTCATCAGTATGGTCCGCATTATTTTAGGACCAATAAGAAAGAACTGTTTGACTACTTGAGTGAGTTCACCGGATGGATTCCGGGGAATTACATCGTCAAATCGTCAACCCGAGGTGAGTTATTTCCCTTTCCCATCAACCTTAAAACACTGGAGCAGTTTTTTGGTCGGACCTTTACCGCTGAAGAAGCTGAAGCCTTTCTCGAAGAGATTCGGATTAAAAAGGATCATATAGATAACTCCGAAGACTTCGTCCTATCCCGCGTGGGCAAGGAAATGTACGAGGCGTTTTACCTGGGTTATACCCTAAAGCAATGGGAAAAACACCCCCGGGAACTCAATAAGAGTGTATGCGGACGAATTCCGATCCGGTTTAATCGTGATGAGCGTTACGTGGATCATGATTATCAGTTCACCCCCGACAAAGGATTTACGGAGCTGTTCACCCGTATGACCGATCATGAATTGATTGATATCCGGTTAGAAACCGATTTCGAATCAATCCGTGGTGAGATTACGCCTCGGATAGCCACACTTTACAGTGGTCCGGTGGATGCTTATTTTAACTATCAATTGGGAAAACTGCCATGGCGATCCCTTGATTTTACTTTTACGGAATATCCCGAAGAATATGTTCAGCCCTGCGTTCAGATCAATTACCCCAATGATCATCCCTATACGCGTTCGGTTGAGATCAAGCATGTGACGCAGCAAAAGAGTCCGAATACCGTAGTGAGTTATGAGGTGCCGGTTTCGGAAGGTGATCCGTATTACCCCATTCCGGCGGATGCCAATGCGGAGTTGTATCAACAATACAAGGTATTGGCCGATGAGGAAAATCGGAAGAATAAGGTCTATTTTACAGGCCGACTAGCGCGCTATACCTACATCAATACCGATGAGGCTATTGAGATGGCCCTGGATACCATTAATGAGATAATTCGTGACGCAGAAGAAGGATAACGTTTGGATCATCATGCCGGTGTACAACGAGGAGGCATCCATCGGCCATGTGCTGGATGTTTGGATTCCGGTTTTTGATGAACATCTGGAACGCTATACCCTGTGCGTTTTAAACGATGGGTCCAAGGACAATACACGGGATATACTGGATGAGTATGCCAATCGGTTCCCGCAACTGAGTGTGGTGCACAAAGACAATTCAGGTCATGGGCAAACGTGTATCTACGGATATGAAATCGCGTTGAAAGAAGGGGCAGAATGGGTTTTTCAGATTGATTCAGACGGACAATGTAATCCAAAGCACTTTTCGGCGGTGTTAACCAAGAGCGAACAAAATCCCGTGGTGTACGGATTTCGAAAAACCCGGGACGATGGCTGGAAACGCTATTATATTTCGCGTGTCGTGAGCATTTTCATTTGGATTGCCACCGGTGTTTGGGTCCGGGATGCCAATGTGCCGTATCGGTTCATGCATAAATCAACCCTCATTCACATCTTGCCCTTGGTTCCAAAGGATTTCCATCTGGCGAATATTTTGATCTCGACGTACCAGCAGTATCGATATGGAATCCAATGGGTAAACATTCATTTTGACGATCGATTTGGTGGTGAGCCATCGGTAAAGGTGTCGCTTTTTGCCAAGCACGGAATCGTGATGTTTAACCAGTTGAGAAGTGCCTTTAAAGCAGTGAAGGCTGCGAAGGTTTAGCCTTCTTCACATCCTCATCATTCTGATGTATCTTTTGCCGGATGAACCGGCTAATTTCACGTAGCACATCAATTTTTCGTTCTTGGGGCAGTCAATTGACAATCCTGGCAGTGGTTCTCCTCTCCTTATTCCCCTTATTTGGTCATCTGGATTCACAGCCTCTGCGCCTGTGGGATGAATCCCGATTAGCCCACAATGCCGCTGAGATGTATAACTCAGAATCGTATTTGGTGGTGCAATTTCAAGGTAAACCGGAACATTGGAGCACCAAGCCCCCGTTAATGATCTGGCTGCAATGTCTGAGTTATAAGGTGGTTGGTGTGAACGAAATGGGAGTGCGTTTACCCTCCGCATTTGCCGGATTGATGTTGATCATGTGCATGGTTTGGTTTCTTATCAAAATGCGGCTCAGTCCAGCTTGGGCAATCGTTGCCATGATTCTACTTTTATCCATTCGGGGCTTTAACGGAGAACACGGTATTCGATACGGAGAATATGATGGGTTATTAGCCCTCTTTGTATTGATTCAACTTACTGGCTTTACATTTTGGCTGATTCACCCATCCGAACCCGATGCCAAATTTCGATGGTTGTTCTATCTGGGAATGGTGGGTGCCGTGTGGACAAAGGGGATTGCCGGATTGTTACTCGCGCCGGTTTACCTGTTTTGGATGATCCGGATGTTAGGCTGGAGAGAATTAGTCAAATTGATTCCGGAATGGTGTGTCATTTCCATTCTACTTTTTGGCTACTACCCCATTCGGGAGTTATTGGATCCCGGCTATCTGAAGGCGGTTTGGAATAACGAAATTTCCCAACGGTTTACGGGTAATCTGGAGAACCACCGGGAAGAATGGACGTATTATTTTCATGAATTTCATCATCAAACCTCCGGGAGTTGGATAATCATGCTGCTGATTATTACTCTTGGAATATATTACTCCAATAGTCCATTACGGCGGGTACTGATTTTCTTGTCCAGTGCTGCGTTAATTTTGTTTGTCATACTAAATCTGGCATCCACCAAGATTTATTGGTACCTATTGCCGATATATCCTATCCTCGTTTTAACCACCGTTTTGGTTGTTTCAAGGGGTCTTCAAACGGTAACCTCAACAAAAAGAAAGGTCGTAAAATGGGGGGTGTACGTTCTTATTGGAGCGGTATCGAGTGTTTTATACGGTCGATTGATCATCTCAACTTCCCACATAACCGCCCATGTACCTGGCGATCATGGATTTTATGAAGTCACCAATTTTATACGATCTCAGCTTGGATCAAAGGATACACTGCATTGGACGTTCATTGATACGGATTACAGTGGTCATAATTGGTGGTACATTGATCGTTTAAACGAACAAGGACATGATATGGTGTACGATATTCACCTGGATTCAGTTGAAAAAGGGGATATTCTCCTTTTACGTCAAAAGGAAATCAGAGATTCCGTTAAGGTGATGTATCATACGCAAAACGTCTTTAATCACACTGACTATAGCCTGATCAAGTTGTACGATCTCAGATAAACCATGACTGATCGTCAGGCTACCTACGTGATTCCGATCATTTCAAAATCTACATTCAAAAACTTAAACGTTTAAAATTCCCACCCAACGCGGTGAAAAGAGGAATCTGTTGTAATCGTAATTTTCTGAGTTGAGCGATTGCGCTTAACCACGATAGATGTATATTATCATAATCTGTCATAGCGAGCATAGATTGGGATAACCGTTAACCTGGCTCAGTTGAACTGAGAATAGATTTGTCATTTTTTCTATTTTTAAACAGTTCCAAAAACCGATAAGGCTACTAAAACGTGTAGGTTACACGCGGGCAAAAAGCAAATGATTTAGTTTGAATAAGTTTTTACTTTAGAGCAAAAGAGATAAATTTACTTGGTGTTGTTCTGATTTTATTGGCAATGTGCACTCAATTATCAATTTGTAGTTTGGCATGAAGCTCTTTTCAATTTTTTGTCTTGTTTTTTTAGGGCAAATGGCTTTAGGACAAAACCACAACTTAGTACAACATAAAAAGTATTTTAATACAGAGCTGAAGCATTGGGTAGGAAGCTTTAACAATTTCAAGTTATCAGACTTTAAGCTTGTTGATACTTTGCACTTTGACACTAATTATCCTCAGGAAATTAAGTCGTTAGAGAAGTTCTTGTCCGTTTATAAGCCTATCATTACATTTTCTGATGACAGTTCAAAGTTCATTGACATCTATAGTTATCAATTAAACCTTGAAAGGAACGGAAATCATTATCAGGCAAATCCAGACATAGATCAAGCAATATTATTGTATGACGCCAAGGCAAAATATTGGAATAGAATTTTCTTTGGAACAAGTTCACAATGGATTGACGAAGTTTTATGGGTTTCAAAGACACAATTTATCTTAGTTGGTATTACGAAGTCAGAACAGGACAAAAAACAACCACTAGTACTTTTGGGCGACACTAATGAACAGTGGCTGATTAAATATGTTGACCTTAATAAACTAACATTTCAAAACAATAATGGGTATTCATCATCAAAGTTGAAGCGAATTAGGATTGAAGGACTCTAGAGTCACATGTTGCCTTGGAAGACGATTAACATTGGAACCATAATATCATCTCAAACCACTGAATTTGTAAAATGACATTAACGCACGGGCTTTCCAGACGGGTACCATCAAAATCAGATCAATCCGTTATAAACCGATAAGGCTTCCAGGGTAATCAAATAAGCAATAAACTAATAAGACACTAGCAAATGGCGAAATGTTTCTTGATACTAATCATACCATGGGTTCCATTCAAAGTAAAGGGATCGGTTTTTGCCAATAAACCCTATAATTATTCTGTTACTTTTCAATCATCCTCTTACTCCAAATTTGTAAGATCGTTCGACTATCCGGAGTGGAAAATTAACCCTAAAACAATGTTGTTTGGTGGGAGAGCGCTATCTTTTACGATGGCTTTAAATGAAAGGTGGAATGTGGATATTTCTGGGCGCTCGATCGATAAATGGGCAGATTTGGATCTGCTTTTTATCAATGTTCCATTTGGAGTTGTTCCAGATAAACCGGCAGGGATTCTTGAGTATCAGTTGGAAATTGGGGTGAGTCAGGAGATTGAGCTAATCCCCAAGTTGAATCTATTACCAGAAGTGGGCATAGTTTTTCGTGAGATTACCTATGTGTACATGATAAGAATACCTGTGGAATATCTTACACTTAAACCGGAACCTCCTATTCATAATGCCGGTTTAAGGTATTCATGTTCCTTACTGTATTCTGCTGGTAAAAAGGAAAGAGTGCTTCTTGGAATTACTGGGGGATATTGCGATTTTAATGGTCTAGATACTTGGTTACTTGGATACCAGCTCGGAGTGCGATTTAATGTTAAGAGAAAAATTGTGATTAATGAATGACTTGTAGGACAATCAGCTAACTATGCGTAGAATACATCGAGAACTACAAATGACTTTGTAGTAAAGGTGTGTTGTCGATTGGTGTAATTACTCTAACACTTCTAAAAACCCCCTTGTTATTATTCTGAACTAAGGGAGGTTGTGATTTCCGACACGTCGTGATTGAAAGAAGTAATTGATTTGATGGTGAATTTTGGCAAAATCTTCCTGAAGGTATAACGAATGCACCACCCCACTAAAAAACTTAAACGTTTAAAATTTCCACCCAACGCGGTGAAATGAGGAATCTGTTGTATTCGTGATTTTCTTCGTTGAGCGATTGCATTCGCACTAAATCAAATCAACTATGAAAAGTTTACGAAACAGCGTACGCCTGATGGGCAATCTCGGATCAGATCCGGAGGTGCGCGAAACCAACAACGGGAAGAAACTGGCCAAATTCAGTCTGGCCACTAATGAGACCTATCGCAAGCAAGATGGGGAACAAGTAACCGAAACACAATGGCACAATCTTGTGGCCTGGGGTAAAACGGCCGAAATCGTTCAGAAGTACCTGTCCAAAGGACGCGAGGTATCCATCGAAGGAAAACTCACCAACCGCAGTTGGGAAGATGAATCCGGAACCAAGAAATACATCACGGAAATCGTGGTAAACGAATTATTGCTCACCGGCAAAAAAGAAGCCTAGAACCGGCAGTGATGTGATAACCCATCCGGTCTTCGGATTGGATGGGTTTTTTGTACTTTCGCAGGGCATTAGACAGGGGTGTCGGACATGAATCCGGCTGAGATTATACCCGTTGAACCTGATGCGGTTCATACCGCCGAAGGGAGTCATTGGAGTGTTCTGCACCGCTTTCCTGCGCGTATTTATTATTTATACCCATTGCGATGAACATCAGAAACTCCCTTCTTTTAGTCCTATTTGTTGCGCTGATTGGATCCACCCTTTGTGCCCAACAAGTTGTGTTTACCCTGGTTGATCGGACAACTAATTTACCTATTGAACATGTTGAGGTTGTTATCATATCGCCCAATAAATCAACTTCAGATCCTGTTGCCAGGTATATCACCAATTCATCCGGAAAGCTCACAGCAAACGTGTCATCGTCCCAACGATATACGGTAATTACACATCATATATCCTACGAGACCGACACCTTTTACTGGCACAACCAAAACCCGTTCGTGATCCAACTTACACCAACAACGGAGAAAATGGAGGAAGCATTAATTACCGCTGTTCGTCCTTCCAAGGAAGTGCCATCAACCACCACATTGGTTACCAAGGAGGAGATTGATCGGGTGAATTTTGGTCAGGACATGCCAGTGTTATTATCTCAAACTCCTTCAACCGTCACGAGCAGTGATGCCGGTTCAGGAGTGGGGTATACCGGTATCCGAATTCGTGGAATAGATCCAACGCGGGTGAATGTGACCATCAACGGCATTCCATTGAATGATGCCGAGTCCCACGGTGTTTATTGGGTTGACTTGCCCGACTTTGCCAGCAGTTCCAACAGTATTCAGATTCAACGTGGTGTGGGAACCAGTACCAATGGCGCCGGGGCATTCGGGGCGAGCATTAACATCAAATCAGATCATGTTGAGCGCAATCCGTTCGTAGTAGCTGATGTCGGATATGGGTCATTTAACACAAGAAGAATCTCAATCCAACAAGGTACTGGCGTATCAAAAACTGGTTGGGGGCTGCAATCCCGGTTGTCCTTGATTCAATCGGACGGCTTTATTGATCGCGCCTCATCGGATTTGCGATCGCTTTTTCTGACTGCCGCACATTACGGGAAGCGGGATCTGTTAAAATTCAATGTAATTCTGGGTCACGAACGCACGTATCAAGCCTGGTATGGCGTTCCGCAACCCTATTTTAATCAGGATAAGGACGGCACAGAAGCCTTCATGAATGAGTTGTATTTCACTCCGGAAGATCGAGATCACCTATATGCCAGCAAATACAACCGATACAATCCATATACCTATGAAAATGAAGTTGACAATTACGACCAACATCACTTCCAGGGATTCTATAACCGACGATTAAAAGGAGGCATTCACTTAAATACAGGTTTACACTACACCAAGGGTTTTGGTTATTATGAGCAGTATCGTCCGGATGATGAGTTTGCCACCTATGGGTGGGATACTGTAATGCTTGGTGGTGATACCATTAGGTCTGGTGATTTTATCCGACGAAGATGGTTGGATAATGATTTCTATGGAATGATCTTCTCCCTGAACATTCCGGTTGATCATATAAATCTAATCGCAGGTGGCGGCGTACATCGTTACATCGGCAGGCATTGTGGAGAAGTGATCTGGGCACAATTTGGCTCTGACGGCTTCCTCGGAGATCGATATTACAACCAGGACGCCAGAAAAGATGATGCCAATCTTTACCTCAAGTTAACCACCAATTACCAGGACCATCTTTTCTTTTATGGCGACATGCAGGTCAGAACGGTGACCTATGACCTTGATATGGTGAGTGGACATCTCAATGAACAACTCACATTCTTCAATCCCAAGGCTGGGGCAACGTACGGATGGGGAGCAAAACGAAATCATACGGCTCATATTATGCTGGCTGTGGCCAACAGGGAACCCGTTCGGGACGATTATGTCTCAGCACCTAATAGTTTCAAACTTCGACATGAAAACCTTCGGAATCTGGAGGTTGGAAACGAATGGCAATTCCGAAAAGTGACGGGGCGAATCAATGGGTACTACATGTATTACCGATACCAATTGGTTTTAACAGGAGAGATCAATGATGTGGGCGATTACATCCGAACCAATGTCCCTAAAAGTTATCGGGCCGGGGTAGAAACAGAGGTGGCCTATGAGCCCAATTCATCCTGGAGGATCACCGCAAATGCCACCTTTAGCCAGAATAAAATTGTTGAATTCACGGAGTATGTGGATGATTGGAGTACGGGTGATCAAGTGGCGTTTGATCATGTGAAAAGTGATTTAGCCTTTTCCCCGGCGTTGATTGGGTTCGCGTCCATCGAGTATCGGGTTAAACCGCAAATAAATCTGAATCTAAATGGGAAATATGTCTCCCAACAATACCTGGATAATAGCCAAAGTGCAGAACGAAGTTTACCTGCCTTCTACGTAACCAACTTTACGGCCTCCAAGGACTGGGTTCTAAAGAAAGGTACCCAAATTTCATTGGGACTTCAGGTGAATAATTTACTGGATGTGGATTATGCTCCAAATGGGTACACCTTTGGGACCATGGATGCCGGTGTACGAAAGAGCTACAACTACGTTTACCCGATGGCAGGCAGACACGGGATGATTCGATTAAAAGTTAAAATCTGATCAAAAGAGCGATACCTCGTTCATAAATAACCAGATCGGCGTGGGGACTACATAAATAAAATCACCCCAAAACCGGAACCACTCCTGATCCCTAAAGCGTTCTTCAAATTGTAAGGTCAAAAGCAGGACATTCAACATCACCAAGACCGAAATGGTGGCAGATATCTTCAAATCGGCTTTGCCAAAAAACGCATACAGTGTTAACAGGGTGAAGGCCAGAGTAAGCATGGAGTAAATCCGACCTCGTATCCGGTCAGGTCCAATGATTCCGGACCCGGAAAGTAACTGGTTGGTTTGATCACCCTCGTGATCAAAGTAGGTAAATATCAATAGGTTGGCATAGTTTATTACGGCAAACAAGGCTATAATGGTAAGATCGGTGAGGTCCCAGCTTAATTGTCCGCATAGCCCGGGATACACAATCATCCCAACCGCCACCATCACCGCGATGAACACTTCTTTCACCGTGCCGGCGAGTCCGGTTTTCCAACGCCAGAAAAGAACGAAGTAGATGGCAACCATCCCAAGAAGAATCAAACCGTTCTCGAGCATCCACCACGGAAAAAACTGAATCACCACATACACATCAAAAAGGGCAATGGCACAAACCGTTGGTATCAGGATTTGGCGGTACTGGTAGTGGATCGCGTGCCTCAAAAAAATGGCGTCGTCCTTTAACCGAAGACCGTCCAACAAATGGTCGGAGGTGTAAATGATCCAAACCCCGGATCCAATAATCCAATATAAAGATAAGGGTACTACTGCGTGAAAGTACTGGACAAAGAAGTAGGCGGTGGATACGGAACCCAACACCACCATGACACTAAAGGTATTGACAAAGGAAACGATGGAAAGGTCGCGAATGGAAGTAGCCTCTCCGTCGGAGCGCATATCAGTCAACGGCAATCACCCCTTTGAGTTCGGGGTATACTTTACGGATGCTGTCTTCAATGCCGGCCTTCATGGTAATGTGGCTGATTTCACAACTCCCGCATGCTCCCAACAATTTAAGATGAACAACATCTTCACTGTCCACCTCAATGAGTTGAACATCGCCGCCATCGGCTTTCAGAAATGGGCGAATGGAATCGAGCGCACCTTCAATGCGTTCAACCAATTCACCTCGATTCACCTTAGTTTCCATCGGTTCGAAATTACGCAAATTTATACTGCAGCACTGTTGCGGATGGCAACGTATCGGGCAACCTCTCCGGCCAATTGATCATAGGCCAATTGCACCGCTACGTGTTCGGTGAGTGGTTCACCGGAATCCGCAGAACTCATGATGCGTTCAACGAGGGGAATCTGGCTGAGCAGAGGAAGGTCAAATTGTTGGGCAATCTTGCGTCCACCATCTTTGCCAAACAAGTAGTACCGCTTGCTTTTGTCATCGTCCGGTGTGAACCACGCCATGTTCTCTACGATACCCAAAACGGGTACCTGAATATGTTGATTGTTGAACATTCCAATTGCCTTGCGGCAATCTGCGGCAGCAACTTCCTGAGGAGTAGTGACCACCACTGCACCGGTAAGCGGCACTTTTTGAGCGATGGTTAGATGGATATCGCCTGTACCCGGGGGTAAATCCATAATCAGATAGTCCAATTCACCCCAATCCACATCAGTGGTGAATTGGTTGATGGCCGAACTGGCCATAGGCCCCCGCCAGATAATAGCTTGATTATCCTCAACCAGAAATCCGATGGAGATCACCTTGATACCGTCTTTCTCAACAGGCACCATTTTGCCTTCGCTTGATTCCGGTCGGGATCCTTTTAAACCCATCATAGTTGGTATGGACGGGCCATAAATATCGGCATCCAACAACCCAACTTTTGCACCTGTACGGGCAAGTGACCGAGCCAAATTCACGGCAACGGTGGATTTACCTACACCGCCTTTGCCACTGGCTACGGCAATGACATTTCGAACTTCCGGGAGAACGGCTTTCTCCTGGCGATTCGACGTCACACGGGAAGTCATATTTGGAGCAACTTCCAGGGATTTGTCAACAAAGTGATGAACCGCGTTCACACAGGCATTTCGAATCATATCCTTAAGCGGACATGCCGGCGTGGTGAGTTCCACGTCAAACGAAACCCGTCCGGTTTCAATCACAATATTTTTAATCATGTTCAAGGTCACCAGATCTTTTTTCAGATCCGGATCGTCTACATGACGTAATGCGTCCAGTACAGCAGCTTCTGTAACCATCTTATTCCGTTTTCTTTCCAATCATCCTGCGATTCATCTTTTTGATAAACCACCAGAAAAATTTGTGTTCGCCCAGTAGGGTGCCCAATGTAAATAGCAACAACTGATAGATGAAATAGATTGCAACTAGTTTGATGAAGAAAGCCAGCACGGGTGATTCAATTTCAATTCCCAACGCTCTGAACAAGCCTTTGCGAACGAATACAGTAGCCGAACCGGTTATGGCGAAAATCACAAAAATCCAGATCATTCGTCGATCCGATTCTATTCCCCACTTAATCTTCCATTTCGTCCAGATTTTTTTCATGGCCGCGCAAAAGTACAACCGGTGGAGTTGAAGACGTTGGATTCAGGATGGAATAAAACCGGTGATGATATTGGCGCCCTTTTTCGGCGGTGGTAGAGTTAAGCGTTTAAGGAGTGATGCGGTGGTGAACAGGTTGACTTTTTTCGCTATCTTTCTACGGGGTAGGGGTGATTGCATCCCTCGCGAAAAAAATTTGAATGGCAATCATCGGTTGGAAAGGTTGTCCAGCAATTGGTTTTTAATTTGTCTAATTCGTCACTCAACCCACATTGAGAACATGGGATAGCTGAGCGTTTTGGTGAATTAGATGGGGCATGACGCTTCACATATTAATTTATGGTGAACCGCTTTCAATTCGCGGTTTAGCATGTAACATTGTGTTCACTTCCACACCTATTGAATATGAAACGATTTTTAAAATGGTTTCTCCTTGTTGCCGCGATTGGGATTACGATCGTAGTGGGGTATTTGTATCTAAGCCCGGATAAGAATATCAACGGTTTGTACCTCGTCCCGTCTGATGCCTTTTATATCCTCGAGTCCGATGATCCGATTTCCGATTGGAAAACAATGAGTGAGAGTGATGTCTGGACGTTCCTCAAACAACATCCGGAGTTCAAGGACATTACGGATGATGCGAATTACCTGGATCAACTTATTCAGGATAATAACTTCCTGTTTAAACTCTTTGGATCCCGGAAGTTTATTCTATCGGCCCATCAAACACGTCCGGCAGATTATGATTTCCTGTTTGCCATCGACCTTAAGCGCACCGCAAAAGCAGGTATCCTGTACAATACGCTGGAGAAAACACTCAAGTCAGGCGGTTACAAGGTCACCTTCCGGAAATACGGTGATTATGAACTGCTGGAATCCATGGATAACATGAAGGACGTCCTCACCATGTGCAAGATTGAGAACTTCTTAGTGTGTTCGTACACTCCGTCTTTAGTTGAAAAGTCTATTGATGAATGGGGCAAATCGGCTGATAAGCTCGCCAGGGATATTTATTTCCAGGACGTGTACAAACGGGTAAAAACGAAAGGAATTGGGCGTTTATACATCCAATATTCCCGGATTGATGAGATGATGAAATGCTATATGAGCGAACCTAACGATCTCATCAACGGATTGAGCACCTCACTTCGATTTACGGCGCTCGATTTGAAATCTGAGGGAGATTTTTGGCGGGTAGATGGCTACTCGAATATCAACGAGGGAACCAAGTCCTATTTAAGAGCCTTGATGCGTTCTGGAACCAGCAAGCATCTATCGTCCGATATCTTACCCAATCGCACGGCCTACTATTTAAGTTTTAACTTCAGTTCGATGGACAAGTTCTACAACGAACTGAATGAGGTTTTTAAGCAGGATCAAAAGGCTTACGCCGATTTTCAAAAATCGCAGAAGCGCCTTGAAAACCTGTTGGGAATTTCGGTGCAGGACCAATTACTGAGTTGGATTTCGGATGAGGTTACCGTTGCTCAGATGCGAAGCAATGATTACACCCAACGCCAGGATAATTTGGTGGTTTGCCTGCACTCCAACGATATCGGCAAAGCCAGAAAGGAACTCAATAAGGTTGCGCAACAGGTAAAACGCAGAACACCGGCAAAATTCAAGCGCATTGAATACCGCAACTACGAAATTCAATACCTCGATATCAAAGGCTTTTTCAGAACCTTTTTTGGGAAGGCGTTTGAAAAATTGGAGAAACCATACTTTACCATCATCGGCGATTATGTGGTATTTAGCAACAGTCCGCTAACGTTGATAGGCGTCATCGAAGATTACGAGAATTTTAGAACCTTAAGCCTGGATCCTGCCTACAAACGTTTTCTGGAAAATGGGAGTAGTTCCAGTTCACTTACGCTCTACATCTCACCCAAAAATACGTACCCTTTGATGACGAAATATGCGAACAGTGAAACGCGCAAGAGTTTGGCTAAAAGCAAGATGTACTTTGAGGGATTTGAGGGACTTGCCCTGCAACTCACGCCCAAGGGTGATCTGATCGATACTAAAGCCTATCTTCATAGAACAGTTGAAACAACCGCCCAGCCCGAACTGGTTGAAAAGGTGATGGTAGAGAAATATCAAGACTACGCAGTAGTTGCCATTGACACCCAATTTGCTGTTGAGTTGATCGAAGACGGGATATTTAAAAAGTACTTTCCCGACGGACAGCACCTACGGATTGAAGCCGACATGAAGAATGGGGAACTTCATGGACGTTACACCGAATTTTATCTCAATGGAAAGGAACACATCACGGGTAAATACAAGCGGGGTAAAAAGACCGGGACGTGGAAGACGTATGATCTGTCCGGAGATGTGATCGAAAAGGAACGCTATTGAGCGGTTGCTTTTTGCTGATCGGCGTACTTGAATACTTTTTTCAGTAAGGCCGTGGTCCGTTCAACCGGATTTTCACGAATCTTATCTTCCTGAGTTCGGATTTCGGAAAACAAACCAATCATAGCTCGTTCGGTAACGTAGGCATTCAAATCAGTGGTAACATTTTTTCCGGTGGCAATCTTGTATCCGGTGCTCACGTTGCTCCAGAGTTCATTGATTCCCAATGGTTCCAAAGACTTCGCAATGATGGGTTGAAATTTGGCCTTCAGCTGGGCAGTTGTAGCATTTTCAAGATAGGAGGTCGCCGCTCCATCACCTCCGGTAACAATGGACACAGCATCCTGAATTGTCATTTGTTTAATAGCATCGGCAAAAACGGGCTTGGCTTCTTCCATGGCGTTTTCAGCTCCTTTGTTCATGGCGGCAATCAGCTTATCCATATAGGGTGCATAGGCAGCGGAAAACATGGAATTTCGGATCTTCTGATCAGCCTCTTGAACTTCCGGAGGAAGTAAGATCTTATACGCAGCATTGTTAAAAAATCCGTTCTCTTTTCCCAACAGATCAACACCGGTTAAAACGCCCTTTTGCAAGGCTTCTTTTAATCCGCCTGCTGCCTCGTCTTCTGTGATGGAAGAGACCAATCCTCCAGAAGTTTCCAATGTTTTCAGCAAGGTGTCACATGAAGTGAGGGTGAGAGTTAGCCCAACAATCAAGGCTGTTTTTCCAAGTTTTAACATGCTCGTAATATTTGCGTTCAAAGTTACTGCTCTGGCTCAATCGACTGGTAGATGGCGTCCATAATTTTCGTGCGAACGCTCATACTTATTAATGATTTATTAGAGGCGGTGGGGTGAACCCGGTTCGACAAAAAGATAAAAATGAGATCGTTTTGAGGATCGGCCCACATCTGAGTCCCGGTGAATCCGCTGTGTCCAAAGGTTTGGTTGGATGCCAATCGTGAGCAGGGGCTGATGTAGTTTAATCGGGATTCGGGTTTGTCAAATCCCAATCCTCTACGACTGTCACGGGATTGATAGCTGGTGAAGGTTCGAATCGTATTTTCATGCAAAAACGTATGACCGTTGTATGAGCCACCGTTCAGCAGCATTTGCATCACAGCCGCCAGATCACCAGCATTTGAAAATAATCCGGCATGACCCGAAACACCCCCCAACATGGCAGCAGCTGGATCATGAACGTACCCATGAATCAGTGTTCGTCTGAAATCGGCATTGTCTTCGGTTGGGATAATCCGGTCTTTACTGAATTTGTTGAGCGGATTGAATGTGAGGGTTCTCAAACCCATGGGTTGATAGAAAACACTATCAACATAGCGGTCAAAGGACGTGTGAGTGACTTTCTCAATAACATACCGCATGAGGATCATGCCCAAATCGCTGTATCGATAATCACCCTGATTTTTTATCTCTGAGCTTTCAATCTCCCCAATAATTACCTGCTGAAAATCCTTACACATGTAAAGGTTATCGTCTACTTTGATGCAGAATCGGTCGTCTGGTGTTTTGTGATAAGTGGTGTCATAAGCGGTCTGATCAGACACGGTTACTTCATAAAATGGAATCCAATCCTTCAACCCAGCGGTGTGTGTTAGAATTTCCCGTAGAGTGATATCGGCCTTATTGGTGGTGTCCAGATTCTTGAGGTATTTGGATATCGGATCATCCAATTTCAAGATAGAGTCCTCAGTAAGTTTCATAACCGCTAAGGTGGTTGCCATGATCTTTGTTAGCGAAGCCAGATCATAGAGATCATCCACCGAAACCGCTTTGGAGTTAACTGCATAGGTATGGTGACCGAAGGCCTGTTCATATACGATCTTTCCATGACGGGCAACAAGGATCTGAGCACCAGGAGTGGCTTTGGCTTTGATGGCATCCTGGATGATGCTATCAACCTTCGTCAAACCATTCGGACTCATAAATACTTCTTCCGGCTCACCATAGTCCAGGATATTTCGATCCGGGACAATGTAATTGCTGTGAAGTTTGAATTCTGTGCTTACCGTAACCGGCAAAAAGGCATCGGCCGGAATGGCGCCGAAGATGAGTTGTGCGGCCTTGCGTTGATTGGTGACATTGTCTTCATACCCCATCACAACGGTTTTCATTCCTTCAAAGAATTTTAGGTTGTAGGGATTGCCAAAGTCAACAAAAACACATGGCTGCAGGTTATCCAGCTCCTTGATGAATCGGGCTGATCGAAGTGAAACGCGGTAGTTGTTCTTAGGATATTTACTGGTTTCGTGCAGGGATATCAGCACTAAATCATACGGCTTAAGCTTCTTAATCATGCTCTTAGCCGATTCCGGGCTGATATCGGAAGGCAAATGGAAATGATCGGCCTGATGGTACCGATTAATCATTTGCTGAAACGCATTGTTGGCTGATCCACCAATGGATATCGTGGCGATTTTCTGTTGATCGTTGATCGCTACCGGCAAGGTGGAGAGCTTGTCCTGTACCACGCAAAGTTGTTTCTCAATGAGCTTGTTTAGCAGGAAGGTGGCATACGATGAGTTTAAATCTTCCAGTAAATTTTCCGTTGAGATGGTATCGCGTTTAGCTAATCCTGCCCAATACTTGTTGCGCAGAACCTTTTTAACTTTTTGCTCCAGATAAGCCGGTTTAATACTTCCGTCCTTTAGTCCGGCTTTGATTAATTCGATGGCTTTGGGAATATTTCCTGGAGCCAGCAAAATATCGTTTCCGGCCACAAATGCCATCTTTTCGAGTTCACCTGCTTCGTGGAATTTAGCTACGCCTTGCATGTTCAAGGCATCGGTAAACGACAATCCTTTAAACCCCAGTTCGGTTCGAAGTAATCCGTTGATTCCTCGATCCGAAACCGAAATAGCTTGATTTGGTCGGTTGTCAATGGCTGGGATAAACAGGTGGGCGGTCATCACGCTCATCACTCCGCTATCGATCAATACCCGGAACGGATACAGTTCAACAGAATCCAATCGGGCCCGACTGTGATTAATCACCGGCAAGCCCAGATGGGAGTCCACATCGGTGTCTCCATGACCGGGGAAATGTTTGGCGCAAGCAATCACATTCTCGGCTTGCATGCCCTTCGCATAGGCCCATCCTTTTTGCGCTACATTGAATTTATCTTCACCAAAAGATCGGTAGTTGATCACCGGATTGTTCGGGTTGTTATTGATATCAATAACCGGAGCGAAGTTTACATGGATACCCATTCTTCGGCATTGTCGGCCAATTTCCCGACCCATATCGTATATCAGGGTATTGTCCCGAATGCCTCCAAGTCCCATCTGATAAGGAAAGGTGGTGGTGTTGCTTAGTCGCATAGCCAAGCCCCATTCACCATCTATTGCGATCATGAGTGGTGTTTGGGATCGCTTTTGATAGGCGTTGGTGAGCTGAACCTGTTCCAAAGGATCGCCTTTGAAAAAGATCAATCCACCTACCTTATATCGATCGATGTCGGATTCAACCTGTTTCAGATGGGCGGCTCCCAGGGTTGGACGCACCTCAATCATCATCAATTGGGCGATCTGCTCATCTGTCGATAGTGAGTTGTAAACGGAGTCCACCCAGGAAACATCCTTTGCAACCGGAACCGGAGGTCGGGACGTGAGGATGCCCGTCATGAACAACAGACATATAAGCAGGTATCGCATTCGGATTGAAATCATGGACGCTAGTACAAATGCAACTTTTATACCTGCAATGTTAGTATGGGTGAATACGGAGCATCGGAAATGTTATCAACTTGTTAACCAGGTTGTCCGATCTGTTTCACGTCTTATTGCGCCTAAAAAGTTGACCTATATACTAGTCAGTATTTTTCGTGATTAATTTTCACACTATTTCGTAAGAAACTGTTTTTCAATTCAATAGGGATAAAAGTGTCCAGGGGGTATATCACTTGAAACGTTGTCGGAAACAAGTCAAACAATTTAAAGAGGACCATTATGAAAAAAATCTACACACACATCTTAGTATTCGTCATGGCCTCACTTGGAAGCGTAAGTTTCAGTGCGGCACAATCCCGACTTCATCTCGACCTGTTCCACGATGGAAATTTCGAGGTTCAGTTGGATGGGATTCGATACACCGCCTATTCGGGGGGTGTTGACATTGGCGGTTTGGCACCCGGAACACACAGCATTCGGGTGGTTGAAGTTTTCCGTGGGCGGGCATATCGGGGACGAGGCCGATCTGTTCTGTACAACGGAAGTATTAACATTCCATTTCGGTCTGCGGTATTTGCCCGCCTTAACCCAAACAACCAGTTACGGGTAACGGAGGTACGATCCATTGCACCACCACCGGTTGTGCGGAAACCTGCTCCAACTCGGGGAGGCCAGGGTTACCGGCGCGGACATGGATCAAGTCGGGGTAATGGCGCAGGAAGAGGGCCAGCTGTAAATGCCTTTGAATTAACCCGTACTCAAATCATCCATACACCGATGGATCGGGATAAGCTTGCCTTGGCAACCCAATATGTTTCATCCGGACGAGTGACGTCCTCTGAGGTGGCATCCTTGATGAACCTTCTCACTTTTGAAAAGAACAAATTGGCGCTGGCCAAACAGGCATATGCAAATACCATCGACAAACAAAACTACCATTTGGTGAATAGCTCGTTCACATTTGACAGCAGCGTGCGTGAACTGAACCGGTTTATTATCGGTCATCGAACGGCGCCCACCAATAGACGAGGCAAATAATTTCTATTCATTCGTACTCGAGGCCCAACGACCAATCCGGCGTTGGGCCTTTTTTATATGCTGAATTCTTTGAATTGATTTATCTTCACGTTTCAATCACGAATGAAAAACTTCAACTGGCAGTTTGTTTTAGCCATCATCGCCTCCTTAATCAGTGTTCTTCTGGTTGTGGAATTGGTTCAATCGGGAACCGCATTAAACATGGATCAGACGGGTTTGGACATGGAAGCCTATCGGTCTTCTGTGCACGATGTTTTGACAAGCATGACCAGAAATGATTTGCTTTTAGTGCCTATTGCCTGGATTCTTGCTGCCTTTGTGGGTGCCATGGTGGGCAGTGTCATTACCCGGGACCGACGACGTCAAATTTTCTTTGTCGTTGCCTTGTTCACCTTGTCTGCCGCGGTGATGTTCATGTTGATGTTTCAACCACCTTCCTGGGTTTGGATTGCGGTGATATTCATCTTTCCATCGTCCTTGTTGGGCAGCAGGCTCATCAGGCGGGTGCCTGCGAAACGCTAATGAGCTTCCAGCCAGTTCATACCTTGACCAATATCCACTACGGTAGGAACATTCAACGGCATGGCATGTTCCATTAAGGGCTTCACCAATTCCTTTAAACGATCCAATTCATCACGATGCACATCAAAGAGCAATTCATCGTGTACCTGTAGGATCATCTTAGACTTGAAATTCTGAACCCGAAGGGCTGTGTCAATGTTGATCATGGCCAGCTTGATCATGTCGGCAGCGGAGCCTTGAATGGGCGCATTGATGGCGTTTCGTTCAGCAAAGCCAACTACGGTTCTGTTTTGTGAGTTGATGTCGCGAATTCTGCGTTTTCGTCCCATGATGGTTTGAACATAACCGTGATCGCGGCAGAAGGAAATCGTGTCGTCCATGTACTGCTTGATACCGGTAAACTGCTCGAAATAGGCATCGATGAGTTCGCTGGCTTCCCGGCGGGTGATGCCCAGGTTTTGAGATAGACCTGTGGCACCCTGTCCATAGATCAACCCAAAATTTACACTCTTGGCTTTGTATCGTTGATCTTTGGTAACCTCTTCCGGTTTTACACCAAATACGCGTGCTGCCGTTGCCGTGTGAACATCCTGACCGGTATTGAACGCTTCGGTCATACCCGGATCCCCACTCATGGAGGCTACAATCCGAAGTTCAATCTGACTGTAATCGGCGGCGAGTAGGATGTGCTCTTCATTTCGGGGAATGAAGGCCTTTCGGATTTCCCTTCCACGTTCAGTGCGTACCGGGATGTTCTGAAGATTGGGGTTGTTACTACTCAATCGGCCTGTGGCCGCAACAGCCTGAGCAAAACTGGTGTGAACCCGATGCGTTTTTGAATCCACCAATTTAGGAATGGCGTCTACATAGGTGCTTTTCAGTTTTTGAACCTGTCTGAAATCGAGTATGAGTTGGGGCAATTGATGCTGATTGGCCAAGTTGCTCAGAACAGCCTCATCGGTTTTATACTGACCCGTTTTGGTTTTTTTTGCTTTGGGATCGAGTTTGAGATGATCAAACAACACTTCCCCCAATTGCCGCGGAGAGGCAATGTTAAACCGGACACCGGCCACATCGTAAATCTGCTTTTCCAATTCCACGGCTTCGCTTCCCAGCTGAACCGAGTATTCGTTCAGAAAATCGACATCCACATTAACGCCTTCCCGTTCCATCCGACCCAATACCGGAATCAATGGTGCTTCAATCCGATCGTACACTTTACGCAGATCTTCTGATGCCAGCATCGGTTCAAACGTGTTCCGTAATTGTAAGGTGATATCGGCATCTTCAACAGCATATTCAGTGGCTTTATCTAATGAAACAGAATCGAAACTGAGCTGATTCTTTCCTTTTTTGCCAATGAGGGACGTGATGGAAATAGGTTGGTACCGCAAGAATTTCTCAGCCAGCGTATCCATGTTATGACGCTGATCAGGCTCCAGCAAATAATGCGCAAGCATGGTGTCCAATACCGGCCCTTTTATATCCACGCCATAATTCCACAAGATTTGCATATCGTACTTGGCGTTTTGCAGAACCTTTTCAATGGATTCATTCGAGAAGAATGACTCAAACTCCAATAATCGGTTTCGTCTGTCTTCATGGCTTCCCTCGAAGTTTACATAGTAACCCGAGCCGCTTTCAAAACTGAAGGCGCAACCTAATATCTCAGCATTGAGCGCATCCAGATCAGTGGTTTCCGTATCAAAGCACACCACGGTTTTACTGAGCAATTGTTGAAGGAGTTCAGCACGACCTGACGCCGTATCTACCAGGGTGTAGGTGTGATCGGTGGTATCAATGGTCTTGACCTCGCCAACGGCTTCTTTGACCACCGGGGCTGTGGCAGCCGAACTAGGTGCAAAATCTCCGAACAGGGATTGCTGTCCGCCACTTATGGTAAATGAAGGATCTTCGCCGGTGATGCGCTTATACAGCGTTTTAAATTCAATTTCTTCAAAGATTTGCTTGATGGCCTCTTTGTTCGGTTCTTCCACAATCAGAGCCTCTTCGTCCAGTTCAACCGGTGCATCTAAAAGAATGGTGGCCAATTTTTTACTGATAAAGGCCTGTTCTTCATGTTCTTCAACCCGTTCTTTCAGCTTACCTTTCAACTCGTTGGTGTGCTGATAGATGTTCTCAATGGAACCGTATTGTTTAAGCAAATTGCTGGCGGTTTTGGGACCTACTCCCGGAATTCCGGGAATGTTATCCACGGCGTCGCCCATCAGCCCGAGATAATCAATGACCTGTTTTACATCGTCTAATCCAAACTTCGCACACACCTCGGCCTTTCCCCAAATTTCGTGCTCTCCGCCGCCTCGTCCCGGACGCAGCATCAGCACCTTATCGGTCACTAATTGCCCAAAATCCTTATCCGGTGTCATCATGTAGGTGAGAAACCCTTTCTTTTCTGCCTGAACGGATAGCGTTCCGATTACATCATCAGCTTCATACCCTTCGGCCTCCAGAATGGGAATTCGAAAAGCTTCGATGATCCGGCGGATGTATGGTTCGGAAGACTTGATGTCTTCCGGAGTTTCATCTCTGTTGGCTTTGTAGAAATCAAATTCCTGTTTTCGAACATTCTCCGATTTATGATCAAAAACCACCGCAAGGTGGGTGGGTTTTTGATTTTGGAGAACGTCCAGGAGGGTATTGGTAAATCCAAAGATGGCCGAAGTATTCAAGCCATAGGAAGTTATTCTTGGATTCTTGATGAACGCGTAGTAGGCCCGAAAAATGAGGGCATATGCGTCCAACAGGTAGAGTTTTTTTTCTGCTGATTCCGTCATAATAAAGGGAGGTAAAAGTACACATACAGGGTCAGGTGGTCAAACAAGATGTCGATCAAAATCTTGTCTTTGTGCCAAACGTGACTGAACTCCCACCGTACGCGCTAATTTTGTTTCGATGAATAAAACCATACGAATCGTAAATGCCCTCATTATCAATGAAGGCCGAGAAATTGAAGGAGAGGTCCGACTTTCCAACGGACGAATTGATCAGGTTGGGACCACCGTAAACGATGCCGACGAGACCATTGACGCCGGAGGAAAAATCCTCATGCCCGGCGTGATTGATGATCAGGTCCATTTTCGTGAACCGGGCCTCACACACAAGGCTACCATCGCAACAGAATCTCGTGCCGCAGTGGCCGGAGGTACCACGTCGTTCATGGAGATGCCCAATACGGTTCCCCAGGCGGTTACCCAGGAGCTTTTAGCCGATAAGTATGTTATTGGTCAGCATTCATCACTGGCCAATTACTCCTTTTTTATGGGTGCCACCAACAACAACCTGGATGAGATTCTAAAGACCGATCCCAAATCGGTTTGTGGCGTTAAGATATTCATGGGATCCAGTACCGGGGACATGCTGGTAGACAATGACCAAACACTCAACAACGTGTTCGCAAATTGTCCCATGCTCATTGCCTTGCACTGTGAAGACGAGCAAACCATTCGTGACAATATGGAGCGAGCCATCCAACAGTATGGTGAGGATATTCCGATGTCTCAACATCCGGTTATCCGGAGCCGGGAAGCCTGTTATTTGTCTTCATCCAAGGCTGTGGAGCTGGCGAAAAAGCACGGAACACGTATCCACGTATTACATATCAGCACCGCGGAAGAACTGGCACTTTTTGAAGCAAACCGGGATCCGTCCAACAAGCGCATTACATCAGAGGTATGCGTGCATCACCTGAGCTTTGATGCGTCGCAGTACGACGCACTTGGAAGTAAAATTAAGTGCAATCCGGCCATCAAGTCCAAAACGGATCAGGATGCATTATGGCAGGGATTGCGCGATGGCAGGCTCGATGTCATTGCCACGGATCATGCTCCTCATACCTGGGAGGAGAAGTCCAACAAATATGCCAAGGCACCTTCTGGTTTGCCTCTGGTACAACACAGTTTGCAGATGATATTGGATGCCTCGCGCTCAGGTAAAATTGATCGTACGGATGTGGTTGATCGGATGTGTCATAAGCCGGCAGAGCTTTTTGCCGTTGATCAACGCGGATTTATCCGCGAAGGATATTGGGCTGATCTGGTCTTAGTTGATCCAACTACACCCTACCGGGTGAGTTCATCCAATCTCCTGTACAAGTGTGGCTGGTCGCCCATCGAGGGACATGAATTCGGACATACCATCACCCACACCTTTGTGAACGGTCATTTGGCATTTCACAATGGACGATTAGACGATTCGGTACTGGGAAAACGATTGACGTTCAACCGATGAGATTTCAATTAACCATGTTGAGTTTTTGGCTCATCGGGCAGGTAGTGGCTCAGGTTGAGGTGCAGGTGAATCATACCGGAAATGCCAACTACCCCAATGAACCTACCATTTGTATTGACCGGCAAAATCCACTAAACATTACCGTTGGGGCCAACATCAACAACCACTATGTTAGTGATGATGGTGGAAGAACGTGGTCCGACAGCCTTTTTACCAGTAAGTACGGGGTGTATGGCGATCCGGTATTGCAGTCCACCAGTTATGGCGGCATAACCCTATTGGCTCATTTGGCGTTCAATACGGAGAAATCCATCAAGGCCAAAAACTATGACTTTATCGATCGCATCGTGGTTCAACGATCCAAGGATGGTGGTAAGTCGTTTGATGATGGAAACTACGCCGGACTCAATGGAGATCGGATGCAGGATAAGCCCTGGATCACCGTAGACGAGTCGATTTTTTATGGGCAAACGTATCTCACGTGGACCGAGTTTGATAAACTCGGCAGTAAACGAAAGAAGTATAAGAGCCGCATCCGCTGTGCGGTATCTCCTAATCTGGGCGAAACCTGGGGCACGGCCATCACCATTTCAGATTCTACCGGCGATTGTGTGGATGATGATCATACCCTGGAAGGCGCCACCACGGCTGTTGGAGCGGATGGCGAAGTATATTGTGCCTGGGCTGGTCATCATAAAATATGGTTCGACAAAAGTTCAGACCGGGGAGTGACCTGGGGAACCGATAAGGTGATTGCACAACAATATGCCGGTTGGGCCATGGATGTGGAACACGTGTATCGAACCAACGGCATGCCCTTTCTGCTGAGTGACCTTTCCCATGGAAAGTTTCACGGACGATTGTATTTGGTCTATGGTGATCGGGTTGGGGAAGATGCCAATATCTACCTCATCCATTCCGATGATAAGGGATCCACCTGGAGCAAGCCGGTGATTGTTCACCAGGGATCGCGGGGTGGTGGTAAGGAGCAGTACATGCCCAATATGGCCATTGATCAGAGTGACGGCACCTTGGCAGTAGTCTATTATGACCGAAGGAATGTAATCAACAACGCCTTTTCGGACGTGTATATGTCGGTCTCCCGCGATGGAGGAGAAACCTTTCAGGATGTACGGCTCAATTCACTGATCACGGCATCCCACGGAGCTGGAACATTCTCAGGTGATTACATTGACATTGATATGTATCAAGGTAAGGTTGCGGTTGTGTGGGCATCGTATGACGAATATCAAAAGATCTTTACCCGGGTAGGAAGCCTGGAGGAGGTGATGCAGGAACCCAACTGGTTGCCAAATCAATTCTGTTTTGAAACGGTGGTTGAGGGGAACACTATGCACATGTACATGCGAACAACCCAACCGCTTGAAATAGGATATGGCTATTCAAAACGCATCTTTCCGTTCGGAAGAAGGACCGTGGTAAAAACGGTGCAGGTTCTCTGTGCCGATGACGGAACAGCCACGAATGATGTTCATCAACAATGGCCAATGCGGGCCCGATTTGACCAGGCGCTGATTGTTCGCAACGGTGACCGGATTGTCTTTCAACGCACAGAGGTAAACAACAAACGCAAGTAACCGTTTGTAAATCAGGAGTTTGCGATAAAGGAAAAAGCACATTTCCCTTCTGTGGGATTAACCGCTCAAAGCATTGATTTTTAGTGTATAAAACCCGTATTTTGCGGACTATTTTAACAAAATGGCAGCGAATAAGAACGAAGAAACCGGAGTGATCATGAAGATCCAAAAACAATCAGGCTGTTTGCTGATTGTAATTGGAGCTGCGATGTTGGCCTTTGTATTAACAGACTTACTGAAAAGCGGTCCTTCCGTTTTCAGTGGAAGTCAAAATGTGATCGGCGAAATTGCCGGTGATAAAGTATCCTATGAGGAATATTCCAATAAGGTGGAAGACCTGAAGGCATTCTATCAGGGAGATCTTGGTGGATCGGGCGACGAAAGTCAATTCCGGGAAATGGCCTGGAATCAAATGATTCAGGATAAGATCATCAAACGGGAGCATCAACTCCTCGGTATTCAGGTAGGACCTGAGGAATTCAAGGATATTACAACCGGAGCACATCCGGATCCAAGTATTATTCAGGCATTCCAGGATCAGGAAACCAAAGAATTTAACCGCAATCAACTGATCAACTTCCTCGAAGTACAAATGCAGGAGGATGAGCGCAAATACCGTATTTGGTACAACTACTATGAAATGCCTTTGCGTGAGCGTACCGAAGGAACCAAGTACGACAAGATGGTGAAATCCGGTGTGTATGTAACCAAGCTGGATGCCAACTACGACTTGAAACGTGAACAATATGAGGTTGCCGGTGAGGCGGTTGGTTTGTCATACGCTAGTGTTAGCGATTCATCCATCACCTATACGGATGATGATTTGAAAGCCTATATCCGCGAGCATGCCGATCGGTACGATCAGGTAGCATCACGTGACATCGACTTTGTGGTGATCAATGTATTGCCAAAAGCGGAGGATACGTTGGAAGCTAAAAAATGGGCAGAAGGATTCGTTGACAAATTCAAGAACGCCAAACGCGATAGCAACTTCGTGATGATCAATCGTTCATCTACTCCGTTTGATGCCAACTTCAAACCTCGTGGATCATTCCCACCGGTTGTTGAAGATCAACTTTTTGCAGCCGATACCGGCACAGTGATTGGCCCAATCTTCCAGGAAGGAACCTATAGCCTGTACAAGGTAACAGCCATCAAAAATGATTCAGTAGGTCGCATCAAGGCACGTCACGTGTTGATTCCGTTGACCGAAATTGAGAACGATGCCGATGGTTTAACCAAAGGAAATAAATTGATGGCCGAGTTGCGATCCGGAGCGAAAGACTTTAATGAGCAAGCCCGAAGCAACTACGATGGAACCGGCGGAACCAATGGTGATTTGGGCTGGATTTCAGAAGAAGGCTACACCAGTGTTCCAAGCGAATTGCGCGACAAATTATTCGAGCATCGCACAGGCGATTGGTTCGTACTCAAAACCTCCCGAGGTGTTCACGTGGTGAATGTGACCGAAGGCCCAAGCTTTAAAACCATTCAGGTTGCTGTTATGAGCCGAAGCATTACACCAGGTACCAAAGCCGATCAGGAAGCTGTTCGACTGGCAGCCGACATTCAATATCAAGCTCAGGAAAACGAAGATTTCATGGCCGTTGTAGAAGGTCTGGGTCAGCGGGTACGTGAAGCCACCAAGATTCGCGTTCAAAACCCGAGCATTCCGGGTATCCAGGATCCAAAGGATATCATCCGATGGCTGTACGACGACAAAACGGCTGAGGGTAGTGTCTCTGACGTAATTGATTTACAGGATCGATATGTAGTGGCAAAATGTCGGGTGGTTCGTGAAAAAGGAACGGCTAAACTCAACGATGTACGAGATGGAGTGATCACGGATTACATCCAGACTAAAAAAGCAGAACAGTTGATTGATCAACTCAATGCTGAACTAGCCAAGAATTCGGATGCTGAAACGGTTGCCAAGAATTTGAACACCGCGGTACGTGTTATCCCAACGGTATCCATGTCGTCTCCTCAGGTTACAGGAATTGGACCGGAACCAAAGGTCCAAGGTGTGCTGCTCGGTTTGAAAGACGGTCAGCGATCTGAGCCTATTGAAGGAGGAACAGGCGTATACGTGGTATGGAATAAAGGTCAGGTGAAAACAGAAGGTCACGACGGTACCGTTGATGAACGACTTACCTTCCTTCGAGCTAATTCCGATCAGATGGTAGATGCCACGGTGTTGGAGGCTCTCCGATCCAAAGGTGAAATCGTAGATAACCGATACAAATTCTATTGATTCATCTCACTTAAGATGTAGAAACCGCCGAATATTTCATTCGGCGGTTTTTTTTTGCAGTATGAACGAGGTCATACTACTACACGGTTTTTGTGAAAACCATTCCATCTGGGATCCAGTGAAGGATGTCTTAGACGCCTACTCGGTAAATGCGTTTGATCTTCCCGGATTTGGTACCAACGAAACGGTTATCGAAACGATGGATGACCTCGCGGATGATGTGATCCGGCAAATGGATCAGGCAAAGATTACTGCCGCCTGTGTGATTGGACACTCGATGGGCGGATATGTGGCTTTGAATCTGTTAAAGCGATACCCGCACCGATTAACCGGATTGGGTTTATTCCATTCAACAGCCTATTCCGATTCAACGGAGCGAAAGGAAGCTCGCAACCGGGCAATTGAGCACATCACTCAGTATGGTGCCGATGGGTATTTAAAAGAAATGGCTTCCAATCTGATATGGATCAATCATCCGGAACATGATGATCTGGCGAGCCGGGTACATGAGTTGATAAAAAATGAGCGCTCGGAAGGTTTGATCCAGGCACTCAAAGCCATGCGAGATCGGTCAGCCGAAACGGAGGTCCTGCAACAAACCGAATTGCCTGTATTGATGGTTGCGGGCTTTCACGATACGTTCATACCGTGGAAGGATATGTTTACGCAGGCTTCCCAATGCCGTCAGGTCATGCTACACCGCATGAATCATTGCGGCCATCTCGGACCATTTGAAGCGGTCTCTGAAAGTCGTCAGATACTCCTGGAATTTGTGAACTGGGTTTACCAGCGTTGATTATTCCTCCTTATCTGAGGTGTCTTCTTCGGCTGATTCCTTCTGTTCTGTTTCGATGATTTCAGCTTCCTGAACATCGGCAACAGGTTCAACGTGGGTACCGTTACCATTCACGAAATCGTCGTAGGTGGTTTTCTGCTCAAACGGTCGTTTACCGATTAATCGTTCCAAATCCGACTGGAAGATGATCTCTTTCTGAAGCAATTCCTGAGCGATTGTCTCCAGCTGTTCGCGCTTCTCTTCAATCAGTTTTTTGGTACGCTCATAGGCATCGGCGATGAGCTTTCGTACTTCCTGATCAATCAGTTCAGCGGTTTCATCTGAGTAGGGTTTTTGGAAGCCGTATTCGTTTTGTGGATCGTGGAAAGACACATTACCCACCTTCTCGTTCATGCCGTACATGGTTACCATGGCATACGCCATTTTGGTAATTCGTTCGAGATCGTTTTGAGCACCAGTGGAGATTTTACCAAAGAAAACTTCTTCTGCGGCGCGTCCACCCAGGGTCATGCACATGGCATCGATCAACTGCTCGGTGCGATACAAGTATTGTTCTTTAGGGAGATATTGGGCGTAACCCAATGCCGCCACCCCACGTGGAACGATGGATACCTTCACCAACGGATCGGCGTGTTCCAGGAACCAGCCAACAATGGCATGCCCCGCTTCGTGATAGGCAACAATTTTCTTTTCCTCCGGGGAGATGAGTTTATTCTTTTTCTCCAGACCTCCGATCACCCGATCAATGGCATCCTGGAAGTCCTGCATCTCCACTTTTTGCTTGTTCTTACGAGCGGCAATCAAGGCTGCTTCGTTACATACGTTGGCAATTTCTGCACCGGCAAAACCAGGTGTTTGAGCAGCGAGTTTTTTAGGATCAACGTCATCATCCAGCTTCGTGAGGGGAGCCAAATGCACATTGAAGATTTGCTCGCGACCAATGATATCCGGTTTGTCGATGGAGATCTGACGGTCAAACCGACCGGGACGCAACAAGGCCGAATCCAGAATATCCGGACGATTGGTGGCCGCCAGTATGATGACACCGGTATCGGTTCCAAAACCATCCATTTCGGTGAGCAATTGATTCAGCGTATTCTCACGCTCATCATTGGCACCTTGCATGGCATTTCGTCCTCGCGCCCTTCCAATTGCATCAATCTCATCAATAAAGATGATACATGGAGCCTTTTCCTTGGCTTGTTTAAAGAGGTCACGAACCCGGGATGCTCCAACGCCTACAAACATTTCAACGAAGTCGCTACCGGAGAGTGAGAAGAAAGGTACACTAGCCTCACCGGCTACGGCCTTGGCCAACAACGTTTTACCCGTACCTGGAGGGCCTACCAATAAGGCGCCTTTTGGAATCTTACCACCCAGATCGGTGTATTTCTTTGGATTTTTTAGGAAGTCAACAATTTCCATGACTTCTATTTTGGCCTCTTCCAGACCAGCCACATCGGCGAACGTAACGTTCACCTTCGTGTCCTTATCAAAGAGTTGCGCCCGCGACTTTCCGATGCTGAAGATTTGTCCGGCACCACCACCGGATGGTCCGCCCATGCGGCGCATCATCAGGTACCAAAAACCAAAGATCAACGCGAAGATGAAGATCCAGTTCAGGATCCCATCGTATTGGGGTTCGGTTCGTGCGGTGACAAAAACCACCCCGGAAGTCCGGTCTTTTTGCGCTTCAGCAACTTGTTTGGAGAACTCATCGTAGCTCCCAATGTCGTCCATCACGTATGAATAACCATCGGTAGACAACGACCAAAACCCACGTTCCTGAGCTTTTTGCTTATGTTTTTGAAGTGTTTTGGCGGTATCGGTAAGATAGATGTAGGCCTTTTCGCGATTGATTACTTCAATGCTTTTTACCTCACCATTTTTAAGCATCTCATGCAATTCTCCCATAGTTGGGCCTTTGGCATCACTGCCAGGCAAGAGAAAAACGCTAAGAAAGAACGCGCCAATGATGAAGTAGATCCAATAAAAATTAAAGCGAGGCAGGTTGCTTCTGTTTTTCGGGTCTTTTTCAGATGACCCGTCTCCTCCTTTTTTGTAAACGACTTTAGGCCGTTTGTTTTCGTTTTCTGACATAATGTTTGAGTGCAGTGCGTCAAAACTGCCTACATTTCGCGCAAGACGGCAAAAGTAGCCTTTTTTGACGTCAACTTTCAGTAAACGGAATACGGCTGGTTAAGTTCATCTGCCGGTGAAAAATTAGTGCTATTTTGATCGATTCCAAGGCAGGACTCATCGGAACAAAAGCTCCTGCCAAACTCGTTTGCCCTGATGGAATTCGCCTAATTTTGCCCGAAACACATTTGACATGTACGATACCCTCAAACCCATTTTGGTCAAGGAACTTGAGAACATCAAGGAATCAGGCCTATACAAGAACGAACGCATAATTGCCACCCCACAGGGAGCAGACATTCGGCTGGAAGATGGTCGGGAAGTAATCAACTTCTGCGCGAACAACTACCTGGGATTATCCTCCCACCCACGAGTTGTTGAAGCTGCAAAAGCCGCCATTGATTCCCATGGTTATGGATTGTCGTCTGTACGATTCATTTGTGGCACACAGGATATTCACAAAACATTGGAAGCCAAAATTGCTGAGTTTTTGGGTACGGAAGATACCATTCTCTATGCGGCTGCCTTCGACGCCAACGGCGGTGTTTTTGAACCCATTCTGGGTCCGGATGATGCCATCATTTCGGATGCGCTCAATCATGCGTCCATCATTGACGGTGTGCGCTTGTGTAAAGCCAAACGTTTTCGCTATGAGCACAATGATATGGCAGATCTGGAGCGATGTCTTCAGGAAAGTCAGGATTGCACCAATCGGATCATTGTAACGGATGGGGTGTTCTCCATGGACGGCACCATTGCTCAATTGGATAAGATTTGTGATCTGGCCGATCAGTATAAGGCCTTGGTGATGATTGATGAATGTCATGCCAGCGGATTTATGGGTAAAACGGGTCGTGGGACGCATGAGTATCGAAACGTGATGGGTCGCATCGATATCATTACCGGAACCCTGGGTAAAGCCTTAGGCGGAGCCTCTGGTGGATTTACCTCTGGACGAAAGGAAATCATCGACATGCTGCGTCAACGGAGTCGGCCGTATTTGTTCTCCAATACCGTGGCACCATCCATTGTTGGAGCGTCCATTGCGGTGTTGGATATGTTGAGTGAAACAACGGATTTGCGCGATAAGCTTGAGGAGAATACAACGTATTTCCGCGCACAGATGACAGCGGCCGGATTTGATATAAAACCCGGCGTCCACCCGATTGTCCCCATTATGCTGTACGATGCCAAACTCTCTCAGGATTTTGCTTCTATGCTGCTTGACGAGGGCATTTATGTGATTGGATTCTACTTCCCGGTTGTACCGCAGGGGCAAGCCCGAATTCGCGTTCAGGTTTCTGCCGGGCATGATCGTCATCATCTCGATAAAGCCATTGCCGCCTTTACCAAGGTGGGTCGGGCACTAAAGGTGATTGACTGATGTTGATTAAGGCCTATGTGAAAGCAGCGCGTTTGCGAACCTTGCCGTTGGCATTGGCGGCTGTGGCACTGGGCGGTATTCTGGCAGCTCATTTTGGTCAACATAACTGGTCCATTACCGTGTTGGCAGCGCTTACAGCCATCCTACTTCAGATACTTTCCAATTTTGCGAATGACTATGGTGATTTTCGTTCAGGCGTAGATGCCAACCGAACCGATCGCGCGTTGGGAGGTGGGGATTTAACCCTGCAACAGATGAAAACGGCATTGGTAATTATCACGACGCTCTCTACCATCTGTGGCGTTTCGTTAATCGTGATTTCATTCAAGGAACTATCGGTTTTATCTGTTCTTTATTTCATTATCGGGCTGCTGGCCATTGCGGCGGCCTTTAAGTATACAGCGGGTAAGAATCCCTATGGTTATCGCGGGTTGGGTGATCTGGCTGTTCTGATATTCTTCGGACTGGTTCCCGTAACCGGATTGTACTACATGCATAATCCGGTGGTAGATTATGCGTTCTATCACTCCTTACTTCCGGCAGCCGCCTTTGGGTTGCTGAGTGCCGGTGTATTGAACATCAATAATATCCGGGACATCGATTCGGATTTGGCCATGAACAAACGTACGTTGGCTACGTATCTGGGCGCCACCCGAGCCTTGTGGTATCAGTTGGTGTTATTGGTGTTGGCCTACGGGTTGATGATGTGGTTTATCCGTTCGTCCAGTGCCGAAGTTGGTTTTACCATGTGGTTGGTTTTACCCGTTCATCTTCTTCAATGGATTGCCTTGCGAAATGCGGTTCGATCCGCTGCAGAACGATCAGTATTCAACAAATTGCTGAAATTCCTGGTCCTGACCAACCTCGTCTTTGTGATCGTATTCGGCATTCTGCTTTTAGCGTGAAGATCGATCTCTACCGATATCGATTGCGTTTTATTAAACCGGCGGTTACCAGCCGTAATGTGTTTGAACATCGCGATGTGTTCTACGCCATTTTTTCTCAGGGCGATGCCACGGGCGTTGGTGAAATGGCACCCTTATCCCTGTTGAGCACGGATGATGTATCTGATTATCAGCAGCGGATTATCTCACGGTTGGAAATGTATCTGAAACAACCCGAGGACGTACTGAGGATGGATGATTTACCGTCCTTCACCTTTGGATTGGAAACGGCGATGATGGACCTGCAATCGGCCAAAGTTCCGGGAAATTTTGAGGTTGGATCGGCCATTGCCATTAACGGATTGGTTTGGATGAATACCACCGCCGAAATGTTGGACGAGGCCTTTCAAAAAATTGAATCCGGTTTCCGGTGCATTAAGTTCAAGGTTGGAGCGCAGGATTTTGATGCCGAGTGCCGCATGTTGGAAGCTGTTCGCAAACGCTACTCGGCCTTTAAGGTAGAATTGCGGTTGGATGCCAACGGGGCCTTTGATAACCAGAACGCTGCCGAACAACTGAGCGAGCTCAAGCGATTTGATATTCACAGTATTGAGCAACCTATAGCAAAAGGCGATTGGTGGACCATGGCCGATCTGGTTTCCCGAAAGCTGATCGACATTGCGCTGGATGAGGAACTCATCGGCCTCAATCCATCCCAACAAGGCGAAAAGCTGCTAAACGAAGTACACCCGGCATACCTCATTCTCAAGCCCAATTTGCTGGGTGGGTTTAAAAAGAGTGACCAGTGGATCCAACTGGCCAATCAGCATTCTGTGAATTGGTGGGCCACATCGGCATTGGAATCCAATGTGGGATTGAACGGTATTGCCCGCTGGGTGAGTAAATACCCGCTAACTCTACCTCAGGGATTGGGTACAGGTAGTTTATTTCAGAACAATATCTCTTCGCCGTTAACCATTGATCCGCCCTTTCTTCGATCCACCAATCGGGGTTGGGACTATCAGCGCATTCGCGAAGAAGGGGAACCTATTGGACGTTGGGAAGGATAGATGAAGACGCCATTAAAAGTACATCTCGCCCTTTTGTTGGTTGCCTTGATCTACGGCACCACCTACGTCATTGCCAAAGGTGTGATGCCTGATCATCTTGGTCCGTCGGCCTTCATCTTCATTCGGGTAACCATTGCCGGAATTCTTTTTTTCATCTTGAGCCGGATCGTGAGCAAAGAACGCATTCGCGACAAACGGGATTATTTGGATCTGGGCATCGCTGCCTTTTTTGGGGTGGCGGCCAATATGTTGCTGTTCTTTAATGGGTTGGCCCATACCACCGAACTGAATGCATCCGTACTCATGTTGAATGCACCGGTGTTTGTATTGATTTTTTCCCGAATGGTGCTGAAGCAAAAGGTGAGCAATCTCCAGATTGTTGGCATCGCCTTGTCGACCCTGGGGGCGGTGTTATTGTTGGGCGGACGAAAGCTTTCATTTTCCGGAGACACGCTACAAGGAGATCTCATGGTGTTGTTAAATGCCACCAGTTTTGCCTTTTACCTTGTGTACGTGAAGCGCCTGCTGGTGAAGTATTCGGCTCTAACCGTAATCCGAAATGCCTTTCTATTCGGTTGGATATTCGTGCTGCCTTTTGCCTGGAATGAACTAATGGAGGCGGATTACGCTGCGTTTGCTCCCCGAATCTGGTGGGCAATCATCTATGTTTCGTTTGGCACAACCTTCGTGGCTTATGCCTTGAATGCGTGGGCCATCAAGAATGCATCTCCGGTAGTGGCAGGATCGTATATCTACCTTCAACCGGTGATTGCAACCGGCGTGAGTGAGCTGCTTGGAAATCAACTGCTTTCGGTCGAAAAAGTTATCTTTGCCCTTCTGATCTTTGTTGGGGTATTTCTCGTAAACACATATAAAAGAGCGAATTAATGCGATCCATGACCGGTTATGGGAGTGCTGAGATGCACACCGAGCACATTGACGTAAAGGTCGAGATCAAATCGCTCAACGGGAAGTTTCTGGAACTCAATCTCAGAACACCTAGAAATTTAGGGGATCGGGAGATTGAACTCCGACAATTCTTCACCAAACAATTGGAACGCGGATCGGTGCTTTGTACGGTTTCCATCGACCAAAAGGCGGGAACGTCATCCGTGCAAATCAACAGGGAACTGGCTGCTGCGTATTACTCAGCTCTACGCGAATTGGCAACCGATCTGGGTGCCGCAGATAGAGATATTTTTCGTACGGTGGTGAACATGCCCGATGTGCTTAAAAATGACGAGGGTTCATTGAATGACGACCAATGGGCATTGGTGAAAACTTGCTGTGAACAGGCACTTGAAAAGTTTAACCAATTTAGAAATACGGAAGGCGAGGAGTTGCGACAGATGCTTCTCGGACATAATGCCCTGATTATGCAGTCACTTCCGGAGATAGAGCCCTTGGAAGCAGCCCGAAAGAAGCAGGTAACCGATAAACTACGATCGGCACTGGAAGAAAATAAGGACTTGACAAACGATGCCAACCGGTTTGAGCAGGAGTTGATTTACTACCTGGAAAAGCTGGACATCAGCGAGGAGAAGAACCGGTTAACGGCACACTGCAAACTCTTTGACGAGGAAATTCGGGGTACCGGAAATGGCAAGAAGCTTGGTTTCATTGCCCAGGAGATGGGCCGTGAAATCAATACCCTGGGATCAAAAGCCAACTATGCCCCCATTCAGGAGATCGTAATCCGAATGAAGGAGGAACTCGAAAAGATCAAGGAACAAACCCTAAACGTTTTGTAATGAGTGGAAAGCTGATCATCTTTTCCGCTCCAAGTGGATCGGGCAAAACAACTGTCGTTCGTCATCTCCTATCGGTCAATCCAAAACTGGCTTTTTCCGTATCGGCAACCACCCGCGCCAAGCGACCGAACGAAGTTCATGGGGTAGATTACTACTTTCTGAGTGAGGAGGAATTTCGTCAGCGATTGGCCAATGATGAATTTCTTGAACATGAAGAAGTGTATCAAGGATTGTTTTATGGCACCTTAAAATCAGAGGTAGAACGCATTTGGAAAGAGGGTAAAACAGTGATCTTTGATGTGGATGTGGTTGGCGGGTTAAACATCAAGAAATACTATGGTAATCAGGCACTTGCGATCTTTCTACGACCACCTTCGGTATCGGCTTTGATGGATCGTTTGAAGGGGCGTGAGACCGAGGTTGAACACCAATTACAGGAACGTATTTCAAAGGCTGAGACGGAACTGGGTTTTGAGAAAGAATTTGATATTGTGCTGATTAATAATATTTTAGCACATACTCTAACAGAAGCCGAAAGTATAGTAACTTATTTTTTGTCGATATAATTCATGAGGATCGGATTGTTTTTTGGTTCCTTTAACCCCATTCACCAGGGGCATTTAATCCTGAGTCAGTTTATCCTGAATCAAACGGATCTGGCCGAAATATGGTTTGTGGTTTCACCCCAAAACCCCCTAAAATCGGGAGCAGACCTCTATCCGGAGAAGGACCGGTTGGAGATGGTAAAACTGGCCATCAAGCCTCAAAAGCAGTTCAAGGCGTGCGATGTTGAGTTTGATATGCCTCGGCCTTCATACACGTACAATACACTGATTGAGCTGGGTGAAAAGCATCCGGATAAGGAGTTTGTATTAATTCTGGGATCGGATAACCTTCAGCACTTCGATAAGTGGAAGGATCATGAAAAGATCTTGTTGGAATACGACCTGATCGTGTACAACCGCGAGAATAATCCGGGTGGTGATTTTGCCAAAAATCAAAAGGTTCGGTTGCTTAAGGGACCGATGCTCAATATCTCATCTACTCAAATTCGAAGCTATATGCGCCTCGGGCGATCGATCAAATTTATGGTTCCCGAAGAAGTAGAAGCCTATCTCGAAAAACTGGTTTAATCAACCGGCTGAAGCCGGAATAAATCTCGAAAGCCAGGTTTCCTGAACCGGTTTTACAGAGCTTGATTTCAGAACACCAAACCATTGAATGGTGGTGTCAAACACCGGTGTATCCGAATGGTAGGTTCCATCGGCGAGTCCATTTTTAAACTCAGAAGTGGAGCAAATTTTCCAGTGATCACCGTCCATGATGTAAACCCGCAAACGGTTAAACAGATCAAGTTGGTAATCGGCATCCAAGGTTCGGATGATGGCCACGGAAGAATCGATGCTGCATCCACTGGCCAAGGCTTGCTGTTCGTCCACAGCTAACACGATGAGGGAATTGTGCAGGATGGTAAACCCACATCGGAGTTTTTCACCATGCGCCGACCACTCCCCGCAAAACGTCCCTAATGCTTCCGAGATGGCAACTTGTTCATCTGCATTCAGTATTCGGTTGGCGCCGTAAATCCAAAGACGGGCGCTATCGGGTAGGGTATTCCATTCGTTGTGCATAGCCATTGTTTAACAAATAGGATTAGAGATCGTTTGCCTTGCTAACCAGTTCGGCCAGATCCAGAACTTCCACATCGTCCTCTTTATTGAAGTGTTTCACACCGTCGCGCAGCATGGTCATGCAGAACGGGCAGTTGGACGCAATAACACCTGCTCCCGTTGAAAGCGCTTCTTCGGCGCGTTCCACATTGATTTCCTTATCACCCGATTCAGATTCCTTGAAGACCTGAGCCCCTCCTGCACCACAACACAAACCATTGGCCCGGCAGCGTTTGAGCTCAACTAATTCGCCGTCCAATGCTTCCAGGACGCGTCTTGGAGCTTCGTAAATGTTGTTCGCCCTGCCCAGGTAACAGCTATCGTGATAGGTGATTTTTCGACCCTTGAACGATCCGCCTTCCACGGTTAACTTACCGGAATCAATTAATTCCTGTAGGTAGGAGCTGTGATGGACCACGTCGTAATTACCGCCCATTTGGGGGTATTCATTTTTAAGGGTATTGAAACAATGCGGGCAGGTGGTGATGATCTTTTTAATTCCGTAGCCATTGAGAATGGCAATGTTGTTCATGGCCTGCATCTGATACAGGAATTCATTCCCGGCGCGTTTGGCCGGATCTCCCGAGCAACTTTCTTCCTTACCCAGAATGGCGTAACTGATTCCAACATGGTTCAAAATTTTAACCATGGCCTTGGTTACTTTTTGTGCCCGCTCATCAAAGCTTCCGGCACAACCCACCCAGAATAGAACTTCGGGAGTTTCGCCGCGTTGTGCAAATTCAGCTACGGTGGGTACGTGTACAGGTTCAGACATAAATCAATCCGTTATTCTTCTTCTTCCAATTCTTCAAACAGTTCAACATTCACCTTCTTGGTTCGGAAGTTTTCCGAAAAGTTGCCCTTGAATTCCGTGGCCCGCACCCGGTGATTGTCGATCCAGTGATAGTTACCCCCCCGGGGTTTATTCATCAACAAATTCTGGTATTTAAATCCATGCCGGTTCAACCATTCTTCGGTGATGGCCCGAAGATCCTCCGTTCGTGAGGTGAAAAAGGTGATGATATGCCCTTCGTCATACCACTTGTTACAGGTGCGCAGGGCATCCGGAAAGGGTTCAACGGTTAACATACGTTCGGGTTCCTCATTCGGGACATCTTCCGTGATGGTACCATCAATATCAATCAGATAATTCTTGATACTGGGGTCCAACACCGGACTTTGGTGTTTACCATCCTTGATGAGATCGTTTAACTTATTACTCATTGTTATACCTGATTGGCCCATGCATCCCGGTCAGAAGCCGGAAACTGCCATGGAGCGCCGTTGTTTTCAATGTTGTTGAACATCATATTCAGTTCGTTGGGCGCCTCGGATTTTTCCATTACGAGGTACTGTCTCATTTGAACGATGATGTTTAACGGATTGATATTTATCGGACAAGCCTCAGCACAGGCATTGCAACTGGTACATGCCCAAAGTTCTTCTTTGGAGATGTAGCTATGCAGATTTTTTTCTTCAGTTGGTTGAACGCCGGAATCCATTTCCTTACCCACTTCTTCCAATCGGTCTCGGGTGTCCATCATGATTTTCCGGGGCGATAGGACTTTGCCAGTTAAGTTGGCGGGACATACCGAGGTACATCGGCCACATTCCGTGCAGGAATAGGCATCCATGAGATTCTTCCAGGTGAGATCCTGAACATCCTTGGCTCCAAAACTTTCTGGTGGCGGAGCGTTGGTGTCAACATCGGGCAAGCCCAACATCATTTTCACCTCGTTGGTGACGGATTCAATATTGGCAAATCGTCCTTTTGGGGTGAGATCGGCGTAATACGTATTGGGAAAGGCCAGGATGATGTGAAAGTGCTTGGAGTACGGCAGAAAGTTCAGGAAAAGCAGGATGCCGATGATGTGAAACCACCAACACGCACGCTCTATAAAGATCAATTGTCCTTCCGAGAATGTGCCATGCATCCAACCGGCATACAGGCCGCTAACCGGATTGGCACCTGCATCGATATAGTGCGGGTTCCCCAGCATCTGCAAGGCCTGATCGGCGCCATTCATGATGAGAAGTGCCGTCATCAAAACGATCTCGGAGATCAGGATGATGGTGGCATCCCGCGTTGGCCAACCGGCCATTTCCGGTTTATGAAAACGGGGAATTCGGCTAATAAAACGGCGGGTAAGGAATAATACACATGCGATGAGAACACCCAGGCCAAGAATCTCAAAAAAGCCTATGGCCACATCGTATATCGGCCCCATGAACGACAGGATCCGATGCGTTCCAAACAAACCATCGAGGATGATTTCAAGCACTTCGATGTTAATCAGAATAAATCCGGCATAGACAATGAAGTGCAGGATGAAAGGGATGGGACGTGCCGCCATTTTGGATTGCCCAAAGGCCACACGCAGCATATTCCTCCAGCGTTGTGGTTTATTATCGGATCGGTCTTCATCCCGACCCAATAAAATGTTCCTTCGAATTTTCCCGACGTTGCGGCTGAAAAAGTAGATGGCCGCAATGAGAATCAGGGCAAAAACAACCTGAGAAATCCACTGCATGGGGCGAAGATAGGAATCGAATTGGATTGACGTGTCAGAGCACTCTGTGGATTATCCAGAATCCTCCAATCGGCATTTACCCCAGACCATGGTGTTGGATAAACCAGCATGGTTTCCAAGGGCAAACGACATTTATCTGCAGCGCATGAACGTGCAAAACATCTGCGTCCATTTCTAAAACGACTGTTCTGGAAATCAGAGCGTCGCGCTGAAAAACAGCAAACGAAAAAAGAATCTGAGCAGGATTAACCTACCTCGATTCGGATGTCATTCCCATGTGCTTGCCCAGGAACGATTCCATCGCCCGATAGAAGTCGTAACGGTTTTCCTGGTTGTGGAAGCCGTGACCTTCGTTTTCTTTCAGCAGGTACTCCACTTCCACACCGCGATCTTTCAACGCCTTCACCATCTGATCGCTTTCGGATTGCTTTACCCGCGGATCGTTGGCACCTTGTGCAATGAGCAAGGGCGCTTTGATTTTATCGGCATGAAGGGAAGGAGAATAGGCCGACAGCATGGCTGAATCCTGTTGAGGATGGCCAACCATTTCATGCAACATATCCAGGTATTGTGTCCAATAAGGCGGGATGGTTTCCATAAAAGTGAAGAGGTTGCTCACACCTACGTAATCAACCGCGCAGGTATAGAGATCGGGTGTAAAGGTTACCCCGGCCAGGGTGGCATATCCTCCGTAACTTCCACCGTAGATGGCAATTCTGTTTTGATCGGCAATGCCTTCATCAACCAACCAGCGCACGCCATCGCTGATATCGTTTTGCATGGTTTGACCCCATTGTTTAAACGAGGCTTCCCAGAACTTACGACCGTAACCCGTGCTTCCCCGGAAGTTCATTTGCAACACCGCATATCCCCGATTGGCCAGGAACTGAACTTCAGGATTGAATCCCCAGTTATCGCGTGCCCATGGTCCGCCATGCGGATTAATTACCACCGGAAGATTTTTGGCTTCCACGCCTTTAGGTAAGGTGAGGTAGCCGTGGATGGTGAGGCCATCCCGACTTTTATATTCAATGGGCTTCATCTCCGCCATGTGATCTTCGTTGATCCATGGGCTAAGATCTGCCAGTTTGTTCAGCTCTTTTGAGTTGGCGTCATAGGAGTAGAAAGATCCTCTGGAACGATCGGAATAGGTTCGAACAATCCAGTGATTTTCCGCTTTATCGTGGGAGGTGAGATACACTTCCACATTGGGAAGTTTTTGCTCGAGATCGGTGTACATATCGCCCACCGTTTTGTCGAGGTACTTCCGGTTCATTTTATCGCCGTACCAGTACACGGAAGTAAGAACCTTTCTCTTTTTGGAATAGCCTACACCTGTTACATCGTTCTGTTCATCCTGAAAGAGGGTTTCCAGTTCCTCGCCGGTATTCATATCTACCTTAACCAATGCCGCCTTATCGCGTCCGATGTTGGAAACACCGTACATCACATTCGAGTCGTTGAAGTCGAACAACTCCGGTGAGAAAGATTCTTTGAAGTTGGTGGTAATCACCGTACGGAAGTTGGAATCCTCTGATGAACGGTAGAGGATGCTGGTATTCACACCATCGGTTACCGTAGCCACACGCAATCGGCCATCGTGATCCGTCATCCAGCCTGAAATGTTTCCGGGGTTCTCAGCAATCAGTGATTTTTCGCCGGTGTTGATATTAAGGCGGTAGGCATCAAAGATTCGCGTATCCCGGCTATTCAATCCTACAATTACATGTTCAGGATCGTCTTCCAGGTCGTCAATGATTTGGGTTCGCACCTTCGGGGCATAGGTGAGGGAACGGGCAGATCCGCTGTCGATGTCAACGGCATATAACGCGAAGTTTTCATCGCCTCCATTATCACGGGTGAAGAGGATGGTATGATCCCCTTTCCAAAAATAGCCTTGAATGTCGCGATCGGTTTCGGATGTTAATCGGCGAGCCGAATCGGCGCCCACTTCCTGAATAAACACGTTCATCCGATCCTTGTACGGAGCTGTGAAGGCGTAGTATTTTCCGTTGTCAGAGAGTTTAAACGAACTTTTTTCCGAATTCTTGAAGAAGTCTTCCAACGCAATGGTTGGTACTTGCTCATGGTTTTCCTTTTTCATAGTGCACGAGGCAGCTGATAGCGTCAGCAAACCTAACACAACCAAAGCATGGACTGTTTTAAACCGATTCATTTTCATTCAATTTAGGTGCGAACGAAGGTATTGAATTGGTACAGAGAGTTGGTCGGATTGCGTTTGACGTGCAAAGATTCTCGACAAGCAAGGAGGGGGTGGGGAGTACCTTTCGGCTTAAAATTTCGAGATGCGCGTTCCAACTCCGCGAATACCCAGTTTACGAATTAAGCGAAAGCCGTACTACCGACAATCCGCCAAGTCCGGCTTGCCACCCGGCACCTTGGTACACATTGGTGCCGAGCGGGAAGAACCCGTTACCATAACCTATGTGCGTTACAACGAAACGGAGTTTACCCGGGAAGAGATAACGCTTGAACAACTGGAGGAGTTAAAAACTGATGGCGGTTCGATACATTGGATAAACGTGGATGGCTTAACCAATCCGGATGTCATTGCGCGAACGGGAGAGAAATTCAATCTTCCGCATCTGATGCTGGAAGACATCATGAACACCGAACACATTCCTAAGGTGGAGGTGTTTCGGGATTTTATCTTCTTTACTCTAAAGGCCCTGCACTTCAATACGAATTCGTTGGAGTTGGACACGGAGCAGGTGAGTTTTGTTCTCGGTAGAAACTACGTATTGTCCTTTCAGGAGCGCCCGGAAAATGTGTACGAAGGCATTTTGAGACGGATGGAAGAAGGGAAGTTCAAGAACCGTCCGGCTGATTTTCTGGTGTATCGGTTGTGCGATGTGATTGTTGACAGTTACTATCAGGTACTGGAACACCTGGAAGAGAATATTGACGTGAGTGAGGAAGCCATTTTCGAACGTCCGGTTCCTTCGCAATTACAGGATATTCAGAGTTTGAAGCGGGTATTGCTGGTACTTCGGAAGAGTATATACCCGTTGCGGGAAGCCATCAACCAGTTGCAAAAGCGCGACAATGACTTGATTCACGCCGAGACCGTTCAATACTTTAAGGATTTATACGATCACACCGTTCACATTGTAGAGGCCATTGAAACCGCGCGGGATCTCAATTCGGGGCTGAAAGACATCTATCTGAGCAGTCTGAGCAATAAGATGAACCGGGTGATGCAGGTGCTTACCATTATCTCAACCGTGTTCATTCCGTTATCCTTTATCACCGGCCTTTACGGAATGAATTTCGATCACATGCCCGAACTGCATTGGCAAAACGGATATTTTGGTATTCTGGCCATCATGTTTGCCGTAACCATGGTTCAATTGTATTTCTTCCGAAGGAAAGGTTGGTTTTAAGTGTAATGAGATCGTTATCAATGGCCTGTCGGCGCTGATTTTGCTTGCTTATATCGAGGTTATTGGTCAAATTTGAAATTCTCAAAGAAATAATATGAAAGGAAAAATTGTTTTGGCAGCTTTAGCCTCCGTGGTGATGTTTGCCTCATGCGATGAATTGGCAGATCTGGGAATTAAAGTAAACCTTGATCGATCCGCTGATTTCACCATCTACCCATCAACGGTAGCCGATACTACTTATACGGAAACAACCGATACCATGCGATTTGACGATATTGTTGGCGAGGTTCAGGCTTCGATTCCGGCATTTTCGAAAGAAAATCTACACGGATTTTTGGTTGACTCAGTGGTGTTTACCCTTCAGGAGCCACAATCTGGTAACTTTAATTGGGCAAAAAGCTCATCGGTAACCATCCGAAGTGCCAACCATCCTGCACCTGTTGTTGTGGGTGAACTTGCCGACTACCCAATGGATGTTATGAAAGTAACTGTTCCCGGTGGTGGTGTGGATTTCGCTGATCGTCTGAAGGATGATTGGTTCATTTTTGAAGTAGTCACTGCCAGTGATGAAGTAATTTTGGTTGAACATAAGATCAACGGAAAATTCTTCATGAAGGTCTGGTAAGAATTAATCAATGAATAGATAAAAAGCCTCGACTTAGTTGAGGCTTTTTTTATGATATGAAACAACTCATTTTTAGCACAATTCTCCTTGCGACGTTGTTTACGTCAGCCTGCAAAAAACTAAACAAGATTGTTCAGTTTAATTTGGACTATAAAACCCAGGTCACCATTCCTTCTACGACGGGGATTGACTTGCCGTTCAACGTGCTCACGCCGGATATTGAGACCAATGCCCAGTCCAGCTTTGAGGCCAATGATACCCGAAAGGACTTAATTAATTCCATTGAATTGTCGAAACTCACCTTAACGGTGAAATCACCCCAGGGTGAGGATTTTTCGTTTTTGAAATCGGCTAAAGTATTTATTGATGCCGATGGGTTGGACGAAAAGGAAGTGGCGGTTATTGATCCCGTTCCATCCAATGCCGGATCGGTGATTGAGCTGGTTCCAACAGGGGCTGATTTGGCACCGTATATAAAGGCCGATCAATTCACGTTAAAGGTGCGAACCATTACCGACGAGGCACTAACGCGCGATCATACCATTGAGGTGTTTAGTCGGTTTCACGTAGAAGGCCGACTCATAGGTTCCGATTAACCCATCGGATACGTGCTCTACAGATTGAGCGTTGCGTTGTGGAAGACGTTTTGAACATCTTCATCTTCCTCCAGCTTCTCGATAAGTTTATTTACCGTTTCGGCTGATTCACCGGAAAGCTCAACAAAGTTGTGAGGGATGCGTTCCTTATCCACTGATATAATGGTTACGCCCATAGTCTCGAGCATTTTCTGCATGTTGCCAAAATCCGAGAAGGAGGTGTATACCAGGGTCTCATCTTCCTGCTGCTCAATTTCTTCGAGTCCGCCTTCGATCAGTTCCAGTTCCAGTTCTTCCAGGTCATGGTCAGCGGGATCGATGCGGAAGATGCACTTGCGCTCGAAGAGGTAATCCAGCGAACCCGACTTGCCCAATTCGGCCTGATTACGGTTGAGGATGGCTCGAATGTTGGCCACTGTTCGATTGGTATTATCCGTAGCCGTTTCAATCACCACACCCACTCCGGATGGGCCCACAGCCTCGTAAACCACTTCCTCGTAATTACTTGAATCCTTCTCGCTGGCGCGCTTAATTGCGGCTTCCACGCGGTCTTTGGGCATATTCTCCGACTTGGCATTTTGAATGGCCACGCGGAGGCGGGAATTGTGTTCCGGATCCGGTCCGCCATCTTTAACCGCCATGGCGATTTCTTTTCCAATGCGGGTAAAGGTCACGGCCATTTTACCCCATCGTTTCATTTTGCGCTCTTTCCGGAATTCAAATGCTCTTCCCATAATGTGTTTTCAAGTGGTGCAAAATTCGGTGGAAAGTTTGAGAATAGGAATGGGGAATGGGGAATGAGGAATGAGGGATGGGGGACGCCTTCGGAGGATTAGAGTTCAGAGTTTGGAGTTCAGGAATGGGACACCTTCGCTAAGGCTTCGGTGACTGAGAGAAATGACACACCTTCGCTGAAGCTACGGCGTGTGAAAAAAAACCCGGGTCATGAAAGAAGTTTGAGTGGTTTAACCCTACTCATTTCTATTGTAGGTTGTAGTAAGCAGCACAACCCGGGTGTTGGCTATGGCACCGCCTCACGGCGGTATTCCATTGATCTTCTATGTCTTGAACGTTGAAGCAAATGTGTTTGCACCAATCGTTAAAATTTTTGTCAAAAGTTTGTCGGCTTCAGAAACGGGGCACGACAACGCAGATTGAACAGAATTTGAGGGGCAAATCCATCACCTTTCCGGGTGAAGTTGGAACACAATCACGTTCACGATTTAAGCGTGCAAAACACGAATTCTTCAATGAGTTCATGGTATTGGCGTTGAAATTTATTCATTGGTATACAGTCAGATGGTTAAGTTGTTGGTTTAGGATGGTTTGGAATCATCCGTAGACTTCCTGCCCACGGGGCTAGGCTAAGTCTACGGAAGGGTGTCGACTTAAGACTGTTTTATGGAGTTAATTTGGTGCAAGAAACTCGGCGTAGTGTTCCATCCGCCGAAGAAGGCGAATGGCTAAATCGTTCGTGGATCTTGCTAAAGAGTGGTTAAATCAGCGGATCCGTACATATCCTACGCATGGGCTGGAAGCTAAGTCTCAGGAACCTGTGGTGCGATTGAAGTCAATGCAGGTTTATTCACCCATCAATTCATAATCCTTAGGATTATCCAGGATCGATGGTATAGGTTAGTTTTACCAGACCATATTTCGGTGATAATATTATTAAGCGATTGAGTCTGATTTATTATTGAATATGTATTCAGAGTTACTACGATAGACAGCTGAGACTGTTAAGTACCCCTGATATGGTAAATCCTTCTTCATTTGAACACAATCAAATACCGTCCTATCATATAACTGTATCCTTAAACACATTTTTGACTAAAAGAAACCAGAACCGTTGGTTAACCATAACCTTTGCTTAACTTTCGAAAAGTGTTGGTCCGTTTTGAACTGAATCAAATCTATGACGTAGGGAGTCCTCTCCTCTTTCATTCGGAGTTTTTAAAACTTTGTGTACACGTTCTTTACACATTGGTTTTAGACAAGCTTTTACCTCAAATCCAAATTGAATGAACAATCAGTTCTCCCAAAAAAATAGGAGGAATTGTCAATATTTCCGTTAAACGATGCAGTATCTTGACGAATACAATTCGTCAAAAAGTTCAACTACATCTTGCTCAGTCGGTTGAATCTTATGTGACGCAGGTAATACCCAAAATTGTGGAGGCCCGTCATCCACGCCGCAGGAGGAGAAACTGCCAAGACAAAGACTTATGAGGAAGTATAGAATGATATGTTGAGTAGAAGACATAGGTAGGTTATGGTTTTTCTAATGCTATAACACAGCGGTTAGAACCAATGCCTGTTCACTTAATCATTTCGTACCCATAATCGGGATCAAACCAAAAGATCAGAAAAGTCGGCTTTAAGATGGAGTATATCCTCTGCTTCTATAATGATATCTCCGTAAGCTGAAAATTACCCCCCCAAATCGCGAAAGGTTTGGTTCCTATTGTATGTTGGGGTTATATCCAATGCTAGAATAGTCACCAATTCCAGAAAGACATTGCCTGCAAAATTCACATAGTACAAGTCTTCGCAAAGAAAACGTAAACTAAAGATTCCTGAGCCCTCATTTAAATTTGTACTTCAAATGGTGAAGAAACCTTCGTATTGTGATAAAGTGCTGTTTTTCTTTCAATGTGAACTATCTCGTTGATCTCCCTGGAATGGTTGATTTGCTTCGTTCAAGGGTATCTATTTCATTTCTTAACTAAGTAATAGGTTGAGGTGTCTACAACCATCCCATTTACCTGTCTTTTTTCCAAATACCAGGGAATCTAGGGTATTAAAACATGAAAGTGACAAGTCGGTCAAGTGTATTGGGTTTGAACCTTACATAGAAATGTATGATATTTAGTGTGGGATCCTCTTTACAGGGAATGGATTCTAGAAACAAAGATAAAAACAACTGAGTATACAGGTTTTTCATGATTTAGGTTGAACCAGAATACTTACGAGTTGTTTTATTGTCCATTGTTTTTTTGGTTGAATTCTCCATTGTTCTGCTGTACCTTTAAAAGTTGGTATGTTTTACTCAGTATGAAAAATTATAATCAAGGGAGTTAGGGTAGATGTGTTTGGGACGATATGGCACATTTTATAGTGTTGTAGTTTACCTTTTGTGCAACTTCCGTCCTGCACATCAGATGACGGCAAGACGGATTGCGAAAATCTGGAATTTAAATTTCAAGGTACATTGGATGACCTGATTACCGATCTTTTAGTCGGCATGCTGTTTGAACGTAGTTTAGATGGCCTGTTGGTTGACACTGTTTCTCTTAAATTGGAATCATTTGAAACCGATTTCATTCATCTTCACCACTGTAATAATGCTACCCGTTCGATGGAGTTGAAATGGCTCCAGTACAGGTGGTCAGCGGATTTAGAAGATATATCTCTTGCTTTTATTAAATCGGGATCAACGTCAACAGATGCCTTTGCCACCTGGGGGGAACTCGACCTGTATAGTCGAAATTTCTTCCATAAAAGCGGGTATACGATTGTCTTCCAAAAGGATACTTTCTTTGATTGTAGGAGTTTTGATGATGTGTTGTCTCCGGTCAATAATATTGTGGGTTTAGGGAAGTATTTTGATTCAAATGCCAACGTCCAATTCAAGCCAAACACCTCGAAGGCCTTTGTATACCTCAAGCGGGAATCCGGACTTGTTTTGCTGAAACGGATAAATCCGGACGGGGTTATAGAATCGTATAAGCGAATTTGAACGGTATCTCAATTAATTTGCATGAGTTCGAATAATTAGATCCTTGGTTAAATAAGGTTGTTAATTTCGTGTTCCGTAGACATCCTACGCACGGGCTGGGCTAAGGCTACGGAGAGTTAGAGTGGGATGAGGATAAACGTCTGATTCGAAACATATCCTTATCAAATTTTATATTGAATTGCGTTGAGATGGATGCTCCAACGAGCCAGGTATTCAATCGGCGTTGCAGAACGTTGTATTGAACAAACATCCCTGCGGATAACCGATTGTTGGGGAAGAAATAATATCTGGGAGAAAGGTTAATGGCCATCATACTTACGAGCTGACCAGTTCGGTAGTGTACTTGAAGTGGCTCGATGGGGTATTTTATTTCATGCGCGGTTGTCATTGACCTTCTTCCATACGATGCCCAGATTGGAATTTTCAGATGTTCCAGAGCATTCAGGGAGTAACCTAAACCAATGAAATGCGTTTTGTAAGCCCACGTCACCGGCCGACTGGTAACTTTACCATTTGGCCAGTTCTTGTAATAGTTCGTGTTATATAATTCGGAATATTCCTTTTGTCTTATAAGGCAAAAGAACAGCCCATTAGGCAAGTGATACTTGAATGAGATACCCCGATTGGTCCAGGTTGGGACTGGAGGAACCGAATGCTCAAAAATGGTAGCTAAATCATTGTTGTAGTCTCCGGAGTGAGTTAACAGTTCGATTTCGAACGAAGTGGTTGATTTTTGTGCCCATAGTATAGTGTTGGAATACATAAATCCAACGAACGCAATTACAAAATGGAGTAGGTAATTGGGCATTTTATAGAGGATTGGTTGTTCAGTTAATCCGTTCGAGATAAGCTGGTGTTGCATCTTGTTCAACCATCTCAAGATGTATAAGTCCTACCTTGTTGCTAAAATACCCAGTGATAGTTAAGTTGTTGCCAAGAGGTAAATTATCATATTCCCCCCATTGATTAAGCACAGACATGAAACTCGAGATAGGCCCATTAGACATTTTTATACCAAGATAAAATGGATAACACTCCTCGTACACATGGTTGGTTATTACTATGGAAGTGTCTTTTGAAGGCCCAATGTTTCCGGTTTTATAAGTGTAAAAGTGTGGATATCCGTGGTAGGTTACTATGAACATATGCCAAATATCAGAGGCCATCGCATCAACCTCGAATGAATCAGAACCATCAGTCGAAATGTATTTGAAATTTATTCTTTCAACGAACAAAACATCCTTATCCTCGCATTCATGAAGTAACGCTATGGTTCTACTTCTGAATTCAGGAAATGTTTTAGCGCTAAATACATTTGTAAACTTTATCGTGTCGGTTTTTAAACCGATTATTTTCCTAAATACGAGTGTGTCCTTGAACATCAATGCCGGGATGAGGGTATCTGCAATTCGTTCACTAAGCAAAATTGTCTCCTCACAATTTGTGTCGCTTGCATCATCCTTGCAGGATAGGAGGAATGAAGCTAATGCAGCCAAGGAGGCGAGTAGGATAGGATTTAACTTAAGCATTCAATTCACAGTCTTCCAAAAATACGTAGATGGTGCAAATGTGCTACAGGCGTGTTCCGTTGACATCCTTCGAACGGGCTGGGCTAATTCTTCGGAACGTGTGGCGGGATTGATCACTGCGGTTTATTCACCCATCAACTCATAATCCAACGGATTATCTTCATCCAGGTAGTACGTCATTTTGAGTAATCCGACCCCTCTTTTATAATAACCTGAAAAAGGGACATAACCATTCTTAAGATTTAAATCACCAATGGAGTTAAATCCCTCTTTTGATGAGATAAAGTGTCCCTGAAGTGCTAATATGTTAAAAAGTTTAAAACAATTAGATTCGGTACGATTGTACAACTGTAATTCTGTTAACGAATTGGACCAAAAAAATGTACTTGCTGTGGTTAGGGCATATGACTTACGTACGACAAAAAGGACTGGTGAGCCTCTATATTGCACCAATTCAACACTAAATGAATCTTCGCCATTTTCAGACCGAAAGAATGTACGCAAGCGTTCATAAAAGAGATTTGTCCTCGCACAAGGTGCTTCATCAAATTCAATGGTATCTCTTATTGAACCTGAGTTGAGGAATAGAACCGTGTCAATTTTGCCGTATTGGGATACCCGATAATAAATTGAATCTCTTGTTTGTAAACTTTCAATTATATCCTGAACGGAAAGATGAAAACCAAAGAACAGAGGTTGACATTCATTACTGGGAGTTTCATCCGGTCCGCAACTTGGAAGGATCAACGCGAGTCCACAAAGGAGCCATAGAAATTTGTTCATTGGATAGATTGTTAAACAAGTATAGTGTTTACGGTTGGTTAATTGTAGGATTCGGTAATCATCCTCCACACGGGTCGGGCTAAGGCTAAGGAAAGTGGGGGAGCAGGAAATAGTAATGCCAGTCATCAGTTGTTCGTATTTTTGGAATGAAAGCGAATCGTCTAATGAGGTTACAGGCATACTACATTCTGATGATCACATCAGTGATTTGTTTTCAGCTCCTTTCATGTAAGGATGATTCTAACCTAAATAGCTCCACGTGCACTCCCTTTGACGAACTATATCCTAAATCGGGTAATTCAGGTAGTACAACCTTTACCTATAGGTACCCGCTCCACTCCAAACCAATGTTTTCCGAATCTCCCTCAGCGAAGTTTTATCTTCTGTTGAATGATACGGTCCAAAGGTATCGTTTGATAGCTATGCGGGACGGAGAATCTGAACGGAGAGAGACTGATCTGACGTTGCCTTATGATGTTCAGATCACAATGAATTCACGAGAAGAATTTGCCTACATCTTAGTTGGAAGTCTATTTGTTGTGGATACCCTTGGGAGCCCGCTTCATTCGTTCAATGACGAGGGGTATTATAGGTCTCCATGTTGGTTTGATGATTCAACGATTATTTGTGAATACTCCGAAACCGGTGGCGTACCATACCACACAATAAGGATTCATTTGAATTCAGGGAGAAAGGACACATTAAATTTTCCTTTCATGAAGGGGAGAATGTCGGTTGATAAACTTCACATTGCCATTGATGTTGATCGCATGGGAGAAGTACTTGCCATTTATGACAAAGAGGGTATGCAACGTAAGTTGTTAAAATTTGCAACAGATGACGGACGAAATAACCTGATTGCTTTTGAGTGGTTAAGTTCAAATGAAATCATCTACATTCTGGAGTCGGATGGTGTCTTTATGTACGATATAAACACCGACAGACATACCAAATTGCTTTCTCACTGCAGATATGAACGGTATGATGAACTAAGTGTTGATCCTGAACAAAAACAACTATTATTGATCAAGCGTACAACCAGCTATCTCAGCGAATTTCATCACATCATATCTACAGAGATTTATCATTATAATCTGCTGTCCAAAGAGTTAAGGAAGGTATTCTAATCATGCGACTATATCCGGAGAATGATCAAGGTTTCTAGTCCATCAACTCATAATCCAGCGGATTATCCTGATCCAGGTAAAATGTCATTTTAAGCAGGCCAACACCCCTTTTGTAATAACCAATAAAAGGGACATAACCTCCTTTGAGATTTAAGTCACCATTGGAGTTAAATCCCTCTATTGATGAGGTAAAGTGCCCTTGATGTGTTAACATGTTGAAAAGTTTAAAACTATTGGATTCTGTGCGATCGTACAACTCTAAATCTGTTAATGAATTGGTCCAAAAAAATTGACTTGCCGTGGTTAGAGCATAAGACTTACTTACCACAAAAAGAACAGGTCCGGACTTATCTTGCACCAATTCAACACTAAATGAATCTTCGCCATTTTCAGATCGAAAGATTGTCCGAAATCGTTCATAGAATAAATTCTCTTCAGCACAGAACCCATCTGCAAAACTCAAAGTATCTCTTTTTGAACCTGAGTTGAGGAATAGAATGGTGTCTGTTTTGCCGTATTGGGAAACACGATAGGCAACGGAATCTCTTGATTCCAAGCTTTCAATCATATCCTCGACAGATGGCTGCAACTCGAAGAATTGAGGGGGGCATTCATTATTTGGATTTTCATCAGACCCGCAACTTGAAAAGATCAACGCGAGTCCACAAAGGAGCCATGGAATTTTGTTCATTGGATAGATTGTTAAACAAGTATAGGGTTTACGGGTGGTTAATGGTAGGATTCGGTAATCATGCTTCGCGCAGGCAAGTTCCGTAGACATCCTGCGCACGGGCTGGGCTAAGTCTACGGAACGTTTGAATTGCCATGATGGGCTGATATAAATCAGGTTGACGCATCCGGTTTGGTATTTATACTTTGAATAACTAAACTTGGATTCTAAAGCGAAGTCGACTTATGAACGTCTCTTTAAGCAGGAGAAAGTGGTGCATCGCTGGTAGGTTGAACTAAAAGTATTACTAGCCGATCAGGTTGTGTAGGATGATCCACCTTTGCGGTTAACGCATAGGTCCCGATCAGTCGGTTTATTACATCGAACATGCCCATCACAGACCTGCTGCTGTTGTTATCAGATAGTCATGACGCATCTTTTTCCGACCCTTGGAAATCGGGTTTTCCATTTAACCACGGGTGTTTTTATCTTTTTAATGGGGTATAGTAATCCCATCCAGGCACAACAGGTAGAATTACCGGAAGAGGCTTCTCAAAGTTGGTGGGAATCTGTGACCAAAGACATCGAAAGCCGGGAGTATCATTTCTCACAAATGGACGAGCAGCATTACCGTTGCCCCAATCGGGCCAACAACCTGTTGGCCGTGGTTGAGCCAGGAAACTTAACACTGAGTCCGCACCGGGATTCAACGGCTAACTGGTCGTTAAGACTGGACTTGAACGGGATTTATGCCGATGGCATCAGACTGTATGGCACGGAGAATATTCCGGTGAATAAGGTGGTTATGGAGGATGCGCGACTTGTTTTTGATCATACATACGTGCAGGAAGAGTACATCAACACCAAAGAAGGTGTGCGACAAAACTTCATCTTGAAGCATGGTCCGACCGATGCAACCGAGATTGAAGTGCGATTAAACGTTGCCGGTCTTATCCCCAACAAGGTACATGATACCGAAATCCATTTGTGCCAGCGCCAACAAGGCAAGCTCGAAACACAAATCATTTATAAAGACCTAAACTGTTGGGATGCAAAAAATCAAAAAATCGATGCACATTTTGAGGTATTAAAAAATGAGATACGCCTGGTTTTGGAACCTAAAGGAGTTGTTCGCTATCCCATCACCATTGATCCTGTCAGTACTACCAGCTCCACAACGTTACAGTCGAATATTGTTAGTGCACAACTCGGATACTCCGTGTCTTCGGCTGGTGATGTGAACGGTGATGGGTACAGTGATGTAGTAGTTGGTGTAGCGAAATATGAAAATGGGCAATCGTTTGAAGGGGCTGTATTTTTATATCTTGGCTCAGCAACCGGATTGTCTTCCTCCCGTTCTCAATTATTAGAACAGGACCGACCGAGTGCTTATTTTGGTCATTCAGTGGCTTGTGCAGGTGATGTGAACGGGGATGGTTTCAGTGACATTATAGTAGGTGTAAAATATTTTACCAGTGGACAATCCAATGAAGGTGCGGCATTCGTTTATTATGGGAATGGTAGCGGGTTTGGCAGCTCAACTAAACTGGAAATCAACCAAGCAAACGCCTTCTTTGGTCAGAGTGTTGGTGGAGCCGGCGATGTAAATGGTGATGGGTATAGCGATGTTGTAGTTGGTGCAGCTGAATATGAAAATGGACAAACAGATGAAGGTGCTGCCTTTGTTTTTCATGGGTCTTCAAGTGGCATCTCAACAAGCTATGCTACTCTTTTAGAAGAGAATCAGGCTTCATCAGAATATGGGAGATCTGTGGCCATGGCGGGTGATGTAAATGGAGATGGATACAGTGACGTAGTTGTTGGAGCAGAAAAGTACACCAACGGTGAAAGTAATGAAGGGCATGTTTTTGTCTATCACGGATCTTCAAGTGGTATTTCTAGCACGGCTACAACCGTAATTCAAAGTAATCAAAGTGATGGATGGTTAGGCTATTCCGTAGCGAGTGCAGGTGATGTAAATGGTGATGGGTACAGCGATATCATTGCCGGGGCTGAAAATTATACGAATGGTCAAACCTATGAAGGAGCCGCCTTCGTATATCACGGTTCCGCTTCCGGAGTTAGTGCGTCATACTCCGTAATCCTGGAAGTGAATGAAACAGTTGCTGCATTTGGCACATCCGTGGCGTGTGCGGGTGATGTAAATGGCGATGGTTACAGCGATGTGGTTGTTGGTGGACCCGGTTATAATTCTGGTGGATCTGACCGTGGTGTGGCAAGGGTTTATCACGGTTCCGCTTCTGGAATTAATTCCACATATGCCAGCCATCTGGTTAAAACGCAGAACGATGCCGAATTTGGCTTTTCAGTAGCTTGTGCTGGTGATGTAAATGGCGATGGTTACAGCGATATTATTGTGGGTGCACCCCTCTATAATAATGGTCAATCTGACGAAGGTCTTGCTTTTGTGTACCATGGTTCTCCAACCGGCGTTTCTTCAACACTTAAGGCGTCGATGGAAGGGGACCAAAATGACGCTCTTTTTGGTTATTACGTTGCAAGTGCAGGTGACGTGAATGCAGATGGATTTGGTGATGTGATAGTTGGAGCAAGAGATTATACCAACGGTCAAACAACAGAAGGAGCTGCTTTTGTCTATCATGGGTCAACCGGCGGATTATCAACAACAGCTGCGACACAACTTGAAAGCAATCAGGCTGGGGCGGATTTTGGCTTTACGGCTTCAGGCGCAGGAGATGTTAATGGAGATGGATATGACGACGTTATTGTTGGATCTCCTTTTTACGACAATGGTGAAAGCAATGAAGGAACCGCGTTTATATACCACGGGTCTTCAAGCGGTATTTCTTCTACTGCCTCTACCACTCTTGAAGAGGATCAAGCAAGTGCACAATTCGGGTATTCGGTTTCTTCGGCTGGTGATGTAAATGGCGATGGTTATTGTGATGTAGTTGTTGGGGCTCGCTATTATGATAATGGTCAAAGTCAGGAAGGAGCGGCATTTGTCTACCACGGATCTTCATCAGGAATTAACTCATCATATGCGGCTAGACTTGAACAAAACTCCGCAAATGCAAATTTTGGTCGAAACGTGGCCTATGCTGGTGATGTGAACGGAGATGGTTACAGTGATGTGATCGTTGGTGCCGATAATTATTCCAATGGTCAGTCAAATGAAGGAGCCATTTACATCTATCACGGTTCATCTACTGGCATCAGTACAACGGCCGCTACAAGTATTGAATCAAATCAGGCGAGTGCGAATCTTGGTAGGTTCTCCTCTTCGGCCGGTGACGTTAACGGAGATGGTTATAGCGATGTAATTGCTGGAGTTTTGAATTATGATAATGGAGAAACGAACGAAGGCGTAGTCTTTGTTTATCACGGTTCTTCCACCGGAATTAGCTCCACTCCTGCAACTACGTTGGAAGAAGATCAAGCAGATGCGTTGTTTGGAAGATGTGTTTCCCCCGCTGGTGATGTTAATGGTGATGGATATAGTGACGTGATAGTTGGTGCGCGCTACTACGAAAATGGACAAACAGATGAGGGTGCCGCCTTCATTTACCTCGGATCATCTTCCGGTTTATCTACTACAGCAGATGTGATGCTTGAAGCAGATCAAGCGAGTGCTAATTTCGGATTAGCAGTAGCAGGTGCCGGAGATGTAAATGGCGATGGCTATGGAGATGTAATCGTAGGTGCCTATACCTACGACAACGGCCACACGGATGAAGGAGCTGTGTTTGTGTATCACGGCGGCGAAGCCGATGGATTGCCCAATCAGTTGAGGTTTTATGATAATTTATCTTCTTCGAGATTAACAGTGGGATATTTATCAAACGACAGCTTTGCGGTGGGTTTGAATCAGAAGTCGTTTTTAGGACGACAAAAAGGCAGATTGATCTTTGAAGTAGCTGGCGCAGGTACGGCATTTAGTTCAGGAAGTAACGGAGATCTTGGTAATAGTGTGTCAGCGACCGACACCGGGGATCTTACTGATCTCACAACATCGGGAACCCTATTGAAAAAAATGACACCCCAAGTCTCTTCGGCTCATAAAGTGAGAGCTCGGATTGAGTACGACAAGGTTACAAGTACCATTGGTCAGGTGTACGGACCTTGGCGATATTATAGCGATGGGGCTATGGGTGTTGGTGCCACACCTCTTCCGGTTGAACTCATTCAATTTGAGGCCGTGAAGTTGAAGGAAGAGGTACTATTATCCTGGATAACTGCCTCCGAGGTTAATAATGATAAATTTATCATTCAACGAAGGACTAACACCGGCAACTGGATCCAGCTTGGAGAAATGCCCGGGCATGGAACCTCGTCAAGTGAGCAGCACTATTCCTTCCTGGATGAACATCCCGAGAAGGGAATAAATTACTATCGGTTAAAGCAGGTGGATTTCAACAAGGACTTCGAATTCTCTCCCATCCGTATGGTTGAATTTCATTCAGATGACCGTACCAAGGGATTTATATGCTATCCAAACCCGGCCGATGATCAATTGCAACTGGCTGCTGTTAAACCCATTCAACGCGTAGTAATCCTACATCCGGATGGCCGAGTGGCAATGGAAGTGAATCAGCTGAATGCCAAGATTGTGGATCTCAACCTGGATGTATTACCAGATGGGGTTTATCTGATTCAAGCGTTTTATGCCGATGGCGTTGAACCGTGGACGGACCGACTGTGCGTGATGCACGGGATCAGATAGGGATAGTGAACGAATAGGTTTGGAATGATTCCGTAGACATCCTACCCGCAGGCAAGATTCCGTAGACATCCTACGCACAGGCTAGGCTATGTCTACGGATAGTAGGGTGAGGGTTGCCGTATACAGTTTATTCCACGTTGGGGGAATAATCACTAACGATGGGTTATTCTAGGCTATTAAAATCAACATGCGTTACAAATTATGGTCTACTTACATGTATGTCTCAGGGATATCAAATTCGGAATCAACAGGCTATACATTTTGTAACCTTTACTGTAATTGGATGGGTAAATGTGTTCACAAAAGACCCATATCGCATACTAGTTCTTGATAGCTTGAGATACTGTCAAACCAACAAAGGCTTAGTTGTTCATGCCTGGGTAATCATGTCCAATCATGTTCATTTTATTATTTCATGTAAGTCGGGATATTCGTTAAGCGATTGCATTCGTGACTTTAAAAAATTTACATCGTCTGCTATCATTCGTGAAATCACGTACAGTTCATTTGAAAATCGAAAAGAATGGCTACTGCCTATTTTTCAGGCAGCGGCCCAGAAGAACGTCCGTAATCGATATTATCAGTTGTGGTATCAGCACAATCACCCGGTTGAACTCAGTTCAAATAGAATGAAGCAACAACGCCTGAATTATCTTCATAATAACCCTGTTAAAGCCGGGGTGGTTTCACGGCCTGAGGATTATGTTTATTCAAGTGCTTTTGCGTATTCCGGAGGTGAGGACGACCGCATCAAACTAGAATTCTTATGAACGGCGTTCATGGAAAAGACACTCGGCGTAGTGTTAAATCCGCCGGAGGCGGATGACTACGTCGTTGGTGGATACAATAGTTGTTTGGATGAGAATCCGTAGACATCCTTCGCGCATGTGGACGGGTTCCGTAGTCATCCTACGCTCAGGCCTGGGCTAAGACTACGGAAAGTGGCGAATAAAAAAAAGGCCCTTCAACGAAGAGCCTTTTAGTTGCGGGAACAGGACTCGAACCTGTGTCCGCCAGCCGGCGGATATGAGCCCGACGAGTTATTTAACGAGAGACCAAATAAATTGTCGACCTGCTGCGGTTTTTAATTTTTTCTCACGCTTTAATGCCTCTGATTTGGAGTTGAACAATTCTGTATGAATCACCTTCCAGGGCCTGTACTTAACTGTGTAACTTCTCGTTCCAAGTTCATTATGTGATCTTAGCCTTGCCACAAGGTTTGAAGTATATCCTATGTAGATCTTCTTAAAACGCTCTGAATAGAGAGCATAGACAACAAATGTTGAATCATTCATGATGTTTGGTTAAAAAAAAAGGCCCTTCAACGAAGAGCCTTTTAGTTGCGGGAACAGGACTCGAACCTGTGACCTTCGGGTTATGAGCCCGACGAGCTACCACTGCTCCATCCCGCGATGTGGACGGCAAAGATAGACTTAATTCACCATTGGGCAAGCGCTTGATTTTCAATTTTTGTGTTTCGCCCTGACAAACTTTTTATAGTCCGTATTTTCGTATGGTGCCCTTGCTAAAACATGTCGTGTTCATGCTGTTTTGCGGATTGTTTTCAGTTCTGCAGACATCGGCGCAGGATCTCAATGAACTGCTTGAGCTCCATCGTGAGAATCTGCAAAAGCTGTACATGGTCCGGGGTACGCCAAAGGAATGGGCTCGGTCTGGAAAGGTCACGGAATCGGATTTGGTTCAAACCCTCAGAACCTACGATGAACGGGTGTTGTTGCTGATTTACACCCATGCCAACGATACCTTGTACCTGACAGGCATTCATCGAAGCGGTGCCATTGGAACACAAAAACGAGCCATCACCAAGGATAGTTTGATCCAGTTGGTTCAGCGGTTCAATCAACAGATGGCTACGATGGAATCGCCCATAGAGTTGGTTTCCCGCGGTGGACATTCCCGCTCCGGGTCAACCCTGGCACAAGCCATTACAGCGTCCGACCTTACCCACCTTATACTTCCATCTCCGTCGGTTTTTGAATCGTTTGACCACGTGATTTTTGTGCCGATGTTGAATTTGGGAACCCTACCATTTGCCGCCCTTCCCCTCACAGATACCACCTATTTGATTGATGCCTGCTCGTATTCCATTGCACCCAGTGTATTGGAGGTGATGATTTCCAAAACGGTCAACGACAATTCTAACGAGCGGAGGTATCAACACTATGGGGTGTTCAAACATCCACTTCTAGTGGCCAATCCAACCTATCCGGAGGACTCCATTCACCACTTTGCTAACTTACCCGGAACATTACGAGAAGTGGATAGTGTGCAAAAGCGGTTGCAGGCCGATACGGTTTATGTACTCACCGGTGATGCGGCCACCGAGGCCAACGTTCGGGCGCATTTTTGCACGGCTGATTTGCTCTACTTTGCCACCCATGGTGTTTCGGATTGGAAGGATCCCATGAATAGCAGCTATTTGGTGTTGGCACCGGATGCCGATAGTACGGGTTATTTCACTGCCCGGGAAATACACGATTCCCGCAAAGTGTGTATTCTCAAAGCACAGTTGGTGGTGATGAGCGCGTGTCAGTCCGGTTTGGGTATGGGGCACGACGGCGGTGTGATTGGGCTATCGCGGGCATTCCAGATTGCCGGTGCCAATCATGTAGTGATGAGTTTGTGGAACATCGATGATCAGGCTACCGCAGAGCTTATGTCGCAGTTTGTGAGTTATCTGCCTAATGATCTGAGTCTGCAACCGCACGAAGCCATGCGACAAGCGATGATCTTCTATCGAAACAACATCGATCCAAATCCAAAAAATTGGGCTGCTTTCTCGATTTTTGGCGTGCCGTACACCTCCAACTTTTGAGGCACAGACCCGAAGATGATTTTCAATACCGGAATCTTTTTAATGTTCTTCCTGATCACATTCAGCGTGTACTGGATCAGCAATCGATTTCTGGGAATTCGGGTACGGAATGCCGTGTTGCTGCTGGCCAGCTACGTTTTTTACGGGTACTGGGATTGGCGATTTCTTGTGCTGATTGTATTCAGTTCTGTGGTTGATTTTAGCATCGGAAAAGCCCTGATGAAATCTTCGGAAGGCACAGTTCGGAAAAGATGGATGCTCACCAGTGTCATTCTGAACCTGGGATTATTGGGCGTGTTCAAGTACGCCAATTTTTTTGCGGGCGGATTTCAGCAGCTGCTGGAAAGCATAGGGCTAACCGTCTCGTATACCACGTTGAACATCGTTTTACCGGTTGGAATTTCGTTCTACACCTTTCAAACCATGAGCTATGTTATTGACGTGTACCGTCGAGAGGTGGACGCCGAGACCGATCCCCTCAATTTTCTCACGTTTGTGGCCTTCTTTCCACAGCTGGTGGCGGGGCCCATTGAACGGTCGGCTCACATGCTACCTCAGTTTCGGAAGGCGCTCACGTTGCGACCCGAACACATCCGGATGGGCTTCACCTTCATTGCCTGGGGCTTGTTCAAGAAGGTGGTTTTGGCGGATAA
>JACJZW010000005.1 GCA_020635355.1 Flavobacteriales bacterium
TCATGTTGTTCTTAATTAGACTGTTTAATGCTTTGACAAGTTGATTTCAACTTCTATTCCATTTGGGGGATGGGGAATCAGGGATGGGGGATGGGGATGTATTCCGTAAACCTTGTCAAAGGGAAGGGAGATGATTGTTTTACTCTTGAGATGTATACATTTACTTCGTGGATGAGGAGGTATTGCATGCGCTGTTGAACCTGATTCGAGACAAGACAGGTGTTTCCCGTTTATCCATGGACGATGACCTTGAATTGGACATTGGGCTCACCGGAGATGATGCTCTGGAACTTTTTGAAGAATATGGGAGACAATTTCATGTGGACATTAATGGTTTCCCCTTCGATCAATACTTTTATGATGAGGTGTATTACCTTCTATTTTGTTTTCAAAAATGGATAGGACATTATAGGAAGAAACGGATTACCATTCGAAACTTGTTGGAAGGCATTGAATGTGGCTATCTTATGTGATTCGATGCCCTATTCCCCATCCCTCATACCAATATGAAAGGGTTGAATACGAAAGGACGGGAGGTGTTGGTTTCACAATAAAGAAATCCCGAATCCCGAATTTCGAATCCCGAATCTTACGGCCGTTCTCGTCTCATCCGCTCGCGATGATTCCGGCGCATTTGATCCTCGAATTCGCGCAATCGCGTGACCTGATCGGGATGGAGTTCTTCCGCCAGATTATTGAAGAGATTGTCCATGGCGATGCGGAGTGAATCCCGTTCATTGTGATGAATGTTCCGAACAATCTTAATATGCTCCTTGAAAATAGCGTTGTATCGAGCCGTCTGAGCCTCATCCAGTTCGAGTACTTGCTCCAGGTGTTTTTTAATTTTCGGAGGACGCTGCATTTCGATGATGTGCTTTATGCGTTTTCGGGTTACCTGTTGCATGCCAATAACACCAACAGCACCGCCTAATAAAAAGCACGACAAGGCCAGGATAATGATGCTTCGTTTATTCATTGTAAAACGCATAAGAGTCCAATCCTTCCGAAAGCTCAATATTGGAGAATCCATCAATTCCCGTGAGCGCATCGGCATTAAATCGTCCGTAGGTTGCATAGGTCATAACAATGACCAGGGCCACACTGGCTGCCGCAGCAATACTGGCCCGGACAGACCACATACGTATTACCCGATCCGTTTTCGGATTTCTGAGTTGGTTGAAAACCCGATCCGAAAAGCCGGAGGCAAAATCCTCTCTCATTTCGGACAAACCGTTCAATAAGGTATCATCCTTCATAACCCAATTTTGTTAATTCATTCTTCATTTTTTCCATGGCGCGTTTGGTGCCCGACATTACCGTCCCCTCCTTTATTTCCAAAATTTCCGCTGTTTCCTTCACCGAATAACCTTCGATCATCCGCAATACAATCAACGATCGGGCACGCTCGTCTATGGATGATAGCGCTTTGCGAATCAGCTCCTTCCGTTCAAAGTTATCCTGAGTAACGGAGGTAGCCGGATCCGGTCCGCTATCGAGGTCTGTAAACCGATTCCACCATGTTTTCTGCTGCTTGATTTTGTTCAAGCTCAGGTTCATGGCAATGCGGCTCACAAATGTTTTCAGAGAAGCATCGTGCCGAAACGTCTTCAGCCCATTGTAAAGTCGGACAAACACTTCCTGCCCAACTTCATCCGCCAGGTTTCGATCCTTCAACATATGGATGCAAATGGTTGCCACGGTTTGTTGATGCATTGCGATTAAATCGGCATAGGCCCGGTCATCTCCATCAAGAGTACGTTGGATAAGTTCCCGTTCTGTTGAAGTTGACCCGGTCAATCGCGCTTTATTGGTTAGACAGATTCATTCCATGGGATATTCCACCCGACCTCAAATTGTTACGGAATCATACCGTTGGATATCCTTCGACGGTAGTTTCGGAATATGAGCGTTCAAAATATGTTGTATGTCGGTGTTGTGCTTTTGCGGAATCATCACATCCATCAAATCGTCAAATGAAGTAATTTGAGTCTCGGCATCTACAAATCCATAACCGGTGTACCGTCCGTTTTCAATGCACACAAACGCGCGTTCCTCCCTGTGCCGGCCACGCAACCAAATGATGTAATTGCCAAATTCAATGGTAAACGTTTCAATGGCTTCCTGAACCCGTTGATTGTAGGTTTCAGGTGCCTCTTCTCCAACACAAATTCCCCTACACGAACCCAACTGATGATCAAAACAGGCTCCCTGAACAGAATGAAGTCCCATCATCCGCGAACACAATTCAAACTGTTCCCGAAGACGGCGAAGGAATTCCCGTGCCTTTACCGGATTGGAAAAAGAGGCTAAAGGTGTTCCAATGCTTTTGCGCTGTTTTACCACCTCCAACCGGGTAACATCATTTTGATCCTGATAGGTGCAAATGGAAAATCCCGTACCTGAATATTTCTGAGCCCTGTTAAACTCGGGGAAGTAATTTTTTATCTCTGCCGCTTCCACGATCAACGCTAAAAATTCAGATCCTGTTAAGGTATAGGTGATGTCGTGAATCTGATCCTTAAACTTCCATTTTCGAATGGATGTGTCGGCAAAATGCCCGGCAATCCGTGTTTTAATCTCCTTCGCCTTTCCTACATAAATGACCTTTCCTTCCTCATCATGCATGAAGTACACACCCGTTTGTTCAGGAAGGTTGTGAAAAGTTTCGGCAGGTAGGTTTGCCGGTAATGAAGCCTCCTTACTCCGCACATTCAAGGCATTTTGTATGTGCCCCGAAGTATCTTTTTTAAGAATCATTCGAAGCAATTCCGCTGTGGCTCGTGCATCACCTGTAGCTCGGTGCCGATCGGTAAGTTCTATCCCAACCGATTCACATAGCTTTCCAAGGCTATAGGATCGAAGTCCAGGTATCACTTTTCGGCTTAGCCGAACGGTACACATCTTCTTACGACGGAAATCAGCCCCTAATTCCTTGAATTCATTGCGAATGACATTATAGTCAAAACCCACTGAATGAGCTACAAAAACACGATTGTCGGTGATCTGGAATACCTCCTTCGCAATTTCAAAAAAACGAGGGGCCGTGGAAACCATTTCGTTCGTGATGCCGGTTAGGTTGGTGATGAACGAAGGGATGGCCGTTTCCGGATTCACCAGCGAACTATACTCTTCCACAATGGCATCGTGTTCATCGTCATAGACGTACACGGCAATCTCCGTAATCTTGTTGGATTGCCCACTTGTTTCAACGTCTACAACGGCGTATTGCATGTAACAAAAATAACAATCGATCGTGAGGGATTTGTTGTGGTTTACAGCGCTTGAATCCGGTTTGATTTCGTATAGCCGACTATTTTTGCACCGTCATTTTGTAAGCGGTGAATACCCGGGAACTCCTCCAATTCTACAGTCAAAAAGAGAAGGTTAAGCAACTGCTGGCACACGTGCGCGATTCCGGGAATCATGCCTTGCTCAACGGTATTGCCGGATCGTTCAAGGCCTTTGTTCCCGCCATACTTTACGCTGAACTGGGCAAAACCATCGTGGTTCTTTGTACGGAAGACGAGGAAGCTCAGTATGTTTTTCAGGATGTCAGCAATCTGCTGGGACCCTCCCACTGCGCGCTGCTGCCATCGTCTTTCCGGAAACCGTTTGACATCGCCACGCCGGACAACAATGCCATTCAGCAACGTTCGGAATTTATCCTCATGCTTCAGCGATCATCAGAGCCCCGGGTTCTGGTGGCTAAAGCCGATGCGATTGCCGAAAAGGTAATCGACCCCGAATCCCTCAAGCAAAATCAATTTCAGATTCAGGTAGGCGAGGTATTGGATCTGGAGTTCATGATGGAGGTACTCAATACGTATGAGTTCTCGCGGGAAGACTTTGTGTATGAACCCGGGCACTATTCCATTCGGGGAGGTATTATTGACGTCTTTTCGTTCGCCCATGATCTTCCGCTCCGGATTGAACTGGATGGACGCAATATTGAATCCATCCGAACCTTTGACCCCGTTACCCAGCTCTCCATTACTGAGCTAAAATTTTCCTCCATCGTTCCCAATATTCAGGACGATGCCATTGCCGGAAACCGGGTGAGTTTATTCAATTATCTGCCTAAAGATGTGTGCTTCGTTGCCAATCGATTGTCTGAAACCCTTCAGGTGATTGAGACGGGTGTAGATAAGCCGGAGCTAACCGAAATTTTTCTGACATCAGAAGAGATCAAAACCCGACTGAGCAAACTCAGCGGAGTAGAATTTGGCAATCGGCCGCACTTCCGGCAACGGATCGAAATCAACTTTGACCAATCACCCCAAAAGACCTTTGGTAAGAACTTTAAGTTGCTGATCGAGCATTTGGATGAGCACCGAAAGTTGGGATATGATCAACACATTTTCTCCGAGACGAGTAAGCAAATTGAACGTCTCGAAACGATCTTCACCGATCTGAATGCTCCCCAACAGTTCACCCCGGTCTATTTGGGGTTGAGTGAGGGTTTTATTGACAAGGAAAATCATCTGGCGTTATACACCGAGCATCAGATATTTGGACGGCATTATCAGTATCGTAACAAGCAGCGATTTTCCAAAAACCAGGCGCTCACACTTCGGGAATTGGGTAACCTCAAACCCGGAGATTTTATCGTTCATGTTGATCACGGAGTGGGACGATTTGAAGGATTGCAGAAGATTGAAATGGGTGGTCGGATTCAGGAGGCCGTTCGAATCAGTTACCGCAATGAAGACCTGCTGTACGTGAACATTGGATCCCTTCACAAGATCAGTAAATATACTGGTAAGGAAGGTTTTGTTCCCAAAATCAATAAACTCGGCACCGAGACCTGGTCCAATCTGAAGAAAAAGACCAAGAAACAGGTCAAGGATATTGCCCGGGATCTCATCAAGTTATACGCCAAACGAAAAGCTTCATCGGGATACCGATTTGCCCCGGACACCTACATGCAGGTGGAACTAGAAGCCAGTTTTTTGTATGAAGACACACCGGATCAAAGCAAGGCTACGGAGGACGTTAAGACCGACATGATGTCGGCCCACCCAATGGACCGGTTGGTATGTGGTGATGTGGGATTTGGGAAAACAGAGATCGCCGTGAGGGCCGCCTTTAAGGCCGTGGGCGACAGCAAACAGGTGGCCGTGCTGGTTCCCACCACCATTCTCGCACAACAACATTATCATACCTTCAAAGACCGATTGGAGGGATTTCCGTGTAATGTGGACTACATCAATCGGTTCCGCACCGCCAAACAACAAACCCAATCGTTGAAGGATTTAGCCGAAGGCAAAACCGACATCTTAATTGGAACACATAAACTGCTTAGCAGCAAGGTAAAGTTCAAGGATTTGGGACTGCTCATCATCGATGAGGAGCAAAAATTTGGCGTGGGTGCCAAAGAAAAACTCAAAGAACTTCGGGCCAATGTGGATACACTCACACTAACCGCCACCCCCATTCCACGAACCCTGCACTTTTCGCTGATGGGTGCCCGCGACCTAAGCATCATTAATACACCTCCACCAAATCGGCAGCCCATCCATACGGAGCTTCATTCGTTTGACCCCGAGGTATTTAAAAAAGCCATCAATTACGAACTTCAGCGCGGAGGACAGGTATTTGTGGTGCACAATCGGATTAAAGACATCCACGATTTGGCCTCCATGATCACCGATGTTTGTCCGGCAGCCCGAGTAGTGGTTGGACACGGTCAAATGGCGGGAGATGAACTGGAAAACGTCATGCTCCGATTTATTGAAGGTGAGTACGACGTCCTGGTTTCCACCACCATTATCGAAAGTGGATTGGACATCCCCAACGCCAACACCATATTAGTGAACAACGCCCAGTTCTTTGGGTTGAGTGATTTACACCAAATGCGAGGCCGCGTGGGTAGAAGCAACAAAAAAGCCTTTTGCTATCTGATTGCCCCACCGATGTACACCTTGACTGATGACGCCAAACGACGATTGCATGCCATCGAAGAATTCTCCGATCTTGGTAGTGGGTTCAATGTAGCCATGCGCGATTTGGACATCCGTGGAGCCGGGAACCTTTTGGGAGGAGAACAAAGCGGCTTCATTTCAGAAATCGGCTTCGATATGTACCACAAGATCCTGGACGAGGCTGTGCAAGAACTTCGGGAAGAAGAATTCAAGGATGTGTTTGATGAAGAGGTTGAGGCCACAACGGATTGCCAGGTTGAAACCGATCTGGACATTATGATCCCGGATAGCTATGTCGCCAACATTGCGGAGCGCTTGAACCTGTATACTGAACTGGCGAAAATCGATAAGGAAGAAGGACTAATTCAATTCCGGGACTCACTCAAAGATCGGTTTGGGAATCTACCACCGCAGGTCATGGATTTGTTGCAGAGTATGCGACTGAAATATGTAGGCAATGAATTGGGGTTACAAAAGATCAGAATCAAGGGAGGAAAGATCCTTGGATACTTCCCGGATGAGAATGATCAGCGGTATTACCAATCAGCCCGATTTGGAAAAATAATGGCCAGCATCACGGCACATTCGGCCGAATTCTCACTCAAACAGAAGGCAAATCAACTATTGGTTGTCTCCAATAACACCTATGATCGGATAGGTGAATTCCATCAATTGATGAGAAAACTGCAAGAAGGGTAGATTTCGAATTACTTTTTGTTCTACATTTGTATTGACTACTAATTATTTAACCGTGTGCTGATCAAAGATTCTATCGTAAATCAGCCTGTATTTATTGAGTACTGCCTTCCGTAGAGGAAGCATATAAGGTCTTATCATCAGATAAGCATGGTTAGTAATTTTAGTTCCGAAAAGTCCGGCTATGCCGGACTTTTTGTTTTTGGCCGTTTTAAATCCTGGGAATTGAGTGCAGACGTACGATCGTTGGGTAAATTCTTCAAGCGCAGGGATTATACCTTCAAGCTACCTTCCTTAAAAACAGGTAACTTTCATCGGGGATTTCTATGATAAAACCAACATTGGTTCGTACATTTTTTTCTTGTTAACCACCGCACAGATTCGATGTGCGATTTTATTTCTCACAGCATTGAGTACAGCCATCTTACTTTTACCCTCCTTTACCTTGCGTTCGTAGTATTGTTGGAGTTCCTGATCGCATCGCACAGCCACCATAGCCGCCATGTGAAAGAGCATTTTTAGTCGTTTGTCTGCAAAGGGTGACACCCGTGACTTGCCCCTGATCGATGTTCCCGATTGGTGCGCAAATGGTGCCAGTCCCGCATAGCAGCTTAGTTTACGCGGGTTGTTAATCTTCTTGAAGTTGTTCGTTCGGGCAATCAGGTTCCACGCCAGAACTTTGCCTACTCCAGGAACTGAGGTAATAAACTCAAATACCTCTCTCATCTGATCATCCCCCATGATTAATTGATGTATTTCCTGCTGAACCTCTTTCAGATCTGCCTCCAGTGTCTCTATTCGTCTGATGTCGCGCCTTTTGAGTTTCTTGAGGTATGTGCCCACATCCAGAAGCTTGTGTTCGGTTACACGCACCCGGATCTTGCTTAAACTCTCCCGGATTTGATTGCGCTCCGTTAAGAGAAACTTTAATTCCTGAAGAAGGTCATCTTCGGCAACCCAACGATCCTCCAGATGATGATGCAACTGAATGTGGCGAGCGATCCGGTAGGCATCAATCTGATCATCCTTGCCACGGGTTAGTCCCATACTCCGCTTTAGGTGCAGAGGGGAGATGACGTACACTTGATGATCCGTCTGGCCCAATACATCCAATAAATAGCGATTGTACCGCCCGGTGTTCTCCATGGCAATGATACTGGGTTCAATGCATGAGGATTTTAGAAAGGATTTAATCGCTTTTGGTGTGTTCTTGATCCGGAACAGGCTCTTCCCTTCTTCCGGGTCGAGAATACAGATGTCCAGCGTCAGTTTACTGATGTCTACACCAACAAACTGTTGTGTTTTTGAAGTAACTTGCATAGCATACAATTTGAAGGTTGGTAGAAACCATTGATTTGACTCAACTCCTTGATAATGGGTCTTTCCCAAATTTCTATTCGAGTTCTGTCAATGGAAATGAAGTAGGATCTTAATCCCCGATAGAGCATTAGTCTGAAGGGGCTACCTAGTGCATCCTACCTCACTTCTATCAACCTTTTTTTATTACTAAGATCGGTATACAAGTCTAAAGGAAGGGGCTAAATGCGTCCCTTCAAAATCTCCTTCAAAACATCACCAACGTTGAGTAAAAAATAGGAACGAATCGTTCTTCTAGCATACATATTTCCAATTAGATCGTGATTCGTTGGTTGAAATCAACCTGATTTGAGCTGGTTGAAATTTGGCACTTCGTTGGGTAAATTCCGTTGGCGTTCAGCGAATAAAAGACAGATAACCTCACAGAATGGGCCGATCTTTCGACGGGGAAGGGGTTGATCCATCCCTAACAAATTCAATTGAAAGCGGTGCTATCGTTGGGTAAAAATCCTAAGCGTTCGGTTCTTTCTTTCCAGACGTCAACCCAACCACTCCTAATCAGAATAAAGAATAACGATCCCCCGTTCCTCATCCCCCATCCCCCAATTAAACCCGTTCCCATCGTCCCAATCCATCCAGATCAAGAGTAGCTCTGCCATCATCGTTGTGACCCAGTACTTTTACGAACCGGGCGTCATCCACAATTTCATCTGATGTAAATGAGGCACGTGTCTGAACGATTTGAGAGTAGGTCTCATCATACCCACGCAAATGAACAATCACCTCTACCTTTCGTCGGGTCAGCTCATCGGCATTAATATCGGTGAACGGGCTTCCATCAACAACGGGATGTACCAACGTCCAGGCCGTAACCAGAGCGCTGATTTCGTCCAGCTCTAAATCCAGGGAATAGAATTTCCGCTTCTTCTCACCATCAACCGAGATCAGCTCTGAATACGTCATACGTGCCGTTAGGTTGGTAATCTGACTCTCCTTCGCATTGGCCAATCGAATCATCAGCCCTTTCCCATCCCGATAGGGTGCTATCACGGCATGCTGACTAAACAGAATTCTGGCCTTCGGCCGAGAGAACCGTCCGTACAACAAACCGGTTGCCATAGCAAAACCCAATAAGCCAATGAAGGCTTCAATGGCTGCTGTAACCGATGCGGCGTTAGTTTGGGGATAGAGCGCACCATAACCCACCGTTGTCATGGTTTGGGTACTGAAATAAAAGGCTTTGATAAAACAGGCCACAAACGTATCGGGTACATCACCCGAAATGGAATCAAGACCTATCGCCGTATAAACCAGTGCAAAGCCGGCATTTACAGTTAAATAGATTCCTAGTAAAAACAGCAAGAACTTCCAGAACGACAGGTGAATCAACCAATGAAACAGACTGAACCGCTGAAAGAAGTTCAATCCACTTTTATCCACGTTGTAGCTCCCATCTTTATTGATGAGTCGGTGACCCTCGTTTTCTGCCCGGTCACTAAATCCCGATTTTCGGTATTCCTTAGCCATTCATTTCGGACGGTTGCTTTCCGAACGATCGAAGTATCGACCCAAATCGCTGAATATCTTCAAACGAATTGTACATCGGAACCGGCGCCATGCGAATCACATTGGGTTCCCGCCAATCTGCAATAACACCGTGTTCCGTCAAGAAGTCAAAGAGTTGTTTACCATTTGATCCGGTTAACACACTAAGCTGACAACCGCGTTCCATCGGTGTGATAATCTCAAATTGCAGCTCACTGTTTTCCTGCGCAGCTTCTTCCACCACAAACTGCAAGTATCCATTGAGCAAAACCGACTTCTCATTCAATTGTTCCATCGTCACTTGATCAAACAAATCCAGAGATGCGCGATGCGCGGCCATGGTTAAAACCGGGGCATTGCTCAATTGCCAACCGGCCGCACCGGTTTCGGGAATATATCCTCGCTTCATTAGGAAACGTTCCGATTCCTTGTGTCCCCACCAACCGGCAAAACGAGGTAATTCTGGAGAGTTCGCATACTTTTCATGAACGAACACTCCGGATACACCTCCAGGTCCTGAATTCAGGTATTTGTAACTGCACCAAACGGCAAAATCAACCTCCCAATCATGCAATTTCAACACAAGATTGCCCGCTGCATGCGCCAAATCGAAGCCGGCTAAAGCCCCTACTTCATGAGCCTTCTGAGCAATGGCTTTCATATTGAATGCCTGTCCGGTGTAATACTGAACACCACTGAACATCACCAAGGCAATTTCATCACCATGATCGTCAATGGTTTGAAGTATGTCTTCGGTTCGAAGCCCATATTCTCCTGATCGTGGTTTTACCTCAATAACCGCATCGTCGTACGCATAGCCATGAAACTTCACCTGAGACTCCATGGCATACTGATCAGATGGAAAGGCACCCGCCTCCATCACAATTTTATACCGCTTTCCAGCGGGCCGATAGAAGGACACCATCATCAGGTGCAAATTCACCGTAAGATTATTCATCACCACCACTTCAAGGGGCTTTGCCCCCACAATTCGGGCAACCGATTCGGTTGAAAACTTATGGTAGTGAAACCACGGATTACGGCCATCAAAATGTCCGTCCACCCCGTGATGAGACCAATCCTCCAGCTCAATCTTCAACTTATCAATGACTGATTTTGGTTGAAGTCCCAAACTGTTACCGGTAAAGTACACGCAGTCCTGACCGTTGTGTTGAGGAATAAAAAATTGTTGGCGGAAGGAACGCAAGGAATCCTGCTCATCCATGTTCCGCGCAAAATCCAACGATGAATCAAATTGCATATCGCAAAGGTACGTTCACCTGTAAAAAGGCGTCTATCGACCCAGCAGAAATATCTTATCCCCCTGGTACCCTCTGCCATTCTCATCGATGTAATCATAGTCGAATGGGTGAATCAACTGAAGATCTTCATTCAACACTCCCCACTTTCTCTCCAAACACACGCGAATAAAATCAGGATACATGGCCGTGGGAGGATAATCCAACGCACATGGATACATCACCGATCCCGCAGAATCCAACAAACCCCAACGTCCACCGGCTTGCACGGGAGCATACGATCCAAAGAAGGACCGAACGGATTCATAACGGGGAGGACAAATTTCCACACCTTTTAAATTGATAAACGTAAACTGCGAATCCCGTTGAACCCTGGCAAATCCGTGTTGGAATGAGGAAACATCGTCATACACAAAGGCGGTAATCTCACGGAAATGGGTGTCAATGTAACCGTATAAATCACCCTTATTCACGAAACATCTTCCCTCCGACCAGCCCGACACTTCGGTGTAGTTGGAGTCCGAAACATTTCCTGATGGGGAAATCACCCTAAGGCGTGATGTCGAATCATTGAACAGGACATTTTGTGCTGATGATACAACTGTGGTGAACAGCCCGAACATCAACAGCACCAACCGCATCAGAATCGGTAATTGACTCCAAAACTCATGAACGATGGTGATCCAATACTGGTCTCCAGGCATATCCCAAACTCTTCGGATGCCATGAATCGAACACCAAACGGTGTAAATCCAATCGCCACCCGACTTCGGTTATTGTGTTCCTCAATTTCAGATGAACCCGGATGCTTGTATTCCACCATGCCGGATTTGAAAATCACCGAACCAATCTTGAATCCGGAATACATGTCGATTCGAGGATTCTTACCATAATGCCAGTTCCCACGTAACCCCACGTAATATCGATTCACTGTACCGGATTCAAAGTTCAACTTTGTAATCGAATCACGTGACGACAAGCTTAACGTTTGAGCACCAATTAATGCCCCAACTGAAAACCGGGCACCGAACAAATGATCAGCCGAGAGCATGATAACCGGACCTCTTCGTATGGTAGCTTCGAGAGATCGCGTAGTATCTTCATCCAACAATCCACCGGGAACCCAGGTTGAACCAGCGATTCCAGCCCCCATTTGCAAGGCCACAACGGTTGGATACGCTTCTCGCTGAGCAAATCCGCTGAAAGCAGAAACCAGAGAGAGAACCAGAAAAATTATATACTGACGAACCATCATAGGTGAAGAATGTATCTCAAAGATACACCACCAAACAGGTTGTGCAAATCAGGCGTGCAATGCCCGATTACCGGTTGCGGCCAGAGCTGCTTCTTTGGTCACTTCAGATGTTGTTGGGTGTGCATGACAGATTCGTGCAATGTCTTCTGCGGTAGCACGGAATTCCATCGCCACCACGGCTTCGGCAATCAAATCTGCCGCCCGCGGTCCAATGATATGAACACCTAACACTTCGTCCGTTTTTTCATCCGCCAGAATCTTCACAAATCCGTCTAGATCCATACCGGCAACCGCTCGTCCATTTACGCGGAACGCAAACTTTCCAGATTTATAGGCCACACCGGATGCCTTAAGTTGCTCTTCGGTTTGACCCACGGAGGCCACTTCCGGCCAGGTATACACCACACCCGGTACCAGGTTATAATCAATGTGTGGCTTTTGGCCAGCCAGCAATTCAGCAACAAAAACACCTTCTTCTTCCGCCTTATGTGCCAACATGGCCCCTTGGACTACATCGCCTATCGCGAATATGGAAGACACTGCGGTTTGAAGGTGATCGTTCACCGGGATTCGTCCGCGTTCATCCGTTGACAAACCCGCATTCTGGAGATCCAGCCCATCCGTGTATGGTCGTCGGCCAACGGCCACTAAACAGTAATCCGCTTCCAATTGAATCGGACCTTTTTTGCCTTCCGCATCAATGATGACCTTCTTGCCTTTTGTCTTCACACTGGTCACCTTGTGGCCCAGATAAAAGTCAAAACCCTGCTTCTTATGAACCCGTTGAAGTTCCTTGCCCAAATCGCCATCCATTGTTGGAATGAGCGAATCCATGTATTCCACCACGCTCACTTTTGACCCCAAACGGTTGTAAACCGAGCCCAATTCCATTCCAATAACACCCCCACCAATCACCACCAGATGACCAGGGATTTCCTTCAGAGTCAAGGCTTCCGTAGACGAAATGACGCGCTTCTTATCGATTTCCATACCCGGTAATGATGACGGTTTGGAACCGGTTGCGATGATGATGTTTGTAGACGAAATCTCGTGTGTTTCCTCCCCTTCTACCAGGACGGTATTTGCATCCTTAAACTTGCCAACACCGTGGTAAACATCAATCTTGTTCTTCTTCATCAAGAATTGAACACCCTTGGTCATTTGATCCACCACGGATGATTTTCGGTTCATCATTTGACCAAAATTCACCGACAAGCCCTTCACTTCTATCCCGTGTGCCTCAAATTTATGCTGGGCTGCGTGATAGTGTTCTGAACTATCGAGAAGTGCCTTTGATGGAATACATCCCACGTTCAGGCATGTTCCACCCAACGTTGGATACTTCTCAATAATGGCCACCTTCATTCCCAATTGTGCGGCACGAATAGCAGCAACATAGCCTCCTGGGCCGGACCCGATTACGGTTAAATCGTACGTCATTCGATTACTTCTTTAGAATTTATCTCGTCCTTTTTTTACTCGGATACCTCTACTGGTACAACCATCCAACTCCTTCTTTCGCATACCCTGCACCATCCGGATCGTGTAGGTCCCAGCCTGATTGGTGGTGTATTGTGGGTAGATGGGAAATTCATAGGAGTGCAAATCGCCATATCCACTTCCCAACCACTTACCGGCCTTATCGGTTACGTCGAAGGACTGAAGTAAGGTATCCCGCTCACCGCTAGGTTTAATGAGTTCTGACCAGACATAAAAGTTGGCATACGGGTAGCGCGTGTTAAAGCGCATGGTGAGATCCAGGTGGTATTCCTTTGCCGTATCACCAATTTGAAAGGTTTCACTCAATGTATCCGTTTCGTTCCAAGACTCATTGGGAATTTCTTCCGTTTGATCCAAAACAGTTTGACCCACACAGCCGTAGAGGACTGTCATGGTTAAAAAAACGATGTAATACCAGATCTTGTTCACGGTTCTTTAAGAACGGCGCAAAGGTATTTAAAGATATTCACCCTCTTGGGTGAAATTTATGGTTTAATGAATATACAATCGCTGCTGTGATGCCGCACCATCCAAGGTGAGATGAAGAATGTACTGACCGGCATTGATCCCGGATACAGCTAATTCATCTGCGCTGGTTGCTTCCACCACCAGCCTTCCCTGAAGATCCATCAGCTGAACCCGATCATAAACTTTGTTCAGATGGACCCGTCCGTTTGCCGGGTTGGGAAATGCCAGATTGGATTCTGGTGATAGATCACCAACGCTCAATGCATCATACATGAAGGTTGAAATGTATTGATTTTCACATCCGTCAGGACTGCGCATGAAGAGGGTAAAATTGTAATTCTTGCCATCCACAAACGGCTTGATGTCACTGCCGCCAAACGTTGGCCGGCGATCGTTGCTTTTCAGAATGCCTCCCAGATTCCACTGATAGAAGTAGATGTCATCATCAATCGCCAAACTATCAATAGAAACCGTTTGTGTTTGACCGTCGTTTTCAACTTCCCAGGTGAACCAGGTTCGCGGCAAGCCATATACATCTGTATTAATTGTAATGCTGTCGATATCCGGCGGATTGGTTCTGGATGTTACTACCAACGTCACTGGAAATGACTGGCTCTTCAGTGAATCCGTGAGTTTGAAAGTATGCTTTCCAAACGGACTGGTAGAAGTACCTTGACCGGCAAACTTCCAGACATAGTCAACGGTACCCAATGAAGCGGGTACATACGTTTTGTTTATAAACTGGGTTTGGGCACCAAAACATACCGGTGTGGATTCAAAGCTGGCGCGTATGGTATCCTGTGCGCTTACAGCCGATATCAGCCCCGTTAAAAGTAAACTAAGTATTGCCTTTTTCATGTCGTATTTTCGCTTATCCGGTCAAAAGTAATCATTCTTTCGCCTTTTGATCATCACGGATATCTCAGGAGATTTTTTCCGGCAATTGAACATCCTATCTTTGACCCTTGCTATGAAAATCCGAATACTTGGAGACCGGGTTCGGCTGCGATTATCGCAAACCGAGGTCGAACGAATTGGGCAGGGAGGAAGTGTCTCGGAAAACACCAATTTCCCGAATCGAATTTTTTCGTACCGACTGGTAACCCACTCAGGAGATCCTGACATTCGCGCTGAATATGCCCACGATGCCATTACGATTTCTGTGAATGGCAAACTGGCCACTCAATGGGCGCAATCCGATCAAGTTGGCTTAGAATCCGCCTCGGGATCCAAACTCCATATCCTTATTGAAAAAGACTTTCAATGCCTGACCGATCGCAGTGAAGATGAGTCGGACTTATTTCCCAACCCAAACGAAACGTGCTAATCGGTGCAACTAATTGACTCATACGGACGAAAAATCGACTATCTGAGATTAGCGGTTACGGATCGATGTAATCTTCGATGCACGTATTGTATGCCGGCGTATGGGATTGATTTTGTGGATCGGGCAGATTTGCTCACCTATGAAGAAATGCATCGTGTTCTTCGGATTGTTCGAAATCTAGGCATCACCAAATTGCGCATCACCGGTGGAGAACCTTTTGTGAGACGAGGATTGATTGACTTCCTGGAACGTGTTCATCAGGAGAACACCTTTAACGAGATTCATCTCACGACCAACGCCACCCTCACAGAGTCCCATTTGGATCGATTTGGTTCTGCCGGTATTCAGTCGGTTAACATCAGCCTCGACACCCTCAACCGGGAGCGTTTTTTCGATATTACCCGCCGGGATAAGCTCCCCACTGTGCTCAACTCCATTGATTCCCTGTATCATCAGGGCATTAAACTAAAGATCAATATGGTGGTGATGGCCGGTTCCAATGCGGATGAAATCGTAGACATGGCCCGATTGGCGCAAACCAGAAACATCGATGTACGCTTTCTCGAAGAAATGCCCTTCAATGGAACCGAGAACGGCAATGTGAGCTTCATGGATTATCGGGACATACGCACCCAACTAGAGAATGAACTTGGGCAGCTTCATCCGAAACAGGTAGAACACGGACAAACAGCCACGGTGTATTCAGTGGATGGATTTCAGGGAACACTGGGCATCATTCCCTCCTTTTCACGAACATTCTGCGGCACCTGTAATCGATTGAGAATCACCCCTAAGGGGTTGGTTAAAACCTGTCTGTACGGCAAGGAGGTGATGGATTTACGAAACCTCCTTCGATTTGGAGCATCAGACGATGACATCGCCCAAGCCTTGATGTTGGCCGTCCAACAAAAACCCAAAAATGGTTTTGAAGCAGAAGCCGATCGCGAGGCCGATATTCACGCAAGTATGGCAACAATTGGAGGTTGATGAACAAACCCATTTCTGTAGAAGAAGCCGATAAGCTGATCACCACAGCACTGTATTCTCCCGTATCGGAAGCATGTGATCTTTCCGAAGCAACCAACCGGGTTTTGGCTGAAGATATCACTGCTGATCGCGACTTTCCCCCCTTTCACCGGGTGGCGATGGATGGAATAGCCATCCGCTACGATGATTTTCACAACGGCTGCAGAACCTTCACCATTCAAGGAGTTCAGCCCGCAGGCAATCCTCCCCAAATCCTGGAAGAAAGGTATACGTGCGTCGAGGTGATGACGGGAGCTGTCCTTCCCATCGGTGCAGATACCGTAATACGCTATGAGGACCTCAATCGGGTAGACGATCAATTTGACATCGTGGTTGAAGACATCCGTCCGAAACAAAACGTACATCATCAAGGAACCGATCAAAAAATTGGAGACATCCTACTACCCGCAGGTAAATACATTTCACCTGCCGATGTAGGCATCCTCGCTACGGTTGGAAAACATCAGGTTCAGGTACACTCCCTACCCAAGATTGCCATTATCAGTACCGGAGATGAGCTGGTAGATGTATCCGAAACACCCATGCCCCATCAGATTCGAAAAAGTAATGTGCATGTCCTGAGCTCTTTTCTTCGTCAACTAGGCATGACCGCTGACTCGTTTCATCTGAACGATGAGCTAAACTCAATCCGAAATCAATTACCCGGATTGATCGCTGATTATGATGTTTTGCTACTGAGTGGTGCGGTGAGCAAGGGAAAATTTGATCACTTGCCGGATGTGCTGTTGGAGAATGGAATCCGACCTGAATTTCACGGCGTCCAACAACGCCCTGGTAAGCCGTTCTGGTTTGGTCGGAATGATCACACCACGGTTTTTGCTTTTCCGGGAAATCCGGTTTCCACCACCTTGTGTGCCGTTCGATATTTCATCCCCTGGTTTAAGCAGTCGATGGGTATACCCTCACAACCCGTTCAGATTGAATTGGGAAGCGATGTATACTTCAAACCGGCTCTCACCTACTTCGTACCGATAGAACTTCGGATGGAACACCATAAACTCATTGGCATCCCACATCCCGGACATGGATCAGGCGATTTAGCTAACCTCACACGTGCCGATGGCTTCGTGGAACTACCCGCCGGTCAGGAACACCATCATGCCGGAAACCTTTATCCTTTCCATGGCTGGAGAGGGTAAATTCAGACGTTGATGAGTTGGCACTTGCCGTTCCTCAATTCCCGCTCTCTTCTTCATCACCTTCTTCGTCATTTGATCATTAAACAATCAAACGAAAGAACATGAGACGAGGAATCAACAAACACCGCTACCGTAATTTCTGCATTGGAATGAGTATGGCCTGTGCCTTTGTACTATGGGCCTTCAATATTGAGCGTGTAAAAACCGAATCTGAAGTGGAAATCATCTACTCACCCATCGATGCGGGAGTAGAAATTACCTCCTGGATTCCCGAGCCTGAACCCGAACCAGAGCCCGAACCGAAAAAACAAGAACCACCGGTTGAACCCACCCCGGAGCCCAATCCGTTCAACTTCAAACTCATTCACGATTTCACACCCATTGAGCCCGTTGTTCATCTAAAAACAATTCCTACTCAGCTCACCAAACACACCCTTCCAACGGTAAAAAAAATAGAGCCATCACCTATTGAAATTAATCCTGATCAGTTGGCTTCATACCCCGGTGGGGAAGATGAATTGCGTAAATTCCTCGAACGCTCTGTGAACTATCCAGACCTGTGCTATGAAATGGGATTGGACGGCCGGGTGGTAATCCGATTCATCGTTGATGAGGAAGGTAACATATCAAATGCCGAAGTAATTAAAGACGAAGTTGGATGTGGCGCCGCTGCAGAAGAAGCCCTCAGAGTACTCAAACGAATGCCTAAATGGCAACCTGGACTCAAGCACGGAGAACCCGTAAAGTCCTATTTCATACAAAGCTTCAGCTTTCGAATTTTCTAAATACCCTTCAGACACTTACTCTTAATACACTCATACGTTTTAGACCGGGGCGCAGTGATGCGCCCTTTTCTTTATCTTCGGGTATATGAAACCCTTGGCTATCTTTCGTTCTGTTGGCTTTATCCTCCTGGTTCTGGTTTTTCAATTGGTGTTAACCGCCGGTTCGTGCTTTACTAATTCAAACGGCTGTGACGATGCGAAATGTGTGCATGGCCACTGCGATAATGCTGAAGAATCATGTGAATGTTTCGAAGGTTGGCAAGGCACACATTGCGATGATGAAATTGAACCCAGTTCCATAAAAATTACCGAAATCCGCGTCACACGTTTCAAGGAAGATTATGCCGGACAACCCTGGGACCTGGGTTCTGAACCGGACATTTATCTGCGTATGGTTCTCAATGGCGACACGATCTGGACACAGTCATCCGTTGAATCCGACGCCGATTACCGCAAGGTGTACAAATTTGAAATCGATGATCTGGTATTGCTGGATCCCACTGCCGCTCACTCCCTCCAGCTGTATGATGCCGACTCCCCCGATCCCGATGATTTTATGGGCGGCGTAAAATTCACACCTTACCACAAAGGACAATCCTTCCCTGAGTTTATGGTGGTAGATGCCGGCGGATATGTGGGGTTTGAAGTGTATTTCAAGTATTTCTGGCCGTAGTACAAAGGAATCGGGAATGAGGGATGCGGAATGAGGTTGATGCCTCTGTTTTCAACACATTCGCATCATCCACACATCGTTATTCGGTATCCCTTATTCGTTCGTATTAAAAAAAATTGTAGCCCCTACCCAACCCTTCTTAAATCCGTGGCGTAGTTTCTGATACAGTGACCCCCGAAATGGACGTTCAACTACACGCCGATTGTGCTGCCCCCCGGCAGATGACCTCAGAAAAAGAGGTTGGAGTGTATGCGGAGTTAATCCGCAGATGCCTCAAAAACGATCGTCGTGCACAGCAACTTGTCTATCAAAAGGTACACGGAAAGATGCTGGCACTTTGCCTTCGCTTCTTTCAGAACAGAGACGATGCCCTTGCAGTCATGAACCGCGGAATGCTCAAGGTGTTCAACAATTTGAAGAACTATCGTCCGGAAGCTGAATTTGAAGGTTGGGTATACCGCATCATCCAGCGAACCGCAATTGACGAATTGCGCAAGCAAATTCGCAGACAGCAACATGAAATTCACCCGGATGATCCGGAAGACGGTGAGGTATATCCCGACGCCGTTTCCAGACTCCAGGCCGAAGACATCCTGGCGCTCACGCGAAAGTTGCCGCAGGCTACCAATGCCGTGTTCCACTTGTATGTAGTTGAGGGATACAACCATCAGGAAATCGCTGACATGTTGGGCATAAGCTCAGGCACCAGTAAATGGCACCTGTCTTCGGCTCGCAAAACCCTTAAAAACCTAATTGAGAACCTGAACGTATGAAAGCGAATCAACATATCGACGACGCTTTGATTCAGGACAAGCTCCTGAATGTGGAGGCAGATTATTTGGATTCTGACTGGGAAGCCATGGAGGCTCTGCTGGACGAAAAAAAACCAGCTGTGATCCTTCCGTTTGGAAAACCATCATCAACTCAAATCCTAATGGCTATCATCATGATTACAACAACAATCCTTACCCTGACACTTTTGACCTCTTCCGGAACCCAACCGCTGAACAGCTTGCCTGTTTCCGGTAAGTCAATGATTACCTCAACCACTCCTTCTACCTCTTTCGATGGCATCGCTTTTACCAGTCATGCAGATGAAAAAGGATTGAAAGAAAAAAGGTCAACCAACCAAACCAATCCACCAAAACCGGATAACGATCGATCACCTGTGGTTCGTTCGAGTCAATCCAACAACGATGGCCTAACGGCCGATCCCGACAAAATTCTACCCGGTCTCTCCAAAGGCGACTCATCCGCCACCACAGATACCGCTGAATTCTACAAAAAGGTCGTGTCCCGATATTGGGTGGATGACGTCTATAAATACGTCTATCAAAAACCCAAATACGACATGGAGCAAGCCTGGATAGGAATGCACTACACCAATCAGCAAAATCAACATGCCGATATGTGGGACTCCATTGGTCGGCACCGCGAAACACACGGCTTCAACCTCCAGTTCATGACGGGCAACGCACTCAAAGGCGAACACCTGGCCATCTATGGAGGGGTAGACTGGGGAATGCAGTTCTACGGTAGATCTAAAAGTGAAGAAGTAGTGCTCAACACCACCAACGGCGATAAAGGTTTATCCTACATCCGCAGCCACACCAATGATCTCATGATTCGTGCTCATGTAGAATATGCCTACGGTCGGGTAGTGCCTTACCTAACGGCCGGATTTGGTACCCGCATCTTCTCCAATGGTCAAACCATCGAAAGCTTGCTCAAATCCACCGAATTCGAAAGTTCAACCGCTCACGGGCTACTTACCAACGCCACTAAAATGGTATCCTATGGTGCCGGTGCACGCGTTCATTTGACACCTCGCTTATCCCTGGACTTCCGGTATGAAATGCAGGATGGTGGAAATGTGAATGTGATCAACTATGCCGAAACTTCGTTCAACGGGCTGCAATACGATATTGCCAAAACCCGCATGAACATTGGATCCGGACAATTCAAATGGGGAATCATTGTGGACCTCAGCGAAGAACGACGTGAAAAAGTGCTGGAAGAGGAAGGGCACTATGAAGAAACCGTTCAGGAACTGTATCTGGATAAACAAGATTCCGAAAAAGTGTATATCCCTTGTCCATGTTCCCCTTGTCCTAAAAAACGAACCTTACAGGCTGACTCCGATGATTTTGACGTCCTCGATGAAAACGACAACAAACGTTCAACCAGTCCCATTTTCATTCCTGGGGGCGGAGGAACTTCCGGTGGCAAATCCAGTTTCCCCGGTATAAAATCCCCACCGATAAAAAACTAACCATTACGTGTACCCCACAAAAAGGTGAGCTCATCCGAGACTCACCTTTTTTTTGGGGGCAGGGTTGAGCGAAGTAATAAGAGAGAAGGAGAGGAGTTTGGAATAGATTGGTTTCACTGTAGAACAGGACATTTATCTCTTGATAAACAACACCCCAAAAGCTTCCAATTTTTCTTCCTACTCCTATGATCTCACCATGTTCATTGGAATCTTCCGAAGGAACCATGGAACCCATCCAACCCAATAAATACGACCCAATCCGTCCTTGAAAATCCGTTTGTAAAGGCCATCCTGCCGCTGGTGAACTTCTCACCAAAATATCCAATGGACGGTTCTACTTTTACATTGAAAAGTTATGAAGGTATCGTTCAAATACATCTTACTGCTCGGGGTTGTGCTAGTTGGCTGCACAATCGCCCGGGCAGATGAAGACGACAAGAAGAAGAAGGTTGAGCCCTCCTCTTCCACCGTTCAACACGATACCCTCAAAAAAATTTCAGAGAAACAGGTGGGCGACACCCTGGTCTTTGATGACTATGACGATGATGAAGCATCCGGAATTGCCATCGTGGATTACAAGAAGCGCTATGACTGCATTATTCCGGAAAAAGCTCCAATCGCAGCACAGGTGGACTTCTACCCCATCAAAACCGACTCGATTCAGATCACCGAAATCGTTACGCCAACCACCGAACCGAAAATCATTGAACTTAGCGTCTACCCCAATCCTTCCTCTTCTGTGAATGAGCGGCTCACCATTCATCACACCTCCACAGGAACGGTATCCTTATCCCTGGTAGACATGACCGGTAAAACCTTGAAATCATGGTCAACTGCTGATGCCTCATCCACACTGGATCGGCCGGCGGCGGGCATGTATTTCCTTCGCCTCAGCTCAACCGAGGGAGAAATAGCCACCCGAATTATCGTTAAGTAATTCACATTTCACTGAAATCGGCAAGGCTGCTTTTCAGTAATTTGCAACATCGTTTCGCGTATGAACATGGATGATCTGGATAATAATCTACTGAATTCCTACAAGGCATTCACCGGGTCTCATTTCATGCTCAATGCCCTCAATACCATCCAATCCGAAATCCTCCTCCGCAAAGATTCTGATGCGTTTCAGGCCATCCAGGTATTCACCCGCCTTTACAAACATGCCTTGAGAAGTAGCAATGATCATCACCTGGAATTTGCGGAAGAAATTAACTTCATCCACCAATACCTTAAAATGGAACACCTTCGATTCAATGAAGGTAAGTTTCCACGGTTGATCAATCATTCTGCTGTACCGGATGACCTGAGCGTCCCCACTTATCTCCTTCAATCGTTCCTCGAAAATGCCTTACTGGTAAATCGGGAATTACCCCTTTCAAACCTCACGGTGCGAGTGGAATATGTGCGTCCAATGGTTCGATGCATCATGGACATCAGCGGCAAACCCGAACACACCTATCATCCAAAAGTTCAGGAAAAAACACGGTTGGCGGAAGAACGAATCAATTTGCTGAATGCCGTGCACAACGAAGGACACCGATTGATTTGGGGAGGAAAGGCCTTCTGCACTCTTGAGCTAAACGGAATAAACTAACTTGCATACTATGTTACGAGCAATCATTATCGACGACGAACCCAAAAGCCGGGAAGGACTGGAAGCCATGCTACAGGACATGATTAAGGATGTGGTAGTGGCCGCAACCGCCGACTCCGTAGCGAACGGTGTTCGAGCCATTGAAAAGCATCAACCCGACGTGGTTTTCCTCGATATTGAAATGCCCCGTAATGATGGTTTCGCCCTTTTTGAAGCCTTTAATCCGGTAGACTTTGAAGTGGTATTCACCACGGCTCACGAACAATATGCCTTGCAGGCATTCCGCACCACAGCCATTGACTACCTGCTTAAACCCATCGATCTGGACCAACTCAATCAAGCCGTAGATAAGGTTCGGGAGAAACGTCAAAAAGATCGGGTTAACAAGAATTTTGAAGTCTTCGTCAATAACCTGAAAAACTCAAATGCCAATCACCAAATCGCCATTTCCAGTTCAGACGGTTTAATCTTCCTCAAAGTAGAAAACATCATCTATTTGCGTGGAGATGGGGCGTACACCTACTTCTTTTTAAAATCAGGTGAACGAATTACGACCTCCAAAAACCTGAAAGAATACGAAGATCTTTTGTCGGATTACGACTTCTTCCGCGTCCATAAATCCTTCCTGATTAATCTGCACGAAATGAAAAAATATGTTCGTGGAGAGGGAGGCTATGTGGTGATGTCCAATGGCGACACCGTAGATGTATCCAAACGACGCAAGGAAAATTTTATGGCTGCGTTAAGTAAGCTGTAAGTGCATCGTTTCCCCCATACCCTAACCATCGGTAAACCGATTTTATTCGTCTGGCTGATTCTTCAGTCGTTGCTGAGTCACGCCCAAAAAGACATCATTCATTTTGAGAACATTGGTCGGGAAAATGGACTGGCGCAGAGTACGGTTACCGGAATTCTGGAAGGTAATGAAGGATTCATGTGGTTTGGCACAGCCGAAGGCCTGCATCGATTTGATGGGTATGAATTCAAGATCTACAAACACGACGCCCGTGACCCAAACTCACTGTCGCACAATTACATCACGTGTCTTTATGAAGATTCAGACAATTACATCTGGGTAGGAACCTATACCGGAGTGCTGGATCGATTCAACAAGAATACCCACCGGTTTGAGCATTTTCAGATTCTGGACAAGGATTCTGTTCCCAACAAATACTCCATCAATTGCATCTATCAAGACGATCAGGGCAACATGCTGGTTGGATTGGATGGTGGCGGCATGATGGTTCTCAATCCCAAAACCTTGGCTTCCAACATCTATCTCCACGAGAACAGTGCCCTCCCCAACAACTACGTAAAGTGCTTTTCACCGGAGGCAAATGGATTGGGAATTTGGATCGGAACTCAGCAGGGTATTATCCTCTTCAACCATGGGAAGTTCAAGGAATTCTCCTCACTAGACCTCTTTTTTAACCAATACGTCAACGGAATTCTTCACCACGGAAGCATGGTGTACATCGTGACGAATGGACAAGGTTTGCAAATCTGGGATACCCGAACCGATACGGTTCACGCCATTCCTTCCCCTCATATTCGGGGTGCGAACCTTACCCAATTTGTGCTTCGCGACAACAGTGGAAACCTTTGGATAGGCACTGATGGTGGCGGATTGATGAAGTTTAATGGCGACACCTATGTCACCTATCGAAACAATCCCTTCAATTACCGAAGTCTCATTGGAGATGATGTTCTCACTGGCTATCTCGATCGTTCCGGCATCCTCTGGTTCGGTTGCAAAACAGGCATCAGTAAGTACGATCCCAACATTCGGTTATTCAACCTTTTTCAGGATTTTCAGGTGGATGGAAAACCCACCAACAAGGTTCTGTATACCATCTATGAAACCCGTGATCGAATGGTTTGGATGGGATCACTTGGTGGGGGACTGGCAAGGTATAATCCCAAAACCGAGGAACTCAAGGTGTATAATACCATTTCCGATTCTAAATCCGGAGTGGAAACGCGCGCTGTTCGGGCTATATATGAAGATCGGTTTGGTACACTGTGGATCGGTACCCGCGACGAAGGACTGTTCAGCATGGATCGGGAAACCGAAACGTTTAAGCATCACATTCCGGACAACCCGGCCATCAAGGTCAATACCATCGCCCATATTATGGAAGATGGTGAAGGACGAATGTGGATCGCCAGTAGATGGGGATTGGTTGAATTTATCCGACCAACCGGCAAGTTTGTCCAATACACCACGCCCCTTCTCCGCAATAATCCCATCTATCAGATCATCGACAATCCGGCACATGACGAACTCATCCTGATAACCTTTCGTTCAGGGGTGCATCTGTTTAACAAAAAGACCAATACGTGGCAGGTTCTTCAGCACAAAAACGATAGTTCGAGTCCCAATGTCAACACCATGATGTGTGTTGAGCCTCTGGGAAATGATTCCTTTCTAATTGGCACCTACGGTGGAGGACTAAACATCTTCGATCGGGCAACTCTCCGCTTCACATCCGTCACAGTAGCCGACGGACTGCCCAATGATGTGGTGTACGGGATTCTGAAAGAGTCTGACCGGGTATTCTGGCTGAGTACCAATGATGGCCTGGTTCGTTACAACATGTCCACCAACGAATTCCGGCAATTCAACATGATGCATTATCTGCAAGGATTGGAATTCAATGAAGGGGCCTACTGGAAAACGCGTGATGGCACCATGTATTTTGGTGGACAGAACGGTTTCAATTATTTCAAACCAAAAGATCTCCAGGCGAAATCAGCTCCTCCAACCATTGCCCTCACATCTTTTAAAGTATTGGATACCGAGGTGGCCTTTGAAAAGGATATTAATGCGATGGATCGGATAGAGATTAACTACAATGAAGATCTGATCAGTTTTGAATTTTCGGCATTATCGTATACCAGTACCCCGCAGAACCAGTATGAATATAAGTTGGAAGGGTATGATGAGAATTGGATTAAATCCGGTCAGCGTCGTGTGGCCTACTACGGCCACCTTTCTCCGGGCAGCTATACCTTCAAGGTACGCGGAGCCACACATGACGGTGTTTGGAGCGAATTGCCCAAAACCATTCAGGTGGTGGTTCATCCTCCGTATTGGCAAACGTGGTGGTTCCGGATTCTAATCGTTCTGGTCATTGCCGCATTGATCTGGCTGGCTTTCTACATACGCACCAAATCCATTGCAAGCAGTTATCGTCACCGACTGGTTGACCTGGAACTAAAAGCCTTGCGCAGTCAGATGAATCCGCACTTCATCTTTAACAGCCTCAATTCCATTCAATACTTCGTGTTGAAGAATGAACCCAAATCGGCCTACAGCTACCTGACCAAATTCTCCAGCCTCATGCGCATGATCCTTCAGAATTCAGGGGTCAAATACATCACATTGGAAGACGAAATGGAGTGGCTAACCCTCTATTTGGAATTGGAGAAAATGCGTTTGGAAAATGAACTGAACTTCACCATTACCGTGGACGAAAATCTAGATGCCAGGGACGTGATGATTCCCAGCATGTTGGTGCAACCCTATGTGGAAAATGCCATTATTCACGGCCTGTTGCCAAAAGAATCCGATCGCCAGCTTTCCGTATCCTTCCACCGAAAAAACGATCTATTGGTTTGTGAAATAACCGACAACGGCATTGGGCGTGAAAAGAGTCGTGAACTCAACCAGCAGCGCATTAGGAAATACAAGTCCCAGGGAATTAAACTCACCGGTGAACGGTTAGACATTCTCACTCAGGACATGAAAGTGAAGCCGGAATTAACCATTACCGATTTAAAAGATAACGAAGGAACAGCCCTCGGCACCACGGTGCGGGTTGAGCTGCCCATCGTTCGCAACAAAGAGCATGAAAACAATTAGGGCCGTTGTAATTGACGATGAAATCAAGAGCCGTGAGGTTATCAAGGCCTTATTGGAAAACTTTTGCGAAGGCGTTGAAGTGGTGGCCGAGGCCGGTGACATTCAGGAAAGCCTTCGGGTATTAAACCAGTACAAACCCGATCTAGTGTTTCTGGACATCACCCTCAAGGAAGGTGATTCCTTTCAGATTCTCGCGCAATTGGACTCCATTGATTTTGACATCATCTTCGTAACGGCCTACGACGAGTATTCCGTCCGTGCCCTGAAATTTTCCGGGATCACCTGTTTGTTCAAACCTCTGGACATCGATGAATTGCAATCGGCAGTTAAAAAAGTGACCCGACGGTCCACCGATATTGGCCTGGCGTATGAAATGGTAAACGATATACTCACATCAAGATTTACCCGCATCCCCATTATTACGACCTCAGGTTTACGCTTCGCCGATGTAGTGGAAATTGCCTATATCATGCAATGTGAGGAAGGGGTGGAAGTTCATTTTCGAAGCGGTGAGGTGATGAAAAGTCAACGCACGCTGGATGCCTTTGCCGATGTGATCATGAACCCAAACTTCATCAAAATGGGCAAGCGTTTGTTGGTGAACAAGGCACACATCGACTTTAAATCTAAATCCGATAAAAAACTTCGCATCCGCAACGGCGACGTGCTGGAACTGAGTTCTGACGAACTGAAGGTTTTGGCCGAACAAATGGCCTGAGCGTGGAAAGCCTTCTATCGCTCAAATCATACGGTGACGTACATTTGATTCCAATAAATCAGTACCTCGATCTTTAACCAGTGGTTTTCAGCAGTATCACCTTTCTTTTCTATTTTCTTCCCGCACTGCTGCTGGTTTATTGGGTATGCCCTGAACGATTTCGAAACCTCATTCTTCTCCTTGGAAGTGCGGTATTCTACGCCTGGGGTGCGCCCAAATTCGTCTTTGTTTTATTGGCATCAACGGTGGTGGATTTTTACATCGTTCAAGCCATGGCCAACGCCCGCCTGTCATCGAAACGAAAGCAATTACTTTCCCTATCCATCCTGCTGAATCTGGGATTACTGGCCTGGTTCAAATACGCGAACTTCTTTGTGAACAATATCCAGTCTGTGATGCAGATGCTCGGGTCAGATTCACGGCTTCCCTGGATGGAAATTGCCCTTCCCATTGGCATTTCCTTTTACACCTTTCAAACCCTGACCTACGCAGTTGACGTGTATCGCGGCACGCATACACCGCTCCGGAAGGTGTCGGATTATGTGCTCTACATCATCATGTTTCCCCAGCTCATCGCCGGGCCCATCGTGCGCTTTCATGAAATCGCTGACGAGCTTACCCATCGATCCTTCCTCCGTCAGGACATCCTGGATGGCATCAATCGGTTTGTCATTGGTTTGGCAAAAAAGGTGCTCATCGCCAATGTATTGGCCGAGCATATAGACGATATTTTTCGTGCTGATTTTGCGACCCTTCCCACAGGGATGGCTTGGCTCGCTATTTTGGGTTATACCTTTCAAATCTATTTCGACTTTAGTGGTTATTCCGACATGGCCATTGGGTTAGGTCGGATTTTTGGATTTCATTTTCCCGAGAATTTCAATGCGCCTTATATCTCAGCCTCCATCACAGAATTCTGGAGACGCTGGCACATCACCTTGGGTGCCTTCATGCGGAACTACCTGTACATCCCGTTGGGAGGCAATCAGCATAGTGCCTTCAAAACCTATCGAAATCTGGGCATTGTATTCCTGCTTTCCGGTCTGTGGCATGGAGCCAGTTGGAACTTTGTTATGTGGGGAGCCTGGCACGGGTTCTTTCTGATCATAGAACGATTGAGTGGTTGGTCCAATAGCAACCGATTTCGATTTATTCGCATTCCAATAACCTTCCTGATTGCGGTATTGGGGTGGGTAGTTTTCCGAATCGAAGAGTTGGACCGAGCAATGGAATTTTACGGACGCTTATTTGCCTTTGACGGGACCGTGCCCATCTTGTGGTATCACGCCAAATTCCGTTTCATTCTCTTGTTGGCTGTATTGATTTCATTTGGATCGATTTTTAAAGGTGGACAGAAAATGATGAATTGGCTCTACCCCCAAACCATGGGGGAGGCTCAACGATATGTGAGAACTAGTTTGTCGTTCATGCTGTTCATCCTAAGCGTGGCGGCCCTCTCCTCCAGTAGTTTTAATCCCTTTATCTACTTCCGATTCTGATGAAGCGATGGATAGAAATAGGACTGCTAACGGTATGGGGCTTCATCCTTGTATTTCCGGCTGTTCAACGTCACACTCATCCGATGGACTCCAAACCCCTAAAAGGATGGCACGCCCCATCTCATCATCCCCAAATCACCTCCAATAGCTGGTTCTCCGGTTCGTACCAAAAAGCCTTTGACGCGTACAGTGCCGATTCCTTTGGCATGACCAATACACTTGTTCGATGGCACAATCAGCTCGACTTCAACCTCTTCCACACACCCAATGCCCGTTATGTGGTGTTAGGCAAGGAAAATTACCTCTATGAAACCGCCTACATAGAATCGGCACTCGGAATGAATTTTCCGGGTGATACGCTCATTGTTCGTAAGTGTCACGAGCTTAAACGGGTCTCAAACTGGTTGGGTAATACACGCTTGATGGTGGTACTTGCCCCTGGGAAAGGAAGTTATTTTCCGGAGTTCTTTCCCGATTACTATGGGCAATATCAATCCGATAGTACCTTATATGATCGCTATCGTCACCACCTTCAGGAAAACGGTATAAAAACGTTGGACTTCCATGCCTGGTTCAGACAGATGAAGGACACGTCAAGATATCCGTTGTTCCCCAAAACAGGTATCCACTGGTCGGATTACGGACAATTAGTTGCCGCCGATAGTCTTCAACGATTTCTGGGAAACTGGTTCAACCGGTCCGTACCAAGATATTCCTGGTCTCTAGGTAACCCAACCAAAGAAAGTCGGGGATCAGATGCAGATGTTGAAGATGGTATGAATCTGATGCACAAGTTGGATCACTTCCCCATGGTGTATCCATCCTATGAAATCGATACCGCGGAGACCAAACCGTTAAAGACATGCGTGATTGCCGATAGTTATTTCTGGGGTTTGTTCGATAAAGGCTTCAGTACACGAGCATCGGATTCAGGAGAGTTTTGGTATTACTTCAACGACATCTATCCCGCCCATTTCGAAAGCAACAAGTCTGTTCAGAATGTTGACCTCCAAAAAGAACTCAAGAAATTTGACGTGGTCATTCTTCTCGCAACAGATGGAACCCTGGATCGATTTGCGTGGGGTTTTCTGGAACATATGAATCGAATTGTTTCTGAGTCTCATTAAAACAGATCGAGTATTTTAGTCAGATGAAACGTTTGGTACCGTACCTGCTGATCACTTTGGCAGCAGGATTTACGTCCTGTTCCGATGATAACGATCAACCTCCGGTTAAGAATGATGAACCCTCTTCAACCGTTGAATGGTACACCGATGTTCGGTTCGACTCCATTTCAGTTACGGAAAATGTACAATATGGGATTGACGGGAGTTCCCACCTCATGCGTATTTACGAACCAGTGGGCGACACCAGACCGGAACGACCGGTACTCATTCTTTTAGGTGGAGGAGCCTTTCAGGGCAGCAATTTGGATTATCTCACTCCTTTGGCGCAAGCTGTTTGTCCGTATGGTATTGTTGTAGGTGTTGCCCGATACCGATCCGGCCCCAGCAGTCCGGGCCTGGAAGCTCAAACCATGATTATTAAAGGTCAACAGGACAGTAGAGCTGCGGTCCGCTTTTTCAAGGAAGCAGCTAAAACCTGGCGAGTGGATACCACCAATATTTTCAATGGTGGTAATGGTACCGGAGCATTCCTCAGCTTGTTTTCTACGTATGTTCAGGAAAATGAGTTAGATAGCGATGCGCTGAAATTTGTGAATAGTGTAGGCGGCTTGGAAGGAGCACAAGGGAATCCTGGACACAGCAGTGAGGTCAAGGGTGTGGTGGCATTGGCCGGGGGCATGTATTCATCCCTTAACTTTATTGGATCCGGAGAACCGGGAGTATTTGCGGTTCACGGAACAAATGATACAGAGGTGAATTACGACACAGAAACCAGCAATGGGATTCAGGTTTTTGGTTCCAAACCCATCACTGAAAAAGCGGCTGCAGAAGGACTTCCTCAAAAACTCATACTCATCCAGGGGGGAGGACATGATGCCCCGCGCTCACAACCATCGGTTTATATCAAAGATCTGATGGCCTTCCTGAAAGCCCGGATAGAAGATTAGTGGCTAGCCAAACAGGTACTCGGCCACATCCATAATGTTGTTGACCCCAATCAACTTTACAGATGTTTGAATGGGGTTCTTTAAGTTCCGTTTGCTGAGAATCACTTCCTCCAACCCCAACTTTTCGGCTTCGGAGATACGTTGCTCAATACGACTTACGGCACGCACCTCTCCCGATAGGCCAATTTCACCCACAAAGGCAGCAGACCGGCTCAACGGAATATTCTCGTAGCTCGATAAAATCGCCGCCGCAATGCCCAGGTCGGAACCAGGATCATCCAGTCGTAAGCCCCCCGCCACATTTACAAAAACATCCTGTATCCCCAACTTAAAGCCGCATCGTTTTTCCAGAACGGCCAGCAACATATTTAAACGCCGAAGGTCATAGCCATTTGCGTTCCGTTGTGGGGTACCATAAACGGCCGTGCTCACCAGCGCCTGCGTTTCAATCAATAATGGGCGGACACCTTCCAGTGCTGCCGTGATCGAAATTCCCGAAAGCTGATCCGAGGATTCAGAAATCAATACTTCCGAAGGATTCAACACTTCCCGTAATCCTTCACCAGCCATTTCATAGATCCCGAGTTCACTGGCCGAACCGAATCGGTTTTTAACCGCCCGAAGAATTCGGTATACATGATGCCGATCACCTTCAAACTGAAGCACCGTATCAACCATGTGTTCCAATACCTTGGGACCGGCGATATGACCATCTTTGGTGATGTGCCCTATTAAAAAAACCGGCGTCCCGGAATCTTTGGCATATCGAAGCAGTTGACCGGTGCATTCACGGATTTGTGAAATACTTCCGGGGGTGGATTCAATGGTTCGGGTAAACAAGGTTTGAATAGAATCCACAATTAAAATCTCTGGCTGGAGCTTTTTGATTTCCTTAAAAATGGACTGCAGATCCGTAGCCGCAAGAATGTAACACGCTTCATTGGCTATCCCAAGTCGATCAGCGCGCATCTTCAATTGAGATTCACTCTCTTCACCGGAAATGTATAACACCCGTCTGTCCAACCTAAGAGCAATCTGCAGGAGTAAGGTGGATTTCCCAATTCCGGGTTCACCGCCAATCAGCACCAAACTTCCGTTTACAATACCCCCGCCCAATACTCGGTTGAACTCTGCATCGGGAGTTTCTATTCGTTGGTCAACCCCCGCTTCAAGCGTAGCAATGCGTTTGGGCACGCCTTGGGTGTCCTGTGCCTTATCACCCACCCAAGCCGGAACCTGAGCAGGACTGGATTTCTCAACCACTTCCTCAACATACGTATTCCACTCCTTACAGGAAGGACAGTTCCCGATCCACTTGGCGGATGAAGCTCCGCAGTTCTGACAGAAAAAGATTGTCTTTTGCTTGGCCATTTTACCGTTTGTTAACTCAAACAGAACCTTGCTCAAACATACCATTAACTTTTGGATTGGATGAGCCTTGAATACGTTTGAAAATCGAACGCAACACCGCGAAAAACATAGGAAAATTTAAAATGGTGATTCAATAAAAGTTCTATTTTTGCCCATTATCACACATAATTTATAAACAGCAGTTATAATGAAAAAAGCAATCGTTCTGATTCTTGCCTTGGGAATGATCTTCAGCATGCAAGCATTCGCCCAAGGAGAAGGAAACGCTGATCAACCAACTGAAACAACTTCGGCCTCAACGGATTCAATCAATGACGACGCCGTTTCAGATGACAATGCAGCCAACGCCAGTGAAACAGCAGCGGCTGAAGGTGAGTCTGAGGCTCCTGCCAGCACCGCTAAAAAGAAAGGTGAAGGCATCAAGGTGATCCGCGATAAGTTCATTGAAGGTGGTCCTACCTTTATGGCGCTTCCATTGTTGTGTCTTATTCTCGGACTGGCGATCGTAATCGAACGATTGATTACGCTGTTTTCCGTTCCAACTAACTCAGCCAAATTTGTTCAACGCGTTGAAGACGCACTCACCGGTGGTGGTGTTGAATCAGCTAAAGATCTTTGCCGCAACACACGCGGACCAGTTGCCAGCATCTTCTACCAAGGTCTGGATCGTACGGAAGAAGGAATCGACATGGTTGAGAAATCCGTTGTACAATACGGCGGTGTTCAAATGGGTCAGCTCGAACGCGGACTGGTTTGGATCTCTCTCTTTATCGCATTGGCGCCGATGCTCGGGTTCCTTGGAACAGTAATCGGTATGATTGACGCGTTTGACTCGATTGAGCAAGCGGGCGATATTTCTCCAGCCATCGTTGCGAAGGGTATTAAAGTAGCCCTTTTGACTACGGTTGCGGGTCTGATCGTTGCGATCATCCTCCAAATTTTTTACAACCTGTTGGTTTCCAAAATCGACGCGATTGTCAACAACATGGAAGACGCTTCCATCAAATTGGTTGACATGCTCATCAAAAACGGTGTTGTAAAATCCTAAGTTAAGAACTATGTCTACTGATCGTATAATCCGGTACGCGTACTACGGTATCATTGCCATCCTGGCTATTGTCGGGTTGTCCATGATCCTGCGCGGAACCGATGAGAAACCAAATGTGGATCTCAGTCTGTGGCAAGGTATTGTTTATGCCATTATTGCCGCCGGTGCAACCCTCGTGTTTGCCGTGATTGGACTGGTAACCCATTTTAAAGGAAACGTCAAAGCCATCATCAGTGTGGTTGCTTTGGGATTGATCTACTTGATTGGTAAGTCCATGGCCTCTAGTGAGGTTCCACAAAAACTTGCCGACGAAGGGATTACCTCAGGTGTACTTACCGCTTCACATGCTGGCGTGATCGTAAGCGTGGTGTTAATTGGAATTGCCATTGCCATTACCCTGGCATCCGGCGTTCGAAGTTTAATGAACTAACATTATGTCAAGACGAAGCAGAGGTATTCCGGAAATTAACGCAGGATCGATGGCGGATATCGCCTTCCTCCTGTTGGTATTCTTTCTGGTTACCACAACGATGGACACCGATAAGGGTCTTCGTGTAAAGCTTCCTCCATACCCGGATTTCACGAATCCACCACCAAAAACAGAACAATACGAACGTAACGTTCTGGAAGTACTGGTTAACTCAAATGACCAGTTACTGGTGGAAAATCAATTGATGAGTATTGAGGGACTAACGAAGCTCACCAAAGATCACCTTACCAACGAAGGTCGTAATCCAAAACTGGCCGAGTCATCACTCAAAGCCATTGTTTCATTGAAGAACGACCGGGGAACCTCATATGAGCGCTACCTTGAAGTGTATAATGAACTAATGCGTGCCTACAATGAGGTTCGTAACGAGTATGCTCTTGCCAAATACGGACGGCCGTACAATGATCTTCCTGGCAACGGTGAAAGCGCAAAGGATGTTAAGACGAAGTATCCGATGAAAATCTCTGAAGCCGAACCTGTGTCTTACGGAGAAGGAGGATAAATGAAAATGACCTATGTCAAAGTTTAAAAAGAACTCGAAAAAGGAATCACCTGGAATTAATACCTCGTCCCTCCCGGACATCGTATTTATGCTCCTCTTTTTCTTCATGGTGGCAACGAAAATGCGGGACCCAAAAGTTCTCGTAACAACTGCTGTACCCATTGTTTCCGAAGTTGAAAAGGTGGAGAAAAAATCCTGGGTGAATTACATATTGGTTGGACCTCCTCGTGATCCTGCCGTAGCCGGAACTGCACCACGCATCCAGCTTGACGACAAGTTTGCCGATGTGGCGGATGTGCAACAGTACATCATCCTCAAACGCAACGAACACCCTGAAGCCATCCGCGATTACCTCACTACCTCGATCAAATCCGATCGATCAGTAAAAATGGGGTTAATCCAGGATATCAAACAGGAGTTGCGACAAGTGAACGCACTTAAGGTTCTTTACTCCGCATCTGGTGGGGAAGTTCACGAGCACTAGTCTCATCCTGATAACAATCTTTAAAAAGGTGTTTCACATGTTGGAACACCTTTTTTATTTCGAATAACTTTGCCTCCACAGCCCGCATTCATGTCCAATCGCCTCAAAGAAATTCAGCAACCCATTCAATCCGAACTGGCTGAATTTGAAGTCCGCTTCAGGCAAAGCATGAAGAGCAAGGTTGCTCTGCTGGATACCATCATGACGTACATCGTCAAGCGAAAAGGTAAGCAGATGCGCCCCATGTTTGTACTACTCTCGGCCCGATTGTTTGGCGAAATAAATGAACGATCCTATCGCGGTGCGTCCCTTGTAGAATTGCTTCACACAGCCACCTTGGTGCATGATGATGTGGTTGATGATGCCGATCGCCGACGCGGCTTTTTTTCCATCAACGCCCTTTGGAAAAATAAGGTTGCCGTTTTGGTTGGAGATTATCTCCTGTCGAAAGGATTATTATTAGCTCTAAAAAACAAGGATTTCGATATGCTCGAAATCCTGTCTACCGCCGTAGAGGAGATGAGCGAAGGTGAACTTCTTCAAATGGAAAAGGCCCGTAAACTCGATATCACCGAGGAGGTATACTTCGATATTATTTCCAAGAAAACAGCCTCTTTGATCGCCAGTTGCTGTGCCATTGGAGCGGCCTCCGCCAATCAACCGGAAAAAGTGATCAACCAAATGCACGCCTTTGGTTTGAGTGCCGGAATCGCGTTTCAGATAAAAGATGATCTCCTGGATTTTGGCGGTGACGATATTGGTAAACCAACCGGGATAGACATCATCGAAAAGAAGATGACCCTGCCTCTCATTCACGCACTGCAACAAGCCGATCGATCCGAACGAAAACGAATTATTAAAATCGTTCGATCCGATAAAAAGAAGAAGGCTGAGGTGATGCAGGTGGTTGATTTTGTTCGAAAACATGGGGGCATTAAGTATGCTCACCAGCATCTGATTGCCTATCGTGAGAAAGCCATCGGCATTTTAAAGGAGATGGAACACACCGGAGACCCTCATTATCTGGAGGCCTTGGTGGAATTTGTCATCGACCGAAACAAATAAGGCTGCTGCCCGTATAAGAAAGAAAAGCGTATGATACTCACAACCACTGAAACCATCCCGGGAAAAGAAGTAACCAGCATCCTTGGTGTATGCCGGGGATCCACCGTGCGCGCCCGCAACTTTGGTCGCGATTTTATGGCGGGTCTTAAAAACATCGTTGGGGGAGAAATCGAAGAATACACCCGATTACAAGCCGAATCACGGGAACAAGCCATGGAACGAATGATCGCTGATGCGGAGAAACTCGGTGCCGATGCCATAATCAATATTCGGCTCACGACAGCGATGATCATGCAGGGAACCGCTGAAATCCTGGCCTATGGAACAGCCGTTAAACTGAGGTAGTATGGATCTGACAAAATGGATTATTGGTGGGCAAATTGCCATAGCCATTATAGCGGTTGGAATCATCATTTACCTGATCTTCCGTCGGATCAAACTTCGAAAAGAAGAAACATTCGAGAAGCGCTCCAATTAATTGATCTGAGGTGTCCCTCTACGTCGTGCTCTTCTTGCTTGTTGCCTTTTTGTACTCCAGTGTTGGCTTTGGAGGTGGCTCCGGATACCTCGCCATTCTGTCCTTATCGGCGTTGGCTCATGAAGACCTTCGGTTCATCGCACTCTGTTGCAACATTTTGGTTGTATCCATTAATACCATCAATCACATCATTCAACAAACTATAGACTGGAAACGGTTCATCATTCTCATTTCGCTAAGCATCCCTCTGTCGTTTTTAGGCGGCTACATTTCACTGAAGCCGGCACCGTTTTATCTGCTTCTGGGGCTCACGCTTTTGTTCTCCGGATGTTTGATGTTATACCAATTGAAGAAACGATCGGTTCGAACATCCTCGATGGAAAATAATGCCGTTCACAATGCCTCCGTTGGTGGGGTCATTGGGCTTCTTAGCGGCATGGTAGGTATTGGTGGAGGCATTTTTCTTTCGCCGTATTTACACTTGAGAAATTGGGCAACCGAAACAAAAATTGCAGCGGCGGCAAGTCTGTTCATTTTGGTGAACTCCATTGCGGGTATTACCGGCCAGATGGTGAATCACGGTTCACCGGCAAATGTTAATGATTACCTGCCCTTGATTAGCGCTGTTGGTATTGGAAGCATTCTGGGGAATACCGTATCCCTGAAATTATTTAAACCGGGATGGATCAAAGGAATGACCGCTGTTCTGGTAATCCTGGCAGCCGTACGATTACTTTTGCGATTAGTTTAGACGTATGAAAATACTCGTTTTTGGAGCGGCCCGAGAGGTAATTGGTAAAGGGGAATTTGAGTGGATTCCGATTGGGAACGAACTAACTGTGGGTGAACTAAAACACGCCCTCAGCCTGGAATATCCGGGACTTAAAAAGTTGAAAAGCCTATCCATCGCTGTGAATGAGGAATATGCTTCAGAAGAAAGGCGACTCGATCGTGATGATGTAATTGCGCTGATTCCACCGGTTAGTGGCGGTTAATTATTTGCGCGATCCAAACATTCGAATAATCGATAATACAATTAAGGTTAATAACACTTTACTCTTGCTCTTAGGATGTCAGAACGCAAGTACTGACAAATTGTTGTATCATTAACGTCAAAATATATGCCGTTGTGTAATTTTTTTTCCGGACGCCAATTCGTCAGGTCTAACAGTCTTTTTCTTGGGGTTGTTCTTATCCCACTTTTCATGATTCAATGCAGAAGTGTCAAGCTTCCTGAGACCGGTAAAAACACCGTCATTCAACTTCAGCACACGGCATCCATCGCAAGAAAATTCTCGATTTCGTTTGACACCCTGTACACCGATAGCAGGTGTCCCACCGGCGTCATGTGTGTGTGGGAAGGCGATGCCCACATTGGATTAACCATCCAGCATCGCAAAAACCATCACACCATTTCCCTACATACCAGTCCAATGTTTCAAATGGATACCACCATCAATGAGGTCACCTATCGTCTGGACTCCATCCAGCCATACCCCGTACACGGTGAATCCATCGATCCAACAAAGTATCGCGCCTTTCTGACGGTTCTCCCAGCCAAATGAATCCCACCGCTCACATAAAACTGGAAGGTAATCCCCTTGACATTGCCGAATTAACGGCTGCCATCCGATCGACCAAAAACGGTGGGGAGTGTGTCTTCATTGGAACGGTACGAGACAATCATCAAGGGAAGGTGGTTACCCACCTCGAGTTCGAAGCCTATGAGCCTATGGCCATCCGGGAATTGACCAGAATTGCGGATTTGGCCTCTGCCCAATTTAAGTTGGCCGAAGTACTTATTCACCATCGGATCGGAACGGTTTATCCCGGAGAGGCTGCCATTGTCATTGTGGTGACGGCTCCACATCGCAATCAACTATTTGATGCCTGTAAAATGATCATAGATCAACTCAAGGAAACCGTACCCATCTGGAAGAAAGAAGTTTATACCGATGGGGCTTCGTGGGTGCAGGCGCATCCATAAGCAGCAACTACCTTTGTGGCTATGAAATTTGCTGAATACCGTATCGATTCGCGGATCAAAAGCAATCTGGACAAACTGGGTTGGAAGAAGCCAACGGATATTCAGTACAAATCGATTCCACCCATTCTGCAACGACAGGACGTATTGGCCATTGCACAAACCGGAACGGGAAAAACGGCCGCCTTTGCCATCCCTGCCATACATCGGCTATTGAATCGAAAATCCGCCGGCTTAGGTTGTTTGGTTATGGTCCCCACCCGGGAATTGGCGAAGCAAATCGCTGATGTGTTTAAGGAACTTTCCAATGGAACCAACCTGAACATCCTAGCCATCCACGGTGGCGTTGAGCAGGAAAGTCAGATTAAACAACTTACCAAAGGGGTGGATGTATTAGTAACCACGCCCGGACGAATGTTTGATTTGAATCATCAGGGATACATCAACTTTGACCGAATTGAAACACTCATCCTCGACGAAGCGGATCACATGCTGGACCTGGGTTTTATCAAAGATATTCGGGATGTAAACCGTCTTCTACCCCAAAAGAAACAGGTGCTTTTCTTTTCGGCGACCATAGACGATAAAATCAAGAAACTGGCGTATTCCATTGTTCAAAACCCACTCCGAATTCAAATTTCACCCAAGGATCCCATCGGTCGGAACATCGAGCACTCGGTGTTACACGTATCCATGGATGACAAGCGATTTTTCCTGGAACGGGTTTTTCGTGAAAATCCGGAAAGTAAAATCATCGTTTTCACCCGTACCCAGGTTCGGGCTGAACGGGTTGTAAAAGCCATGCATCGGGTGGAACTCGAAGCGGAGTGCATTCACTCCGGAGTGGAACAATCGGTTCGGGAAAAAGAACTGGCTGATTTCAGAAGCGGGGCCCTCAAACATTTGATATCCACGGATGTATCGGCACGGGGAATCGATATTGACGGAATAGATCTGGTTATTAATTACGATCTACCCGAACAACCCGATCAATATGTTCATCGCGTGGGCAGAACCGGAAGATCCGGCAAAAAGGGAGTGGCTATCTCTTTTTGCAGCCCCGAAGAAACCGAATTGCTTCAACGCATTGAACATTACATCAACCGACCTATTCTGATGCTTGATCTGGGATCGGATTTTTACGAAGAAACCAAAGACTTCTCCAAGGCAGCAGAAGCTGATTGGCGATCATTACTGGACGAGGAGGAAAGCCGACCAAAGAAGGGTAAAAGCAAGTAAGCTTAAACCAGTACATCGCTGATGTAGCGTGCGTCACGTTCCGGGTATTGATCTCTGAACGCCGCGAAACTTCGATAGGCCCGAACACCCGATTGGCAGTGAAAAACAGGATGATCTTCAGCCGATAAATTCGTTAAACTGAGGCCATTCGTTGGTCGTAATTGTTGTTCTTCTTCCGTTCGAACATCCACCAGCTGCCAACCCGGACGATGAGCGTAATGCTGATGATACTGGTTCCACGTGATGGCGAACGTGGGTGGTTCAAGGATGTTGTGACCCGATTGAAATCGCGTGTACATCACCCGATTTTCAAAGGCATCCAGGTGCATCAACCGATTGCTCAACGGTTTACCCACACCACTTAACACCTTAATGGCCTCTGTTGCCATAGCAGTAGCCACCATTCCCGCCACACTTCCCATCACTCCATTCTCTTCACAACTTCCCAGTTCATCCGGTTTGGGTTGTGTGGGAAAAACATCCGTCAAATTACCTGAATACACCTCATCCTCCAACAGGTTGAAAACAGACACCTGCCCCTCCCATTGATTGACGGCTCCATACACCATGGGAATATGATGGCGAACACATAACGCATTTGCCGTGTATTTCGACAAAAAACTATCTGTACACTCCATCACTAAATCAGCCCCTTGAACTAGTGGTTCATGATCCAAACCAAAGGACTCACGATAACGCTCGATTACAGCTCCAGGGTTAATCTCCTTCAAGCGTTGATGCAGAACGTCAACCTTATATTGATCAATATCTTCCGGCAGATACAGCAATTGCCTGTGCAGGTTGGTCAGTCCAATGACATCCGGATCAACCAGCACTAACTTCCCTACGCCTGCTCGAATCAGATAATCCGCCACCGGGGTTCCCAATCCACCACAGCCAATCACAAGAACAACTGAATCCACAAGTTTTTGCTGGGCTGTCTCACCAAAACCGGGAAGAATGAGTTGACGCTGATATCGGGAACTATCCATGAAGCCTCTGCTGAATTCGATCGCGCTCTTCCGGCGTGTTCACATTAATCAGGACGTCTTCGGTATACGGTGCAATCGTGTGGATTTCTGAATTAATCAACGCCTTTCTTGGACATTGATACCCGAGACTCAGGAAATTCAACGCCCGATTGAACATCTTTGGTTCCCAAATGGCAAACAACGGCTGTGGAAACGGATCATCCGTCGCACGATAGGCTGTGGCCATGTGCTTGGGTGATCTCCCATGGATCAAATCAGCAATGGAACGTTCGTCCATTAACGGAAGATCACAGGCCAGCACCAGCCAGGCATGATTGGGATGTGCCTTCATCGCCGATAAAATGGACCCCATGGGTCCCATATCTACGAAAGCATCAGGCAAAACCTGTCTGCCGGGAAAGTCATTGATTTGGTCGGGCCGGGCACCGATGTATACCAGATCACAATATTCCTCGATCATTCCAGCCGCAAATTCATATTGATCCCGGTCATGGTAGGCAATGTGCGACTTATCCTCACCCATTCGCGTACTAAAACCACCGGCCAATACCAATCCATTGAGTACTGGAATTTTTTCGGATAGTCGTTCGGCCAAAGCCCGAACAATGCTTTCTACATCGTGAATGGAATAGACAGGCACATCCGTCGAAAGCTGAAGAAAGTCTGGAATTTGTCGATTACCGTCTACATCTACCAGCAGCAATACATCCGTAAGTTGATCCAAACGGCGCTCCAACGAAGCTGTTTTCCGCTGATCCAAAAACACAATCTGTTGCTTCCCTTGATAATGATTCCCGTTCAAGAGCACTATGTCATGAGACGTTTGCTCAAAACGCCGGGTCCATTCCGACTGATCCAACCTTCTGACCTCATCTCCGTCCTGAAAACCGGTGAGAACCGATTGAAATCCATTGGACAAATCCGGGTCATTGGAAAGGCCTACTTCGCCGTGATCAGCATCGATGTAGGATAGTGAAAAATCATGAGATAAGTGACGAGCTAACGATCGGGCGAATTCTTGAATATCACCACATGGAGCGCCCACCATGGCCCATTCAACCCGACCGAAATTTCCATAATCAGCCCGTACCTCGTTGCCGTGTTTACGATGTTTCATGGCGATGGTAATCCGATTTCCCGCCTGACTTTGTCAATAACCGGCAAAACCGTATTTCCATCTCGTGACCATACGATTTGCACATATCATATACGGTTAATGCGGCAACAGAGGCCCCCGTAAGTGCCTCCATTTCCACTCCTGTTCGCGCAGAACAAGCAACTTCGCAGGCAATGTGAAGTCCATCAGTTTGCGCCTGAATGGTGATATTGCACTTGGTAAGTGGCAGCGGATGACACAGCGGGATAAGCTGATCAGTTTTTTTTGCCGCCATAATCCCTGCAATGATGGCCGTTTGAATCACTGACCCTTTTTTCGTCTTGAGATCGCCATCCGAAAATTGCTTCAGCAGTTCCGATGGCAGGGTAATGAACGACTCCGCTACCGCGCTGCGATGTGATACGTCCTTTTGACCAACATCAACCATGCGCACATTGCCGCTTTCATCGAGGTGGGTGAGATCGCCGTTTGCCATACAGATTCCGGTTTAGGGAAATTTAGGAAACTTTTGAAAATCAGGATCGCGTTTCTCCAGGAAGGCATTCTTTCCTTCATGCGCCTCTTCCATCAGATAGTACATCAAGGTGGCATCTCCGGCAAATTCCATCAATCCACGCTGACCATCGAGTTCTGCGTTTAATCCGCGTTTGATCATTCGTAGGGCCAATGGACTTCTTTTCATCATGGTCTTACACCAATCCACCACTTCATCCTCCAATTGATCCAAAGGCACAACCTTATTCACCATGCCCATGCGCTCTGCTTCATGAGCCGTGTATTGACGGCACAGAAACCATATCTCTCGTGCCTTTTTTTGTCCAACATGTCGGGCAAGATAGTTACTTCCAAAACCGGCATCGAAGCTTCCAACCTTTGGTCCCGTTTGACCAAAGATGGCATTTTCAGATGCAATAGTTAGATCGCACACCACGTGAAGAACGTGTCCACCACCAATGGCATATCCATTTACCATGGCTACCACAGGCTTAGGTAGTTCTCGAATCTTCTTATGCAGATCGAGAACATTCAGACGGGGAACACCATCGTCACCAATGTAACCGCCTTTGCCTTTCACATTTTGATCTCCTCCGCTACAAAATGCCTTATCCCCGGTACCCGTTAATACCACTACACCAATGTCCTGACGCTCACGGGCAATTTCCATGGCATCAATCATATCCACATTGGTTTGAGGTGTAAAGGCGTTGTAAACCTCTGGACGATTAATGGTGATACGCGCAATTCCTTCGAATTCATCGAACAGAATGTCGCTATATTCCTTTATGGTTTTCCAATTACGCATTGAATCCTATAAGATCTGTTTAAGTTGTTTGATACATTGTTTTGTTGACTCCACATCGGTCTGAACTTCCAGAACAGCCGGTCCTTTTACATCCAGCCAACGGGGAATGGCATCGGTCAATTCCGACGTACTACGGGCGCAAAAGTACTGTAAATCCATATGTTCAGCCAGAGCCGAGAAGTTGGAATCATGGGGTGTGGTCTGAAACGATATGGCGGTTCCCAATCGTTGAGGTCCATCAATCACCTTAAAAATTCCTCCCCCGTAATTATTAAGAACAACAACCTTAAGATTGGTGTGTTCATTCAGGCCCCAGAAGGCATTGGAATCATACTGAAAAGCGAGATCCCCTGAAATTAATACATGGAGGTTCTCCGATACTCTGGCAGCACCTACAGCAGTTGATGTGCACCCGTCAATTCCACTGGTCCCCCTGTTGCAGCGTATAGTGTGTTGGCCCAACCAGGAAAGAATTCGCACGGGTAATGAATTGGCAGCGTGAAGTACAGAACCCGGCAGGTGGTCAATGACGGTTTGAACGGCTGAAATTTCGTTGAATCCGGCATCCAGAATAGGCTGCATGGCCGATTGAACCTTATTGGATACCTTAATCCACTTCGAATAAAAATCACTTTTCACCTCACCAGTATTCGCCATACCAGGGCGGTTTATATTGATCCGATGAACATCGATCCACTTTGGCTCTGTGCCGAACATCCTTCCAATGGCATTCGTTGAGGCAACATGGTAATGTTGGATGGTATGCTTACGCTTAAGCAATTGCTTTAATCCTTTGGAAACGGTGGTGGTTCCACTGGTAATTAGCACATCGGGGATCAACTCATCCGGACAGTTCTCGGCACTTACCACTAAATCCCAGTGCTTAACATTACCCGGATTGATGGCTGTAACATCCGACAACACAGGATGTTCATTTGATACCAGCTGGATGCCGTCACGCGCATCCATTCCTTGAAAGAGGAGTACTTTTTTGTCGGACCAATCCTCCTCTAAAAATTCTTGCAAACCAACACAGGTCACCACCAACTCACGGCGTTCAGTGGCATGACCCAGATGCGCCGAATTGGATGCTTGAACCGGAACGTCGTACAGAGGTTCACGTAATGGAACATTGATGTGGATGGGCCCGTTCATATTCCATGACCCTTCAAAATCCGGAAGCGGATGATCGGATTCCAGATCTACGGTGAATTCTTGAACAACATGATTCGTAAAAACACCCGTTTGTCGGATAGCCTGACCATCCCACTGATCGATCTGATCCCCGGGCCGATCGGCTGTTAGCGCAATAATGGGAATGCGGTCATAGAACGCCTCCGCAATGGCTGGTCCGTAATTAAGAACAGCCGTTCCGGAGGTACAACACAGGATAACCGGTGCATCTAACTCAACCGACATGCCCAAGGCCTGATAGCCGGCACTGCGCTCGTCCAGAACCGAATGACACGTAATACCCGCACGGACCAATGCATGGATGTTGGGGGCATTGCGTGACCCAGGGCTTACCACGGCATGGGTAGTTCCCAGTTGAATGAGGGAGTCAACCAAATGGGATAAGGTATCGTGGTGTTCAGGCAGCATGACAACGACAAACATAAAACAATATGTAACCGCAACGGTTTTATGCAGAAGCACATTGGGATGACTAAATTTGCGGCCAATAAAACGACATGGCAGTAGCGCTAAAAATACCGGCAGTTGGAGAGTCCGTTTCCGAGGTAACCATCAGTCAATGGTTGAAATCGGACGGTGATTACGTGGAAATGGATGAGGTGGTTGCCGAACTCGAATCTGAAAAGGCAACAGTTGAATTGATTGCCCCGGAGGCTGGAGCTCTAAAAATTTCCGTGTCGGAAGGCTCTGACGTTGCGGTTGGCAGTGTGGTGGGTGAAATAGACACATCGGCTAAAGCACCGGAAGGCGCATCACCAATGGAGAAATCGGCTGAACCCAAATTAACTTCAGCTGAACCCGCCAAAAACACTCCTAAAGCCGAAACAAAGCCATCAACCCAAAACGAAAAGCCCATTCCCTCGCCATCAGCTGCCAAATTGATGCGGGAAAACAATATCACCTCCAATCAGGTGAAAGGCAGTGGGAAGGAAGGACGCATCACCAAGGGGGATGTGTTGAATGCGTTGGAATATGTGAAGCAACCCGGATCACGGGATTCTGACCGACAAAAAATGTCGAACCTCCGAAAGGCGGTTTCGCGACGGTTGGTATCGGCTAAAAACGAAACGGCCATGCTTACCACCTTCAACGAAGCAAACATGAAACCCATCATGGATTTGCGGAGTGCCTACAAGGAAAAGTTCAAGGAGGTACACGGAGTAGGCCTTGGTTTCATGAGTTTCTTCACTCGTGCTTGCGTTCTTGCCTTGCAAAAATATCCGGCGGTGAATGCCTATATCGATGGTGAAGAAATCGTGTACAACAACTTTGTTGACATATCCATTGCCGTAAGCGGACCAAAAGGATTGATGGTACCGGTGATCCGAAACGCAGAATCTATGTCGATGGCCGAAATCGAAGCCGAAGTGATGCGACTGGCCATCCGCGCCCGGGATGGGAAACTGGGAATCGATGAAATGACTGGTGGAACATTCACCATTTCCAACGGAGGCGTGTTTGGTAGCATGATGAGTACACCCATCATCAACCCACCACAAAGTGCTATTCTGGGAATGCACAACATCCTTGAACGACCCGTGGTAGAGAAGGGTGAGATCGTTGCGAGACCAATGATGTACCTCGCCTTAAGTTATGATCACCGCATTATTGATGGGCGGGAATCAGTAGGATTTCTGGTAACAGTTAAGAATTATCTGGAAAATCCGATGTCACTAATCAACGGATCAGATCCAACCAATCAACTACTCGGTTTCTAAAAAACCGCTTTCAGAAAAGTTAAGAAACTGAAAATTAGATACCGAACTTACGGGTATCTACTTCGTAAAGAGCTCCGATCTTAACAACCACAGGCTTTTCAAGCTTGCTCTTGGGCGTATAGACCACGCGATAGGTGCTGGTATCGTTATTAAGAAAGGAGAGCATGTCCTTGTCAATGTCAAACTTGATACTCATTTCGAAGTATCCCTTGTTTTCAGGAATTTGGTCGGTGGTTGCCACTAACAAATCCTCGTTCTGACCGATTTGATAGAATTCAATCTTTTCGAGGAAGTTCATGTTGGAAGCATGTGGGGTTTTAACCTTGTCAACCTCCAGACTAAAAACGAGCATGCGCACATACTCAACCTGTGACTCACGGGAATCGTGATCAGACAAATCGTCTTTAAAGTTCATGATGAGGGTGTCGGAAAGAACAGTGCCATCTGCCACACCCGTATTCGTAGAATCAAACATCACCCGGTTCACATATGTGATGTCGAATTTTGTTCGTTCGTCAAAGCTTTTACAATTCCAAATCAGGAACGGTAAGAGCATCAATGGTATAAGTAATCTTTTCAAAGCGACTGAAATATATGTGCAAAACTAGTGAAAAAAAATTGCAGTTCCCTGATAAACAGGGCAAGTCGCCCACTTTTGTGGCCATTACATGACACGGGCAACGTGCTCTCCAGTATTGTTTAAAATGGGTTCCGGTACACATGACTTCACTACTTCAAAGAGACTATCCAGCAACTTGGCTTTGGCAAAATTGCGGGTATAGATCAAACTAATTTCACGTGTTTCCTCCTCTTGAGGAGTGCGCAGATTGCGCTTGTTTTCAGGGCTAAGTTCCAAGCTCGCCCACTCGGGAATAACCGTAGCCCCACCTTCCAGATTGACTATTTTGATCAAGGTATCAATGGAGCCGCTTTCGTAATCAAAATAATCGGTGCGTTGCTTCTGATCATTTACCGAACACAGATTAACAGATTGATACCGAAAACAATTTCCCTCGCTCAACAACCACAATTTATCCGACACCAGGTCATTCGCGTCAGGTGACTGCTTACCGTATGCAGGATGATTCTCATTGAGATACAAACTGAACTTCTCATAATAAACAGGTCGCTCCACAATGGACTCATCGTTTAAAGGGGTAGCGGCGATGCCCACATCGAGATGATCGTCCTTGAGCAGGCGGATGACATCATCCGTCATAAGTTCCTTGACATGCAAGCGTACATCGGGATAGGCTTTTGAAATCCGGCTGATCAGATGGGGCATGAGATACGGCGATACCGTTGGGATTATACCAATGGTCAAATCACCGGAAACCGTCCCTTTATAGTCCTGGAGGATATTGTCGATTCGCTGCGTTTCACGGATCACATTCCGAGCCTGAGCTATGATGAGTCGTCCTACGTCGGTTGGAATCACGGGCTGCCTGCTTCGATCAAACAATTTCACCCCCAACTCATCCTCCAGCTTCTTGATTTGCATACTCAAGGTTGGCTGCGTAACAAAACAGGCCTCAGCCGCCTTGATAAAATGACGATGCTCGTCCAAAGCGATGAGATATTCCAGCTGAATTAAAGAGACATTAAGGAAACGTGACATGCTTATATTTACTTTTGGGTGGCCTGACGGATGAATCAGGTGGTTAACAATATCCTTGTAAATTGTTATCAAAATTACCAATAGTTAATCAACTTGATATGAGTGATTCAAAGAGAGTTATATCCGCATTGGTATTTCTGACCGCAACCGTACTTTCCGGTTGTGCGAGTTATACGTATTCCAACAAATCAAGTGGTGAACAAACCACGATGCATCCTTTGGTGTTTGAAGAACCCATCACGCTTTTAGATGTGGTGGAAGCCAACAATCCAGCCTCTTCACGCGGATTGATCACCACCGATGTGCTGATCGAGGGTGCCAATCTCGCCATTCAAGGTGTAAAGATGATGATTGATAAATCCCAGGAGAAATACATCCAATCATACGCAGGCAATCTTTCCAACAACCGATTTTATGCATCCAATTCCAAAATAGGCATGTTGGACCCGGATCAGATCTCTTTCAAGGGATTTGAGATTACCCGAACATTTGAAACAGCCGATAAAGATCGGGAAGTGGCCATTTTTGCCCGATTTGTCCTGGATGAAAACAAGTTGGAAGACCTGTATTTCAATTCTAAATTTTACCTGCGCCTGGATTCGATCTCCATCGCCTACAGCAAGGTAAAACTGAATGATGGCAGGTGGTATATGCCGTGGACGATGTTCCTCAAAAAGGACCACGTCATGAATCTGGATCTCACCATAGATTTAACCACCAACTGGATTAGTGATGATGGCACCATCCATTCCAATATTCCCTTCGGACAGTTCATGCTGCCATTGAGAAATATCCCGATGAATCCCAACGACCCAAATCACGACACTTACTTTGCGGCATTGCAGCAAAAATCAGTGGCGGGGTCATCGTACATCATTCCGCGATCACGTACATTTTGCACCAATGATCAAGGAGAATTGGGCCCGTGTTATGGTCGAGGTGATTTTGCCATCAACGTGGCCGTGACCGAAAGCAGTAAATCGGATTTTATTTCGAAACAGCTCAATGAAAACTCCGATGCCATCTTCGACAATCTAAAGGGCGAAGACCTGATCAAAGCCATCAAGAAAGATTAGCTCTGGGCCGGCCAGCCTTGAGCCACCAGGTCAAATATGTTTCCTCCTTTTGAGATCAGCTGGTTCTTCATGGATCGTTCACGCACGTAGCCGATAACGGTGATATCGGGATGATTCTTTAAGGATTCAAATGCTGATTGGTCAACGGTGAACAACAATTCAAAATCTTCCCCGCCTTGTAACGCAGCGGTGGTTGCATCAATACCAAATTCTACCGCCATGTTGAAGGTATCCTGATCAATGGGTAGCTTCTCTTCGTGAACCGCAAACGAAACATCGGAAGCTTCGCTCAGGTGAAACAATTCGGATGAAATGCCATCCGATACATCCATCATGGATGTAGGTACAATACCTTCCTTACCCAGCCAATCCACCACATCAACCCGTGCTTCGGGTTTGAGTTGACGACCCACGATATAGTCATGATTCTTCAAATCCGGCTGCATATCGGGATGCTCCAAAAACACCCGCTTCTCTCGTTCAAGTAATTGAAGACCCATATATGCACCACCCAAATCCCCAGTCACACACAGTAAATCTCCCGGTTTTGCACCGCTTCGGCGGACGATAGCCGTTTCCTTAATCTTCCCAATCGCTGTAACGGAGAGTGTTAATCCTTTCACTGACGAAGCCGTATCACCTCCAATCAGATCAATCTTGTATTTGGCGCACGCCAGTCGAACACCATCATACAGTTCCTCGATAGCTTCCAGGGTGAATTTACTGCTGAACGACAAGCTCAAAAGCAGGTGGGTTGGCACAGCATTCATGGCGCAGATATCAGAAATACCGTTCACCACGGCTTTATAGCCCAGGTGTTTTAATGGAGTGTACATCAAATCAAAATGTACGTTCTCCACCAATAGGTCGGTTGATACAACGGTTTGATAACCTTCCAACGTAGGGAAAACCGCCCCATCGTCCCCAATTCCAACAGTTGTAGTCGCTTCATCCATTGGAAAAGCCTTCTGAATCATTCGGATCAATCCAAATTCTCCCAACTCGTTGATATCGGTTTTATCCCTGTTTTCGAACATAAACGCTTAATTACCGCAAAGATGAGGCATTTACATCGGAAACATCAGAACTTGTAGCCTTGATGATCAATGATGTTTTGGATTTTATCTATCCACGGTACTGCTTTGGATGCAGAAACGTGCTGCTCTCGGATGAAAAAAAGCTCTGTCTTACCTGCCGACTTAACTTGCCACGAACCCGATTTGGTGGACGGGCAACCAACCCGATGTTTCGCTTTTTAAGATCTCAGCATGCCATCCAGTTTGCCTCGGCGTCCTTCTTCTTTGAAAAAAATGGTTGCACCCAACAGGTGCTGCATGCCTTGAAGTATCATCATCAACCACAGCTGGGCATCTTGATGGGAACGCTAATGGCTCAGGAATTGGAAGGAATTAGAAAGTATGACGAAGTTACTTGGATTCCTGTTCCAATTCACCCTCAAAAACGCCGAATAAGAGGCTATAATCAATCCGAATTGCTGGCTCGGGGACTTTGTAGAGAGTTGGGAGGAAAGGTGCTTGGAAGCGCGTTAAACTGTATGGCTCAATCTCAATCACAAACCCATAAGCATCGGTCAGAGCGTTGGACCTCCAATCAATCCCGATTTGGCATTGAACACGCCACCGATCTGATAGGACAGCAGGTGATTATAGTGGATGATGTTTTCACAACTGGTGCCACCATTTCCGGGTTATTGAATGTAATGAGTGAACTTGAACTCGACAGTCTGGGATGCGTAACCTTTGGTTACACAATTTACTGAATAACGATCAGTTGGGCGTGACTTCCAGGAACAACAGCGTAATACGCCCCTGCCTTCCAATTTGCCACCTGAATGGTTTCGGAAGTACCAGCTGGAAGGGTGGCTTCTGCCACCAGGGCACCCAATGGGTTGTAGATACGCACAATACGTTCCTCCTGCGTTTGATTACCAATGGTTAACTCTCGATGAGCCGGATTCGGATAAATACTTAAACCATTATTTGACGGAAGAACCGGAATACCCAAACCTCGGGCGCTTACGCACACCTCATTGGTTTCATAGGGCTCTTGCTTGTCGAAGAAAACCTCGGCCTGATTACAAACCTCCGTTCCTGAAGGGTGGAAACCACTGGCCAGATGAATGCCAAAGTCAATGTATCCTCGATATCCTTCCGGATCAGAAGAACTGTCCGGCAAATTGATGTCGTCAAACACCCAAGTAAAGATGTATTGGTACTTCGAGCCTTTCTTGATGTAGGTAGAATTGAAGTTGGATCGATGGGAAATGTACGATTCCACTCCATACACACTGATCACCACATCCTCGTCTAAAGTATCGCGAACAATAACCCGTTTCACATCTCCTGAACCCACATTCGAAAATCCAATGTAGTAATTCAATGGGTCGGATTCATAGAAGAAGGATCCGTTACCGCATTGCTTGTAGATTGGATCTATGGTTTCCACCGATTTGAAGAGTCGGGTTCGTTGGTTATCCCGAAGGTTGATATCACCACCCGGATTTTTAACGATGGCGTTGTAGGACAACTGCAGATCTTCTGAACGATCGCCTTTTGCCACACCAGACATGTCAATAGTAAACTGCTCATCAACGCCCAAATCTTCCACTAGCCAGATGTACTCACCATCTTCAGCAAATGTGTAATTAGGGCTAAAGGTGAGGTTTTCCCACCCTTCACCAATCGTGAGTTTGAATTGGGCTTCCTTAATCGCCACCGTTCCGTTGTTGGTGAGGATAAAATGCCCGGAGTTCTTTTCATTCTTTAGAAGTTGGTATCCGTAATCAAATCCGGAAACAACATTTAAATCCACAGCAAACGGCTTTGGCGTTAACCCTAGCGGAGGCAATTCGTAGTTACCTGCTCCGGTTACATCTACCGTCCAGGCCGATTCAGGACAACCTGATATGTAACGGATCAGATTTACTGGCTTCAAGGCTTGCGAACCTTGGTCAACCGGTATGTAGAAAGATCCATCGCCATTGGTCCAGAAGGTGTTCTGACCTGGTGTTAATTGCACCATTTGACGTTCAATGGGTTTCTCATCCTCATCCATCACGCAGTTGCCGTTTTCATCCACAAACACACGCCCGGATAATAAGGCTTGTCCTGTTGACAATTGACCGAGGTAGGAAATCCCAAAAAGATCAAACTCGCCATACAACAACATACCGCTTTCGCTATTCATGAGGCGAATCCGCTCATTGCCATACGGCCATTTTACCATTTCCCATTTTCCATTGACATATCGAATGAGGTTAACGGTTGTATTCTCAGCGATGTTCCAGATGTCACCAGACAGGTATAAAACACCATTATGGCTTTCCAAATCCCAGAACTGATGAATCATATATTGTTCCAGACCGTTGGAGAGATCGTCCCATCCATTCCCGTTAAAGGCTTTGATGAAGTCTGAACTTCCGTTGGGCTGACCAGACAAAACCAGCTGTCCATTGAATTCGGTAAAATGGTTAGAGCCCCTCAAGAACGGTGGGTGGGTAATTGAATTCCAATTTTCACCATCATACACTGCGGTGTAGAATGGATCAGGACCTACCATTCTGGTAAATCGGCCGGAAGCATAGAGCAGTCCGTTTTTCACGTAGGCATCGATGATGTAATCTTTACCCGGATTGTAGGTCACCCATCCGGATAGCGACGTCCAACTGGTATCATTCCAACTCAGAAGGTTGGTTGACTGTTCCTCAAAAATGCCGAGCAAGCAAAGCTTTCCATCGAATTCAATGAATTTGGCCAACGACTCACTGGAAGTGATGGCGGTATTCGAAAGGTTGTTCCAGGTTGAGCCATCCCACGTCCAAACCAGATTTTTATTTGCTTCTGTGGACACCCCTGCAATGTATAGCAGGCCCTTATACCAATAGGCATCCTTCAATCGGAAAGACGTGCTGTAATTAGGCAAGTTGGAAATGGCGCCTTCATGTTCCCAACCGTAGGAAGATCGCGTAGACAAGTGATAGACTCCATTTTCGTCATGGTGGATCACCATCAACTCATTGTCTGCATTCACCATGAGATCTGCCACGCCAATATCACCGGCTTGCATAGGCAATAATCCCTGACCAAAAACCGCGAATGGCAGCATGAAGAACGCTATGTAAATCAGCCTTTTCATCGGAGTCCTCGGTTTAATTTATACGTCAATTGAATATTGCATCCAAAATTGTATGGCCGCTCATCCAGAGGTGAGTCAGATCGTCGTATTGATGTTACGTTTCGTTGATAGAACGGAACCATCCCCAGTTCCAGGTTGTACTTAAACGCACGGTAGATGCCGAAATTGGCACTCATTCCAAAACTGTTAGCCGCGTATTCCGTACTGCCCGATAAGTCTTCAAGGGTGAGGAAGGTTTCGTCTGCCTTCTTACCAGAACCACCGAGGAAACGCATGTATTGCATACCCAGCTCCGAACGAAGTGAAAACCGACTATGCACCATAGGAACAACGATACCCAATTTTACCGGAATTTGGATAAAGTGGTACGTGTTATGGCCGTTATATTGCACGTGCTCCCACAGTTGTGGATTCAAGGTGATATAGTCTAACTTCTCAAAATTATAATCCACATTGGGCAACTCATCAATGAGATAATCATACTCGATATTCTCCCCCATCTGGTTGTAGATTAAGCCGGTTGAGAGATAAATTCGATTAGTTATATATCGATTCGCCTGGAAAGCTATCTGGTAGCTAAAACCCTGCGATTCAAAGCGATTTGTAATATCCTTATAATCTTTATTGACTAACCAGCCAAAAGAGCCATTTGATTTCACTAACTTAGAAGCCAACGCGGGCGAAGCGGAAAGTCCGAATTCCCAGGTACCCATACCCAGAATTTTTTTGGAATCTTTCCGCCCCCCGTTGTTGATTGTAGGTATATATTTAAGTTCATGAGCATCTATCTCAGATGCATCGAAAATGGCCAAAGTTGAATGTGGTCGTACATGAATAACCTCAGTATTTAGTTCGTTAGCTACGTTTTGCTCTCCCTGATTTCCCGCGAAGTGTGACCCAAGATCCGTTCCCGGATCAACACCAGGTAGAACTGGTAGCTCGGGTAGTTCAGGGTTAGTAGACACAACACCAGAAGGCTGGCGTACAGCTCCGGAAGGTTGTTGTGCTGTGATGCTATGTTTAACTTGGTTGTCAACCGGTTCGTCTGTTGATGTCCGAGGAAGAATAGGAGCATCCGTTTTATGCTGCTCCAACACCACGCCGTGACCTTCCGGACCATTTGTATCCTTCCAATGGAAGAAGTACAATGCCGCTCCTACCGTCAAAAGCACCAAACCTGTTAACCAATACCAATAGATCGCTGCACGACGCTTCACTGGAGCATCCATTGCTCCCGCAATGGCATCCCAGGTATCCGGAGACACAGACCCCTCAAATCCACCTAACATGGATTTCAGTTGATCATCAAATATTTCGTGTTCCGGTTTCACGCGTTGTTCGACAAATTGTTTAATCGTTCCTTGAGAATCACACGCGCCCTGGACAACCGACTTTTGCTGGATCCTACAGAAATATCCAATGCATCGGCTATTTCTGCATGACTCAAACCATCAACGGCATACATGTTCAAAACCACCCGGTAGATATCCGGAAGTTCCTGAACGTGCATCAAGACCTCATCCCGGGTTAACGTTCCCCAGGATGGTTGTGCATCCAACTCGGTCATTGAGGTATCAGCCAATTCCTGATCATCCTCTAACTGAACATAGGAAACACCACGCTTGAGCTTATTGATGGAAAGATTGACAAAAATCCGTGACATCCACGTATAGAGTGAACTCTTGAATTGGAAGGATTCAATCTGAGTAAAGACTTTTACGAAGCCATCTTGCAAGATGTCTTTCGCGTCTTCCTCATTGTTCATATATCGCAAGCAGATGCCCATCATTTTAGAAGCGTACTTCTCAAAAAGTTCCCGTTGAGCTTTCCTGTCCTGGCTGGCACAACGTCTTACCAGTTCCTCTTCTTCGCTCAAAACGAGATCTCAGTTAATGGATAGACACCGATATGGAAAAAGGTTGCAATATTTTTTCGGTTTTTTTCAAAAATAAAAAAAGGGGACCGAGGCCCCCTTTTCATTTTCAAAGTGTTACGTCTTATTTCAAGACAATCTTTTCGGTATAAACATGATTATTTATTACCATTCGTACATAGTACACACCAGCAGCATGCCCGGTCAAATCAAGAGTTTGAACGGATTGATTTGCGTCTGATACATCAACGGACTGAATGGCATTACCCACCATGTCGTAAACGGCAACGGTAGCTGTTTCATTCGCCTCCAGATTTGTCTGGATATGGAAGATACCTGTTGTTGGATTCGGGAATACAGAAAGTACTTCTGAAGTAATCTCATCCACACCAGATACCCGCTCGTATTTGCGGTTTACATCAACATACAACGTAAATACATTGGATGCGTTACCGGAGTTATCATGCGTTACGAAAGTGGCTGCGTAGAAACCTTGTTCAAACACGTTCATGTCGTTTGACAGAACTTCTACGTTTTGGAACAAGCCTGCAGGCGCATCGTAGTTATCGATAATTTTCAGATAGTCGATCAACGATACATTTGAGAACAGACCCAAACGTACGATTGGTCCAAACTTACCGGAAATGGTTGGTGCAACGCTGTCATACACCACTACCCAACGCTGACGAACGGTTTGGTTACCGGATGCGTCTGTTGCTGTGTACGTGTCGGTGTATTTACCCAATACGTAAGGATTCACATTAGAGCTACGAACCAGAGAAACCTGAGTTTCATCATAGAAGTTGTCCGATACGGTCGCTTCAACTGGCGTATACTTCGCGTTTACCGGGTGGTAAACAGAATCCAGCGTATTCAAGTTGATGGTTGGGGCAACGTAATCTTCCACCACGTAATCAATTACGAGTGTAGTTGCATTACCTGTTTCATCGGTTGCGGTATAGGTTACCGTTGTGGTTCCTTTCGAACGTGTGTCTACGTCGGCTTCTCCCTGTGCATTGCTCGGAGAGATTTCATACGTGAAACGAGGACCGAAGGTTCCGTTATTGTAGTTGTCGTTTGGTACAGTACGGTCAACAAATACAGACTGAAGCTGAACTTCAACCACATTACGACCACCAATCACCTGAATTTCATCGTTATTAATGGTAGGGAATACCTGATCTCGAACGATTACATCTCGTCGTGCGATGGCCAGGTTACCTTGTGCATCCTGAACGGTGTAGGTCAGGGTGTATGTTCCAATTTTGAAGGTGTTAACCGTTCCAGTTACCTGAACAGCCGTTTCCAGATTACCATCAGTTGCATCAGTTGCGGTCCAGCCTGCTTCAGAATATGAACCAGTGATTACTTCGATGTATTCCGGATTGTTTCCTTTCAATGTGAGCTCTGGAGCTGATTGGTCAACTACCACGTAAACCACTCGGGTTACACATGGAGCGGCATTGCCGGAAGCATCTTCAACACAGAATTTCACATAGTAAATACCAGCGGCAGATTCGTCAACATCCGAAGTTGATGTCATTCTCCAGGTAATATCGCCCTCTGATGGATCCGTAGCGGTTGCACCGGAATCCACATAGGTTTTACCTAATTCAACATACATGGTGTCATCACCCTTAAGTGTGATGTACGGAGTGGTGTTGTCGTTTACGAGAATAAGGGCGTAATCTTCAAACTCACCAATACGGTTAGCATTTTTCACACCACTTGAAGCACCACATGGCTCGTTTGGATCCGTATTATAGCTGGTACCAATACGCATGCGGGTTTTACCTTCAAACGAATTCTTCAGATCAGGAACGGTAAAGGATGCTTTGAATGAAGCTGTATTCGCAGCTGATTCGCTGGCAACCAGTTCACCATTGTCATCAAAATCACCATCGATGTTCCAGTCTACCCATACCTTACGGGTCATTTTGTTCACGGTAGTTTTACGGGAAACAGTGATGTCGTAAGTAGAACCAAAGGTCAGAACCGCAGGACGAACATCTTCGTCTGTGGTGTAATCTGAGTAGTTGGATTCAGCTGAACCATTATCAATGAGTGCTTTAGCAGGTGTACCACGATCTTCGAGCAACACATTGGTAGTTGCAACGTCAGCACTGCTGGTTACACTGATCAATGGCTTACAGTAATCAATTACGATAATGTACTGATCTTTAATTACCTGAGCCAAAGACACCGCAGAATCAGAAGGAGAAAGATTATTCCAAGCTTTCAATGAAACGGTGTATTTACCAGGTGATGAGAAGGCAACAACAGGTGATTTAGATCCACTGTTTGTTCCATTTTGGAAGGTTACGTTATTGCCTGGGAAGAATGTCCACAGGAAGGTATTGGCCTTATCCGTGGTTACATCAAAGGTTACTTTATCGCCTGCTTTTGGCCGACGCTCATCCGCAGTAAAGTCCAATTCGGCTTTTGACGTGATTGGTGCAACTACGATGTTTTTACATGTTTTGTTTTTGCCTGAGCATGTTTGAACAGTCAAACAAACATTATACGTAGCGTTTGAAAGGAAGATTTGCTCAAGATCTCTTGTTTGAGCAACAATAGATCCGTCGATCTCCCAGGTATTAAACACCTCACCGATGGCATTCTCAGATGTGTTGGTGAAGGTATTTACCACGGCATTGTACATGGTGTCGGCTGATTCGAAGTGTGCAACCGGTGCATCCTGAGAACCAATGGTTGATGTCCAGTGACCGATGAAACCTTTATCGGTTTGCGTTCCTGAACTGTTCCATAAGAAGTATAGTGCTCCTGATTTAGCAACAACTGGTGCAGAAGGAGTATCGGTAGCCGTGAAACCACTTTTTGGATGAAGTGGCGTTCCGGTTGCATCCTGACCATCATATACTTTCAGGTTAACGTTGGCTTTTACCAACCACTGATCAAATGTAAAGGTGATGGATGTTGCACCACATGGAGAAATCAATGCATCGAGGTTTGCCTCCGGTGATGCATAGTTTCCAGAGCCGTCATCTTTGTTTTTAAGCGTACCGGCTTCACAGGTAATTACGTTGCCTGGAATTCCGGTAACTGTACCGGGACCCATTTCAACGTCACATCCTTTGATTACTTCAACATAATTTTTCTTTATAACTGTTTGAGAAGCACCTACATCGTTTGAAGACGTCAAACCGATGCACCATTCTCCTACGTCAGGGAATCCAGGAATACCTTTAGCGGTAAAGATTTCTGGGTTCTGATTAACTGTTTCATCTCCTCCACGAAGATCTGGATAATCATCACCGTCAATTCGTGTGGCGGCTGAGTCAGACTCCTGATACATGAACCAATCCCAATAGATGGCTCCATTGGTAGAGAGGTCTGTCAATTTGAAGGTGTTATAGAGTTCTACTTTGTTCTTGTCGGATACGAAGTCGGCTACCGGAGGAGCAGTTGGTTTAACGATGGTGATACAATGTACCACGGAATCGCGTCCCAAACAGTTTTCCGAGAACAGACGTACGCAGTACGATCCGGCTGAATTGAATTTGTGCGAGGCATTGGTCGTGGTGTACTCAATAGTACCATCGTCTCCAACGTCCCAGCCGTGGTAGAAGTAACCATCCTGATTCGCGTTAACCAATGAAACAGCTGTTTTTACGAAAGCGGTGTCTCGCATAAAGAAACCAGCGCTCAATGAGCCGGTGATGGTCAGCGAAACAGTATAGTCCTCTGTTTCACCGTACGTATACGAACCACAAGGATTGGTATTGGTACCTTCCTTTACGATACATCGCATACGTGTGTTACCACTTTTAATGTTACATGGAACGGTGAATTTGATCACATGGTCATACCCGTTGGAACTGTTTCCAGTTGTTCCTTTTCCGAGCATTTCCGAATTGTCAAACGTTCCATCCTGGTTGTAGTCAATCCAGGCATTACCGTAACGAGTGTAATTACCACCACACGTACCATTCGTGAGGATGAGGGTGTACTCGTCACCAGCCGTTAAATCGGCTGCTACAAAACTGGTGTGATCAGAGTATTGCTCGCATGCGGTGGAACTGGACTGATTGTCCAGGGTAATGGATGTACCCACCAGGCGTGCTCTGTCACACTTTGAATCATACGTCGTTGATGCACCCGACGAGCAATAACTCTGTCCTTGTGCCACCAACGATCCTGCCAACAGTACCAAAAAACTCAAGAGTTTTCCGGCTAAAAGAGAATAGTTGTTTTTCATATCTTATTACTAGTACCCAAGTCTCTCAATCAATGGAACAAAATCGTACCGATTTTCTGAGAGCCAGAACGCCCAAAGTTAATCTATCCCTAAGAGAGAATTACATTTTTGACTAATTATTTTACGTGAAACTCAACTATGTAGAGGGTTTCTACTGAGGTGATGATCAAGCATCAAAGTTTACTTTAACCCTCATCCAAAAATTCGAGCATTTTTAGCCTAAAGCAGAAATCAAGTTGAGCATTTGAGGCATAAAAAAAGGGAGCCGAAGCTCCCTTTTTTTAATTATGAACATTAATCTTAGTGAAGAACAACTCGTTGGTTGAACACTTTGCCGTTCACAACCATGCGAACGAAGTAAACTCCGCTGGCAGCATCGTGAAGGTCAATGGTGTACGTTCCTTTTTGGAGGTGATCATTCACAACATCAGTTACCTTGTTACCCAACATGTCATATACACCGAGGTTAACCATTTCATTGGATGGAAGGTCAACTTTGATGTTGAACACACCGTTAGATGGGTTCGGGTAAACAGTCATCAAGTTTTCGCTGTTGATTTCTTCAACACTTGACTGAGTGATGTAAGCTCGGCTTACTTCAACAATCAGTGTGAATGGCGCAGAAACGTTACCTGATTTATCTGATGTTTCAAACACGGCGGCGTAGATACCTTCTTCATAGAAGTTTACGTCATTGTAAACAACTTTTACGTTGCTGAACAAGTCGGTAGGACCGTCGTAGTTATCACTCATTTTGAGGTAGTCTGTCAATGCTACGCTTGAGAACAGACCCAAGCGGGCAATCGGACCGAATTTACCAGAGATAACTGGCTTTTCTCCGTCGTAAACACGTACCCAACGCTTGCGAACGGTTACGTTACCAGATGCGTCAGTTGCGGTATAGGTATCTGTATACAATCCGAGGATGTATGGGTTTACGTTGGTAGAACGAGTCAACGATACCTGAGTATTGTCGTACAAGTTATCCGAAACGCTAGGCTCAACCGGAGTGTACTTGGCGTTTACAGAGTGGTAAACGGTGTCCAAGGTGTTCAAGTTGATCACAGGAGCTACGTAATCTTCAACAACGTAATCAATTACCAACGTAGTTGCGTTACCCGACTCATCTGTAGCAACGTAAGTTACCGTGGTTGTACTTTTTACACGAGTGTCAACATCGGCTTCGCCCTGAGCATTGCTAGGAGAGATTACATAATCGAACATAGGTCCGAATGTTCCGTTGTTGTAGTTATCATTAGGTACGGTACGGTCAACAAATACAGACTGAAGTTGAACGTTAACCACCCATCGATCGTTCACTTTGATCTTCTCATCGTTGTCGATCGTTGGGAATACCTGGTCACGTACAATTACCTCACGAGATTCAGTTGCGGTATTACCCTGTGCATCCTGAACAGTGTAGGTCAATGTATAGGTGCCAATTTTAAAGGTGTTAACCGTTCCTGATACTTGAACAGCTGTTTCCAGATTTCCGTCAGTAGCATCTGTCGCAGTCCAACCGGCTTCAGAATATGTACCGGTGATTACATCGATGTATTCTGGATTGTTTCCTTTCAGCGTCAACACTGGAGGAGACTGGTCAACAACCACATAAACTACTCGTGTTACACATGGAGCATCGTTTCCAGATGCATCCTCCACACAGTAGGTCACATAATAGATACCAGCAGCAGATGCATCAACGTCTGATGTAGTTACCATTCTGGAGGTAATGTCACCTTCTGTTGGGTCAGTAGCAATGGCTCCTGAATCGTTGTAGGTACTACCCAATTCAACGTATACAGTGTCATCACCTCTTAATGTGATGTATGGTGTGGTGTTGTCGTTAGCCAACACAATGGCGTAATCTTCGAATTCACCAATACGGTTAGCATTCTTGATTCCGCTTGACGCACCACATGGTACGTTAGGATCATTATTATAGCTGGTTCCAATACGCATTCTGGTCTTACCCTCGAATGAGTTTTTCAAATCAGGTACCGTAAACGTTCCGGTGAATGACGCTGAGTTGGAAGCCGATTCGCTGGCAACCAATTCTCCGTTGTCATCAAAGTCACCATCAATGTTCCAATCGATCCAAACCTTACGTGTCATTTTATTCACGGTAGTTTTACGACCGAGTGTTACGTGATATGTTCCACCAAACGACAGCGTTGGAGCTGGCAGATCAGTGGTGTAATCTGAATAGGTAGATTCTGCAGAGGTGTTTTCCAAAATAGCGTTACGAGGAGTCGCATCATCTTCTAACAATACGCTGTTGATGGCAACGTCAGCACTGCTGGTTACGCTGATCAACGGCTTACAGTAATCAATTACAATGATGTATTGATCCTTAATTACCTGAGCATAGGAAACAGTAGAATCAGAAGGAGACAAGTTATTCCAACCTTTCAAAGACACAGTGTATTTACCTGGCGCAGAGAAGGTCATGATAGGATTACGTGAGTTTTTGTTCGTTCCATCGGCAAACTGTACCGTGTTGCCAGGGAAGAACGTCCACTCGAATGTATTAGCCTTATCTGTTTCGGCCGTGAATTCAACCTTATCACCGGCTTTAGGACGACGCTCATCCGCTGTGAAGTCCAATTCCGCTTTTGACGTGATTGGTGCCACTACAACATTTTTACAGAATTTGTCTTTCCCGGCGCATGTTTCAACGGTCAAACAAATGCTGTACGTTTTATTGGAGAAGAAGATGTTCTCCATATCCTGGTTGTTGGATTCAATAGATCCATCAACTTCCCAGGCATAAGAAACTTCTCCCAATGCATTTTGGCTGGTGTTGGTAAAGTTGTTCCAAACCGCGTTGTACATGGTGTCTGCAGATTCAAATGATGCAACTGGGGCAGCTTGTGTTCCAACCGTTGCATTCCAATGTGCACGGAATCCTTCATCCGTTGCAGTACCAGTAGAGTTCCAAAGCAGGTATAATCCACCAGACTTAGCAACCAAGGCAGTTGTTGGAGGATTGGCAGATGTAAATCCGGTACCGGGGTGCAATGGTTTACCCGTTGCATCCTGACCATCATATACTTTCAGGTTCACATTGCTCTTCACCTTCCATGAATCGAAGGTGAAGGTAATAGACGTTGCTCCACAAGGTGCAATCAAGGCATCCAGGTTGGCTTCAGGAGACGCATAATTTCCTGATCCGTCATCTTTATTTTTAATGGTACCAGCTTCACAGGTAATAACGTTTCCAGGAATACCAGTTACCGTACCAGGACCCATTTCAACGTCGCAACCTTTGGTTACTTCGATGTAATCTGTTTTAATCAACGTTTGTGAAGCTCCTACATCATTAGATGAGGTAAGACCAACACTCCATTTTCCTACATCCGGGAATCCAGGGATTCCTTTTGCGGTAAATACTTCTGGGTTTTGATTAACGGTTTCGTCACCACCACGTAAATCTGGGTAGTCGTCTCCGTCAATTCGGGAATTTGCAGAATCCGTTCCATGTCCCTGGAAGAGGAACCAGTCCCAGTAAATGGCACCGTTGGTAGAAAGATCTGTTAATTGGAAGGTATTGTAAAGCTCAACCTTGTTTTTGTCGGAAATGAAATCCGCAACTGGAGGAGCGGTTGGTTTAATGATCGTCAAACAGTGAACAACAGAGTCGCGTCCGAGACAGTTCTCAGAGAACAAACGGATGCAGTAGGTTCCTGTTGAGTTGAATTTATGCACAGCATCGGTTGTGGTGTACTCAATAGTTCCATCGTCTCCAATGTCCCAACCGTGATAGAGGTAACCAGCTTGATTGGCATTGGTGAGTTTAACCGGTGTTTTTACAAACGCGGTGTCTTCCACGTGAAAACCAGCGGCCAACGAACCGGAGGTAGCCAATGCAATGGTGTAATCCTCTGTTTCACCATACAATACGCTGGTACACGCCATACCGGATGACCACTGGCCGGATCCGGAATACTGCGAGCGCATACGTAAACGAGTTGCTCCAGTTTTGATGTTGGAGCAGCTCAGAGTGAAGGTGTAGGTGTTTACTGTGTTGGTGTTCATCACCGCCCATCCGTTGGAGATGTACTCACCGGCATCGTCGAAGTCACCGTCACCTGTAATGTCAATCCATACACCCAAATAGGTTTGGTACGTAGGACCACCACCCACTTTCAAGGTGTAGGATGATCCACCATTCAACGTAAATGAAGGAGTGGAAGACATCAACGTGTAATTAGGAACAGCTGTTTGATTACAACCGTCATTTGACTTGGCAAACAACGAGTTACCGTTGTTTAACACTTCAACAGATCCAATGTACATGTTGTACGTTGGACAACCGGTTGACGTGTGGCTCACCGAACAATACTGCGCAAAGGCAGAAACACCTGAAAAAATAAGGGTAACCAACAGAGCAAACCATCGCCCAGGTAAGCGGGTGGCGTGCTTGAAAAGAGTAAGATTGTTGTTCATAAAATCTGGAAGTTAAATACTACTTTACTTTTTTGTCTTAAACCAACCGGCCATGGGCACGGTTACTTAAATGGACACCGAATCTATAAAAGGTTGCAGACATTTTCTTAAAATTCTCATGATAATCATCTAATTCACTGATAATGTGTAGCATAAGTTCTATAAAAACTGTGATTTAAGTATTTTGGCCATCCAACAATACTTGTATCCGTGTTGGACATAATTTTTATCACCTGTCTTTTTTCATGTGCGGTGCGCTAATTTGCCGGTATGAATCAACCCGCATCCGATTTTCAACTTCTGAACCCTGAACAGCAACGTGCCGTGACCACCATTGATGGTCCTGTATTGGTTATTGCCGGTCCGGGAACGGGCAAGACTCAGATTCTTGCCCATCGGATCGCGTATATTCTTGAGCAAACGGATACCTCCACGGAAAATATCCTATGTCTGACCTATACCGATGCCGGCACCGTGGCCATGAAGCAACGATTGCTTCGATACATCGGGCCGGAGGCCCACCGCATCAGTGTACATACCTTTCACGGATTCTGTAATCGAGTAATTCAGGAACGCCCCGAGGAGTTTAATCATCGTAACCTCCAACCCCTTAATGATCTGGAGCGCTATCAGTACCTGCATGATCTTGCCATCAACCTTCCACAGGATCATCCGCTAAAAAAGATGAAAGGCAATGTGACCTATTTGGTCCAAAGTCTGAATCGCTTGTTCGGGTGGATGAAGAAGGAAAACATCAGTCCCCAAAAACTGGAGCAGATGTGCACATCCTACAAAGCCGAAATCCGGGAAAGTGACGCGTATATATATAAACGAGCCTACAAGGACAATCCCGCCGGCTCGTTAAACATGAATAAAATTGAAAAGGAGGATCAAAAAGCCAATACTCTGATGGCCGCCGGACACCTCTATGCTCAGTACGAAGACCGGAAACACCAGGAGGGCACCTACGATTTTGATGATATGATCCTCTGGGTGCTGGAGTTATTTGAGCGCGAACAAGCCGTACTCAGTGATTACCAGGAGCTATTTCATTATGTATTGGTGGATGAATACCAGGATACCAGCGGATCGCAAAACGATCTGATCAATGCCCTTGTTTCGTTCTGGGAAGAAAACCCCAATCTGTTTGTAGTAGGCGATGACGACCAATCCATATATCGGTTCCAGGGAGCCGAAATTGAAAACATTCTTCAGTTCAATTCTCGCTATCAGGCTTTCCTCAAACACATCGTATTAAAAACCAACTACCGGTCTACTGCATCCATCCTTCACGCCTCGGCCGCACATATTTCCGAGAATACCAACCGATTAATTAACCTGTTGCCCAATCTTTCAAAAGACCTTACACCGGCTGACCTCTCCAATACCGGCCACCCCGTTCTGTTCACTTCGTTTCCATCGGCACACATGGAAGGTGTGGGGATTGCCCAGCAGATTCAAGCATTGATTGAACAAGGTGTGAACCCGGAAGATATCGCCGTGCTGTACCGGCAACATAAACAAGGTGAGCCTCTGGCGCAACTACTCAAGCATTTGGGTATACCGGTTTTCATGCAACGAAAGGAGAACATCCTGCATGTTCAGGTTATTCAACAGGTGTTGAATGCCTTGAAGTTTATCAGTCAGGAATTGGAGCGGCCCTATTCGGGTGAGCATCATCTTTTTAGTTTATTACACCTGGATGTCTTTAACCGTTCTCCCCTTGACATTGCCCGTTTCTCCCATGCCGTGTTTCAACACCGCCTTAAATGGCGCGACGCCCTCAACGAACCAGAGAAATTACTCGATGGCTCCATGGATCTGGTGCACATGGAAGCATGGAAATATGCCTCGTCACTGCTCGAAAATCTGATCAAAAAGGGTGCAAACGAACCGCTGATCCAGCTCATCTATCACGTTATACATGATCTTCAAATTTCAAAAGGATCATTGCTAAACTCCTTTGAATTGGAATGCCTACATGCGCTAATTGATTTCGCTGAAAATGAATGCGCCTCTAAGCCTGACCTCAGTTTACGAGATTTTTTGAAGAAGATCGATCTGATGGATGAGTATCGGATTGCTTTGAACCGACAGCGATTGCTATTTGACGATAAAGGCGTGAATTTCATGACAGCCCACGGCAGCAAGGGATTGGAATTCGACCATGTATTTATGATTGATTGTTCTGCGAATTCATGGGAAAAAGAAGTTGCCCGATCTCCGTATGGTTTTGCTCAAATCTTCAAATCCGAAGAAATAGATAACTCAGATGAGCATCGAAGACTATTCTACGTTGCTATGACCCGTGCACGGAAGACGCTGCGACTTTCTGCCCATGAGCAATCGAATAGTGGTAAAGACATCCTTCACAGCAGTTTTATCGATGAATTATTGAACCAAAACGCAATCGAGCACCAGTCCTTTGAGCCGGATCCATCCTTAGCCCTACAACTGCTACAGGTGATAGTATCCTCACCGGAAATGAAACCGGAGCACCTTCTGGACACCCAACGCATTCAGAACTATCTTGAATCCTATCAGCTCAGTGTGAGCCACTTGAATGAATATTTGGAGTGCCCAACCTCATTTTATTTCAGCACGATTTTGCGGGTACCCAAAGCCAAAAACAAGTATTTGTCCTTTGGGATTGCCGTGCACAGAACGCTGGATCAACTGTTTAAATCGATGGTGACCGATCCTTCCTCCATTGACACGTTTAAAGCGGCTGCGGCTTTTGAACGAAACCTGATCAGGGAACGCTACGTGTTTACAGAAAAAGAATTTGAGGACTTTATGAGCCTGGGACAAAATGCGTTGACCATGTTCGTTGAAACTCGAAAAGACGAATGGAAGTCGCGAACGGATATGCGTTCCGAAGTGACGTTTGAACGAATTGTGGTGGATCAAACACCGGTAAAGGGAACACTTGATTTGATTGACGTCACCAACCATCAAGCCGATGTTTTTGACTTTAAAACGGGCAATCCGCAAAATGCCCGGCTTCAGGTTAAGCCTCCGGCGGATGGGTACGACGGAACCGACAAAACGAAACAGTTTGGTGGTAAATACTGGCGACAAATGATGTTTTACGCCTTGCTGATAGAATCCGACAAGCGCCTTAACCTGACGATGCAACGCGGTGTATTTGACTTTGTAGAACCTGATGATGACAAAAACTTCGTCCGGGAATACATTGACATCACCCCTGAGGGCAAAACCTTCATGCGGAATTTGATCCATCAGGTGTATACCCGGATTCGTCAGGCCGATTTTCTTCAAGGCTGTGGCGAGGAAAACTGTGAGTGGTGTGCATTTGTTGCCAATCACGCAAACAAATCTTAAGTGCTTGGGTTACCTTTGTAGAATAATTCTAAATAGAAATGACTCTGGACGATATCGTCACCGTATACGCTGAAGCAACTCCGAATCCTGAATCCATGAAATTCGTAGCCAACAAAATGATTCTGGCGAACGAAAGCGTGGATTTTCGCGGAAAGGAAAAGGTAAAAAATGCCCCAATGGCTTCAGCGCTCTTCGAGTTTCCTTATGTGAAGGGAGTGTTTATCATGAACAATTTCGTGAGCATCACCAAATCAGTTGATTACGAGTGGTTTGATATTATGCCACACCTCAAGAAGTTCGTTCAGGAATATCTTCAAGCAGGGAAGGAAGTGGTGACAAAGGTTGAAGTGTTATCTCCGGAGGACGAAGATGTTGTGGTAGGTAAGATCAAAAAACTACTGGATGATCACGTTAAACCAGCCGTTGAAATGGATGGGGGTGCCATTACGTTTCAGGATTTCAAGGAGGGTGTGGTAACGGTGGTTATGAAAGGATCTTGTAGCGGTTGTCCGTCCAGCACCATGACGCTAAAAGCCGGTATCGAAAATTTGCTGAAACGGATGGTTCCTGAAGTGGAGGCCGTAGAAGCTGTTCCGGGATAATCTCATCGCATTAGGGTAAGCGACCCGTGCTTGTACTGGAGGGGATCCGGCAAACAAGGTGTTTCAATCTGACATAGCCAAAGGTAAACACCGGAGTCCATAAGCTTGCCGTTTAACTTACCATCCCAGGAGGCGTTCAAATCATCGGTTTCAAAAACCTTCTGACCCCAACGGGTGTAGATCACAAAATGATAGCCCTGAATATCTCCAAAACCCAAGCTGGGTGAGATGGTTTCATTCAATCCATCTCCATTCGGCGTAAAGGCGTTTGGCACATAGAAATTTTGTGCCTCATTTAACATGAAAATATTCATCTGATCGGTTGCCGTGTATGGACATCGTAAATCCGTTACCACCACGGAAAACGAACCACTTCCTTTCACACGAACCCAGGGGCTGGTATCCCCGGTTGACCATTTGAAGGCATAATTCACGGAATCCCGGATCTTGGTATCCAATAAGAGCTCACGTTGACTGCAAAACGTCTGACTCTCGGGACCAATGTCAATGGTAAAGGTATTTCTTCTCGCTATTGAAACCGTGTCCGCAAATGAACAACCATCACGTGTTAGCATGACCCAGAAAGTTCCGGAGTCCTTCACACTCAAATACGAATCCGAGCTACCATCAGACCACTGAAAAGCATCAGCAGATGTACCGGGATTCAAGACCAGGTCAACGTCGCCACAAACAAACTGATCCGGACCGAGGTCGAAAACAGGCGTGGGTTTGGAATCCACATACATGGAATCGGTTTCCGGGCATCCATCACGTTTCACGGTAAGCCAATACCATCCCGGCGACGAAACCGTCAGGGTTGGAGTGGTATCTCCTGTAGACCATTCATAGGAATCAAACACCCGGTTTTTTACTTCCAGGGTCAAATCTATTTCATTGTCGCACGCCACGGTATCGGGGCCAATGGAGATGGGCTGAATAGCTGGGTAAATAACAATTTCATCCTTAAAACTACCGCATTGTGTAAACACTTCCACCGAATAAGTACCGAATCCGGTCACCTGAATTTTTTGGGTGGTGTCACCGGTAGACCACAGAACCTTTTTATCCGGATGACCAGCGTCCAGAGTGCGAACCGAATTCTCATCACACATGGATGTATCGTTGCCTAAACCGGTTTTATGCTTAAAACTCTTGCTTTCAATAAACACCCAGGAGTCCTTGATGGGATCGCCCACATCGGCTATGGCCAATTTAATGGTGTACCACTCGCAAGCCTGCAATTTTAAAGAGGCTGTAAGGGATCGGGTTAAACCATCCGGTTGGAGGTATTTATGGATGGTGGAATTCACATCCACATTATCCACGTAGTACGCTGAATTACGCTTGTGGTTGACGTTATCAATGCTTACTTCGATGTTGGTGCCCGGAAGCAAGGCCACATTTTGCTCACCCACAATACCGGGTCCGGAAATAAAAAATCCAAAAATGTCATTGAATCCGGCATCAACCCATTCCTTATACTCATCCGAAGCAAAGACATATTTAAATTCCACATCCGGAGTTTGTGGCTTGAACTCAAACTCCAAAACAGCCGCATCCAAGGTCTTGGTTCCGGCAATTTTCTCGAGAATTGAAGTTCCCGGTCCGCCTAATCCTGACGTGTATCCTACATCATTATTGGGCCCCTTGGCTCCGACTGCCACACCACTCGATAGAATGAGGCCTTTGTCGATTTCAAGGCCGGCCTTGTACCCATTTTCAAAAAGGGCTAATGACCGATCGTAACCGGTGTAATTTACGTTACGTGTGCTTACTCCGTCACCTACCAAAATATTGTTTACCAGTACATTGGGACTGTACCCTTCCGCCACAATTAATTGACCGAATACCGATGAAGATGCCCCTATCAGAATGGCAGAAATCAGGATATGTATTCGACGCGGAAACACGGTGAGAGCCTGCAGCAGTTTAACGAAGTTCTATACAAAGATACACGTGGAAGGGGTCAAAATAATGTTAGGAATCCCTGTGTTAACCACGCCCTTCGTGATCATGTTGGATTTTTTCGCCAACTTGCGAGTCGAAATTGAAGAAAATGAAAGTTTTACGAGTTGTCCTCCTGAGTGTTTTAACCGCTTTTGTTGCGGTGTCTGCTCAAGCCCAAAAAATTACCTGGGATCATCAAAATACCGACACTGTTTTTGCCCCGGAAACCCACCCGGATGTGGAATCTCATAACAAAATTACCGTTCAGGATTCAGGCCTATACCGATGGGTTCGAAAGGTAACGACCAATTGCCCGATTACAACAGCCATCTGTGACAAAAACCAGTGCTATTTGGAACATGTGGACTCTGCCGTATTTTATACCGACGCGAATGAGACCTTTACCATGATTGCTCACTTCTACCCCAACAATGATTGTTGCAAGTACGCACAGATTGAGCTCACGGTATACAAGGTTTCCGATCCATCCGTAACCTCAACAGCTACCTATCAGATTTCGCTGTGGTGCACCCAAAACTCTGTTAGTGATGTTCTCGGAGCTGATGTGACTCTGCAGCCAAATCCAACTAGCGGTATCTTAATAGTTGATGGGTTGCTGTCAACAGCCACCTTACGTGTAACCAATCAGTTAGGCCAAACTATCAAACTGGCCGAAAACAGTAATGGCGCAATCGATGTGGCAGATCTTACACCGGGTGTGTATCAACTTTTGATTCACCTGGACGATGCCGTAATCAGACGTCAGTTCATCAAGCAATAGTTCATTCGGTTAGAAGCGGGTGCTCAGCGTAAGCACCATGGAATTTCTGACCAATTTGTTTTCGGCATAATCCACTCCGACACCATCAACGGTGTAGGGTTGGCGAATGGTTGCTTCACGGCGTTGAACCAATGCCAGATCCAGTGACCAATCCTTTTCCTGAATCCCGATTCCACCTGTTAAGTACAAGCGCTGCAGGTTGTTACTGGTAGCGGTATACAACGGACTTCCATAATGTGCGGCACCGGCGCGAAATCGGAACATGTCGTGAACAAACTCTCCACCTACGCGCAAATTCACCACATCCTTATACTTGCTACGTATCACATCATTGGCCACTTCAAAGGCGCCATTAACCGGTCTAAGTCGCATGCTGGAGTAGTCAACAAACTCGGCATCTGCTGAGATAAATCCTTTTTTGCCAAAGAGGTATGAAGCCGAAAGGGTAGTTTGTAGTGGGCTCACCACCTTGTAGGAATAAGTACCATCCGCTGATCGCAAATCGAGGTCACCGCCATCGTCATACGTCGTATAGAGCTCATCGTAGTACTCATCATTCAACGAATAAATGGTGGGTGTTTTGAGTGCTGCTCCCAATCGGATCCGGCTTTTAGGACGCACAATGATTCCCAAATTACCACTCACACCTACTCCGGTTGTGGTAAGATGTTGTTGCAATTCCCAGGATGTCCAGTTGTTAAGGGTAAGGCCGTTATCAATCTCCGTAAAGCGATTGGTTTCCCGATAGCGGACCGTGGTAAGTTGAACACCACCCCCTATATAGAATTTGTTTTCATAGTTGGAGGCCAGTGTTAACCCAATTTCATTCTTTGACCCTCGGGATGAGATCACATTTCGCTGTGAGGTATTGCGTTCCAACGGGTTTAGTGCTGCTGCATATTGCCGATTTGCCACACTGTCTATCAGATACGCTTCCCACATCATGGTTTCGAGATCATAGTATCCGTAATTCAATTCCTCATCTGACGCCCCTAGTTCACTTACCGAAAGACCATCGGCGCGTTGAGCGAAGTAGTCCAACATGCTGGATTCGGTGTTATCTCCTCCGTAATTGATGATCTGATGGTAATTGGCTGTTCGATTCATGGTCATCGAAAAGTTGGTATTCAACCAACCGGAAGTAGCCGGTTTTCGCCCGTCGTACTTTTTGTTGTTGATCACGAATCCCAGATTGGGGACGTTCAGGTTAAACTCATTATCACGAATTGAATTTCCAAGATAGTCTCCGGTTACCTTGGCATTTTGCATTCCCAGTCCCATAATGAAGCTGTTGGATCTGTAAAGGGCAATACCTGCCGGATTGATCCCGGCACTGGATATATCGGCTCCCAGTGACCCAAAAGCCCCGCCTGACGCCATGCTGCGTGCGGTTGACCCAATGTCGGATTGTGAATATCTGAGCGCATCAATGTCGTTTTGAGCGTATGAAAACAGACATACGGATGCTGTTGCGATGCTAAAAATTAGTCGTTTCATAAGGAAAATTTGAATGGTGGTTATCTGGCTGAACGAGAACTTCTGGTGGATGATGAACCGGATGATCGGGTAGCTGATCCTCCGCTACGGGATGATGAGCCTGAAGGCCTGCTCACCGAACCACCACTGCCGGATGAAGATGATCGGTAACTGCTTGATGACCTACTGGACGATCCACTGCTTTGAGAAGAGGATCCTGAAGGTCTGCTCACAGAGCCACTGCTCCTGGACGATGATGAACGATAGCTGTTGGAAGAACTACCAGATGATCCACTGCTTCTGGTTGACGAACCCGATGGTCGGCTAACGGATCCACTACTTCGGGACGAAGATGATCGGTAACTGCTGGAAGATCGACTCGATGACCCGCTGTTGGTATTAGTGGATCCTGATGGTCGGCTAACCGAGCCACTACTTCTGGATGATGATGAACGATAGTTCGTTGATGATCCTCCTGAAGACCCACTGCTTCGTGTGGAAGATCCGGAAGAAGAACGGGTTGTAGAACGATACGATGAACCGCTGGTATTCCCCGAACTTAAACCCGACGAAGGACGTACTGTGGAGCTTCGTGTGGTATTGCCTGATCGTACCGTGTTGGACGAATTGCCCACATTTCCGGAGTTGGTATTGGAACGATTTACCGTAGTTGAACGTGAAGAACTTGATCGGCTAACGGTGGTTTGAGTCTGATTGGTTGATCTTACCTGATTGTTTCCGCTCGTTCTCGCCTGCCCGGAACCCGACGAATTGGCATTGGTACCCGAACCTGAAGTAGGACGAGACGCTGTGCGGGTGGTTTGCGTGCGAGTGGATGAATTGCGCACCTGATTTTGATCACCGCGTTGTACGTCGGTGTTAGTGGTTTGGGTAGAACTTCGAGTAACGGTTGTTCTGTTGCCTGCTCCACCGGAATAGGTAACGTTGTCATTACGGGTGGTGCTGGCAGAGGTCGTTGTTTGACTGCGTCGAATTTGACCATTTCCAGCGCCCGGTGTAGTTTGATTATTGGGATTATCCTGTACCACCAACTTGTCACTGGAACGTGGCTTCACCTGATCGATGCGGGATCGGCTTGGTGTATTGCTGCCGATGGTTTGACGTGGCCGGTTAATGGTTCCATTTGAATTGGAATTCCCAGAACTCCATCCTCCGGAATTTCCCCCACTGGAATAAACTCGTCCACTTGAATAGCGGTAGGGTTGGTTGTAGTACCGGTTGTTCCATCCTCCGGAATAATAGTAGCCGGGGTAGTTACCATACCAACCGGTTGAATAATAGCCGTAGCCGTAGTTGTAATAACCTCCGGGGTAACATGTCCATCCATAGTTTGAATAATAGGGATACGACCAACCTGAATACCCGGCATACCAACCATTCCAGGATGAGTATCCAATGGTCCACCCACTTCGGTACGGACGATACGCCCGATAGGGTCGATACCAATATGGATCGTAGTAGCCGTAGGATCCGTAGTAATAAGGATCCCAGTTGTTATAGTAATTGTAGTTATAGGAATTATAGCCTCTGGATCGTCTCCAACTGCGGTTGGAGTAATACCCTCCGTCTGAATACCCATCTCCATAACCATCGGAGTAGCCATCGTCATAGGCATCGGAGTAGTCCACATAATCACCATTCATTCGGGCAAAGTGATCTTCATAAGAAAAATCATCTCCGGCAATGGATTGATCATCACTGTACACTTCTTCGAGAACGGGTGATTGATTCTGATCTGAATAAACATCTTCCAAAACGGAATCGGATGTTTCCACGTAGTCAGACTCCACTTTTCTGGACTCCATCGTATACCTCTCTGTACGAGCAGGATCATCCGTTCGTGAATCAACGGGATCATTTACCTCATCGTCCTCCGGGGTATAGTACAGGTCATCATAATTGTTGTCCGTTCGCTCGTTTTGCGCGAAAACACTAGGCCCGAACACAAACATCATCACAATCAGGGTGCTGGTAAAAATGGTTTTCATGGGCGGTATCATTTAATCAATTTATTAACGGGGCAGAAGTTCTAATTTTGCCTCCGCCTATAGTATTTTCAAACAGTATTCCAATCTACATTAAACATGGCATTTGAAAAAGTCCGAAGGGAAGATGACTATTCGAAATGGTATAACAATCTGGTAGTTCATGCCGATTTGGCTGAACACTCAGCCGTACGAGGCTGTATGGTGATCAAGCCGTATGGATATGCCATCTGGGAAAAGATGCAAAAAGAACTGGATCGAATGTTCAAGGAAACCGGTCACTCCAATGCCTATTTCCCACTATTTGTGCCTAAGCATCTGTTCGAAGCCGAAGAAAAGAATGCAGAAGGGTTTGCGAAGGAATGTGCGGTGGTAACACACTATCGGTTAAAGACTAATCCGGATGATTCTTCCAAACTCATGGTTGATCCCGAGGCTCGATTGGAGGAAGAACTCATCGTTCGTCCAACCAGCGAAGCCATCATTTGGAGTACCTACAAGGGCTGGATTCAAAGTTATCGCGATCTTCCCATTCTCGTAAATCAATGGGCCAATGTGGTCCGATGGGAAATGCGAACCCGACTATTTCTGCGCACCGCAGAATTCCTCTGGCAGGAAGGTCATACCGCTCATGCTACAAAAACTGAAGCGTTGGAAGAAACGGTAAAAATGCTGGATGTTTATGCCGATTTTGCTGAAAACTTCATGGCTATTCCCGTGATAAAAGGGGTGAAAACCGAAAATGAGCGGTTTGCCGGAGCCGAAGACACCTATTGCATCGAGGGCATGATGCAGGATGGAAAAGCACTTCAAATGGGTACGTCTCACTTCCTCGGACAAAATTTTGCCAAGGCCTTTGATGTGAAGTACACATCCAAAGAAGGTGTTCAAGAATACGTTTGGGCCACCTCCTGGGGTGTTTCAACCAGGTTAATGGGGGCATTGATCATGACACATAGTGATGATGATGGCTTGGTTCTTCCGCCCAAACTTGCCCCGATTCAAGTGGTAATCGTTCCGATTTACAAAGGAGAAGATCAATTAAATGCCATCAGCGAAGTGGCTCTTTCAATTAAAAACGATCTGGAATCCAAAGACATTTCAGTGAAGTTTGACGACCGCGACACCCAGAAACCGGGGTGGAAGTTTTCCGAATACGAAATGAAAGGAGTTCCCGTGCGAATTGCTATTGGACCACGTGACCTGGAAAATGGAACAGTGGAAATTGCTCGAAGAGACACCAAAGAGAAGGAGACCCTTCAGGTTTCTGACCTGGTGAATAAGGTGGAGCATCTGTTGGAACAAATGCAATCCAACCTCTTCCTAAAGGCGGAGACCTTCCGTGATAATGGACTAACCTACGTAGACACCTGGGAAGAATTCGTTGATGTCATTAACAACCGAGGAGGATTTGTTGCCGCCCATTGGGATGGCTCGGGCGAAACGGAAGAAAAGATTAAGGAAGCCACTAAAGCCACCATTCGATGCATTCCACTGGATCAAAAAAAGGAAGCTGGCACTTGCGTGTTTAGCGGAAAACCTTCCGAGGGACGCGTACTGTTTGCCAAAGCATACTAATCACCATCCAGGAGATTTCTTAGTACGGGAGGCAGGTTCATAAATCTACGCCATTCCGCCAACTGACCAATGTGCCAGGAATGATGGATAAGGCACATAAATGCCAGTGCCTCACCCTTGGTGGGCATGTGTCTCGAAAACTTCCAGTCGTAGGATTCTGAAAATACCGAATGCTCCGTATTCATAATCTGAAGAATCAAGGCTTCACCTCGGGTATCAAGAGCATTAAGAAGTTGCGATTTGGTTGGATATCGTTCCATACTTCCACTTGCCAATGTTGAATCTGCAGATCCTTTTCGCCTAAAAAGTTCATCCCAATCGGCTGGTACATCATACGGTACTCCGAAGATTTTAGCCGACAAAGCAACAGCCGTTACGAGGTGACCAATGGTGAAGGACGGATGATTGGTGAAGCCCTTTGGTTGTTGGCTCATCAACTGTTCGGGTACATCGCCTACCAATTCTTGGGTGTAGCTAAGGTTTAGTCGAAATCCATTTATCAACGTGGAGCGAAACAGCGTATCCATGTTTCGAAAATAGGGCAGATGATGAGTATCTTTACCGAGTGACGTCGTTTGTAACATTGAGTCGGTGTTTTTCTTCCGTGGAAGCACACATGCTCAGAAATATCCTTGAAAATGAGGGCGTTTTCTGTCAGATCTTCAACGAAACCGGTGCTCAGGTATATAACTTCTACACCCAAAGTAATGGTGGCATCATCCTCAAGGTTCACGAGAAAGATCTGGAAAAGGCTCAGTCAATCCTCGAATCCAACATTCGCAATGACCTGCTCACTGAGACGTTATGGAACTCGGATGAAAACATATCCGACATCCATCATCGGCCTAAAATCCGCCTCTTCATTGGTCTGTTTTTGTTGCTGGCTGTATTAATCGCCATTGTTTGGTATTTCGGAAAAGGTTAAACCAACTACCTTCGTCGCGTGATTGCCGGACTAGCAGATTTTCAAGCCCTCCTGAAGGTTGTTACCGTTAAACGAAGCCTGAATTTTTTCAGGTTGATTGGCAGTTATTATCGATCCCGGATAACCGGCAAGAATCTCCATCGAGGTTTACCGGTGACCATCAGCATTGAGCCTACCACTTCGTGTAATCTGCGTTGTCCGCAATGCCCCAGCGGTTTGCGCCAGTTCACCCGGGACACGGGCATGCTTCAACAGGATTTAAACCGAAAGATCATTGATGAACTTCACCCCACGTTAGCCTACATCACCTACTACTTTCAAGGTGAACCCTATCTCAACCGGGACTTCCTGCAAATGGTGCGCTATGCAGCCGATCATCGCATATACACCGCCACCAGCACCAATGCCCATTACCTCACGCCGGACGTGTGTGAAGACACCATTCAAAGTGGCCTGAACCGATTAATTATTTCCATTGACGGGGTGGATCAGGAATCCTACGCGCGTTATCGCATAGGCGGCCAACTTGAAAAGGTATTGGAAGGCAGTCGGAATATCGTGGAAGCAAAGCGTAAACACGGTAAGGGACCTCAGATTGTATGGCAATTCATCGCCTTCAAACACAATGAGGATCAGATTCAGGATGTCAAAAAATTAGCTAAAGAAATTGGCGTCGATAAGTTGGTCATCAAAACGGCTCAGATTTACGACTTTGATGTCAGCGACAATTTGATTCCGACCAATGAAACCCTGTCGCGTTACCGAAAAGTGAACGGTGCTTTTCAAATAAAAAATAAGCTATTAAATCACTGTTGGAGGTTGTGGCACTCAAGTGTAATCACCTGGGACGGGAAGGTAGCACCCTGCTGTTTTGATAAAGATGCCAGTCATCAATTTGGTGATTTGTACAAGCAAACTTTTCATTCCATCTGGACCAATCCAAGCTACAATTCATTCCGCAAATTGGTACTCAAATCGCGCAAGAATATTGACATCTGTCAGAATTGTACAGAGGGTACTAAGATTTGGGCCTAAGCCCCGTAACTCACAGATTGTCATAATTCTAAAAATGGTTTTAAAATTTTTTTTATTTATGTAAGAACCTTTAATATTGAAGACTGAGATTCACGTGACATTTCTTCAGTTATGTGAATTCAACGTAAAAGCGATTTGAGAAAACTTATGACAAAGACTTACAAAGTTTACGTTCTATATACGCTTGCTCTTCTCAGCCTTGTTGGGGTTGACAGTGTTACAGCGCAAAATTATCTGCACAAGTTTGGCATTGAAATAAGCGGGGGTTTACGTGAATATGGAGGAGATCGCGGTACACGATACTTCCTGGCCGAGAAGCCGGAATATCAAGCCGTTGGAGGTTCCTTCTCCTATTATGTGAATTCATCGTTTGATGCTACCATTTACGGATCATACGGTATGTTAGGTCATCGCGATGATTCGTATCCTAAGAAACTTGGTTTTACTGCTCAGGTAACGGATGTTATGTTGGGCTTGCGGTACAAACTCTACAATGGTCATATCATGAAAGAGTCCAGCCGGTTCAAACCATACCTTCAAGCTGGTTATGGCGGAATGCAATCGGTTTCTCACATTATTCACAATGTACCTGATTACGGCACCTGGAGAACTTGGTTTGCCGCACAATGGTCTGCCGGTGGTGGCGTTCGTATTGCCCTGACAGATTATCTCGATCTGTCGTTACAATCGTTGTACAACTACACGTACGACGACAACTACGATGGAGCACCATTCTCCATGTCACGCGTTCGTTTGAATGCCCTTCACGATGCGTACTTGTATCACACAGCTGGTTTCGTTTACAACTTCTCAGATAACACTGCTTCTACCTACAACATTGGATCAGGTGATGACGAAGTGCCTGCAGAAATTGTAGAAAAGGTTAATCTGGCTGCCAAAAACATTCACTTTGAAACGGCCAGTGCCACCATCAAAGAAGAATCCAAAGCCGATCTCGATACCATCGTGTTGATTTTGTTGGATAACCCAACCTTGCAAGCTTCTGTCGAAGGTCATACCGATGACGTGGGAGACGATGCAGCCAACATGAATTTGAGCCAATCACGTGCGGATGCCGTTCGAAACTATCTCATCTCTAAAGGAGTTGATGGTTCACGTATCACAGCAAAAGGATATGGTGAAACCGATCCGATTGCCACCAACAGCACTGAGGAAGGACGCGCACTCAACCGTCGCGTTGAAGTAGCCCTCAGCACCAGTAAGAAATAGTTCTGATTGAATAGAATAGAAAAAGGGCTTCCGTTTCCGGTAGCCCTTTTTTTTATGTCCTGTCGGTTTTGATTAAAGCATTTTCTTCAACGCTGCAATCTCATCCCGATATCTGGCTGCCTCAATGAAGTCCAGATCCTTGGCAGCTTTTTTCATGGACTTTTCATGTTGTTCAATGGCTTTAGCAATTTGCTCCTTGGACATGTACTTGTACACCGGATCCGCAGCAAGGTTTAGCTCTTCTGAAGCTTCATAAGGCTTCACCGATTTCATTGATTTTCGATCGGCAACGGAGGTTTGCTCCATGATCGCTTCCTTGCTCTTTCGGATGGTCTGAGGCGTAATGTTATGCTCGCGATTGTGTTCCATTTGAATCTCGCGGCGACGATTGTTCTCTTCGATGGTTTTCTTCATCGAATCGGTCATCTTATCAGCGTACATGATTACCCGGCCATCGACATTTCGGGCGGCCCTGCCAATGGTTTGGGTCAGGGAACGATGCGACCGCAGAAATCCTTCCTTATCGGCATCCAGAATGGCTACCAGTGAAACCTCTGGTAAGTCCAATCCTTCCCGTAATAGGTTTACACCCACCAAAACGTCGTACACGCCCATTCGTAGATCCCGGAGGATTTCCACCCGATCCAGTGTTTTCACTTCGGAGTGGATATAGGTACTGTTGATATTCAGCTTCTGAAGGTATTTATCCAATTCCTCGGCCATTCGCTTGGTTAACGTGGTAACCAGCACCCGTGCACCGCCTTTCACGGTACGTTCAATTTCGTCCAGGAGGTCATCCACCTGATTGGTGCAAGGCCGTACTTCGATCACCGGATCCAGCAAACCGGTTGGGCGTATCAATTGTTCCACGATCACCCCTTCCGATTCCATGATTTCATAGTCTGCAGGTGTCGCACTTACATAGATCACCTGGTTCACCAATTGCTGAAATTCATCAAATTTCAATGGTCGGTTGTCCATAGCTGCCGGAAGTCGGAAACCATAATCCACCAGATTGATCTTTCGCGACCGGTCCCCGCCATACATCGCGCGTACTTGAGGCATCGTTACGTGACTTTCATCCACGATGATTAGAAAATCATCCGGGAAATAATCAATTAAACAGAATGGGCGGGTTCCTGGGGCCCGATTGTCCATGTAGCGGCTGTAATTTTCAATGCCACTGCAATACCCCAGTTCGCGAATCATTTCCAGATCGTAATTCGTGCGTTCTTCAATCCGCTTGGCTTCCAACGGCTTCTCAACCGACTTAAAGTAGTCGATCTGTTTCACCAGATCATCCTGAATTTGACGCACGGCATGATTTAGCCGCTCTCTTGGCGTTACCCATAGATTCGCCGGAAAGACTGCTCCTGTTTGCAAATTCTGAAGCGTGGCGCCAGACACCGGATCGACGTAGGATAGTTCTTCAATCTCATTGCCGAAGAACGTTACCCGAAGGGCTTCATCGGCGTAAGCCAGAAAAATATCAACGTTATCTCCTTTCACCCGGAACGTACCTCGCTTAAACTCCGCTGTGGTGCGGCTGTACAAACTTTCAACCAAGGCATACAGAAGCGTATTTCGGCTCATTTTATCGCCAACATTGAGACGAATGATGCTGGTCTCAAAGTCATTTGGATTCCCCGCACCATAAATGCAACTCACCGAAGCAACTACCAACACATCTCTCCGACCGCTAAGCAAAGCCGATGTAGCGCTCAAGCGCATCTTCTCGATTTCTTCATTGATTTGAAGATCCTTCTCGATGTAGGTATTTGTAGTTGGAATGAAGGCCTCGGGCTGATAGTAATCGTAATACGATACAAAATATTCCACCGCATTGTCGGGGAAAAACTGCTTGAATTCACCGTATAACTGGGCTACCAGCGTCTTGTTGTGGCTGATGATCAAGGTGGGTTTCTGCACCCGCTCGATCACATTTGCCATGGTAAACGTTTTACCGGAACCGGTGACACCCAACAACGTTTGGGCTGGAATTCCCTGATTAAGACCTTCAACCAATTGATCGATTGCCACAGGCTGATCTCCCTTTGGTTGAAAATCGGAGTGTAGTTTAAACGGCATCCCACAAAAATAAGGTACCCCAATCCCGAATTCAGATCGAAATGTTATCCAACCATTTACCTTTTGGTGAGATCGGGTATGTGATCCTCATGACCCAATTGAATTCCGTTCTCAAACCGCTGAAAATCCTTAAAGATCCCAGATGGTTTCAAATCATTTTCCTATCTGGTTTTTTAACCTTCGGACTGATGGAATTAGGCTGGAAGGCCGAGTGGATGCGATACGGTGCGATCGTGGTATCCGCCATCATCACTCAGACTATTTGGGTGGTCATTGAACGACAATCCTTCGACGGCTTAAAGAGTGCAATGATTACAGCACTGGGTCTGTGTTTACTCTTAAAAAGCGACCTCCTTTGGGTGAACGTCCTGGCCAGTGTTCTGGCGATATCCCTAAAATTTCTAGTCAGATATAAGGGCAAACACGTCTTTAATCCGGCCAATGCCGGGATAATACTAACCATCCTGATCACCCGTCACGCCTGGATCAGTCCGGGTCAATGGGGCTCCAGTTTAGTGCTTCTTTTCTTTTTTGGGGCAGCCGGGTTGATGGTGTTGTTTCGGGTAAGCCGACTAGAAACCGGCTTAGCTTTCTTCATCACCTACTTCATGCTGGCATACGGCTATCATGTGGCCTATTTGGGATGGACGATGGATGTGGTCATACACAAGATCACCAACGGATCCCTCTTGCTGTTTTCATTTTTTATGATCACGGATCCCAGAACCATTCCAAATGATAAGGTCACCCGGTTGATCTGGGCGGTGGTAATCGCCGGATTTTCGTTTTGGCTTGAAACCTATTTTAAGGTACGAGGAGCTCCGTTGTGGGTACTCTTCTTCACCGCTCCAATCACCCTAATTCTGGACAAAGTACGTGGAGGCCATGCCTTTCAATGGCTTCCCCAACCACCGGCATCAATTACGCATAAAAATATCCTATGAATATGAAAATCAGACTCCTAATCCTCTTGGCCTTTTCCGTGGTATATGGAGAAAGTCAAGCCTTTTGCGGCTTTTATGTCGCTAAAGCCGGCGCCGAATTATTTAACAACCAATCACAGGTCATCTTCGTTCGGGACGGAAATCGATCCGTCATTACCATGAACAACGACTTCAAGGGCAATGTCAAGGAATTTGCCATGGTAGTTCCTGTTCCAACCGTTCTGAAGCGCAACCAGATCCGGGTGGCCGACGCCGGATTATTCGGTAAACTGGATGCCTATTCCGGACCTCGGTTGGTGGAATACTACGATCCCAACCCATGTCAGATCGTATACAACCGCCCAACATCCGACGCATTGCGTGCCGTTCCCGAGTTGTACGTTGTTGAGGATGATGCCGAAATGGTGGAAGAGGAATACCATGTGGTTATTGAAGCCACCTATGCTGTTGGTGAATACGACATCCTCATATTATCCGCAACGGAATCCAATGGGTTGAAACGGTGGCTAACCGACAATGGTTACTCCATTCCCGCCAAGGCAGAAAAAGTTCTGGAACCATATATCAAGAGCAATTTAAAATTCTTCGTGGTGAAGGTGAATGCCGAGGCTCATCAACTTCAGGGGTATCAAAGTTTACGCCCTCTTCAAATTGATTTTGAGTCGGATAAATTCATGCTTCCCATCCGCCTGGGTATGGCTAATAGTGCGGGAGAGCAAGATATGATTGTGTATGCCTTAACTCGAAACGGTCGGGTGGAAACAGCCAATTACCGTACATTGGAAATACCATCCAACAAGAAAATTCCAACCTTTGTTCAAGAAAAATTTGGGCAGTTTTACCAGGACCTTTTTCAGAAATCCCATGAGAAAATGGGCAAAAACTCGGTTTTTGTGGAGTATGCCTGGACCGTAACACCTACCTGGTCCGGTGTGAAGTGCGACCCGTGTGTTGGGAATCCACCCATTTTGGTTGACCTCACACAATCCGGTGTTTGGTGGCTCAATGAGCCCAATAAGGATGTATTCTTTACCCGGTTGCATGTTCGCTATGCCGATGAAAAATTTCCCCAGGATCTGGAATTGATGGTTACCCCCAATAAAACGCATTTTCAGGGCCGGTACATCCTGACCCATCCAGCTACAGGGGACCTAAGTTGTGCTGCCGGTCAAACGTATCAGACCGAACTCAACAACCGCCGAATTGATGAACTGGGCAATTTGGCCTCCTTAACAGGTTGGAACGTGGCCAAATACTCCAAATATGTAACCGAAGGAAGTGGTTGGATTGATGAACGCAAGAATGAAATTCCGGTGGTTGTTCCCACATCAGAACCACCCAGCAATGGCCCAAATAACCTTATATGGATCCCACTACTTACGCTCGGATTTGCCTTTATTCTACTGGGGCAATTCTACCTGAATATCCGAAGGTTGGCTGCCAGAAACCATACCGGTGTTGCGGGTTAACGATTTGATTTCTTCGATGATTTTTCGATTGTTCGACAGGCGGGGAACTTTGTTTTGCCCGCCTAATTTCCCCTTCACCTTCATCCAGGAGTAAAACGTACCATCCGGACACACCACAATTCGGGGTTTCCCAAGTGCCAGATCACCCACACGTTTTGCTTCATAATCCGAATTCACACTTTTCAGCGTGACATCAAGTTCCTGTTGAAAGGCGTCCAGATCATCCGGCATTTTTTCAAACTCGATCAACCATTCATGCGCTCCGGATTTTTTTGAGCTGAGATAAACCGGACCGGCTGTATACTCCCGAATTCGCGCATTGGTTTTTAAACAGGCATCGCTGAGTGCCACCTCGGCATTATCGATCATCAGCTCCTCACCGAAGGCATTGATAAACAACTTAGTACGTCCTGTAATTCGGAATCTGAACGGGCTAAGCGAGGTGAACTGAATGGTATCCCCCACCATGTATCGCCACAAACCGGCATTGGTGCTGATTACCAACGCGTAGGGCGTATCCAACTCCACCTCACGTAATGTTAGAGCCTTGGGATGTTCGTTCTCCAGTTCCTTCAGAGGGATAAATTCGTAGTAGATGCCGTAGTCCATCATCAGAAGCAAATCACCCGTTGCTTTAATGGAGTCCTGAATTCCAAAGAAACCTTCCGATGCGTTGTACGACTCCAGGTAATTCATGTCGTTGGATCGAATCAAATTGGCAAATTGATCGCGATAAGGGTCAAAACCCACTCCACCATGCATGTATAATTCGATGTTGGGCCAAACCTCGCGGAGATCAGTTACCCCTTTCAATTCGAGCAATCGATTAATGAGCAACAGCGTCCAGGTTGGTACTCCCGAAATGCTGGTCACATCTTCATTTAACGTGGCTTGCGCCATCATCTCCATCTTCTCCTCCCAATCCGACATCAAGGCGATTTCTGGCTTCGGAGTTCGAAGTAAATTCACCCAGAAAGGAAGATTATTCATCATCACCGCCGATAAATCGCCGTAATAGGAGTCATTCGAAAGCTTGTTCAACTCATGACTACCGCCAATCATCAAACTCTTTCCGTCAAAAATTCGGGTCTCAGGATTGTTGTGACAATAAATGGTCAACAGATCACGAGCTCCCCGAAACTGACATTCATCCAAGGCTTCAAAGCTCACCGGAATAAACTTGCTCTTATCCGACGTTGTCCCCGATGATTTGGCAAACCAACGAATTTCTGTTGGCCACAGAACCTGTTGCTCGCCCCGCATGATGCGCATGATGTAGGGCTTGATTGATTCATAATCCTGAACCGGCACATTGTTGCGGAAATCGTCCTGATTTCGAACCGCATCAAAGCCGTGCTTTTGGCCAAATTCCGTTCGGGCTCCCTGCCGGATTAATTCCTGAAACAATTCTTCCTGAACAATTTCCGGATTCTCAATACCGTATCGCACCTGTTGAATGCGCTTTTTGAAATACCACGATATGAGCGAATTAAAAATCATCCAAGGGGCAATGACATGCCTATGACAAAAATAGCCGAATAGATGAATTGCGCAAGGAGTGGAACATTATTCCCGCATTAAGTCTTTCAGAAATTGTGTCAGGAGGTTAAAAGCTCCGTTGTACGAAGAAGGTGTAAGCCTCAAATTATCCGATGAATCCGACACCGCATGATAATAGGAATAATCCCCCATGAGGTAGACAAAAAAACAGTGTACACCCGCTTCAGAGAAGAAATAATGATCGCTGTTGGCGGCCTTTCCTCTGCTGCGAACCTCCGTCAGATAATTGCCTGTCTTATTCCGGTTCTCGAGGAGTGCATACTCATCGGTAAACACCTTCCCATTCACGGCCATAATGCCCTTTTCACCGGATCCCATTAAATCCATATTGAGCAAAAACTTAATGCGATTTTTATCGAGGTATTGATCCATTTCCTGAACAAAAAAGTAGCTACCAACCAATCCTGCCTCTTCACCTGCAAATCCGATTAAAACGACGGAATATCTGGGTGGATTTTTAACAAAGTAGTCCGCCATATCCAGGATCATGGCGATACCGCTTGCATTGTCGTTGGCACCGGGGATATACGTGGCATTACCCATTCCTCCCAGGTGATCATAGTGCCCCGTTAACACGATGAATGAATCCGGATGTGCCGTTCCGGGTATGAATCCCAGGACATTGGACGCCACATGGTTTTTCTGAAATTCGGCATCGATTTGTAAGGACACAGTGGACGCGGCCTCCCATCCCGGCTTTAATTTGATGATGACCTGATCCGATTGATGTCGGGCAACAGACCATGTTAAATCCGTTTCAATCTGGATCAAACAATGCCCTTTGAACCCATTGATGAATTCCTTTCTTCGGGCTTTAGCGGTTGAGTCCGATGATACCGTATCCACCATTACGGCATACGCCCGGTGATTCCTTTTCATGGCCTTCGCAAAGAGTTTGTCGTCGAGGAGTACGTATTCGCTCAGATGTTTGATTTTGATATTTTTTTGATGAATTCCGGCGGAGGAAGGATCCACCACATAATCGATTCCGGTGCGCAGCATCTTCCCATCCACTTCTACCTGCATGTCTCCCGGAAAGGTGTTGACCGGAAAGGAGAATTCATGGAAACGTTCACCATTCAGATCCTTCACACCCAATTTCTGGAATTCATCGCTAATGAACCGGGCGGCCTTTTCATCGCCTGACTGGACGTACCCTCTTCCATAAAAGTAATCCGATGTCAGGGTATCTATGATGCCTTGGGCATAGTCAACGTTTTGTGCAACCTGGTAGAGCCAGGAATTCAGAAGGATGGTGAGCAGAACAAATTTCCTCATGGCGGAAAGGTACATATTTGATCAGGGGAAATAAAAAAGGGGTGATTGTTCAACAACCACCCCTTTTGTGTTCGATAAGATCGATCAGACCTTACCCTTTTTTACTTTCTTCAGGTATTTTTTGATCTCTTTTCGCTTCAATTTTTTAGCGAGTTTGATCGCGTCATATCCTTCGGAACCGGTTGTAGCCGACCAGCTAGCACCTCCCTGGATCAATCGTTCTACCATGGAGTAGGAACCCGCACGAATGGCTGCGTGCAATGGGGTGTCACCGCTGGAATTTCGGGCAGAAAGACTTCCGCCGTTTTTGATGATGGCCTCTGCAGCACTGCCGTTGTATTGATCGATGGCCCAAAAAATAGGTGTGTTTCCGTAGTCGTCCTTCTGTTCCAGGTTGTATCCCTGCATCAGGATATAATCAATGGCTTCCTGATTGCCTTTTTCGATGGCGTAGTACAACATCGTCCTGCCGCTCTCATGCTTGAGTGCGCAATCCATGCCTTCATCAATGAAGGTTTTGAACATTTCTGTGCGATTGTTTTTCAGCGCCAACCGGCCCAGAAGATCTTCACTTCCCAGCTCTCCCGTAATCCATTCGGCTGTATCCTGTGTAAAGATCCAATTGTAGATCAGGTAATCTTCGAATCGCTTTTCATCGTTATTTCGGATGGCGTATGAGAAGTTATTGTAAACTGCCCGCACTTTAATGTTGAGCGGAATGGATGTAATGCGTTGCACTTCAGTTGATTTCAAATCCACAGGAATTCCGTAATCATCCAGAATGGATTCTGCGTCGGTATTTTCATACTTAGTTTCCTTCACGCAATTGCACGTCTTATCCAGGTAGTATCCTTTGGCTCCCTTATCAATTCGGCCACGAACCAAAATTCCTTCGATCAAGGCGCTACCGGCGGTGTTGTATACTGGTCCGCCGGAGTTTCCTCCAAAGGCATCCAGGTTGGTTCCAAACCAGTGAGACCCTGAGTTCATTGTCACCTTGGCGCCATCTGACAACTTTAACGGCACCCCGTAAGGTGATCCAATCATCGCCAGATTATCGCCTTTAGCAATTCGGTATCCTGTTCTAAACCGGAATGGTTCACGGCTGGTTTCACGATCCAATTCAATCACCGCGTAATCAATCAGATTATTCCAGTCCATCACACTTTTCAATACCCGCTTTACACGGTACTGGTTGCCAGAAGGAATGGTGGCCACGTAATAATCACCTAGATCCTTGTGATTCTTCTTGGTCATGCTGATATCGTTGGTGTAATCGAAAATCCACTTCCAATCCTTGTAATCGAAATCGGCATATTTATCCTGGCTGGGCTTGTGATATTCCACCACACCGTTGGTAATGATGTGATTATCGCTGGAGATGCAATGAGCCGCTGTAACCATGATATTCGGAGCTATCAGAAACCCGGTACAATTACCAAATGCTGGTTGATCCTTGAATCGGAGATTGGGATCCACGTCTGTTTTGTACTGGTTTTTGAGTGATTGCTCTAAGGTGTAACCATAGACCTGATTATCCTTGAAATCTTCCTGGTGCATCTGCGTCAACACCGCCTGGGTGTATCCCCGATAGTCGTATGTTTTGGCTTCCCGCCGACTATCGTACCCATAAATGTCACGAGTTGATGAGGTATCGTCCTCTGCGATACTGAACGGATTCTGTGCCGATATGAACATAGGGCACATGAGGGCGGCCATCATGGCCATTGATTTGAATTTGTTCATTGTTGTTACACTTTACGTTTTTAGTTGATCGTCAGTCTGCTTACAGTTACCTGACAAATATCGAATTTTTAAGATTTTAATCTAGAATAGTGCCTTCAATCTTGGTTCAATTTCCATTTGTTGAAGAAGATGAGTATTGTTTACCCGGTTGCTCAGATTCTGAAGAATCTTGAGATCGGCCTGGTTGTCTGTAAAGGAATTCCAATCCATTGACATGGCCGAAACAGTTGCATTTCGGAACGCCCGCATGTCATAAAATCCTTCCATCACAGGAAATTGGGTGAGGTTCATTTCCTTAAAGTTTGCCACAATCAGATTAAACAAATCTTCATAGGTTGTTTTAACGGTGTACTTCTCCATGGCCCGTTCAAAGGCTCTGGTTAGGGCTCCATTTCCGCCAAATTCGCAGGCTACCTGATGGGTTAGCGAAGCAGATATAGTTACAATAGGAGCTACCGAATTCGCAGGCATTCCAAAAGGACGATCCTCGTAGATTCCCGCGCTGATGTCCATATATCTACCGGCTTGTGAAAACTCAGCAGGAACAAAGGCTTTGGCACCACCGCGAATAGAATCGGATCCCGTAGAATTCTCAGTTCCAAAACCCGCATCCGTGATGATCAGTACTTCGCCCCGATCACCCAGTTTGGCGCGCATCCGATCAATAATTTCACTGAATTCATCATCCCGCAAATGGTTTTCAAATCGGTACCAGTTGTCGTATCGGGAAGGTGCACCGTAGAGCGCTAGTGCTTCATCCAGGCCATCGATATCCTCATTGTTATCGTCTTCAATTTGCTGTCCGTGACCGGCGTAGTGGAACACAAAGATGTCGCCTGCCTGGAGGGATTTTATCGCCTGATTAAGCGCGCCGGTTACGTTTGACTTTGTGGCCTGCTCGTTGGTTAACATAATCAGACTGTCAAAGCCTTGCTTTTTAAGCAGATCCCGCATCACAACGGCATCTTTATCTCCGGTGGTGTTTTTCCACTTCGTATCGGTTGGTTGATGACCAATCCCAACAATTACAGCGTATTTGGTCTCAGCATGTAAGGCAAATCCAATAAAGATAAGGCACAGTAGAAGTCCGTTTCGAAAGCCAGTTAAGCGAGTGTTGTAGCGTGTTTTCATTGTCGTTTCAATTGTTGATGATGTATACTATTTACGACAATGAGGTAAATGGATTATTTCAGATTAGTGTTCTTCCTCGATTCGGAAGCTGATGGCATAGGTGGAAGCTTCCATCGAAGTACTCACGGCAGATGACTTTCCACCTCTGGTTGCCGCATCCAACGAATCGCTGAACAGGACTTCCATTTCCGTCATCGCGCTCCTTGTTTTACCATCTCCTGAGAGTATAGGTCGGAAGTCGATGGGTCGTTTTGAGGCAAAGAGCTTGAATACTTCACCACCGTAAGGGGCACCAAATATTACTTTATGGTCGGGGATGATGTAGGACTTACCGGGGGCCAATTCAAACTGTTCGGCCTGATGCCCACTCATGGGGTCAGGATCCGGGATGATGCCGTTGATCTTGCCATCGGGCTGAATGTCAACGATGGCAAAGAAGGCTTTACGCGTTCCCTTATTGGTTACTTTGATATGCACGCCAATGTGTTCATTCACAGCCATGACGCCATTTTTGGATATCTCTTCGATGGTAAGGGTATCGAGAATGTTCTCATTGTCGTCTATCCGAATCGGAATAAACTCGAACTCCACATCAATTCCCGGATAGCGCATATCCATATTCTTGATGAAGTTGCCTTTTGCGTAATTCTTGAGAATTTCCTTGAGGTCATCAGCATCACCGCTAATGTCTACTTCATCTTCAAACACCGATTGATCTGAAGCCCGCACGATGGTCACCAGGTTATAGTCGCCCCCGGTGAGGATAAATTCCGGTTTCTCAACATCTGTTTTCACGAGACCAAATCCATTCAGTGCCGCCATCAGTGCTGCCTGTTTCTCAGCACTTTTCAGGCTCAGACGAACCCCAACGGAAATATCGCCGTAGGTCTGTTTGGTCACAAAAACCCAGTATGCCGATGGATCTTCCGTTAAGGCTTTGTCCAGGGCTATTTTACTCCAGGTCCCTTCGGCATTGATCACTTTGCCTGTGGTAATGGGTGTTCCCTCTTTGGAATTGGTGGTTCCAGCTGGGAAAATGGCTACTTCGGTATCTTTGAACAAACCGTTGAGGGTACCTCCCCATACATTCATACTGGCCCCAAACAACTTGGATGGCAGATAGTAATTCTCCTGTGAAACGGATTTACCCGCGAATAATTCCCGGTCAATATCGCCTTCAATAGCCGGAACCTGATTGGGGGCTATTTCAGACATTTCCTTCAGGATTTGAGCGAAGAAGGAACGATAGGATGCTTTCTCACCAAGTTTGGAAACCGTCCGATTGATCGCCGTTGAAAGCGAACCGGCTCCCTGGTATTCATAATTTACCTCGGAAGCTTGCGAGGCCGAAATGAGGACGAAGGGTGAAATGTTATTGTCGTTACCTCGCGATGGTTTCGGTGGCTGATACAATCCGACGTCTTCCTGACCTCGAGCCAATGGTGGATTATTGGGATCTTCCAGAGGTGGTTGTCCGCCACGGCTGATTTCTCCCCGGGAAATGGTGCCGCTGTGGCAGGCATCTGCGATCATGAGGACATCGCCATTTTTCCCGGCGCGTATGCGGATGGCCATAACGAGATCTTCAATTTCATCATCGCGCAAATGCTCTTCACCGTGATAGGTGGCCGAATAAAATGCCTGAGCACCGTAAGAAACAATGGCCTCGTCGTAACCATCCAATTCGTCCTGATCATCGTCGGCAATGCGTTGTCCGTGACTTGAAAAATGAATCACCACAATGTCGTTGGGTTGAGTGGCTTCGGCTAAATCCTTGAATGCCTGTTCAATCCCATTTTTCGTGGCTTGCTCATTTTTTAACACCGTAAATTCCGAGAAGCCCTGTTTCTCCAAGGCGGTTTGAATGAGCGGAACATCATTGAGCGAATTGATGGGTCGCCACTTCGTTTCAGCCGGATAATCGCCAATGGCAACAATCAATGCGCGTTTGGTTTGTGCCGATGAGTTGAATGCCATCAGCATAACTAGAATGATCAGTGGTAAAAGCCTTTTCATTTTCCTCGTACGTTTTGCAAAATCAATAGAGTCTCCGCCAAAGTAGTAAATGACCGTTTGTAAAGCAAGTGTAAAAACCATTTGTTATGAGCCGTTACAAGAGCCGTTCCGAACGTGAAATCTCATCCGTCTTTTGCTAAAAATATCGATTTTCGATGCCGTTAAGAGTGATGCTTACTACCGATCAACGAAATCAACTTCATGACATCATCCTCCGAAAGGTGGAGGATGTAAAGGCCGATATTGAGCGGTATACCCAGATGTCGCAACCGGTTTCACCCGAGAATGCCATCGGCAGAATCAGTCGGATGGATGCCATCAACAACAAAAGCATCAACGAAGCAGCTCTTCGAAATTCCAAGAACAAATTGGTGCGGTTACAGCAGGCCCAAAAATCTGTTCATTCGGCTGAATTTGGATTGTGCCGGCAATGCGGAGATGAAATTGAGTTTGAAAAGCTGATGGTTTTTCCGGAGAGCGTTCGGTGTGTCAATTGTGTTAAAGGTGACCGATAAAGATCAACACAACCTGCGCAGGCTTCAGCATTATCTTCCCGACGGAACCGCGGAGCCACTTTTTCGCCTTTTAAAGGAACATCGGGTGGCACTTAGGATTAAAAAACCACGTGCCACCAAGTTAGGCGATTATCGTCATCCCCATGGGCATCAGGGACATCGCATTTCCATCAACAGTAACCTAAACCCGTTTGCTTTCTTCGTAACCCTTGTTCATGAACTGGCTCATCTGGTTACCTGGAATGAACATCGAAACCGAACGGCTCCTCATGGAGCAGAATGGAAACGAAATTTCCAACTCCTGTTGGCTCCTTTCATACGTGAGGAAGTGCTTCCGGACGATATTCATCGTGCCCTGGAAAAAACATTAAAAAGTCCCGGAGCATCCAGTTGTAATGATCTGAACCTGTCCAGAGCCCTTTCCAGGTACGATCAACAAAAAGAAGTCGTGCTGGAACATTTACCTTCCGGTAGTATCTTCCAATTGAAGAATGGAAAACGATTTCGAAAAGGAAACCAACTCAGAAAACGATTCAAATGTCTCTGTTTGGATGATAATCGATGGTATTATGTGCATCCATTGGTTCCGGTTGAGGCCGAAATAGAATCCACCAAATCCCTCTAAATTGCGTGCATGAAACACTTACTGTTCACCACCCTCATTTTGATAACCTCCATGGGATCATGGGCTCAAAGCTTACCCAAAGGAATGAAGTTACTCAACACCTGTGAAGCCACTGAGGTCAAATCCCAGGATCGTACCGGAACCTGTTGGAGTTTTTCAACCACCTCCTATTTAGAGTCGGAGGTGTTGCGCACCCAACACAAGACGGTGAATTTATCCGAGATGTATACGGTTCGGAATATTTACGTTGAAAAAGCCGAGCGCTATTTGCGCTATCATGGCCACCGGCCATTTAGTCAAGGCAGTTTGGCACATGATGTCTATCACGCTTATGATGCGTATGGTATGATGACCGAGGAAGCCTATCCCGGGAAGCAACCAGATAGTTTGCACAATCATACGGCGATGGAGAAAACACTTAAATCTTATTTGGATTCCATCCTGAAAACCGGAACCATTCCATCCACCTGGAAAACATCTTTTAACCAATTGCTGGATTCGTATCTCGGAACCGTGCCTTCGTCCTTTACCTATGAAGGCAAATCCTACACCCCCGCCACCTTCACACGGGACGTATTGAAACTCAACATGGGCGACTACGTTGGATTTACATCTTTTGCACACCAACCCTTACATCAATTCGTTGTGGTTCAGGTTCCCGATAATTTTAGTGACGGAACATATTTCAACACTAAGATAGATGACCTGGTATCCATTGTCAATCACGCCCTTTCTCAGGGAATGAGCATCGAGTGGGATGGCGATGTAAGCGAAACGGGATTTTTAGGCCGAACCGGGTATGCCGTGCTCTGTGAAGACACGACCCTTTTGAAAAACGATCCGTTGAAATGCCAGGAACCTGCTATAAATCAAATGGATAGACAAAAAGAGTTCGACAACCTCCACACCACCGACGATCATTTAATGCACATCACCGGATTGGTGAAGCACAGCGATGGACGAACATTCTATTTGGTTAAGAATTCTTGGGGAACCAAGCCTGGTTGGGATGGCTACCTACTGATGTCTGAAGCCTACTTCAAGATGAAAACGGTGAGCATCTACTTGAATCGGAATGCACTATCACAGGAATTCCTGAATCTTATTTCGTCCAACTGATACACATTCGGTGTAAAACTTTTTGACTACCCACGGACACGGGACTTCTATTTTAGTCCTACCTAAAGTGTTTGAATCATGGGAATGATAAAAGAATTTAAAGAGTTTGCCGCCAAGGGTAACTTGGTTGACATGGCCGTTGGTATTGCCATCGGTGCGGCGTTTGGTACGGTATCATCGTCATTTGTTGCCGACATTTTCACTCCGTTATTGTCGATGCTTTTCGGCAGTCCGGACTTCTCCAATCTGTTTGTTATCCTCCAGGATCCGGCCGTTACAGAGGGAGTGGACATGACATCAGTTGCTTCTATCCGTGAGGCTGGAGGTGTTGTATTGGCCTATGGACTGTTTGTAAATGCAGTGATTTCCTTTTTGATTATTGCTTTTGCACTGTTCCTGGTGATTAAGGGTATGAATCGCATGAAGAAAAAAGAAGAACCGGCACCTGCGCCAGCACCAGCAGGACCGTCGGAAACTGATTTGCTTACTGAAATCCGTGATCTATTGAAGAAATAGGTTTCGGACCATCAACTTCTCTTTTCACCCGGAAGGCAACTTCCGGGTTTCTTTTTTTATACCGGATTGATTTCCCTCGGATCAAACACGAGATAATCCTGAGTTTGATGTCGGCATTGAAACCCCAACAGATGGAAAAGGGGTATCACTAAGAATCTGGCTATACGCCGATTGACCTGTAACCTACCCGGACGATTTTGCACGCGTCGCACGCCCGGTAGGCAACGCAGGAGAGGCGACCACGGCAACTTCCTTAATCGAGCTGATAACCACAATGCCACGCCTAAAATGGGTCGAACAATGAAAAATCCGTCATTGCCTTTAGGTTGATACAACGGCATCAGAATGCGACCTCGAAACGGTGCAGCAACCGGGGAATTATTCAGTCGGGCCAGGTGTTCGTTCACCTCAATAAAATCAAAATTGGCATATCCCGGCTCCATTACAAACACCTCCTTCGGTTCGATAACTTGTCGGAATCGCACTTCGTAAAAGGAGGATTTCAATGACGAACTCAATTGATTGTGATGGTGTTGAAGGTCCTGATGTGAAAGATTCATCACCCCCGTGTACTGAAGGATGAGGTGGATAAATGCATATTGATTTTGAACGGTATTAGCGGCTCGGTGATTTCCTCCCTCAAAGCCAATGGCCGTATATCCCAATCGATTTACCCGATTCAAAAAGGAACCCCGTATATATTCCTCCAATCCCAAAACAATGGGGACTCCTATTTTCTTTGATAATCTCCGATTGCGAAGCGTGTCATTTATCGTGATAAATGGGCAGGTTTCCGAGGAGACTGAGTGCAGATCCACGAAGATTAATTCTCCCTCTGCCTGTGACATAATTTCCTTTACCTGAGCATACAATTCAACCTGTTCCCGATCTTCATCGAACGTAGTGCTCAGGGTTTTGGTCCCCGCTTCTATTTCTTGAGCGGCATCCACGGTCCAAATCCTATTCAGATCCTTTTCCAAAAAGCGAACATCCTGTTCAAATGCACCGACGTTACCAATCAAGCCATAGACCGAACCTTGGATTGATTCACCCGAATAACCGTCAAATAAACGTTTAAGTGCATGATATCCCGATGGCTCATTACCGTGAATAGCCGCTGTAAAAACCACCGTTACGGCTCCATCTCCCTCAATCTTCCCAATTAATCTATCCATGAACAGGTGTGTCAGCTGGTGGAATGAATGAAGAATCCGAGTAAATGGGCAAAATCCTGTCGGGTAACAATGCCAACCAATTGATCATGTTGTACCACCGGCAGACAATCCAATTCCGATTGCATCATGTAGTTATAAACCTCGGTGGACAGCGCATCCGGTGAAATAGTAGGAACATCGCGCAGCATGAGATCCCCCACCACCTTACCCGAAATTCCATCCCATCGTTTTTCAACCAGGGTTCTGAGAACATTGTCCGAAGAGATCAAGCCAATTAGTCGGCCGGACTTATCCTCCACCGGGAGGTTATGGATATTACTCCATTGCAGAATGTTCAGCGCCAATTCAATCAAATCATCTTCCTGAACCGTAATCAGGTCACCGGTCATTATCTGCGAAACATATTTGTATTTACTCTCCCAGCTATCGCCCTCAGCGGCGTTGATTTCGGACCATTGCGAAACAGGCGTTCCGGTTTTTTGACGTTGATAAATACCCTCTGTAATAGAGACCATCACCGCATCATCCCGAACACCGGAAGATTTCAGCTTTTTGTAGGCATCGCGCATCCACGATGAGCCCGTAATTCCGGATTCCACGCGTTCCCGAATGATACCGAGGTATTTAGACCGATCGGTGGCATGTACCCCGGCCAGCTTCAACCCTTTGTCGGCCATGGGAAGAAGTTCATTTAGAATGATTTGTCCAACGGGAACAGCTCGGGCCCCTTGCCAGGTGATTTGAGCATTTAAGCCATTTTTTGCGCACGTGAAAAAGTTGGATCGTACATCTTCAAAAGAGTGAGACGCCACCAGTTGTGCTGCGTTGCCGGGCATCCCGTGCATAAGCCCCGTCCAGAAAGCCGCATTGGCCACCTCATCCACAATGGTTGGTCCGGAGGGTAAATATCGATTTTCTATACGCAGATGAGGCTTGCCCTCTGTGGTGCCGTAACAAAGTCGATTCCAGCGATAAACCGTTCCGTTGTGTGTACCAAGCGCCTTCAATTTTGGGATAGATCCCTTTTCCAGGGCAGACGTTGATGTTTCTTCAATTTCCAGCGGAAGTAAAACAGGAAACCGACTGGTAATCTCCCGGTAAATGTCGATGATTTCACCGGTAAGCCAACCGTTGCCAAAGTGGACACGACTCACCTCCTTACGCAATGGGTTAGACGATTTTCGGGTGTCGGTTGATTGTTGAAACAGGGCAATACGCGTTTCAGACCAAAGCCGTTTACCCATAAAAAATGGTGAATTTACCGCCGCTGCTAAAACCGGTGCTGCAATAAATTGAGACCAGTTATACCGATCCAGGGCATCGGTTTGCTGGAGTTGATAATGCACTTGAAAGCTGGTATTACACGACTCAAAGAGTACCGAATCATGCGTGTGAATGAGTTCGTCTTCGCCGTGAATATGAAACTTGAAGTGGCTACCACGTGCATCCAGAAGTGCCTTATTTAATTGATGATACCGATCCTTCTCCGTCATATTTTCGATCACCAGATCAGACTGCCGGATGGTAGGGACAATTCCGGTCAGAATGATTTTGCCTCCCAAACCATGAGCCGCCTTATTGGCGCAGGTCAGCAGGTAGATGAGTTCGCGTTCCAAATTGGAAAAACATCGACCTTTTAACTCCAGCGGTGTGAGATTGGCTTCCAGATTAAACTTTGCGAGTTCGGTGGTAAACCTGCCGTCCTGAAGTTGATCCAGCATTTGCGATGAAATCATCAGTGGCCGCTGATGATAGTCCATGGTGCAGAACTCTTGTTCGGCCCCGATGCGCGTAACACCCGATTCCAGCAGATTCATGTTCAGCATGTGCTCCAATGCTTGAACATCATCCAAAAGATGGTGGGTGAATTTCTGTTTTAAAGAAGAAGATTCCGTTGACATGGTACCGCAAGTTCAACAAAAGCGAACCCGGGTCACATGACGCTCGTCAGCCCATACGGTGAAATGTGCCAACACAGATTACATATTCTTGATCTCGTTCAAGACCTTCTGAATAGCATCTTTTGCGTCTCCGAATAACATCCCGGTTTTAGGATTGAAAAAGAGTTCGTTCTCAATTCCGGCGTATCCCGGTTTCATGCTTCGTTTGTTTACGATCACCTGTTTGGCATTTTCAACATCCAGGATAGGCATGCCGTAAATTGGACTGGATGGATCATTATGAGCAGCAGGGTTTACCACGTCATTGGCCCCAAGTACCAGAACAACATCCGTTTGAGGAAATTCCGGATTGATGTCTTCCATCTCAACCAATTTTTCATACGCCACATTGGATTCGGCCAGTAACACGTTCATGTGTCCCGGCATCCTCCCGGCAACCGGGTGAATGGCATATTTAACCTGAACACCTCGTGACTCCAGCAATTCTTCCAATTCGTGAATGACGTGTTGAGCCTGAGCAACCGCCAAACCATATCCGGGAACAATTACGACACGCTGCGAATAGTTCATAAGAACCGCTACATCCGTAACCGAAACTTCCCGAACACTGCCCTGAACGCCTCCGCCTCCACCACCAGTGGTGGCAGCGCCATCGCCAAAGGCCCCAAAAATCACATTACTCAATGGGCGATTCATCGCCTTACACATTGCAAGTGTGAGAATGGTACCGGCCGAGCCAACCAGGATACCCCCGGTAAGCATAACCATATTGCCGTAAAGGAATCCACCGAAGGCAGCAGCCAAACCGGTAAAGGAGTTCAATAAAGAAATAACCACCGGCATATCCGCCCCACCAATCGGGATTACGAAGAGAATACCGTAGATCAGTGCTGAGGCAAACAGAACGTAGGCCAGTGTGGTGCTTTCAGAACCAGACATCACCATGTAGGTGGCAAATACCACTAATCCAACCAGGATGAGGTTGTTGATCATGTTGTAGCCTGGAATTCGGATTGATTTATTGAGCGTACCATTGAGTTTGGCGAAGGCAATCATCGACCCTGAGAAGGAAACCGATCCGATGATCATTCCGGCGAGTATGATACCAATCTTAGTGCCGTCACCCACGTTATGCTCAAATTCAATAAGGGAAATCAAAGCCGCACAAGCTCCGCCCATACCGTTAAACAGCGATACCAATTCTGGCATCTTGGTCATCTGAACCTTTTTGGCTGTTAGCCAACCAATCACAGTTCCGATTGCAATGGCGGCGAAGATGAGTACGTAGACCAGTGTTTCCACTTCCCGACCATGAAGGGTGAGCGTACCAATAATGGCCAGGGTCATTCCGAAGGCGGCAATCAAGTTACCCCGACGGGCTGATTCCGGATTACCCAGCAATTTCAATCCACCTACGAAGGTGATCGAAGCAATGAGGTAAATTATTTCTAACCAGTGATTCAACATAGCGCTTACTTTTTACCGGGTTTCTTTTTGAACATATCCAACATACGGTCTGTTACCACAAAGCCGCCCACCACATTGAGCGTACCGAGTAACACAGCCACAAAACCCAGGGAAAGGGCCAAAATATTATCCGGTTCGGCATTAAGCATCACCAGAATGGCACCAACGATTACCACACCATGTATGGCGTTGGCTCCGGACATCAGTGGAGTGTGTAACACCGACGGAACACCGCCAATGACTTCCACGCCCACGAAGATCATCAACACCAGAATGTAGATCATCTGGATGTTTTCAAATAGAAAGGCTATTGCTTCATTCATTCGAAAGGGTATTAATACTTAGTTGTACGAAATTGGGTTAGTTAGCTTTTGCGAATTTGTCCTTGATGACAAATTAGAGTTCCATCGGTTATTTCCTCCTCCAAATCCCATTGAAAGGCATCGTCCTTAATGAGGTGATCCAGAAACGTGGTGAGGTTCTTGGCATAGAGCTCACTGGCATTGGTAGCCAACATACTGGGCAGATTTTCCAATCCCATGATGCGAACACCGTGTTTTTCAACGATTTTGCCCGCTTCTGCCAGGGTACAGTTACCACCTTGTTCAGCGGCCATATCCACTATCACGGAACCAAATTTCATTTGTTTCACCTGATCTTCATCAATCAAAACCGGTGCTTTCCGTCCAGGGACCAACGCGGTGGTAATGACCAAATCAGCGGCAAAAAGAGATTTATTGACGGCTTCCTTTTGTTTGCGTTTGTACTCATCCGTCACCTCCTTGGCGTATCCTCCTTCCGACTCCGTTTCTCCTTCTACAACGATAAACTTCGCCCCAAGTGATTCGGCTTGTTCTTTGGTTTCAGGCCGTACGTCGGTTGCTTCTACAACGGCCCCCAATCGTTTAGCCGTGGCAATGGCTTGAAGTCCGGCCACACCCACACCATAGATTAAGACCTTGGCCGGAATTACCGTTCCAGCTGCGGTCATCATCATTGGGAAAATTTTGGTCATTTCATTCGCTCCCAGTAACACGGCTTTGTAACCAGCCAAATTGCTCTGGGAACTCAGTACGTCCATACTTTGTGCACGGCTGATTCGAGGAATGGCATCCATAGAAAATGCCGAAACCCCTTTTCCGTTCAGTTTCTGAACCAGGTCGGCATTAACCATATGATACAGCAAAGAGAAGGTCGCCTGACCCTCCTTCATCTGATCTACTTCATCGTTGTTGAACGGGTTAACCTTCACCAAAATATCGGATGAAAATACCGCCCCGGCTTCCGCCACCTCGGCACCAGCATCCAGATACATGGCATCGGTAAAGGCAGAACGCTCTCCAGCGCCTTTTTCCACCAGGATGGAATGTCCTTTTTGAACCAATTGTTTGACCGCTTGTGGGCTCAGTGCCACACGTTTTTCTCCCTGACGGGATTCTTTCAATACACCTATTTTCAAGAACCTGAGAATTTAGGGGGCTAAGCTACGTCAATCCTACGAATATGCAAGATTGACCGCCCATCGAATTAACATCACCACACCGGCATATAGTTGTATCATTGTGCCCGAAATGAAGAGTCAGAAGGCATTAGGAGTTCTGTTTTTTACCGTGTTTCTTGACCTGTTGGGTTTCGGGTTGATTATCCCAATTCTTCCCACACTTGCTCAGGATTTGGGTGCATCCGAAAGTCAGATTGGTTTGATTGCGGCCATTTATGCCCTGATGAATTTTGCCTTTTCGCCCTTTTGGGGAACCTTGAGCGATCGGTACGGAAGACGCCCCATCATTCTTACCAGCATTCTGATTACGGCAACGGCCTATTTGATTTTTGCCCAGGCCCATTTTCTTTGGATTTTAATTCTGTCGAGGGTATTCTCCGGGATTGGTTCGGCCAATATTGGAGCAGCACAAGCCTATATTGGCGATGTGACCTCACCGGCAGATCGCGCCAAACGGATGGGACTAATTGGTGCGGCGTTCGGATTGGGATTTATTGCAGGGCCGCCTCTGGGCGGATTTGTAAAAGCCGAATACGGTTTGGAGGTAATGGGCTATCTGGCGGCATCCTTCTCCGGCATCAACTTTATCCTGGCGTACATCTTTCTACCCGAATCACTCAAGGATAAAAATCGGGAAGCGGCGTTTAATTACAACGTACTTAAATCCATTCGTGACGAATTGCGGAAACCGATGATCCGGGAGCTATTTGTGGTGAATTTTATTTTCATCACCGCCTTTTCCATGATGCAGGTAACCGCCGTGTTATTATGGGAACAATACAGCTTTTACAATGAGCAGGAAATCGGTTTGGTCTTCATGTACATTGGAGTGTGCAGTGCCATCGTCCAGGCTACGTTGATCGGTTTGTTCAAGAAGAAGTTCGGGGAGAATCGCATGCTGGTGATTGGGGTGATGCTGCTGGCCATTGGGTTATTGGCGATGCCCTTTCTCCAGGACGACCTATTCATACCCTGGCAATTGGTTGCCCTGCTGCTTATTGCCCTGGCAAATGGATTCATAGGGCCTTCCCTTTTATCGATGATTACCCAGTACTGCGAACCACATGAAGTTGGCCGCACTACCGGATTGAACCAGTCATTCGGATCATTGGGTAGGGTAATCGGACCTATTATCGGCGGTGCGTTGTATGAATGGGAGCATCATCTGCCGTACCTTGTTGGACCCGCTATATTGATGATTGCCTATAGTCTGGCTATCCGATTAAAGAAGAGCGCCGGATCAGAGGGATCGGTTCAAGCAGAGCCGATCAGTTCAGCTCGCAATTGAGGCAGCAATTCTGGATTTTCCTCCAGGGCATTGCCAATAACCACGACATCCGCCCCTGCATTCCAGGCTTCCAGAATTCCCTTTTTATTCCGAATTCCCCCACCAACAATAATGGGGATAGATACCTGAGATCGGACTGCATGAATGAGACTGGCGGGTACCGGTTCGCGTGCACCGCTGCCGGCGTCCATGTAAAGCACCTTTAATCCAAGTTGTTCCCCTGCCAGGCCAGTCATAGCCGCGATGCCCGGTTTGTTGGACGGCAACGGCGACGTGCCGGTTACATAGGAGGCGGTTGTTTCTACTCCTCCATCAATTAGCATATAACCCGTGGAGATGATTTCGAGTCCGGATCGTTTCAGGTGGATGGCCGATGTAACATGCTTGCCTATCAGCAGCTCCGGATTTCTTCCGGAAATAAGAGACAGCAGTAAGATCGCATCGGCTTCCGAATCAATTTGATTGGCATCACCCGGAAAAATGACGATGGGTTTCGTACAGATGGATCGAATTGTACACACCGTATCGTGCATATTTCCCGAGGTCAATAAACTTCCCCCAACAAAAATGAAATCGATGTGTGGAAGATTGCTTTCAGACAGCAATCGTCTCAGATGCGCTTCGCCGGACTTATCGGGATCTATCAGCACCGCCAGCGATTTTTCATCCCTGGTCCGGCGTCTGATCAACTCCTGATAAATCAACGTGTTCATAAGCCTTGCAAAGAAAGGGATAAACGAGCAAAGGAGACCGAATTATCTGCCTGGACGATTTGATTATCGGATTCGCATCGACCCAAAAACTGTCAGTTAAATGTCTAAGCCATGTAATCCAAGCATCTGTTTGGTTGTCAAAACGTTAGAGAAAAACCATCCAAAAGTGGGCAAAATGTGAACGAATTGTTATCAACACCAGCAAGTCCGAATTTACGTACGAATCAAAATCCATGTGGAAAAACGGAGTAAAATGGTGACGACCTCACCCTATACTTTTGACCAAAAAACCCCCCAATATTTTTTGGGCGTATTTGATAGAAACCCACAACGAATTTTCACCGGTAAAACACTGCATCATGAGCCAAAAGAAAACGACGCAAAACCCATCTAAAGGCCTCACATTCAAACGATTTTTCACTAAAGACGGAACTCACCCAAGCGATCAGTTTGACTACGAACTGCGTACATCCGTTATTAAAAACCCACAGGGCGACTATGTATTTAAAATGGACGAGGTAGAGGTTCCAAAAGCATGGTCTCAAGTGGCTACCGACATCCTCGCACAAAAATATTTCCGTAAGGCAGGAGTTCCGCAGGAAGATGGATCAACCGGTTCTGAAAGTTCCATCAAACAGGTGGCACATCGATTGGCCGATTGCTGGAAGACCTGGGGACAGCAGTATAATTATTTCAAAACTGCCAAGGATGCTCAAATATTCTATGATGAATTGGTATACAGCATCACGGCTCAACATGCAGCACCTAATTCTCCGCAGTGGTTTAATACCGGGTTGCATAATACGTATGGCATTACCGGAAAGCCACAAGGACATTATTACTGTGATCACGAAACGGGTGAATTGAAAAAATCCACCTCGGCGTACGAACGCCCTCAACCTCATGCCTGCTTCATCCTGTCTGTTAATGATGACTTGGTAAACGAAGGCGGCATCATGGATTTGTGGGTTCGTGAAGCACGTATCTTTAAATACGGTTCCGGTGTTGGAACCAATTACTCATATATACGTGGTGCCGGTGAAAAATTATCCGGAGGCGGAACGTCAAGTGGCTTGATGTCATTCCTAAAAATAGGCGATCGGGCAGCAGGAGCCATCAAATCAGGTGGTACAACCCGTAGAGCAGCCAAAATGGTTACGCTTGATTTGGATCACCCGGAAATTGAGTTGTTCATCAACTGGAAAAAAGACGAAGAGAAGAAAGTAGCGGCATTAATTGATCACGGCTACGCATCGGACTATGAAGGCGAAGCGTATCAAACCGTATCCGGTCAAAATTCCAATAACTCTGTTCGAATCCCCAACAAGTTTTTTGAAGCCCTTAAAACAGGTGGCGATTGGGATTTGATTGCACGAACCGATGGATCTGTCATGAAAAGCATTCCCGCTCAAAAACTATGGGATGATATTTCCTATGCAGCCTGGGCTTGTGCCGATCCAGGAGTACAGTTTGACACCACCATTAATGAGTGGCACACCTGTCCACAAGGCGGCCGTATTAACGCATCAAATCCGTGTTCAGAATACATGTTCCTGGATAATACCGCGTGTAATCTGGCATCGTTGAACCTGCGACATTTCTTCGACACCGATACCTTGGAATTTGATGTTGATGCCATTCGTTACACGACCCGACTATGGACCGTAGTACTCGAAATTTCCGTATTGATGGCTCAGTTCCCATCAAAGGAAGTGGCAGAACTATCCTATGCCTACCGAACGTTGGGCTTGGGGTATGCCAACCTCGGTTCCGTATTGATGTTGGCTGGTATTCCATACGACAGCGAAAAAGCCAACGCCATTTGTGGATCCATTACCGCTATTCTTACCGGAACCTCGTATGCAACATCAGCAGAAATGGCTCAACATCTTGGACCATTCCGCGAGTACGAGAAAAACAAAGAAGACATGATGCGTGTGATGCGCAATCATCGATACGCTGCCTACAATGCAACAGAATATGAAAACCTGAGCATTAAACCCGTAGGCATCGACCCAAAATTCTGTCCGGATTATCTGCTTACTGCAGCTTGTGATTCCTGGGATCAGGCAGTGATGCTTGGTGAAAAGTATGGATATCGCAACGCACAAACCACGGTAATTGCTCCAACCGGAACCATTGGTCTGGTCATGGATTGCGATACAACTGGAATTGAGCCAGACTTCGCCTTGGTTAAATTCAAAAAATTGAGTGGTGGTGGATACTTCAAGATTGTGAATCAATCCGTTCCTGGAGCGTTGAAGAATTTGGGATACTCATCTGAAGAGATTGAGGCAATTGTGAATTATGCCAAAGGATATGGCACACTGAAGGGTGCCCCATCCATCAATCATAAAACCTTGAAGGCCGTTGGATTTAATGACACCGATCTGAAAGCCATTGAAGCTGGTCTGGCCAGTGCGTTTGAGATTGGATTTGTATTCAATCAATGGACATTTGGTCAGGAAACCATGGAACGACTTGGATTTGACGAAGCAACCTATTCAGATCCATCGTTCAATATGCTTGAAGCCCTTGGCTTTAGCGATGAGCAGATTGAGGAGGCAAACGATTATGTGTGTGGAACCATGACCGTAGAAGGTGCCCCTTACCTGAAAGAAGAACACCTACCGGTATTTGATTGCGCAAACCGATGTGGTACCAAAGGTGAACGATTCATTCATGCTCACGGCCACATTCGAATGATGGGAGCTGCCCAACCATTTATTTCCGGTGCGATTTCTAAAACCATCAACCTGCCAAATGAGGCCAATGTTGATGACATCAAATCCTGCTACCAATTGAGTTGGGAACTTGGATTGAAAGCTAACGCATTGTATCGCGATGGTTGTAAACTTTCACAACCGTTGTCCAACAAGAGCGACAAGAAAAAATCGAAAGAGACCACAACGGAAGAAGTGGTGAGCGAAAAACTGGAAGAAGTATTGGGCGATAAGGCAAGCTACACGCTGGATCAGATCACCCCAGATATGGTATTGGATGCCGCGAAAAAGATCATTGATGAATCGCACGACACCACCTTCCAGATGCAGCTGTCCACCATCGTAGAGCGCAAAAAACTACCGAATAAACGTACTGGCTTCACTCAAAAGGCCAAAGTTGGTGGTCAAACACTCTTCATCCGAACAGGTGAGTATAACGACGGCAGATTGGGTGAGATCTTCATTGATATGCACAAGGAAGGAGCAACCTTCCGCTCCCTGATGAACTGTTTCTCCATTGCCGTTTCCATTGGCTTACAGTATGGAGTGCCGTTGCGTGAATTCGTTGACAAATTCACCTTTACCAAGTTTGAACCATCAGGCTATGTGGAGGGACACGATAACATCAAGAATGCGACCTCCATCATCGATTTCATTTTCCGATTACTCGGATTCGAATATTTGAATCGGGTGGATTTGGTACAAGTACCTCCAACCGAGACCATTCAGGATTCCATTACGCCAGCTGCCTCACGAACAGCCCCAACCGTTGTTCCGCAGGCTGCAGCCGTTCCTGCAACCGGTGGTGCAGAGAAAAAGATGGTACCCTTTAAGGTACGAATGGCACAGGAATCAGCCAGCGATAAGATGATGCAGAATATGCAGAGCGACGCTCCAGCATGTAATATCTGCGGTCATTTGACACTTCGAAGTGGAACTTGTTACAAATGCCTCAACTGTGGGAATTCCCTCGGTTGCAGCTAAGAAGTTGTTACATAATGCTCAGAACTGCACCCGGGTTATCTCAGGTGCAGTTTTGTTTTATACCCCATTCCATCTTGTTCAATTGAAAGAACATAGATTCCGGGATGTATGGTTTCAGGCAGATTTACAGGTGAAATTGGTTGATTTGGAAGGATTACATCTTGCCAGATTTGTTTACCATCAAGGGAATATACCCGAAGGTTTAGGGGTGAATTAACTCCCTCCGAAATCAACAAGATTTCACCATCTATCGTTTGTCTAACGTCTATTGATGCAGCCTCCATCGTGTGCACGCCCGAGTTGGTAAACGCATCTCCCTGACAATGTCTGATCAATGAGGTTCCAACATTATCCGGGTTGTTATTTCCACCTACGGAGTACAAACAAGAACCTACCCGCACCACGGCATGATAGCTCCGTTCAACGGGAAGCGATGGACCTTTCCCGTATTGATCCGTCATAGGATTGTAGACCAAACACTGGGTCAGATACTTTAAATCTGAAAAACCTCCTACGATGTAAATACTATCACCCATGGTTGCTGCCGAAGCCGCGTGTAACCCCATAGTTAGTGAGGATATTGTTGTCCATTGGTTCGTTTTCGGCCTGTACCGATGCGCATTCGATGTTGGCGCGGCAAACCCACCTCCTCCAAACCGATAGATATCATCTCTGTACCGAGCCAGGGCACCGTACCAAACATGGACGTCCGGCAGAGCTCCCGGTGAATGCCAGGTACTATCGGTAGTTCGGTAAATGTCTACACGTGTCTTTTCCGGTTGACCCGCCATAATGAAGATACTGTCGCCCACTACCTGCGACACGTGAATGGCCCGATTGATGGGCAAATCCGGGAGTCGGCTCCAGGTATTTGAAGCAGGATCATACCGATAATGCAGTTTCAGCGGTGATCCCGTGTTGGGATATCCACCACCGTAGTAGTGAATGCCACCATTAATTGAAACCCCACTGGGCTGTTGAGCTTTGTATGGAACGGGAGCCAGTGTATCCCAGGAATCCGTGTTGATGGTGTACCTCAGATGGATATCCGTTGCACCATCCGGACCACCACCGCCAATGACATGAATGTCACCATTAAGCTCTACCACTACCGGAAACGATAGTTTAACCGGCACCTCCTTGAGCGACGTCCATGCTTGTCCGCATGCCAGATGATTGAATGCGATAAAAATCAAAGTGAGGATAAGTGATATCCGGAAATTGAGCAGTTTCATAGGCGTAAATCAACGGTATCAAACGTACTAAAAAGGACGCTAATGCTCCGGAGTGTGAAAAGAGACCTGCGTGAGGTACCACCTCGTAAAATGAAAATTGAGATCTTTGGAGTGAGTACACACTTTTTATGTATAAAAAAACGAAGATTTTGGATGCGGCTTTGCTGTTATTTGGCGAAAACGGTATTCATGCCACCACAACGAAATCCATCGCTATTCAAGCAGGCACCAGTGAAGGACTAATTTTTAAGCATTTCACCGACAAAAAGACCCTCTTGGTGGCCGTAATTGAACGAGAGGAAAAACGCATTCACCGCACCTTAAATGAATTGGAATCCATTGAAATCCCAATTAAAAGATTGGAGGCCATCCTGGAATGGCCCAAGAATAACTATCAGACCTTCAATAACTTCTGGAATCTATACTTCTCCTTGAGATACGGACACCACCAGTTGATGCCTTCCTTTCATCAATCATCCGTGTTCCAACATTTTATCGAAGTAACTGAGACCTCCTTACGTCAAATGGGTTTCCCGAATCCGGGAACGGAAGCACTCACGATCTGGTTAACCACTACCGGGTATTTTGTGCATGCCGATTCGCTATACCCCACTCAGATAACCAGTTTGCTGAGACATTATCAGGAATTGTATCAAAAAGTGTTTACTCACTTACACGCTACTCACACCATCTGATAAAGTCTCGGATATCCTCCAAGTTCCCGATCTCTCCATTCGAATCACCGCTTCTTTTTCGTCCATTGACCAAATTTCTTCCTTCACCCATCATCATGTAGATCACGGTTTCGTGTCAATATTTCATTGACTCCTCATCTACACGTTCAAAATGTACGCTCCTCTCAAGGCCATCCCGTTAGAATCTATTCGCGTCCCATCCAATTTTCGCTAAGTTTAAAATCCGTTCATGCGATTCGAATTGTGTATCTTCACGTTATGCGGCGGCAAATTCAACACGTCTTGTTCATTAAATGGCTGCTTCTTTTGGCCATTCTCTCCACTCAGTACGCAAATGCTCAAACCGCATGCGACTCCCTCAATCTTCAACTTCAAAACGATATAGCCGGTAAATGTGCCGATCAGGTGATGACTCTCACCGCCGATCTCAACGGAAAGCCTTATCTCTATGTTGCCAATAAATCGGCTGGATTAGTCATCCACGATCTATCGGCTAAGGATCCCCGGAAAGTAGCTCAATTACCCATTGACTCATTCGATAAGTTGGAAGTCATGGGCGTTTCTCATTATGGTGAGAAATTGTACCTGGCTCTTGGAAATTTTTTCTCTACCAAGGAGGCTTCCGGAATGGCCATTGTTGACATCTCCAATCCGGAAAAACCCTCTGTAAACGGCCTATGGAAGCATTCCGCCGGAACCGAGGGCGCATCTCAAGTAGTGGTGCACGGCTCAACTGCTTATCTCGCTGCATTCTCACACGGCATATTCATTCTCGATATTTCCAATCCCTCCAATATTCAACTGATCAGCCAGTTTGTTCCCAATCTAAACTTCCCTGACTCGCCTCCGGATTCTACCAAAATCAATGCCCGTGGGATGGTGTTGGAAAACGATGTTATCTATTTGAGTTATGACGCCGGTGGAATTCGAATAATCAATGTGAGCAATCCAGCCAAACCCAGAGAAACGGGTCGATATTCCAATCCGGTTATGAATAAAAAACCTCGAGCCTACAATAACGCAGTCAAGTACGGCAAGTACCTTTTTTGTGGCGTGGATTATTGTGGTATGGAGGTATTGGATGTTTCAGACACCACCAGCATTACTCAGGTATCCTGGTGGAACCCCTGGAAATGTCATGAAAGTCCGCTCAACTGGTTCTCCAGCAACGGACACGTCAATGAAGTTCGAATGGATACCCTGGAACAGAAGCTTTTTGTTTCTACGGGTAAAAGTGATTTAATGGTGATAGACGTATCGGATCCAACTCATCCGGATTCATGCTCCACCTATGGCGGAATTGCAAATAATATCGGGACATGGGGTTTGTCCATCTATGACAATAATGTCTATTTGGCTTATATCTGCACCCTTGTCCCCTTTACGTCGAATTGGACCGGGGTAAAGCACCTCAAGTTTGATCGATCTACAACCTCCGCGAATCATCGCTTAACGGTGAATCCACCGAATATTTATCCGAATCCGGCTGGTATTGGTGAGACCATTAACATCGACCTTCCTGTTCGTATTCTCTCCAATTCGCTGTGCGATTGCAGGGGACAAATCATCCGTTCCGGTTTTGGATCCACGCTATCAACCCAACACCTTCAACCGGGTGCGTATGTCATTCGAATTCAGACCGATTTGGGTGATTATCAGCACATGATTCTACTATCCAATTAAGCGTTGGGAGGGAAAAACAACGCGTTCGGAGAAATTTTTCAGCGTTGGGTGATTAATCCGACGGCTTTTCGTTGACCCAATTTTTAATCCGTTCCCTGCCCAATACCTTTACCAACCATGAAAGCTATTATTGACCAACTTAGAGGTATCATTCGCCCAACCTGGGACGGAATTGTTGATGTTTTACCAGAACATTTTATCCGAATCAGGGCGTTGCAGCCCGGAGGTATGCCCTCAATCGGAATTCTCAATCAGGCGTACGAAGATTACTCCCGCAAACACTTTTTTCCGTACCTGCTGAAGGTAGATGTATCCATGAACCCAAACTACTTATCTGAGCTGGGTTTACCGCAAGATGCGGAATTATGCCGCGCCTATGAATTTGAAAAAGTCCTCAAAACCCTTTTTGAGCAATCTGCTCCCTCTCATTTTTTGGGACACCTTATACAGGATGGGCACTTCACGATGTGGTGGTATGTCCGGGATCCATCTAAAACAACGGCCTACTTAAAAATTGCCCCTCAATCCTTTTCGCTCAACTTCACGTTCAATTACACAGAAGATCCATCCTGGGGTCGTATCATGCGATATGTAAAAACGGAATTCTACACGCCCATTGTCCCTTGAGGAACCGTAGTTTTGACGGGATGACTCAACACACCATTCAACTGGATATATGGGCGGTGGAAGATGCTCCACTTCTTGCCGAATATGCCAATAATCCGAAGATTGCCCAAAATCTTACTGACGCTTTTCCGCATCCCTATACACTAGAGCATGCTGAGATGTACATCGATCGGGCATTAAAGAATTCCTCGGCTGTGTTACGATGTATTCGATTTAACGACCGGTTTGTGGGTGCCATTGGGCTTCATCCACTTATGGACATTTTTTCGCCCAGTGCGGAACTCGGCTATTGGGTAGCGGAACCATTCTGGCATAAAGGGATTGCGACGTCTGCCATCCAACAAATGGTGAAACTGGGATTCGAACAACTGGATATTTCACGAATTTTCGCCAGACCCTTTGGGTCCAATGTTGGATCGCAGCGAGCATTGGAAGAAGCCGGTTTTCAATTGGAAATCCGATTGAAGGATACCATTCTGAAAAACCATCGGCTGGAAGACGAACTCATCTATTCTGTCCGCAGATAGGTCGATTCTCCGGCTGATGTTGATACTTAACCGGGCTCCCGCACGGTTTCAATCTATCTTCGCAAGGTCGTGGCTTCACCCCTTAAAAAACTAGCATCCGATACGGCTATTTACGGGATCACTCATAGTCTGGGTAGATTCTTAAATTTTCTGTTGGTACCGCTCTATACCAGTGTTTTCTCGCTAGAACAATACGGCGTTGTTAGTGTGTACTATGCGTTGGTGGCCTTTGCAATCGTGGTTCTTACATACGGATTTGAAACGGCCTTTTTTAATTTTTCGAGAAACCAGGATCCCAAGGTGGTTTTCTCTACCGGAATTCGTTCTATTCTGGCTACCTCAGCCCTGTTTGTTGTTGTGGGCATCCTTTCCCGGCAACAAATTGCCAACTTTCTGGAATATCCGGACCAATCGCATTTTGTGGTTCTATTTGTCTTCATCCTGGCATTGGACGCCATCAACGCCCTTCCATTCGCCTGGTTGAGATTTTCCAATCACTCGGCCCGATTTGGCATCATCCGGCTAGCCGGCATTGCACTAAACATTGGCTTTAACCTGCTATTCCTCATCGTCATTCCACGTATGATTGCTGCAGGTCAAACGGTTTCCTGGTATTCTTCGGAGTTTGGTATCGGGTATATTTTCTTGTCGAACCTGTTATCGAGCGGACTAACCACGTTGATGCTCCTTCCGCAATTCAGTGGGATTCAAAACGGCTTTGACCGAGACCTGTGGAAGACCATGATGCAGTATGCTCGTCCCTTGATTTGGGTGGGATTAGCCGGTATTGTGAATGAAACCCTGGATCGGATCTTACTCAAGAAGATGTTGCCGGTTGAATTGGCCGATTCGGAAATTGCCGTCTACAGTGCCTTCTATAAAATCAGCATTGTGATCACCCTGGCTGTTCAAAGCTTCCGTTTTGCGGCAGAGCCGTTCTTCTTTGAACATTCTAAAAGTGATCAGCCCCAAAAAACCTATGCACGAATCATGCATTACTTTGTGGTGGTTGTGGCGTTCTTGTTTCTGGCCACCAGTGTTTTTGCTGAACCACTCGGGCGATTATTCATCCGCAGACCTGAATATTTTGATCACCCGCAATGGAGGGCGCTGGTCCCAATATTACTTCTGGCCAACCTCTTTTTGGGCATTGTCTTCAATTTGAACATCTGGTACAAGCTGAAAAATCTCACGGGTATTGGACGGAATATCTCCCTCATAGGAGCAGCCATTACCATTGTGTTAAACCTACTGTTGATACCAATCATCGGTATCCTTGGTTCCGCCATCACCACGTTGATTACTTATGGGACTATGGCGGTGGTGAGCTATTCCGTGGGACAAAAGCACTATCCCATCCCGTACAACTTGAAAATCATTGGTTTCTACATTGTTTTTGCCATCATCCTATATGGGCTTAATCAATGGATGCAGGCCTGGCTGGGTACCATTATCCTACCCGGAATAGTAGTCGTAATCGCTTATTCAGCGGTGGTTTACTTCCTCGAAGGTCCACCCAAAAAAGGTTAAGTTTGCGGAAATTTCTGCGATTGAGAGCTGTTGAAGTCATAAACCGATCCGGATTGGAATTGCCCAATTATCAAACCGCACTTTCTGCCGGTATGGATTTACGGGCATCCATTGATTCGGAGGTTATCCTTCAACCCATGGAACGTGCGCTCATTGGAACTGGTATTTTTTTGGCACTTCCGGAGGATTGTGAAGCCCAAATCCGACCCAGATCCGGCATGGCCTTTAAACAAGGACTAACGGTATTAAATGCCCCCGGAACAGTGGATGCAGACTATCGAGGTGAAATAAAAGTACTGCTGATTAACCTGAGTGCCGAACCTCAGACCGTACAACGAGGTGATCGGATCGCACAAATGGTGGTTAGCCGATACGAACAAATTCAATTTAAAGCGGTAGATCAGCTCTCCGAAACCATGCGTGGTTCGGGTGGTTATGGTCACACCGGTAAACAATAACCAAATCAAAAACTACGTAACTGGAAATGAACATCATTATTCCAATGGCCGGTATGGGTAAGCGCATGCGCCCTCACACCCTTACGACGCCAAAACCCCTGTTACCTATTGCCGGAAAACCGATTGTTCGCCGACTCACGGAAGACATTGCGCGCGTTTGTGGGTCTAAAATCGACAATATTGGTTTTGTTATCTCACGCTCTTTCGGTAAGGAAACGGAGAAGAATCTTCTCCAAATTGCTGAAGATCTGAATGCAACCGGCCACATTTTCTACCAGGATGAGGCACTGGGAACAGCCCATGCAGTATATTGTGCTCATGACATCCTGAAAGGCAACATCATTGTAGCATTTGCGGATACCTTGTTTCGTGCTGAGTTTGTGATTGATCCGGATCAGGACGGTATGATCTGGGTTCAAAAAGTAGAAGATCCCCGGGCCTTTGGTGTGGTACAATTGGATGAATCCGGTATTATCGTTGATTTCCGGGAGAAACCAGAAGTTTTTGTTTCTGATTTGGCCATCATTGGCATCTATTATTTCAAGGACGGAGATCGTTTGAAAAAGGAAATTGAATACTTATTGGATAACGACATCAAGGACAAGGGTGAATATCAGCTCACCAATGCCTTGGAAAACATGAAAAATTCCGGTCTCAAGTTTGTCCCTGGTGAGGTCATCTCCTGGATGGATTGTGGTAACAAAAATGCCACGGTTGCCACCAATAAAGAGGTGCTGGGCTATTTGAACGGAGAACTGAAACCGGGTACTAACCTCATTTCAGATAACAGCACCATCATTGAGCCTTGTTTCATTGGTAACAACGTTGAACTTAAAAACACTACCGTTGGTCCGTTTGTGTCCATTGGTGACAATACCAAAATCACCGATTCCGTTATCACCAACAGCATCGTTCAAAACCATACGGTCATCAGCAATGCCAACTTGAATAATTCTATGATTGGAAATCATGTGGTATATGATGGCGGATCCAATGAGCTGAGTTTAAGCGATTACAGTACGTGTAAAAACGGATGATTCGAATTCGGGTATATGCCATTTTAGTAGGAATCAGCATCCTGTTTTCCTCCTGTGGCGTATTCCGAAAAAAACCAAAATCGTCCGAATCAACGCTCAGTTATAAAGAGAAGATTCAATTCGACAACCTCTACTTTGAAGCTCAAAAACTCAAGGTAGTTGGTGACTACACGGGTTCTGCCACGCGGTTCAAAGACGCGCTTGACATCAACCCCAGGAGCCACGCGGTGATGTATCAATTGGCGAACCTCAATATGGCGGTTCAAAATTTTCACGATGCGGTGTACTGGGCTGAGCGATCGGTATTGAATAACCCGGGATATAATTTCTGGTACATGGGTCAGTTGGCTCAGGCGTACAGCAAGATTGCCGAATACAAGAAATCGGCAGAGACGTTTAAGCTGATGGCTCGTCAAGAGCCTGATCGGCCCAGCAATTACATCGAATCCGGAAATCAATTCATTAATGCCAAAGAGTGGAAGTTGGCATTGGAGATGTTCAACGCGTTTGAGAAGAAATTTGGCATTGACGAGGATTGCTCCCGAAAGAAGGAGCGACTCTATTTTGAGCTCAACAAACCCAAGGAAGCGATTCAAACCATGCAGAATCTAGTGGATTCCAATCCACGTGAAGTTCGGTATCGTGGCTTGTTGGCTGAAACATATTTAAGGGCTGGCCAGATTGATAAGGCCTTGGATGTGTATCAATCCATCCTTGCGTTGGACCCTGATAACGGCTTTGCCTACTTTGGTTTAGCTGATATTTATCGAAAGAAGGGCGACATAGAGACCTCCTTCCAATATCTCCGAAAGGCCTTCGAAGATCTGGATGTGGCTATTGAGCTCAAACTTCAGGTGCTGGGCACTTTTTACCCATTTGTAAAAACGGATGAGTCCATTCGAAAGAAATCGATTGAGCTCAGTGAAGTACTGGTTAAAACCCACCCGAACGATGGCGACGCCTATATGGCTCAGGGCGATATCCTCTACGCTGCCGGCAAGATTGAGGAAGCCCGTCAAAGTCTACTCAGATCGGTTGAATTGGATCCCTCCGTGCTCAACGTTTGGCAGAAATTGTTGAGCATTGATGATGAAATCGACAACCTGAATTACATCGAGGCCGACTCCAGAGCGGCATTGGGTTTCTATCCCAATCAAGTGTTCCTGCACATCATTAACGCCTTCGCCAACTTCTCACTGGAGAACTACACGGATGCCGTTTCACGGGCTGAAGATGGTTTGGAAATCAGCATCCTAACCAGTGATCGGATTGATTTGCTTTCCATTCTGGCCGATGCCAATCACGAACTGGGAAATCATGCAGCGTCCGATAAAGCCTACGATGAATTGCTGGAAATCGACCCAAAGAATGCCCTGGCTTTAAACAACTATTCCTATTACCTATCCCTCCGAAATGAACGATTGGAAGATGCCTTAACCATGGTGAAAAAGGCCCTTCAAATTGCTCCCGGACAGGCTTCCTATTTGGATACACACGGCTGGGTGCTGTATCTATTGGGACGTTACGACGAGGCCTTGGTACCCCTGAAAAAAGCCTATGAACTGATGCCCAACGAACCTGAAGTGATGGAACATTATGGGATGGCATTGATTAAAACTGGCCAAACTGAATTGGGCAATTCGCTGATTGAACGAGCCAAACAACTTTCTAATAGCTAACCATTTTGAAACCATTTGTTGCCCTTCTATCCGGATTCCTGTTTGTTCTGCTGTTTAACTCGGGTTGTGGTTCGCAGAAAAAGGCGTTGGAAAGCAACATAGTCCTAACCAGTCTCACGGAGAATGCTCCGGATCGATTGGAAAAGAATCTCTTTGATTTGGATCAACTCAGCTTGAAGATTAAAACAACCTACAAGGATAAATCCATGCAGCAGTCCATCACCATCAACGTGAAGATGATAGACGATTCGCTGATTTGGGCATCGGTAACGGCATTCAATATTGAAGTAGCCCGCGCATTGATTACCGTTGATTCGTTCAAGTTGATCGATCGAATTAATCGAAAGTACTATTTAGGCGGAATCAATATGATGGAGCGATACCTCAAACAGTCCTTCACCTTGTCCCAACTTCAGGATTTGTTTGTAGGCAATGCCATGTATCAACCCTCCGGTTATCAATCAACCCGTGACGATGTGCGTCTCGGCCATTTGCTTTATTCCGATTCATCTGTCCTCAACACCCTCCAGCTAACGGAAGGATTCAGGGTGCGCTACAGTGTGCTGAAGGATCCAACAAACACCCGGGAGGCAGATGTGGATTACGATAATTTCCAACGGATCAAAAAATCAGGATCTTTACCTACCAAGATAGGAATCGAGATCACGGGCGACCAATCGCAAAAGATCAATTTGGACATGACTTACTCATCGGTAAGTATTGATCCCATTGGTCCTGTGAGCTTTTCGATTCCATCAAAATATGAAAAGGGGTTTTAGACTGATACTTTCCGTTGTCCTGATTAGCACAGGGATCTGGACGGTTTGGGCGCAGGATAAATCGGACATATCGAAGCTGATTGACCGCAACCAAAAGGAGGTTGAACTCACTAAAAAAATTCTAGAAGAGACCCGAACTCAGAAGGTTGCCAGTTTACAATTGCTGAACGCCTATCACGAGCAAATCAAAAAGCGTAAGGTGTTGATCCGAACTATCGGCAGGGAGATCGCTTCGCTGGATGGAGAAATAGATCTTGCCCGGAGTGAAATCAGCTCCATTACGCGGGAAATTGAAACGATGAAGAAGGAGTTTGGCGACTTAATTCGCAACGGATATAAATCGCAACGAAACCACTCCAAGATTCACTTTGTATTCAGCTCCACGAATTTTAATTCGTTCATTAAACGGGTTAATTACCTGAAAAAATTGCTGGATTACCGAAAACTTCAACTCGATTTGATCGAGGCAAAGCAGCAGGAAAACAGCGATCGAATCACCAATCTCATTACGAAAAAAAATGCCAAGTTGACCTTGCTGGCGAATCGGGAAGCCGAGCAAAATAAATTATCTCGTGATGAGACAAGGGAGGAACAACTAATTGATGAACTGAAGAGCCGGGAGACCGATCTCATCGCAGAACTCAAACTGAAGAAGAAGCAGGGAGAAGCCCTTGCGGCCATGGTTGTAAAAGCCATCGAAAAGGCTGATCCTTCAACCCACTCAGAGGAAGAGGAATCGTCCAACCGAATTGTGATGGGCACGTTCTCCGAAAATGTTGGGAAACTTCCCTGGCCGGTAAAAGATGGCTATATCTCGGAACGATTTGGTGTTCACAAACACGCTGATTTAAAAAACATCACCACCGAGAATAACGGAATCAACATTGCCACCACACCGGGTTCCATCATCTTCCCGGTATATGATGGAACAGTAAGCGCCATCATGGATGTGCCGGGCATGAAGCGATCCATCCTTTTAAAGCATCAGGATTACTACACCGTTTACGCTAATCTGGAAGAGGTGTTTGTAGAACGTGGTCAGGCTGTTTCTACGGGTAGCCGATTGGGACGTGTGGTGAAGGACAACGAGGGTTTTGCCGAGGTTCATCTGGAAATATGGAAGGGAACATCCAAGTTGGATCCGGAGCAATGGATCACCAGAAAATAGGCCGCAACCCGCTGATTTTGACGGCTTCCCGTTGATGTAGTTCTGCCATATTCGTGTAACTTCGTTTACTTTCAACGGAAGTTGAGCATAAACATGGAGCAAATCGAAACTGAATTTCGACATGTTTAACGCAAAATACGACATCATGAAGACACGAATCTTTACCCTGCTATCCGTCGCATTACTCTGGTTTGGATCCGGCTTAATTGAATTAGCCAACGCCCAATCCCTCCGAATTGTGTATGACTTCATTCAAGACGACATTCACTATTACCGAACAAAACCGGGTGACCCCATTGGAAAAGAAATTTCTTCTCCCATTGTTGGTCGGAACAAGATGGTTACCGTTGAAGTCAAGAACTTCAACAACTTCGTTTACACCGCGAATGCCACCTACGTTTCCAAAAAAGTGGAAGAAGGTTCGGATATGTCGCTCATGAATATCATTACACCTTTGGTTGCTCCAGGAACTTCCGGTGTATTCTTTTCATCCCTTGGTGGCACGTTACCGGACGAGGTGGGACGTGGTGGATTGCTCTCAACCTTTGATGCCAGCGAGGCTTATGACGATATGCAGGCTGCCTATGCTGAGTTTCAAAGCATTGAATCCAATCTTAAGACGATGGAATATGCCATTCGAAAACTCAACAAACTACGGTACAACCCCTACCTTCCTACCGATACCATCGTTCAGATCAGCGATCATCTGATTGAGATGATTTTCAATAAATCAACAGTTAATCCAACTGATTTTACCGATGCCATCTTATCCTACAACAACCGGATTGGTGTGGCAACGTCTACGTTCAACAAGGCATCAGGACGATTTTTACAAGCGTACGCTGAGTACGATTCTATGACCGAAGGGTCATTTGAAGGCCAAGGGTTGGACCGCAGTGTGGCCACCTTCCGCTCTCAGATCAACAACGCAGCTACTCAGATTGATCCGGAATACATCGCGGAACGAATCGATGTTCTGGAATCCATCTACACCTCTATAAAAACCACCAGTTTCTCCTTTAACTCCAGCCATGCAGCGAAGGATGATCAACTTGACCTCATCATGTCGTTCTACCTCAATCCAGCCACCAGTGATTCTTCCGGTGCCGCCATGGCCAATATGAATAACCTGGATGCGTTGAGTAAGGTGAAGGACAAAAAAATCAATGTGATTGTTCGCGGTGATCTAAAGATCAATACCAGTGTAGGATTGGGCTTTCCGAACTTTGGCACCAATCAGGAATTTGTGAATCGCGACAGTGTAATTACCGCGCAAAGTGGTTCATCCTATGCGCCTAACCTGGCGGCGTATGTGAACTTCTTCCCCTACACCGGACGAGTAGCCAATTTTGGTGGAAGCTTTGGCATCGGGGTTCCACTGAATGATAAAACCCGATCCGTTAACATGATGTTAGGTGGGATGGCTCTGTTGGGAACCGATAATCGGGTTGCCCTTCATGCCGGTGTTACCTTGGGTCAGGTTAGTGTGCTGGATCAAGGATACACCGAAGGCGACAAACTGCTCACGGCCAACCAGGAAGTTCCGCTGAGAAATAACTGGGAGTGGGGCACCTTTGTAGGTATTTCCTTCAGTCTGCAGCGCGGATCCACAGATTAAGCACCACCTAAAGGATCCTAAAAGTAAGCTCGCCATTGGCGGGCTTTTTTGTTTTTAGGCCCGATACCACTGCCATTCAGAATACGTTAAGTTTGCATCGGATCCTGCGTCGTGAAACTCTCCGTTATCATTGTCAATTACAACGTCAAGTACTTTCTTGAACAGTGCCTGATTTCGGTTTTTAAGGCGATGGAGGGCATCGATGGTGAGGTATGGGTAGTTGATAACAACTCGGCTGACGCCTCCATGGAAATGGTTCACAGATTGTTTCCTCAGGTCCGATGCATTGAGAATAAAGACAACGTTGGATTCTCAAAGGCCAACAACCAGGCCATGCTCCAAAGTTCCGGTGAGTATATTCTCTTGCTAAATCCCGATACCGTGGTGGAAGAAGACACTTTTCACAAGTGTTTGCAGTATATGGATGATCATCCGGATGTTGGGGGATTGGGAGTAAAAATGATCGATGGGAAGGGCCAATACCTTCCTGAATCCAAACGCGGATTGCCCACTCCGGAAGTAGCCTTGTACAAGATGATCGGGCTCAACAAGCTCTTCCCCAAATCACGTCGATTTGGCAAATATCACATGGGGTTTGTTGGCGAGAATGAAACGGCTGCCGTGGACGTGCTGGCCGGTGCATACATGTGGATGCGTAAATCGGTTTTGGACGAGGTGGGTTTGCTCGATGAGACCTTTTTTATGTACGGGGAAGACATCGATCTGAGCTATCGAATCACCCAGGGAGGATACCAAAATGTGTACTTCCCGGAAACGTCCATCATCCATTACAAGGGAGAAAGCACGAAGAAGATGACGGTAAACTACGTGTTCATCTTTTATAAGGCGATGGTGATTTTTGCCCGTAAACACTACAAGGGACGGCATGCGCGCACCTTCATTTTCCTCATCAATCTCGCCATTTATGGCCGGGCTGCGCTTGCCGTAGTACAACGGATGGTTTCAAAGTCCTGGTTGTTTGTGGTGGATTTGATTCTGGTGTTGGGTGGATTATTTCTGATCAAAGAATATTGGGAAGAACATATCAAGGAGTTTGACACCTTCCCCGACGAACTGGTTTATATTCACTTTCCTTACTATACCTTTCTGTGGCTGGTTTCGGTGTACCTCAGCGGAGGCTATCGCAAGCCGTGGTCAACCAACCGGATCATTCGCGGTGTGCTAATTGGTTCCGTGCTCATTTCGGCCGTTTACGGCTTATTGCCAAACCACCTTCGGTATTCCAGAGGAATCATTATTGCTGGATCTGCCTGGGCAATGTTTGCCCTTATTACGGTGCGGATTCTGGTGCAGTCGTTGTCCCAACGCCGACTCTCATTCTCATCAGAAGCCACGCATAATGTGGTTATCGTGGGACATGCCCAAGAACGAAACCGAGTGCGATCCATCATGGATCGCTCGGAAGTGCCTATGAATTTTCTGGGGTTCGTGGCCCTGGAGGATGAACCAAATCATGGTGATGTACTGGGGAAAATGGATCGATTGGATGAACTCTGCCGACTGTATGATGTGAACGAGGTAATCTTCTGTGCCCGCGATGTGAGCAACAGCGATACCATGCGATGGATGAAGCAAATGGGATCGGATAACATCCATTTCAAGATTGTTCCTGATGAACGCTACTTTATCATTGGAAGTAACTCCAAAGACATTAACGGGGAGTTATATACCGAAGAGATTCGATTTGCCCTTGCAGATGCTGAAATCCGTAGAAATAAACGTTTATTAGACGTTATTTTATGTCTCATACTGCTTATTCCGGGATTATTGATTGGATGGATGAATGACGGAATTATCCGATACTATCAAAACCTCATGCAGGTGTTCTGGGGTAAAAAAACATGGGTGAGTTATGACCACTCCGTATCTGTTGATCATCTTCCTGAGCTGGCCGATGGAGTCTATTCAACCAGTGACGTGCGCCACGAAGACTCCTTGAGTGAGGAGATGCGCCAGAAGCTCAATTTCTTCTACGCCAAGAATTACAGCTATGAATCCGATGTCAATCGGGTGTTGAAGGCGCTTTTCACGAGAATCAAATAATTAGAAAAGAAGCTGTTACCCTATTTGAAGGTGGCCAATACGGTTTCTCCCCCACGGGTGATCTGATCAATGGCTACATTGACCTCGGCGTCCAACGGCAGAAATACATCTACCCGGCTTCCGAACTTGATAAAGCCCATTTCCTGGCCCTGCTCTACGGCATCACCTTCCTGAACATACCAGCGAATTCGTCGTGCCACGGCCCCTGCGATTTGGCGGAACAAAATTTCTTCACCGGCGGCATTCTTAATCACCGTAGTGGTTCGTTCATTCTCGGTTGACGACTTGGGGTGCCAGGCCACCAGATATTCACCCGGATGGTATTTGAAATACGATACGGATCCGGATACCGGATTTCGGTTGACGTGCACGTTAAACGGCGACATAAAAATGCTCACCTGAATGCGTCGGTCCTTGAAGTATTCCGGCTCATCCACCTCTTCAATCACCACGATTTTACCATCGGCAGGTGCGATAACATGATGTGGATTAACTTCCGTATGCCGGGATGGGTTTCGGAAAAACTGAAGAAATAACCCGAAAACAACGAGACATGCCGTGGTAATCAGGGATTTCACCCAGATTACACTCATAAATCGCCAGGTTAAAAAGAGAACTCCAGCCACTACCAGGGCGGTAACAGCCAGGATAAAATACCCTTCGCGGTGAATCATACGTCTATATCAGAACGTACCGCGCAAACGCATGGTGCTGGCCACCTTGTCAATGGCCACGATATACGCCGCGATACGCATGTTTACGTTGTACTTAATGGATGCATCGTATACAGCTTCAAACGCCTGTTTCATGATGCGATCAGCACGGCGGTTAACCCGCTCTTCTGTCCAGAAATAACCCAATCGGTTTTGAACCCACTCAAAATACGAAACGGTTACCCCACCGGCGTTGGCCAGAATGTCCGGAATAACCATAATGCCTTTATCGTTCAAAATCTGATCGGCATTGGATGAGGTAGGTCCATTGGCACCTTCCACAATCAGTTTTGCCTTGATGCGATCGGCGTTATTCACCGTAATCTGATCTTCCATCGCTGCAGGCACCAATACATCTACATCCAGTTCCAATAATTCCTCATTGGAAATTTTATCGGCGTTAGCAAAGCCTTCCAAGGTGCCTTTATTGGCCGCTACATAAGCCATAGCCTCTTCGATATCAATTCCTTTCGGATTGTAGTATCCTCCTGAAATATCAGATATCGCAACAATTTTAACGCCCTGTTGTTCCAACAACTTAGCGCTTATGGAGCCTACGTTGCCAAAACCTTGAACGGCAGCCGTAGCCGAACTCGGGTTCATTTTCAACTTACCCATGGCTGAGCGTGCCGAAACCATTACACCCCTGCCTGTAGCCTCTACTCGTCCGAGTGAACCTCCCAGGACCAGTGGTTTACCGGTCACAACCGCAGGGCTGGAAACACCTTTAATTTTGGAATATTCATCCATTAACCAGGCCATGATCTGAGGTGTTGTCCCCATGTCCGGTGCAGGAATATCTTTCTCCGGGCCAAAAACATCGGCCATAGCAACCGTGTAGGCACGGGTTAATCGTTCCAGTTCGCCCTGACTCATGTCTCTTGGCTCACACTTGATACCCCCTTTTGCGCCACCATAGGGAATACCTACTACGGCACACTTCCAGGTCATCCAGGCAGCCAGCGCCTTTACCTCATCCAGGGTAACCGACATGGAATATCGGATACCACCTTTGGAAGGTCCCAGATTGGCGGAGTGAATAACACGATACCCTTCAAATACCTGAATTTTACCATCATCCATGGTAACTGGAATGGAAACGGCAACGGATTTTTCGGGTGATTTTAATGCATTGTACGTTGATTCATCCAAACCGAGTTTTTCAGCGGCTTCAGAGAATCGTTCCATCATGGAATCCAGTGGATTCAGATGGTCTTTGATCGGGGCGGGTTCTTTGTACCTTGCGCACATAGCGAACGTGAATGATCTATATAATTTGAGGCAAACTTATCCAATAAACCAACGCTTGCCACGTTTGGCTGAAAATATTTAATAACGATTTGATTACATCACTGCGAGGAATCGCAGGTACACATAACAGGCTGGTGCGGCAAACAGAATGGAATCAAATCGATCCAAAAAACCACCGTGTCCGCCCAGTGCCGTTCCTGAATCCTTTATCCCCAATGAACGCTTGATTTGGGACTCAAATAAATCGCCTAACGTTCCCGTAACCACCACAATAACCGCCAGAATAGCAGCTTGCATCGCATTGAGTTCAACCCAGTTGGGAACTAAAAACCAAGCAACCGCAACTGTGGCTACCATGCCTCCCAGAAATCCTTCAATGGTTTTCTTTGGTGAGACCGATTTCCAAAGCGGATGCTTACCAAACGCCCTGCCCGCCAGATACGCAAAGGTGTCGCTGAGCCAGATGAGGATAAATATGACGAGTATCTGAAGACTATAATATGGGAGCAAATCCGTGTTGGATGGGTCAAAAATCAGATTACCTATCCGCGCCAAAAACCCAAACGGCAAACTCACGTAGATCCATCCTGCCAATACCGCTAGTGTATTCTTCAGAAAATCATGTTGTGGTGTAGTTAGCAAAACCACCAGATTAAGAAGAATTAATGGAATAATCATGTACACCAAGGCCCCGATGTTTACAGTGCTATCCTGATTGGCAATCACCATTCCGAACACCACCGAACCGGTAAAAAGAGACACCCACTTCACCAGGGACGATAACGTGGTTGTAAGTCGATAAAACTCAAACAGGCAGGCCAGTTGTATCAAGCCCAAAAACGTCCAGGCGGTTAATTGATTCCAAATGATCATTCCAACTGTGGCGCCCACATAGATGGTTCCGATAAGTAATCGTGATTGGAAATTAGTCATGGAGTGGGACAGGTTTCATACGGGTATGTCGGTGTGCTGCATGAACCGCGACATACACCACCACCGCGAGATAGGTGATCAATGTTGGGAAAACATAATCGTTCTCTAAAATGGGAGCTTCCAATCCAATATCTTGAAGGTACTTCACCAAAACAACCGTAGCGTTGTTCAGAAAATGAAAGAGAATCGGTACCCAAAGCGATCCGGAATAGAGGTACATATATCCCAGTGTCATGGCCAGGAAGATCATGGGCACCACCTTGAAGGGCTGGAAGTGCAACACCGCAAATAGAATGGCTGCCAGAATTACTCCGATGTGTTCATTCTCGGCCCAATCACTAAAGACCCGTTGGAGGATTCCCCGAAAAATCAACTCTTCACCGATGGCTGGCAGCAGGGCCATTAAAAAGAGGTTGAAAAACAAACTTCCTCCCGTATTATGCGAAAGAAAGACCTGATAAAGATTGTCTGACTTGCCCTCCAATTCCAAAAAGATCTCAGCCACCGATTCAGGTAATTTCCAGTTTTGATTCCATTCCAGGATCGATGTGATCAAGGGAACCATGGCTACCAAATAGACCGGCAATAGGGCCAGGTGATTCCATTTGGGTTTCACGTCCAATCGATTGAAGTGGATGAAGCCAACATTGTAAATTTTGGTTGTAATCCAGGCTGAAACAATGAAGGAAAGTGCCGACATCGTTTGATAAAACTTCAGAGCTGTTTCTTCCTTATGCGAGAACTCCGCGGCTGGTTTAGACAGCAGTGACGTGGCATCCATGGCAAAAAAAACGGTGACCAGCTTATCGGCCATCACACCCATAATCACAGCGATCAGCAAAAAAACACCGATGGCGATCAGGAATCTGGATAGATGTAAAAGACGACCGGAAAGAGGGTTTGACATCGACGAAGTATCTTTGCAAAATTGGTAAAAATCGCTGACATAGAATTGGGGGACTTCCCGCTGTTACTGGCTCCCATGGAGGACGTCAGTGATCCGCCGTTTCGCAAAGTATGCAAACAGAACGGCGTGGACATGATGTACACCGAGTTCATCTCTTCGGAAGGACTGATTCGCGATGCCGCTAAAAGCACCCAAAAACTCGACATTTTTGAATCAGAGCGGCCCATTGGCATTCAAATTTTTGGATCAGACATCGATGTCATGAAGGAGGCTGCAGCCATCGCTACGGAGGCCGGACCAGATCTGATCGATATTAATTACGGTTGTCCGGTGAAGGCCGTTGCGTGTAAAGGTGCCGGTGCCGCGCTGCTGCAGGACGTACCTAAAATGGTGAAGATGACGGCAGAAATTGTGAAGAGCACGCATCTCCCCGTAACGGTTAAAACCCGATTGGGTTGGGACAACCAAACCAAATTCATCAAGCAAGTTGCCCGTGAATTGCAGGATGTGGGCATTCAGGCGTTGAGTATTCACGGAAGAACCCGTGTTCAGATGTATAAGGGAGTAGCTGATTGGACCCTCATTGGCGAAATTGCTCAGGATCCCTCCATCACCATCCCCATTTTTGGTAACGGTGATGTGGATTCTCCTCAAAAAGCGGCAGAAATGAAGAACCGATATGGTGTACAAGGCATCATGATTGGCCGGGCAAGCATTGGAAATCCATGGATATTTCGCGAAATCAAGCACTATCTGAAAACCGGAGAATTACTTCCGGGTCCAACCATGCAGGAGCGGGTAGACACCTGTAGAACCCATTTTCTGGAGGGAATAAAGTGGAAGGGTGAACGCCAGGGCGTTTTCGAAATGCGCCGACATTACAGCAATTATTTCAAACACATCCCACATTTCAAGCCGTTCAGAACCCGGTTGGTGACCGAGGATCAGCCGGAGGCCATTTTAGAAGTCCTTCGGGAACTGGAAGATACCTACGTAGGTGAATTTGTGTGATTACGCCGGCACGCTTTCCCGGATGCCTTTTCGCGTTAAAAATGCTTGCCAGTCTTTAAACATGTCCCCTTTGATTACCCGAGGAAATTTATGTTGTGAACCAAGTTTCCCCTTCTCTTCCATCCACTGAAGAAAATACTCAAGGGGCAGCACATCAACTGAAATCGATTTGAGTGCGTGCTGGCGTTCAACCGCATAATCATCATTCAGTTCTGACAGGTGAGCATCAATTTCCCGAGCCAGTTGATCTGTGGTTAACCCCTCCGGAAGGTCACCCTTCACGCCCAAATACCAACGATGACCGAATTGCCCGTCCTGCTTGATTCCCGCCAAGGCAAACTCATTGATCTCAATTTGATGTGTCCGGGCTATGCGAGCTACCGCTCGTGTCATATTGTCCACCGAGAGGTGTTCGCCAACTAAGCTGATGTAATGTTTAGTACGCCCGGTAATGATGATCTCCTTCTTTTTGATGTTGGTAAATCGGACGGTATCACCAATTAAATAGCGCCATGCTCCGGAACAGGTAGTAATCAACAAGGCATAATCCACACCTTCCTCCACTTCCCAGATGGGATAGGCAGTTGGGTTGGCCAACAATTTCCCTTCGGAATCGAAGTTGTCCTCATTGAACGGTATAAACTCATGGAAGATTCCATTGCGCAGCATGAGCCGCATGCCGCCATCGGAATCCTGACGGGTTTGGAACGCAATGAATCCCTCAGATGCCAGATATGTTTCGAAGTATTTTATAGGGCGCCCCAGGAGTTTATCAATGCTCTCTTTGTAGGGTTTGATGGAAACACCGCCGTGGATATACGCTTCCAGGTGAGGCCACAACTCATGGATGTTGTTGAGCTTATACGTTTTGATGATGTTTTCAAAAAGCAGTTGTATCCATGCCGGTACGCCGGCCACCATACCTACATCCCAATTAGGTGCTTCACGGGTAATTCGTTCGATCTTTTCCTCCCAATTCTTACTAGACATGATCTCCGGTTCGGGCTTGGAAACCCGCTGAAAGATGGGTGGAATACGAGATGTGGTAATGCCGCTCAAATCCCCGCTGTAATACACTCCGTTGTAATTGAGGGAAGTGCTTCCTCCAATCATGAGCCAGTGTTTGGTGAGGTGATCCTTGGGAGCATCGGTTCGAACAATGGAGAATACCTGACGCATACTGGCCCGGCGAATCATCTTCACCATTTCATTGGAAACAGGTATGTATTTACTTGCCCCGTCAGACGTCCCGGAACTCAGTGCAAAATTTTCCATTTTACCCGGCCAGGTAATGTCTGGTTGTCCCTCACGTGCCTTCTCCCACCAAGGCAACATGTGCAAATAATCTCCGGATGGAACGGAATTCTTGTAGGCCTCGTATACATCATCGGCACCGAGGATGGCGTCGAAATTATACTGTAGGCCAAAGGCTGTGTGGGATGCCTTGCTCAGCAATTTTCTCAACGTTCGAAGCTGGTATTCCTTAGCCGCGTTCCGTGAGACGTTAAAGGTCAGGTAACGGGCGGTTGAGAGAATTTTTGTCAGAACCGGATCACGATTGGGCATTGGTGCAAGATATAAAGAATCCGATAATCACGAATTCATTAATCAGCGCGGCTAATAAGCCCTATCAGGACTCACTTCCCTCATGAAGGTTAAAGCGTCCTTTGCTGAAAATGCGGACACCGTTGTCTTTTCCCTTGCGCAATTCCCGCTGTTCTTCTTCCGGTAATCGGGTTATTTCAAGACACGCCTCGGAACAACATCCTTCATATTTTTCCGCACATGTGGGACATTGAATGAAGAGGAGGTTGCAGGCCTTGTTTTTACAGTTGATGTGGTCATCAAAGGGTTCTCCGCATTGGTGGCAACTGGCAATGACATCGTCCGTGATTCGCTCATGCAACCGCTCATCAAAAACAAAATTCTTTCCGATGAATTTGTTGGGTAGCCCTTTTTCGCGGGCATCTCTCGAATATTTGATGATGCCGCCTTCCAGGTGATAGACATCCTGAAATCCTTCGTATTGTAGGTAGGCGGATGCTTTTTCGCATCGGATCCCACCCGTACAATACATGATAATAGGCTGGTCTTTTTTATCCTTCAGATGGTCTACTACCATGGGCAGTTGTTCCCGAAAGGTATCTACATCGGGGCACCACGCATCCTTGAAATGACCAACTTCGCTCTCGTAGTGGTTGCGCATGTCAATCAGAATGGTATCCGGATTTTCGGTGAGTTCGTTAAACTGATTCACGTTAAGGTATCGCGCCGGTTCCGCCACCTTGAAAATATCGACTTCCAGCCCGTCGGCAACAATCTTATCACGCACCTTAATGGTAAGTTTAAAAAACGATTTACCATTGTCGTCCACGGCATAGTTGAGCCGGATTCCTCTGAGGAAATCCACTTCATTGAGTGATTCGAGGAAGTGATCGTGTTGAGGTTCCGGAACAGAAATCTGGGCGTTGATGCCCTCTGATGCTACGTAAACCCGACCTAAAACGCCAATTTTATCCCATCGGATAAACAACTGGTCTCTAAATGATTGTGGATCGTCTATGTTGGCGTAGGTATAAAAAGAGATGGTTTTCCGAGGAGTGGGATCTTCCTGAATTCTCTTTTTAAGTTCCTCACCATTGACCCGATTATGCAATTTCATGTTACACCGTCTTCAATTGGTTTGAACGGTGCAAAGGTAGGGAGTTAACCGATTCGATAAACCTGATGTTGTCGCCATACAAGCGTGGTGCTTGTATTATTGGTTGACCTCGGTAACTTTGTTAAGCATCATCGCGTAATACTATCATGGGAATTCGATCATTTTTTGACAAGCTGTTAAACAAGACTAAGGAAACCATGGACGACTTTGATCACAAGGTTGACGAAGTGGCTGAGGACATCCGGGTAAAAGGTGCTGAATTCGGTCAGAAAGCCAAGGAAAAGGGCAGTGAACTGATGGACGATGCGCGTGAAGTAGGTTCAAAAATCAAGGAGGAAACGGCTGAAATTCGTGCGAAGGCATCGGAAAAGTTCGATGAGGTAAAACATGAATTGAAAGAAGACGCAGCAGACTTCATGGACATGGCTGCTGATTTAATTGATGGTGCCAAAGAGAAATCCGGTCACCTGGCCAACAAAGCGCGGGAAGCCAGTCAGAAAATCAAGGACAATCTGAAAAACGAAGCTGAGCAGAAAAATCCTCCGGCGGATGCCACGCCAACTGACCCGGCTGAATAGTTCTATTGCTAATGCTGATTAGCGAATCACTTTAATTTTTCGTTCCGTTTGTGCTAACCAATTTCGCAAGGTGTCCTGCACATTTCGGGCGATGATTTGTCGGCCTACCTGATCATAATGTTCGGTAGTCCAGTTTTGATCGGTGTAGTGCTTTCCGGCAACGGATTCAAGGTTGTCCACCAACCGTACATCCACGCTATTGTAACGCTGTTTTAGGTAATCGCGATTTTTCCGCATCAGCCAAACCAGGTTTTCACCAACGAGGCTATCGGCGTATTCTACATTCTCAGCCAACAGATTGAATACCAACTTGAATTTGCGCTCGGCACACACGCGAACAATCTGGTCCAGATCCTTGATCCGTGGATTTTCTTCGTCAATTTCAAAGGCGTAGGCTTTAATGTAATGATCGGCCAGTGCACGCTTTTCCATAGAATCAATTCCATCGGCATTGGGGAATTTGATTGTTTCGCACCATCGGCGAATGGTATTGGGTTCGAAGGCAATGCCCGGTGCATCCGAGGTTAAGGTGTCATACGTCCACTCCTGCCACTTCAACCGATCGCGTTCCATAGCATCGCGGTCATCGTAATAGTGAAGAGACACCAACAATCGATTGATCAAGGCAGGAGCTGGTTTATAAAACCGTGCCGATTGCTGTAGGGCACTCTCCAGTTCGGAATAGATGGCAGCCTGATCAAGCGTCCGCATATTCAACGTAACGATCACGAATTCGACTTGACTGTTGGACCGTATGCGTTCAATCAACGGCAGATAAATCCCTGCGTGATAAGCACTGCTATTGATGGTACCAAACCGCAGTTCCGGGAATCCATAGGAAATAAAATCACTAATTCGATCCTGAAGAGAGTCTCTGGTGGGATGATATGAAAAGTTGGACGACTCACCGAAATAGAGCACATCACACGTGTCTTGCTTGTCCAGCACTTCAGGCAACATGGAGGCATACTGGTCCAAATCATCCTCCCAATATCCGGCATTGACATACCAATAATTGAATGCCGTCATAAGAACGAGAATCACGCCGATACGCGGCAATCCTGATTTCCAGATATGTTGAACGTCTGCCTTCAAAACTGAAAATAAATAAATGGGTGATTGGTGACACCACTCCAGGCGGCAATACACCACAGCATCCAGGCATAGGTGATCCACCGTAACCAAATGGGTTTTGAACCAATCCAACGATCCACCCGGGTGTTATATAAAATCCAATCACTCAGGATAAAAAATCCAATAATCAACCAAACATAGGGTGGGATTTGGAGTGATTGGGTTCCGGCATGAAGGAGATTATGCAGGTGATCCGACACGCCTTCCATGCCATCGATCCGGAAGAAAATCCACGCAAACTGCACACCGATGAACGTGAGCAATCCGCTCAACCAAAGGGGCATTGTTCTGGTCCAACCGGTTTGTTTTCCCATTCGTTGAAGTAGGTACATCGCCCCGTGTATCAATCCCCAAACCATAAACTTCCAATCAGCTCCGTGCCAGAGTCCGCTTACGGCAAACACCACTAAAATGTTCAGCACCCATCGGCCATAAGCCACCCGATTTCCTCCGAGAGGAATGTACAGGTAATCGCGGAACCAGGTCGACAATGAAATGTGCCATCGGCTCCAGAATTCAGTAATATTTGTTGAAAGATACGGTGTACGAAAATTGTCCATGAGTTGTATCCCCAACAATAAGGAAGCACCTTGTGCAATGAGGGAATAACCGGCAAAATCAGCATAAATCTGAAATCCAAAACCCAGTGTCCCGATCCAATTACTGAGCGTGGTATAGGTGTTGGGGTTGGTGTAAACGGCATCCACCAATGGGGCAATGTTATCCGCCACACACATTTTGATGAAGAAGCCGTATAACATCAACCGAAAGGCATTCCGGACATTTTCATAGTTAAACCGATGATCCGCTTTTAACTGCGGCATCAAATGGGAAAAACGCTCAATGGGACCCGCAACAAGCTGAGGGAAGAAGCTTACAAACAGGGCAAATCGGCCAAAATGCTTCTCCGGTTCAATTCGTTGGAAATACACATCAATGGTGTAGCTCAAGGTCTGAAAGGTGTAAAATGAAATTCCGACCGGAATGGCGTAGTAAATCCCATATTTGATCATCCCCATGATGGGATGGTCTACGCTGTAAATGTTGAGGATCATGGGGTCTGGTTTTTCGGTGAACATGATCACGTACTTGAACAGAAAAAGAAGCCCCAGATTACTGAGCAGACTCACTCCAAGTAACAGCCTTCTTTTGATCATTGACCGAGCCTGGTACATGGACCGGGATACCAGATAGTCTACCAACGTGCTAAAAAGAATGAGGACGAGGAATTCCACCTTCCACCATCCATAGAACAGATAGCTGGCAGGAAGCAACAAAAGCCATCTGTGACGGGCGGGCAGCAGGTAGTACAGCAACACCACGCACGGTAGAAAAATCAGAAAGGCAACGGAGGTAAAAAGCAAGCGTCTCTTTTTGCAGTTATTTGCAAAAATATCCTTTTGGCTCTATGCGTCTGATGTGGTTGGTCATACTCTTTACGTTGAACGTTTCGTTTGCTCGGTCACAACCGGCATTCGTAGACACCATCCGAACGTCATTAAACGAAAAACCGCGGTTTGTACTGGGCTTAAACAATCGCTACGCGCTGGTTTCAGGTGTTCCGCTTCGAACGAATGGGATTCAAGCCGGGATGGATTTCAACGATAAGGTCCGAATCCTCTTCGGAGCCAATTGGATGCCCAATGCGTATGTTGAGCGGGATATTTCAAACGGAATTCCACCAGATACGATAACCATCCAAAAGCGACTCAGTTTTTTCAGTTTGACCGGATCTTATTCGCTTCGAATGTCGGAGAAGTGGCGGTTTGATTTTCCCATTCTCATTGGCATGGGAGTGGATGACCGAACCACCACCCACTCTACGCGGATCAAACCCACAACCGAAAGTAGGTTTATAGTACCGTTCGAATTTGGCGCTTCCGCGGTATATTCTATCAACAGCTGGTTTGGAGTGAAAGCCGGATTGGGAAATCGGTTAACCTTTGGGCGTAGTTTTAGCACGAACAGCGGCCCGTATTATGCCTTGGGGTTAACGGTTTTTGCCAAGCCATTTGTGGATTGGGCCAAAAAAATCTGGCAATAAAAAACCCGCCGAAGCGGGTTAATTTTTTCAAGGCTTGTCTTCCTTATGCTTTTCCTCATACTGTTTCAGCATGATATCGGCAATGATGCCAACATTCTCTGCCGGAGGGTTCTTAAACATAATGCGTTTATTCTCGTCAAGCAGATAGACCTGCGGTGTTGAGATGATGTTATAGTCCTTCCGGAAAGTGGATTTGTTAAAAGCATCCATCACATTGATCCAGGTTAGTTTGTTCTTTCGGATATACTTCTTCCATCCTTCCCAATCACCCTTAGTATAGACGGAGTATACCTCCAATCCTCTGGCATGGAGAGTATCATACATCTCAACCAACTTGGGAATTTCTTTTTTACAATGACCGCATTGGTGATCCCAGAATACCACAATGGTTACCGGGGCTGAAATTTTATGGAGCTGATACTTACGGATGAAGGTGGTGTCATCCAGAATCATATCCGGAGCAATTTCCCCACAGATGGTGGGTCCAATTTTACCTGCGTGCTCACACATTTTGGCGGTGAGGGCTGAATCGGCCCAAAAACATCTGCCGGCGCAGTAGTAATCATTCGCCATGTGGTGAAGTACCTTATCCATGCACATCAGTTTTGACTCTTCGAAATGATTGGTGCACCACCATACGGTGTACTTGAACAATTCATCGGTGCCGTTATTTTCGAGTCGGCCACACAGTTTATCAATAGCCGGAATCACGCTGTCAGGAGATTGAACATGCAACTTGGTCATGAAGTACTCCAGTTTGTTTTTGTAAACCGGGGTACGCAGCATGCCGTCGTCGTTGAGGTCGATGTTATCCCAATAGTGTTCCCGGTAGTAGTCAAATTTCTTTCCGGTGGTATCGGTCTTCAGGCTCTCGGGGATTTCAATGTCGAGAACGGATCGGAATAGTTTGGCGGTAAAGGTTGTGGGGTATTTGACGATGAGATCTCGTCGCTTCTTGTCTACGTCTTTATCTACTTGAGCAATCTGTTTGTTGAGGCTTTCTACCTCTCCCTCATTTTTTGCCTCCTCAGCTACTTTTTTCTGATCGCGGAGACTTCGCATTTTGATGCCTTGTTCAGCCGCGTATTTATCAAACTCGAAGAAGGCTTGATTGTCCATGGAGCCAATGGCATTTTTGGATGCGCTGGCCAACGAAGTGTCGAATTCAATGGCAAAGGTCTGATCATCATTTGGGACAACGAACTCAATGTACGTGTGTTTGGGCAGCACGATGATGTATACGCCGTTCTTCAATTTATCCGGTCCTTTGAACACCACCTTACCGCTTGGATTTACCACAGCGGTGTCGATTATTTTATTTTGATCAGCGTAGTAGTGAGCCAGAATACACTCCTCGCCTCTGTTTAAACCGTTGATTTTGAACTCGATATTATGCTGCGCCTGTACAGTGAACGCAGCTAGAAGGAGAAGCACAACAGTAAAGATTCTATTCAATTTCATACCTATTGGTTGTTTGAAGGTCTACAAAAATACACGTGCAAAAGTTTTAAGTTTGTTACAAAGACTATGCCTACCTCCAATACGTTGCAAGATCACAACGAAGAAGTTTCATTTTTCGATATGGTTTATCAGGTTGTCCGATTGATTCCGGAAGGACGGGTTACCTCGTATGGCGCTATTGGCAGTTATCTGGGCGCCGCCCGATCAGCCCGAATGGTGGGCTGGGCCATGAACAATGCCCATCACCTTGATCCACCTGTTCCGGCCCATCGGGTGGTAAACCGAGCAGGGCAGCTTACCGGCAGGGCGCACTTTAATCCGCCGGAACGGATGCAGGAACTTCTGGAGGCGGAGGGTGTGAATGTTACCGAACATCAAATAGACCACTTTGATACCGTTTTCTGGGATCCTTCTGTTGAACTTTCATTGTGACAGATGGAATGTACGCGCTCTTCCAATTGTCTATACAAAACCTTAACCCTCTTTGAATATGAAATCTCCCTCAAAAATTGTCCTCCTTTTTTTCTCTATGTTGGTGATTCTGGCAGCTTGTCAGGACGATGACAAAAGCAACAATCCCACAGCGGTTTCTGATCAGGAAGTGATTTCTAAATACCTCAACATTGATCTGGCCAATCTCTTCAACTACAGCAATCCAACCTTACCCAATTACTACAATGTGGCCGTGGATAACACCCCATCCAGCAACGCCATCACCGATATGGGTGCCACGCTTGGTCGGGTCTTGTTTTATGACAAAAATCTCAGCGTAAACAATACCATCGCCTGCGCTTCATGTCACCAACAAAATCTTGGTTTTACGGATAATGCAACACTCAGTTCAGGATTCGAAAACGGGTTAACGGGTGCGCACTCCATGCGCCTGGGGAATATTCGATACTATGCAGGCGACTCCATGTTCTGGGATAAACGAGCAGTGAGCGTGGAAGACCAATCCACCCGCCCCATTCAGGATGCCACGGAAATGGGTTTCGATTCCAACCACGGCGGCTTTACGGCACTCACGGATAAAATGAGCGGTTTAAACTACTATCCCATTTTATTCAAGCGGACGTTTAGCGATTCCATCATCACGGAGGAACGCGTTCAATTGGCCTTGGCTCAATTCCTCAGATCCATGGTTTCCGTGAACAGCAAATTCGATGAAGGATTCACCGCGGCTTTTAACCCCAATGCACCGGGTGGAGGAATTGGCGGACCATTCAACAACTTCACAGCGGAAGAAAATCAAGGTAAGGGTCTGTTCCTTCAACCTATAGCTCAGGGTGGTGCCGGCTGCGCCGGATGCCATCAACCTCCAACATTTTCGTTGGATCCCGCTTCAAAAAGCAATGGGTTAACCATGGGCGAGACCACGATTTTCAAATCACCTTCACTCAAAAATATTGGTGTTTCGGGTCCGTATATGCACGATGGAAGTATAACTGATTTGCCCGGCGTAATTGAGCATTACAATACCGGGGTGATGCGCGGCCCGGCGCTTGATCCGCGATTGAATCCTGCGGGCATGCCCCAACGATTAAATCTCACCCAAGCTCAGAAGGATGCCTTGGTGGCCTTTTTACAAACGCTAACGGATACCGACCTCAACACGGATCCAAAATTCTCCGACCCTTTTATTTAACTAGATCGGTGTTTTAGCTGCCTTTGTGTGCCACTTATTCAGATCGATCAGGGCTGCTGATCCATACCAAGAATGTAGTTCCATAACCAGTCGGCCGGCTTGAATGGCTGGGTCCGTTTCCGTAAGCTCACGGGCCTCTTCTACCGTAGAAACATTAAAAATGTAAATACCCCGGACCTCTCCATCGTCCAAAAACGGTCCGGCTAAGACCAGTTTCCCCTCGTTGGCCAGACGGGTGATGTTGTTGAGGTGTGCACGCTGAAGGTTGATTGCTTCAGCACTATCCTGACTTCGATTGGGCCCGGCTTTGAGATAAGCAAAAACGTAGGTTTTCATGCCATAGTCATCGGCACCCAGTTTTTGGGCATAGGCTGAATCGTATCCGGACGTAGTGTCCGAGGAGTTGGTTGTTACCGTGTAACTAGCCTCGGTTGAAATATGACATGATGAACTCAGTATCGTCAGGAAGATCAAAGTAGGTATCCATTTCATACGGTTAAAGTTAATCTTTTCCGGACATTCAATCCGTCGATCACTTTTTGGAAATCACCAGTTGATAGATTCCCGCATCATCCAGAGATGCTCCGGAAATGGTAAGGTAGTAGGTGCCTTGATCCAGGCTGAATTCCGGTGAAGCGGAGGGCTCTGAAATGGGCAACAATACCGGTGATGTTGAAGAAGATTCACTTCTTAAGGCCAGAGAACACGCCAATTCGGAATTGGAAACATCAAACCCCCAGATCCCCTTTTCAGGTATATCAACTTTTAATACGTGAGCCAGCCCCAATCCAACCTGATAGTCCCGATAGGAGTTCTCATAAAATTGATTGCCCAGTTGGTTGCCATTTACATCAAACTCCACCATGTAACTGGTTTGATCTGATTTAATATGTTGTTCTCGAATTTTATTTCCAAACATGTCGTAGATGAACTCCGAAGTGGTTTTTAACATGCGATTGCCTGCACGAATCTCCCATTTGGAGTGATTTACAAGCCAATTTTGTTCATTGTATTTCCATGTATCTCCATAACCGGAACTGTCAGAGTAATAATGATTGAATGAAGTTTTGTTCCCTCGTTTGTCATAGCCATATACATCCTGCTCGAACCAGGGCGTCGATGGTTGACCGGGTTTATTTGAAGCGTACCCAGACGCTGTACTTTTGTGCTGAGCTCCCTCAGCACCAATAGAGATGTCATCAACTTCCAAACTGTAGTTTTCATAGGGTTGCTCACTTCGCGATGTTTTGGTTGAAGTGATGATATGGCCATTTGAATCGTACTCCATCATCTGAATAGAAAAGCGTAAGCTACCTTCATCATCATACTCCATCACCGGTTTATGTGTTACAACACTATCCGTCTTACCATCCTCATTGTAGTAATAATGGCAAGTATAGGTTTCCATAACCGAGTACGATTTCCTTGATGGTTCAGGTAACCTTGCGCTGGTATCGAAATGATGAACTATGTACGGTCGGTAGTTGGTGTCAGCGAAAATCGAATCAACATTGAGTTCAGCGGAATCAACAAAATGATCTCTCATTCTTTTCGAGGCTTTTATGTGTCGTTCTTGAAGAACAATGCGGTCTTTGTAGAAGTGCCATCGATATGGAAACTGATATTCATGGCGCCAATTTCCATCATACTGAATATATTGAAGTGTAACCTTCCCACCTGATTCTTCCCGACGAAACCGAATTATCCTACCACCTGAATCATATTCAGTTATCACCTTGTTTAAACCTCTTTTTTCAATGATTTGATAGCCTCGTTCAGTATGCTCTCTTCTGCGTTCCAGGTAAAGAGATGGTTGATTATTCTGATATGTATATGTCCGTTTTTCAATCTCAATTCCATTGTCATAGGTATAGTTCTCAGCCCCGAGCGTATCGAATCCTTCAGTTGTTTGGCGACCTTTTACTACACGTTTCAAAGAGCCATCGGTATTGTACAGATAACGCACTCTGGAAACCCCGTATCCCTTAATCTTTGCATCATGCAACTGCAATTTGCCCAACGAATTGTAGGCAGACCTCGTGATTGTATCTGATTGACCATTTCGCCGGTTAATCACAAAAAGCTCATTGCCATTGTGATCATAAACATACTCAGTTCCCTGAGTTTTGTAACATGAATCTGTTGTGCACGGATTGAGCTTATCGGGTTTGTATCCCGACTCATAAGATGGCTGATCAAATGTAAACTTAGTTGAAAAATGGTATTCACCCGGAGCGGAAACGGACTTGGTATTCACCTGAGCTTGTGCATATACACCGCCCATGAGAATGATAACGATAATGACTCCTACCCTACCCACGAAACTCAGTTGTATTCCCCCAACATACTACCCAGCAGGTCGCTGAATTCTGTTCGGTGATCACCCAGTTTTCTGGATATGCGGGAATACTCGGCAAGGCCGTAGAGCACAAACTCCATCCAGAGATAGCGCTCCATGGTGCCGGTGTCCTTTTTGAATCGGTCTACCACCTCGGCCAAACCATCCACTAAATTTAATCCTTGGGCATATTCGCGATCACCGGATTGAAAGTCGAGGGTAAGTCGTTTATCCTTTTCAAACCACTCCGTGATGCGCTGAAACGGATCTTTATCGGCCTTGGCCGATTTCTCCACGGCTGGAAAGTGTTCGGCAAACAAACTGCGAATGGCCTTGGAGATGATGATGGAGGCCACATTAAACGGCCCTTCCTGTTCACCTTCATACACCATTTCAATCTTACCGGTTATGCTGGGTATCACTCCAAACAAATCCGTGATGCGTACGCTGGTCTTTTTCTCGCCATTGATCAACGCCCTGCGCTCTGCGGCACTCACCAAATTCTCCATTGCCGAGATGCTCAAGCGGGCAGAAACACCGCTTTTATGATCAACGTATTCATTTTGGCGGGCTTCCACCACCAACTGTTCTACCAGATCGCGCAGCAGCTCGGGAATTTCAATCCTGGACGATTGATCTTCTGTGATTCGGGCCTCTTGTTTGGTAATGCTTTTAGCCACCTCCACCGACCTCGGGTAGTGGGTTAAAATCTGACTACCAATTCGGTCTTTCAAAGGTGTCACAATACTCCCGCGATTGGTATAATCTTCGGGATTTGCGGTGAACACAAACTGAATATCTAGCGGCATTCTGAAGGCAAATCCTCGAATCTGGATATCACCCTCCTGTAATATGTTGAACAGAGCCACCTGAATCCTGGGTTGTAAATCCGGCATTTCATTCATGACGAAGATGCATCGGTTCGCGCGTGGAATAATGCCAAAATGAATCACGCGCTCATCGTTGTAGGCTAGTTTCTCGTTTACCGCTTTGATGGGATCTACATCGCCAATAAGATCGGCAACAGATACATCCGGTGTGGCCAGTTTTTCGACGTATCGCTCAGATCTATGTAACCAGTGTATGGGTGTTTCATCGCCCATTTTCTGAATCAGATCAATCGCAAACCGGCTGATGGGATTCAGTGGATCATCATTTACCTCGGAACCATCCACCACGGGAATGTATTCATCCAGCAGATGGATAAACTGCCGCGCAATCCGGGTTTTGGCTTGTCCGCGAAGCCCCAGGAGATTGATGTCATGCCTACTCAACAAGGCCCGCTCAATATCTGGAATAACGGTATCTTCATAACCCCAGATCCCTTCAAAAATGGGTTTCTTTTGTGCCAGACGATTCATCAGATTGCCCCTGATTTCATCGCGTATACTTTTGGATTGATAACCCGCTTGCTTGAGTTGTTTTAGATTTTTTATCGTGTGTATATCCACTTGATTTAGACTCGTTTTCGTTTGTTGTTGAGGTAGTCGTGCATCACGAACGCACCCAATTTATCCAATCCGCTATAAAAGGCCTTCCCACCAGCTGCTTCGGTAAACTCAGCGATGAATTGCCGAAGGTAGTTGTCCTGAGCAATCATAAAGGTGGTAAAACCAATGTGCTGTCGTTTGCACAGCATGGCTTCATGGAGGGTTCGGTTTACAATCTTTCGATCCAAACCAAAGCTATTTTTATAGTAATCCCCATGTTCTTTCAGGCAACTGGGCTTGCCATCGGTAATCATGAGAATTTGTTTATTGGGATTTTTCTTTCGTCGGAGAATATCCCGTGCGAGCTGAATCCCCGCTACTGTATTGGTATGGAAAGGCCCCACTTCCAGATACGGTAAATCCTTGAGTTCAACCTGCCAGGCATCGTTTCCAAAAACGATGATATCCAGTGTATCCTTTGGAAAGCGGGTGGTGATGTATTCCGACAGCGCCATGGCCACCTTCTTGGCGGGCGTGATGCGATCTTCACCATACAGAATCATACTGTGGCTGATGTCGATCATCAGGACGGAGCTTGTTTGCGTGAGGTGTTCGCGTTCGCGCACCACGAAGTCGTCAGACTGCATGGACCCATTGAGAAGATCCCCGGACCTACGTTGCATGTTTAACAGGCTTTCGGTGAGCGCAATGCGGTCCAAACTATCGCCGTACTGATACGACCGGGTATCCGGAAGCACTTCATCTCCCCGCCCGGTGGTTCCGGTTTGATGATTCCCCAAAGCGCCCTTCCGGATCTTTCCGAATATTTCTTCCAATGCCTGCTTGCGGATGTGCTGCTCCATCCGGGAAGTCATGATCTGCAGATCGTCTTGCGTTTGGAGGTAGCCTTTTTCTTCGAGGTCACGAATAAAATCACCCATGCCGTACTGGTTGTTGGTAAGGTTGTACTCGCGGTCCAATTGGTTCATCCAATCCAGGGCCTCCGCCACATCACCACTGGTGTACACGAGCAACTCCTGAAAAAGCTTCAGCAATTGATCAAATGGATCATCGGATCCTTTCTGAAAAAATCGTTCGAAGGTGATGCTTCTCATACCGGATAAAGTTAAAACCGATCGCGGAATTATTTGTTCGTGCAGCGGATTAAGAATTCACCGCCAACCCAGTCTGTAAACCATGTGTCATAAGAACTGTAAGGTATAGAAAATCAGCCTATTCTGAATTACATTTACGACAAACCTCAAAGCACCTTTTTATATGAACCTGGCCTGTCCAAATTGTCATCATCATCGATTCGAAGTCAAACCGGTCACCGGTAATCGATTGTTGAATCGGGTGGAGAAGATTCTGGTGTTTGTGGGTTTGCCTGCCAATTGGTTTAGCAACATTTTGATGCGTTGCAAGACCTGCAAGTATTATTGGCGAGCGTAACCCCAACCGCGCAACTGCGTGTTCGATCTGATCGGAATCCGATCTTACCGTTTAATTTTTTCTATTTCCGTTTGGAGTTTTTTTACCCGACTTAGCATTACACCCGCCATAGGCGACTGACTGAACCTGCTGATTTGGCTTCAATTTTGGCAATAAATTTCGTAGTGCTTCATTTCAGTCGTTCCAACTTCAGCATACTGCTCGTACCAATATTGTCTTGTAAATGAACAATGCCATAATCAAAATTAAAATGGGCAATTGTGTTTCCCAATTTCTCGGTAGTATTATAACGACCAATACTATTGTATAGGCCTTTGGAATAATCTCCTGTGATTTTATAAATCAAAATGTCTTCTAATGAATGACAGTCATAGAACATTCCAGTCTCAAGAGAAATCGAATCAGCAAACGCGTTTAATTGATGCCTATCCATTAACGCGTGGTCATTCGTAAACATGAACAACTGACTTATCACGTCATGAACTACCTCTAATACGAACGTATGACTACCATCTTCGGCAATGTAGGGTATACTCGTCCGCGCGTACCTAATGTGTGCGGTATCACAAAAATCAAATTTCAAAAAATCGTGTTTGACCGCAGTTCTTATATAGTCCACTGAATCAACTTGACCATTCATAGTTCTGCGAAAACTTAACACATCAAATTTCAAACACGACTCTATGATTGGTTCATTTTCCGGCATAGGTCTGATGTCATCTGAACATAAAGAAGGAGGATCATTGTCTTTGCAACCCAAAATAGACACCAGGCAAATTAATAATGGATGCAGAAACAGGCACTTGAAGAGGAAGCGCATACATTTAACGTGATTGAACGAAGCTTTTACCATTATCAAGTGATGATAAATAAGCACAGGTTAGCGAATATAGATCATACGATCGGTCACTCGGCGTAGTGTTCAATCCGCCAAAGGCGGATGACTACGTCGACTTATGATGATATGCGTAAATGGTTTAAACTAACCCGTAATCATCCTACACGCTGGCCGGGCTAAGACGACGGAAAGTATCGTTTTCATACTTAAACCAAGAGTATCCCTTTTGCTTGTTCCCAAGTCAGTGCTTCTTGCCTGTCTTCAATGATGATTTTTCTTCCTCCAATCCGCTCTGCAACATTCATTAAAATCCTTCTTTCAGTTGGGGATAGCCCACCATCAGTAAAGTCCAACTGCTGGACAACAATGTTAAGCGGAGGATTTAGCAAACCCCAAAACTTACCTCTTACAAGTTGTTCAAGCGAACTTTTCAACATCCGTTCAGCTTCTTCAAAATCGGCAATTACCAGACGCTCACTAGAGAAATTACCTTTCACAGTTTCTGAAACCTCTGCTGAAAGGTCAAGCCGAACCATCTCAATTTGATTGATGTAAAACTTGATGTAAACAGGGATTGGTCGGAACGGGTTTCTCATTCGGTTTTACTTTTTACAACGATCACTCGGCGTAGTGTTCAATCCGCCAAAGGCGGATGACTACGTCGACTTATGATGACTTGCGTATTTGGTTGGACTATCCTTTAGTCATCCTGCACATTGGCTGGGCTAAGACCACGGGAAGTTAGGATCGATTAAGGTTTAGACAAAGAGACCATTATTTTTTCCCGTAAAACCAATTTGATCCAATGATCAAAGCAATCCAAAGGATAAAGTTGCATACTACAAATACAAGTTGAAATCTAAGGATGGAAAAAAATCTTGAGTCACCAGGGATCAAAGAAAAAAGAATTAAGTGTGTAGTATTGGTATGAACGATTCTGATAGTCAGCATAAAAACTGCTCCCCAAACAATCATTGCTAAAACAAGTGAAAAGAGACCTCTAGTTCGTAAACATTTCTTGAAAAAGGTGAAGTTCATTGCAAACCATCCAAGGATAACTCCAATCAACATTCCTTCAGGAGCCAACGAAAATGCATAAGCAATACCAATGCCTAGTACCAAGGGAACAATGAAATTGGTAATGCCTAGAAGAACAGCTAAAATTATCTGCCTGGGTAATCTGCACAGTTTGAAAGCAGCATTTCCACCATCACCACTCATCCTTCTTCTCAGCCTCACCAACCTTCATGTAATTTTCCAAATTTTCGGTTAAATCATCAAAATACTGAGCGGTTTGGGTGATGTAGGACGTGAAGAGCTCTTTGTTGTAATTGGATTGGGTGGAATCAGACCATTTGCTCACATCATAATAGGATGGTTGCTCCCAACGGATGCGATCAATGATGTACCGGCACTTTCCCTCTTTGGCCTGGATGGTAATTTGATAGGCCACAAATCCTCCGGTATTCTGAAGGTTGCCTTTCTTATCCGGTGCCTGTAGTTTGAAGCGAGCCTTACCGGAAAACTCCCCCGTTGCCTTGTCCTGTGTTTTGAGAACGCCGGTTGGATTGACATAGAATTTGTTCACCCAGGCAATTCCCCGGTCGTACAGATCATCGGCCGACACACCACTTACGGTAATCACCTCTTTGTAGGATGCCATTCCGGTGTCAGGATCCAATGGAATTTCGTTATCCGGCAGGGTAAATGCCGAGAGAAGTACAAAGCCCAGAAGCGAAAAGGTCAGAAAAATGCGTGTCATGATTCGTATTTTTAGGTGGTGAAATTACCGGATTAACGATAAAACTTTCCACTCTATTCCGTCAAATTCCAAAACGTAAATCAATCCGCCCTCTATGCCCCTTATCTTTGTCCGGTGAACTTTCTCGCGCATTACTACTTTGATCAACGGCCGGGTGAACCATACCACAACCTGGGTCTTCTCTTCCCGGATCTGTTTCGAAATTTTATCCGTGGTGGTCGGTTAAAGGTCAATGAACTAACCGCCGATTTTGAGGAAGGACACGCTCTGATCAACGGCTGCCTGCAGCATATTTCCAGCGACAAACTCTTTCACAACTGGGATGGCTTTCATGCCTTGATGGATCTGGTGACCTCGGATTTGCGTCAATCAGGTCACACCATTTCGAAGGACTGGTTTATTGCGCATATTCTTTCAGAACTTGTGATTGATGAATACCTGGCGCGCACACATGAGCGGCTGGCTACTGAATTGTACACGGACTTCGAGCAGTTGGAATTAAACAAACTCCAGCAATTCTTTGAGGGTAATGAATTAGCTAACTTCGAACAGTTTGAGCGTGGTCTCGACCGCTTCATGGAAGTTCGCTACCTGGAGAAATATCAGGATAGCGCAAGTATTCTGTATGCCCTCGGCAGGATTTGTACGAAAGTGAACCTACCGGCGTTTACGGAACAGCAGCAGGTAGTTTTGGGTCACACCATTGATCGGCTGCTGGCAGAGATGCCCGTAAAACTGAATGAATTAAAAGCGTTGCTTGAATGAATGGATTGAAAACTTTTGGGCTGATGATGTTGGCGTTGGGCACCTCCACATGGGCGTGTGGCCAGAGCACTCCCAAATATTCCAATGAATTTCTATCGGTTGGTGTGGGCGGAAAGGCCTTCGGAATGTCCCATGCCGTGGTGGCTAGCGTAGACGATGTAACCGCAGCCTACTGGAATCCGGCTGGTTTGGTAAACATCGAAGACAACATCCAGCTGTCCTACATGCACACGAATTACTTTGCCGGAATCGCCAATTACGATTACGGTGGGCTGGCGTTCAAAGCCGGCGATAAAGGGGCGATGGGTGTTTCGTTTATCCGAATGGGGGTAGACGGTATTCCCAACACCCTGGATTTGTTCCGAAACGGTCAAATTGATTACGACCGAATCACCGAATTCTCGGCCGTTGATTACGGCTTCCTCTTCAGTTATGCTCAAAAGCTGGCGAAGGAAGGATTGAGTTTCGGTGGAAGCGCAAAAATCGTTCACCGAAAAGCAGGCCAATTTGCCAAATCCTGGGGTTTCGGGATTGATGCCGGCTTTCAGTACAAAACCACGAACGATTGGAAATTTGCGGCCATGGCACGGGATGTAACCTCCACCTTCAACGCCTGGAGTTTCAACTTCACCGATGCAGAAAAGGAAGTACTCACACAAACCGGAAACGATATACCCAGGAACTCCCTCGAAATTACCTTGCCCAAAATCATCATTGGTGCGGCCAAACATCTCGATTTTGGCGATCGCATTTCACTGGATGCCGAATTGGATGTAGATATTTCCACCGATGGTAAACGCAACGTTCCAGTTAAAACCGATGTCTTTAGCATGGATCCACATCTGGGGATTCAGGCGGGATACATGAAGGTGGTTTACCTCCGAACGGGTATTGGTAGCTTTCAGCAGGTATATGACATCGATCAAAAAGAAAGCTGGACCTTTCAACCCAACATCGGACTTGGAGTAAACCTGGAAAAATTTGCGCTGGATTACGCCATGGCCAATGTTGGTCAGGTTGGCGTGGCCAATTATTCCCACGTATTCTCCATTCAGTTTAAGATTAACTCCAAGGTAGACAGTGAGCCGGAATAAACGCTGTACCTTGCACACGTGGATCAAATGAAAACTGCTGTTATTGGAGCCGGAGTCATGGGAGCTGGCATTGCTCAGGTATTTGCCCAAGCCGGTCATTCGGTTATTCTCTATGATGTAAACCCCGATAGTGTTCACAAGGCGCTCGGACTCATTGAGAAAAACCTCAATAAAGGAATTGAATTGGGAAAGGTATCTGTGGAAGACAAGTCGGCATGTCTGTCGAACATCTCCACCACAGATTCTCTCATCTCCATTCAAGCCGATCTGATTATTGAAGCGATCGTGGAACGGCTGGACGTCAAGGTGGAGCTGTTCAAAACCCTGGCGGCCAACAATGCCCCGGATTGCATCCTGGCCACCAACACCTCATCCATTCCCATCACTCAAATTGCTGCGGCCATTCCCAACCCGGAACGCGTAGTGGGCATCCACTTCTTCAATCCGGCTCACCTGATGAAACTGGTGGAGATTGTGAGTGGAGCGCATACCAACGACAGCGTAGCTCAACGCGCCTACGATTTTGCCGCCAAATTGGGTAAAACACCCATCATGGCGAAAGATGCACCCGGCTTTATCGTGAATCGGGTGGCCCGACATTATTATGTGGAGGGTCTAAAAACACTGGAAGAGAAGGTAGCCAATTTTGATGCCATTGATCGGTTGTTGGAAAGCAGCGGTTTTCGCATGGGCCCATTCCGACTCATGGATTTGATTGGCGTTGAAACCAATTTTTCGGTGACAGAATCCATGTACAACCTGTTTTATCAGGACGGAAAATTCCGACCCAGTCGGATTCAAAAGCAAAAGGTGGATGCCGGTCACTTTGGTCGGAAAACCGGAAAAGGATTTTATACCTACAACACGTGAGATTCCTTTCATTGATCGTTTTCACTGGGTTGGTTGCATCGTCGTGTAACGATAACAGCACCACTACCAACCGACCATTTATCCCTAATGTGCCGGTTAACATCACCATAAATACGGATCTTCCATCGTACTATCATCTTCAAACTCCGGGGAACTACGCTCTGGTGAATGGCGGGAGTCGGGGTATTTTTTTGGTGCACAATTTTGATGATGTCTTTTACGCCGTTGAACGAACGTGTACATATCACCCAGACGACAGCTGCGCCTTTGTGCAGATAGATTCCGGCAACATTCAACTCAAATGCGGAACCTTCGTTGATGGAAAATACGAGGCCTGTTGTGCCAGTAAATACGCCTTTGAGGGCACCGTTTTGCAGGGACCGTCTGTGTGGGCATTGAAACAATACAACGTTTTTGAGAATGGGAACCTGATCACCATCCGCAATTGAGTTCACCGTTTCCTGACCAAATCCCGACGAATTGACCCTTGTTCCAAACGGTGTGCAACTTTAATTGCACCTTCACGTTTTAACACCGTGCGATACCAAATAACCATCTGCCTCCTGTTGCTTTCATGTTCGCTTTGGGCGCAGGATTTTAGTCTGGTTCGAGGGTATGTGTACGATGAAAATAACATCCCGCTTCCGGGAGTCGAAATCCGCGTTACCAACACCAGTTTGGGGACCATCACCAATGAAGATGGGCAGTATGAACTGCGTTTGGAACATGGTCTCAACCGGATTACGTTTTCCTTCATCGGTTATGAAACCATTCAACGCGACATCGTGGTGGAGAAAGACATGGTTCAGAATATTTGGCTAAAGCCCGATGAAAATACCTTTCAAACCGTGGAGATTACCCGGAAGAAGAAGGACATTTCCAACTGGGTGATTAAACAGGTTATTGAACATCGGGACTCCATTCAAAATCTCTATCACAGCCATAAATGCCAGGTGTACATCAAATCGGTGGAAGTGGAAGAATATCAGGGAAAGGAAAAAAAGGACGATGACGATATCCCCGGTGAAGCTGATTTTGATCGGTTTGAAAAAGACGAGAATCCTCAACCCTCGGACTCCGGCAAGGTTCCCAATATGAACTTGTACGAATGCCAGCTCATACGTCATTATCAAAAACCATCCGACATCAAGGAACAACGTTTGGCCGTTAAAAAGTACGGCGATCAAAGCTCTCTGTTTTACAAGAGCACGACGGAAGGAGAATTTGATCTCTATCAAAATCTGATTCACGTCCGAAGTCTTGGTCAAAATGCCCTGGTTTCTCCGTTCAGCACCGGAGCCTTTTTGGCGTATAAGTTTAAACTCCGGATGATCTATCACGATGAAACGGGCAAGAAAATATATGTGATTGGCGTGGTTCCCCGCAAGCTGGGCAACGCCTTATTCAAAGGAGAGGTAGAAATAGAAAGCGGCTCATGGACCCTCAGGTCGGTAGACCTGGAAGTGCCTAAAACGGCGTTGGTATTGTATGATGAATTTCGCTTCCATCAGGACTTTGCCGAGATTGATGGCCGGCACATGATGAGCGGTCAGTCCTTCAACTGGAAGTTTAAAAACGGCAAGTCCAACACCGAGGGCTATTGCAAGGTTCAGTACAAGCAGCACGTCCTGGATACCGTCTATTCGCCGAAATTTTTCAATGCCGAACTGCGAGTTACTGAGAAGGAGGCCTACGAGAAAGACACCTCGTTTTGGATGAACATCCGTCCTGAGCCGTTGTCGGTTTCCGAACAGCGATTTGTGCGCTATCGCGACAGCCTCCATCACCTGTACACCTCGAAGGAATTTTTGGACTCGATTGACTCGTTGTACAATCGGGTTACCTTTCTCAAATTGGCTTGGAATGGTCAGGGGTACATCAACCGGCAACGAAAGGAGAACATTGAATTCTCTCCATTGATTTCCGTGTTGGATCCCGTTGCTATTGGTGGTTGGCGGGTGCGCTATGATTTCTCGTATTACCGAAAATTTGTCAATCGGAAGAGCATTTACATCGCTCCATTTTTCAACTATGGATTTAAAAATAAGGATGTCAAGGGCAGCCTGTATGTGGAGTATCTGTTCAATCCGCTCAAGCGGAGTGAGGTGTCTCTAAGTGTGGGGAGGTACTTTGATTTTGTGAATCCATATGCACCTATCCTCAACATCATCCGGCGCGATAACTTTTTCGAAAAGAATTACATCTCTGCGGATTTGCGAACCGAACTGGTGAATGGTTTATACATCGGCACCTTCGTGAATTTTGAACAGCGCAACAGCTTAAATGACTTTCAGTTTGCGGCCTTGGGCGATACGCTGTTTGAGGACAATAACCCCATCGACTTTGATGAACACAACGCTCTGCGCACCAGTGTTTACCTGAGCTATACACCGCACCAACTCTACTTAAAGGAACCGTACGAAAAGATCATTCTGGGATCCCGGTATCCAACCTTTACCCTTAGTGTGCAAAAGGCATGGAACAACATACTCAACAGTAAGATCAAGTTCAGTTACGGAGAATTTGCGATTTCTCAAAAATTCAATGTGGGCATATTTGGCACCAGTCAATATCGGTTTAACATGGGTCAGTTTTTTGACACCACCTCCCTGCGGGTGATGGATTACCGGTATCAGCGAGCCGGTGATCCGGTGTTTTTTACACCACCCATGTACACCTATCAGTTATTGGATTCCACCTTTCCAACCTTCCGGTTGTTTTTCGAAGGACACTATGTGCATCAGTTCAACGGCTTCTTGATGAATCGGATTCCATTACTGAAAAAGACCAATATCAAGGCTTCGGCCGGAGCAGGATTCCTGTATGCCCCGGAACGAAATTATCAGTACACCGAACTGTTTGTGGGGCTTAACCGAATTCTCAAGATTGGAAAAGAGCGCCTGCGGTTGGGGACGTATTATACCGTGGCTCAGAGCAATCACTTTGGTTTCCGGAGCATGTTCAAGGTTTCCTTTGAGTTCTACAACCGCACCAAAAACACGTGGACATTCTAAGCTGAAGTCCGATGGATTGGTTGTGGGTGTTGTGCTGAAATGAAAAGTAAGAATCCCTCCCTACCCTTTGTATTTCCTATATTTTAGTATACTTTTGCCGCCTGTTTGACAGCGTGATACGGGGGAATGCAATTCCCCCTTTTTGTTGGACGATATTTTGAAATGGAACTGATTAATCGGGTTCGAAGCCTTGTTGAGGAGGAATTAGCCGGAAGCGAGTACTTCCTGGTTGATGTGCTGGGAGGAGGAAACAGCCGTAAGATCAGTGTATTGGTGGACGGTGATGAGGGCATGAGCATTCAGGCTTGTGCGCGAATCAGTCGAAACTTGTCTGAGATCATTGACGATGAATCGTTTGAATCGGATGCCTTCATACTCGAAATATCCAGTCCCGGAGCCGATCGGCCTTTGAGTCATCCCCGGCAGTACAACAAACACATTGGCAGAGACCTGATCATCCGAACCTTGAACGGTGAGGAATGGCTGGGTAAGCTGGAGGAAGTAATGGATGATAACATCCGATTGGTGACTCCAAAAGGAAAGAAAGGTAAACCGGGAAAGTCCGGTAAAAAGGATAAAAACAATGAACCGCGAAATGTAGATGGTGAACTGGTGCTGTCAATGAACAGCATTGAACAGGCCACCGTTGTCATTTCCTTTAAATAAGTGCGATATGAGTTTAGGACTTGTAGAATCGTTCTCGGAATTCAAGGAATTCAAAAACATCGACCGCGCCACCATGATGCGCGTGATGGAAGACGTTTTCAGAAGCATGCTTCGACGTAAGTATGGTGATGACTCCAATTTTGACATCATCATCAACACGGAACACGGGGATCTCGAGATTTTCCGTAACCGTAAAATTGTTGACATTGACGAGGTAGAAGACCCGAATCAGGAGATCGACATCAACGAGGCAAAAGGTCTGGAAGAAGACTATGAGATTGGTGAGGATGCCATCGAAGAAATCAAGCTGCTTGATTTCGGACGTCGCGCCATCCTTGCTGCTCGTCAAACCTTGCTTTCGCGAATTCTTGAATTGGAAAAAGACGAACTTTTCCGTAAGTACAAGGATCGTGTTGGTGAAATTATCGCCGGTGAGGTATACCAGATCTGGAAGCGTGAGTTGATGATTTTGGACGATGAGGGCAATGAACTGATCCTTCCTAAAACGGAGATGATTGGTCGTGACTTCTTTAAAAAAGGAGACAGCATCCGCGCCGTTGTTTTGCGTGTTGAAATGCAGAATAACAACCCGCGCATCATTCTGTCCCGTACGGCTCCAATCTTCCTCGAGCGTTTGTTTGAACTGGAAGTACCGGAAATTCTCGACGGTTTGATTACCATTAAAAATGTGGTACGTGAGCCGGGTGAGCGCGCCAAAGTAGCCGTTGAAAGTTACGATGACCGGATTGATCCGGTTGGTGCATGTGTGGGGATGAAAGGTTCCCGTATTCACGGCATCGTTCGCGAACTTCGAAACGAGAACATTGATGTCATTAATTACACTACCAATGTACCACTGTATATACAGCGCGCATTGAGCCCCGCCAAGGTTTCCTCCATCCAGATCGATGAGGAAGAAAAACGTGCGGATGTATATTTGCCCAGCGATCAGGTTTCACTGGCCATCGGTAAAGGCGGTTTTAACATTAAACTCGCCGGCCGGTTGGTTGGATACAACATCGATGTGTACCGTGAAAATGTGGATGAGGAAGATGTTGACGTGGACTTGGACGAGTTTACCGATGAGATTGATGAATGGATCATCGATGAACTGAAGGCAATTGGTCTTGATACCGCCAAAAGTGTGTTGGATACCAGCAATGAAGACCTGGTACGCCGAACCGAACTGGAAGAAGAGACCATCATTGAGATCAAAAAGATCTTTGAAGCTGAATTTGAGTGATTGGATTCACTTCACATAGATAATTGATATGCGGAAAGGCAAAATCGATTGGGAATCATGAACTGACAGGACAAGTATACATATTGGCCGGTTCGTGTTTTCAAGTCGTTTTACGTCTGCCCAAAATTGGATAGCAATACATGGCTGAAAAAACATATAGAATCTCGAAAGTTGCGACTGAGCTTAACGTCAGTTGGAAGAGTTTGATTGAGCATCTCAATGATAGCGGCTTCCAGGTGGATGTTAAGCCTACGGTTAAAATCGGTCAGGATATGTATGACGTCCTCGAGCAAAAATTCCGGTCTGACAAGCAGGCGAAGGAGGAATCTCAGGCGCTTGAAATTCATATCCGTCGCCAGGATGAAACCCTGGTAGCCGATCGCAAAACTCCGAAGAAGAAGAAAAAAGACTCCATGAGTGATGTAGTCCTGATCAAGGACACGGGCCTCACCATGAAGAGTCAGGAAACAACACCTGCAGAACCACCTAAGCAGGAAACCCCACCACCTCCTCCACCAAAAGTAGAGGAGAAAAAAGTGGTTGAAGTGGTTGAAGAAAAACCCGCTGAACCAGTTAAAGAGGAGAAAAAACAAGATCTCCCTGGTTTGAAGGTGTTGGGCAAGATTGAGCTGGATAAGCCTAAGCCGGAACCGAAGCCTAAGGTGGAAGAAAAGGCGCCTGAAAAACCGGCCGAAACCAAAGCACCGGAACCGGAGAAAAAGGTGGAAACACCTGCCGCCGAAAAAACTGAAAAACCGGTAGCTAAAGAAAAACCCGCTGATCAACCTCCGGTGGAAGAGGTGAAGGTAATCAGACCTCAATACGAGAAACTGGATGGACTTACCATCAAGGGTAAGATTCAACTCCCCGATCCTCCGAAAAAGAAGAAACCCGTTGCCAGCAGTGAAGGCAAACCGGAAGATAATCTTCGTAAAAAGCGCAAGCGTACTACCAAAGGTGATGCCCCAGTTAGAGGTGGTCGTCGAGGCGGACGCGAGGAAGTGAAGGAGGAAATCACTGAAAAGGAAATCCAGGATAAGATTAAAGCCACGTTGGCCAAACTTGGCGGACAAAAAGGCGGTGGAAAATCCGGCAATCAACGTCAGAAACTTCGTCGTCAACGTCGGGAAGATCACAAAACCATCCGGGAGGAAGAACAACTCCAGAAGGAGAAGGAAAGCATGGTGCTCAAAGTAACAGAATTTGTTACCGCCAACGAGCTATCCGTCCTGATGGATGTTTCGGTAAATGAAATTATTACCGCCTGTTTCTCCTTGGGTATGATGGTTTCCATCAACCAACGTCTGGATGCGGAAACCATTCAGATTGTGGCGGAAGAATTTGGCTACACGGTTCAATTCGTTGATGCTGAAGAGCAGGTAGAATTTGAGGAGGAACCGGATGATCCGGCCGATTTGGAGGAACGATGGCCTATTGTAACCGTAATGGGTCACGTAGACCACGGTAAAACATCGTTGCTGGATTATATCCGTAATGCCAACGTAATTGCGGGCGAAGCCGGGGGTATCACCCAGCACGTTGCGGCGTACGAGGTACAACTCAAGAACAAGAAGAAAATAACCTTCGTGGATACACCGGGTCACGAGGCCTTTACGGCAATGCGTGCTCGGGGTGCCAAGGTAACCGACGTAGCCATTATTGTGATTGCGGCGGACGACAATGTGATGCCACAAACCAAGGAGGCCATCAGCCACGCTCAGGCAGCCGGTGTACCTATTGTGTTTGCCATCAACAAGATTGACCGTGAAAACGCCAATCCGGATAAAATCCGTGAAGAACTCTCGGCTATGAACATCCTCGTTGAAGAATGGGGTGGAAGCTTCCAGGCTCAGGAAATCTCGGCCAAAAAAGGATCCAACATTGATGAGCTTCTCGACAAGGTATTGCTGGAAGCCGAAATGTTGGAACTGAAAGCCAATCCGGACAAACGCGCCAAGGGTACGGTTATGGAAGCACAGCTCGATAAAGGTCGGGGTGTACTGGCATCGATCCTCGTTCAGGAAGGAACCCTGTCTGTTGGAGATGCCCTGGTAGCCGGACATCACTTCTGTAGGGTTCGGGCCATGTTCAATGAACGGATGCAACCGGTGAAAACGGCCGGTCCATCCACTCCGGTGAACATTCTTGGATTTACCTCTGCTCCAACGGCGGGAGATGTATTCCAGGTATTTGAATCGGAACAGGATGCAAAGGATATTGCCAACCGTCGTGCTCAATTGCAGCGTGAACAAGGTATTCGGGCAACAAAACACCTTACTCTGGACGACATTGGCCGACGATTGGCCATTGGAAACTTCAAGGAATTGAAGGTGATTGTGAAGGCAGACGTGGATGGATCATCCGAAGCCCTCTCCGATTCGTTGATCAAACTGTCTACCGAAGAAATTCAGGTAAATGTGATTCACAAATCTGTGGGTGCCATCACGGAATCCGACGTATTGCTCGCCAGTGCATCGGATGCCATCATCATAGGTTTCCAGGTTCGTCCGGTTACATCGGCCAAAAAACTGGCAGAACAGGAGGAAATCGACATCCGATTGTACTCCGTTATCTATCAGGCCATCGATGAAATCAAGGCAGCCATGGAAGGCATGCTGGCTCCTGAATTTGAAGAGAAAATCACCGGTAATGCCGAAATCCGTGAAGTCTTCAAAATCAGTAAAGTTGGTGCGGTTGCCGGCTGTATGATCACCGATGGTAAGATTGCCCGTGACAATAAGGTTCGCCTTATTCGTGATGGGGTGGTGGTGTACTCAGGTGAAATGGCCTCACTCAAACGCTTCAAGGATGATGTGAAGGAAGTTAACCGCGGATTTGAATGTGGTATTCAGATCAAAAATTACAACGATATCCGCGAAGGCGACATCATTGAGTGCTACGAGGAGATTGAGGTGAAACGCAAACTGAAGTAAGCGTCACCCGCCCAATCCGCTATCTGTCTGACTGTTTTTTGTCGTAACTTGGCGCTGGATTAAGCGTCACATTCTATGAGAAAAGCACGCATTGCCGGCCTGGGATTTTATGTGCCGGAAAACGTTGTCACCAATCAGGATCTCACCTCGTTCATGGACACGTCCGATGAATGGATTCGTGAACGAACCGGAATCGAAGAACGTCGCTGGGTAGTTCCCGGTGAGGATACTACCTCCGGTATGGGTGTAAAAGCAGCCCGGATGGCTATCGAAAATGCCGGGTTGGAAGCCTCCGACATCGACTTTATCATCTTTGCAACACTTAGCCCGGATTACTATTTCCCGGGACCGGGTGTGCAGGTTCAGGAAGCTCTGGGAATAGATACCATCGGTGCCCTGGATGTCCGGAATCAATGTTCCGGATTTGTGTATGCCCTGAGCGTTGCCGATCAATACATCAAAACCGGAATGTATAACAACATTCTGGTGATTGGATCGGAATATCACAGCGGTGGGCTGGAAAAAACCACCCGCGGAAGAGGCGTTACCGTAATCTTTGGTGATGGTGCCGGTGCGGCGGTTGTGACAGCATCCGATGATGCCAATCGCGGCATTTTATCGACTCATTTACACAGCGAAGGAAAGAATGCCACGGAGCTTGCCTTGATTGGCCCCGCCACGTCCCGTTGGGTGGATCAAATCATCGCTGATCACAGTGAGGAGGACACCTCCTTCTATCCGTATATGAATGGAAATTACGTATTCAAACACGCTGTTACCCGGTTTCCGGAAGTCATTATGGAAGCCCTTATGGCCAATAATCTCACTCCGGCAGATATTGACCTGCTGGTTCCACATCAAGCCAATTTGCGTATTGCCCAGTTTGTTCAACGCACCATGAAATTGCGGGACGATCAGGTGTTTAATAACATCATGAAATACGGCAACACCACTGCAGCGTCTGTGCCCATTGCCTTAACGGAGGCGTTTCAGCAAGGACGGGTAAAACCCGGAGATCTCATTTGTTTGGCTGCATTTGGTAGCGGTTTCACCTGGGCTAGTGCATTGATTCGTTGGTAGATGAACTGGGATCACGAACTCTTTTTAGATATACGAACCAAGGACATTGTAGTGATCATCAGCATTTTGCTGGTGTCTATTGTATCCGTGCGTTTTCTGCGCTTTGCCATCCGCCGATATTACAAACGGATCAGTCTTCAGGATGAAGAGCGTGTAACCAGCTTAAAATTCATCAGCAACATCATGTCGTTGCTGGTGTATGGGGTTGCCGCCATCATCATCGTCTATAACATCCCACCATTGAAAAAAGTGGGGCTTTCCCTTTTTGCCAGTGCGGGTATCTTAGCCGCCATACTGGGTTTTGCGTCACAGGCAGCCATCAGTAATATCATCGGAGGTATCTTCATCGTCCTGTTTAAGCCGTTTCGGGTAGGCGATTTTGTTAAAATTTCCGATCAGTATCAAGGGGTGGTAGAAGATGTTACCATGCGTCATACCGTGATTCGAAGCTTTGAAAACCGACGAATCATAATTCCTAATTCCATCGTGAATTCAGAGACCATTGTGAACAGCTCCATCATTGAAGATAAGGTTTGTAACTTCATCGAGTTTGATATTGCGTATGATGCCGATATCGACAAAGCCAGAAAGATCATTCAGGATATAGCTGAAAAACATCCGCTTTGCATTGATAACCGAACGGAAGATGACCTGATCAAAGGCTACCGAAAAGTTCGAATCCGGGTCACCAATCTGGGCGACTTCAGTGTCACACTGCGGGCATACGTTTGGACCGATAACTACGATTATGGTTTTGACCTCAAGTTTGAGATGCTTGAAAAGGTGAAAAAAGAGTTTGATCGTCAAGGCGTGGAAATTCCATTCCCGTATCGCACCATTGTGTACAAATCGGACTTAAGCAAATCCGCCAACCCCACACAGGATGATAAAGCCGACGAAAAAAACAAGTAAGAAAAAGGTCCTTAAAACCATCGGCACTACCGATGTGATTGACCTGCCGGAAGTTGGGATTTTTGATGTTCCGTGTAAAATTGACACTGGTGCCGACACCTCCGCCATTCATTGTGACGAGGTGTTAGTGCGTGAAATCGGCGGCAAGCGAATCCTTTATTTCAAGTTGCTGGATATCAATCACCCGCTGTATACTGGTCAGGAATTGTGCACCGATCGATTCAAGGAAAAAAAGGTGAAGAGCTCGTTTGGGAAGGTGGCTGACCGATTTCAGGTTCGATTGAAAGTTCAGATTTACGGCAAAAAGTACCTCACCAATTTCAACCTTTCACAACGTCCGGAAATGAATTACCCCATTCTGTTGGGCAAACGGTTTTTAAAGAATCGATTTGTGGTGGACGTAGCGCAAAAAGACCTCAACGTCGCTTTCAAGAAGAACTTGGACTGAGTTCACTTCAAGTCATTTTTGTGTAAGGTATTAAGTATCAAAATGTTATTCCATACTGGTTAGCTGGTGTTTGCAAAAGTGAAATTTTGAGCCTACTTTTTCCAAACATCTAAAGGTAGTAGTAGTGGCAGAATCCGGAAAATCACTCGATGAAGAACTGATCGTTCAGCTGCGTGCCGGCAATATTTCAGCGATGAAAGACATCTATCATCGCCATTATGGTATGGTCAACAAATTGGTGACCACCAGTGGAGGTGCAGAAGAAGACGCCGATCAAATTTTTGAAGAATCCATGTACGTCCTGTACAGTGCTATCCGGCATCCGGAATATCGCAGCAACGCGAAGTTGAAGATCGTGTTGTATTCCATTGCCCGAAGCCTGTGGATTTCGGAACAACGCCGCCGGGGTAAATCTCCCAAGCGGGTTAAAAATTACGAACGGTATGTGAAGGTTGATATCAGTTCCCACATTGATCTTCTCAAGGCCAAAGGGGATGGATTTGACAAGATTCAACGCTCGTTCCGCATTCTGGGAGAAGCCTGTCAGGATGTGTTGTCTGAATTCTATTTTCATCGGAAACCAGTGGATCAAATTGCAGCGGAAACGAGTAAAACCGTTGACGATGTTCGAACACAGAAGTACCGATGTATGCAACACCTTAAACGAATGATTGGATGATCCGGATAGACGACATTGAATTAATTGACCGGTTCATTCATGAAGAACTGAGTCCGCTCGAAAAAAAGAACTTTGAGCAACGCGTTCGCGACGATCGCGAATTCAGCAAGGAAGTTCGCAAGCATATTGAAGCCATCCGCACCGTGCGATCATACTCTTCCATCCGATTCATGGAAACGTTGGAGCAACAGATGCCGGATTGGAAATCCGGAGGGTATAAAAGCTATTCCCCATCCATTGACACCACGAAGATTATGCTACGGATTTTTATCCCGGCGCTTATTCTGGGTATCAGTTATGGCATTTTTAAAATCGTTCAGCCGTCGGAACATCAACCTCCGGCCAAACATGAACAAACCGTTCAACCAACGGAGGATACCAACTCAACTGAACCAGCCATAACCCCGGGTGATTCATCTGTTGGTAAGGATTCTACCCAGTAATTTTGTGGGATGCGCATTGTTGTCGCTTCTCGTTTTTTCAAGACCTTCATCCACCCTACGTATCGGGCCTTTGCCTTTTACCCATGGGTGTTTGTGCGTTCGGCAGATTTATCGTCCAATAGTCAGATCGTTCGTCATGAACAAATCCACCTCGCCCAACAGCGCGAGCTGGGTATCGTCCTGTTTTATCCGATTTATGTGATGGAGTTCCTTTTGCGTTTGATACAAACCAGACGAGGGTATACCGCGTATCGAACCATCAGTTTTGAGCGTGAAGCCTACGGCCACGATCACGAACCGGATTATTTAAAGGAGCGCAAGTGGTGCGCCATGTGGCGCCGTTAAGGGTTGAGACCCAAAACCGCGGTACCCTGTTCAAATACCACGTCCACCGGAATTCCTTTTTCCTCCAGTCGGTTAAGATCTGCCTGAAGATCCGCCTTGATCATGCCCTTATCGGCCATCAACGCCTGAACTCCGGCCTTATCGCCATCGCCCTGAAGCTTGAGAATTAAGGCGGAGAGAGATTTTACCGCTTCAGCCATTTTTTCCGGATTCACTGTGAAGGTTCCATTTTCCGCATTGCGAACAAAAGCGCCCTTCTCCTGGAAGTAATTGAACCGGACCATATTGGCTTTGCCGTGGGCGCTGGCGGCTCCAAACCGAACGCTGCGAAAGATCCCAGCCATAAAGGTGACATAGTTATCCATCAATTCGCCTTCGGTAAGCACATTCTTTTCGCGAAGCCAGGTAACCATGTATAAACCTAGGATATCCGCCTTGCCCTCTTCCAAAGGAGAAAATTCTTCCTGAAGTGCTGCCCGAACAGTAGGCCCCGCCAGGGTGTTCTTGATGCCCAACCCATGAGCAACCTCATGGAACATGGTGTTTTCAAAAAAAGCATCAAAGGTCACATGGGTGCGTTGTGCGGGATCAATCAATACGTCGGATATCGGCAACATGATGTGATCAAATTTGGCTCGCATGGCGTTTTTGAGCTGCGACCGTCGGGTTCCGTACGTTGTTTGCAGGTATTCGTCATTGGGTAGATTTACCGCAATGGTTTTACTACCGGCATTGCAATCACCGGCGTAGTACACCACGTCATACGCATTGAGCTGAGACGAACTTCCGGGCGATTCCTTTTTGTACTGGTCTTCAACGGGCAGGGATTTTTGGAGATCCGGTAGGTAGGAAATGTACTTTTCCAGGCGCTTACTCCAATCCACATCCTTCACCAACACATACGCTTCATAGGACGTGCGTGCATTATAGAGATGATCTTCATAATTCTCGATGGGTCCAATGATGATGTCCAACGTATTGTCTTTCATACCCAACCAGGCAATGTCACTGGCATTGAACGAATCGGTTAATAGGGCCTGAGCACGCAATTCCAGATAACTCTTGAAGGAGGCATTTTCACATGCGGCAGCCGCATCGTTCAAGTGTTGGGCAGCGCGTTCCAGTTGATTCTTAAAGAATTGGTGATAGGGAATTTGGGTAAGCTTACCTTGTTCATCCCGTCGCACCATGGAATATTGTCCGCGTATGTCTACTCCCGAAGATTCCAACTCCTCCTTGGTTACATCGGCCGGATAAATATTAGCCCCCAACGGTTTATCGTCATAACCATCGATAAAGGACGTGTTGCCCTCCAGTCGGTCCCACGGACCATAGTTAACGTCAGCAAACCGCCGGAGATCATCATCCTTAATCGACGCCAGAAATTCCGCTGGTTCCCCGAAGGATTGCATCCAGAATAATTCGTTCATCACATCCGCCGCCTGAATCAAATGAGGAAGCATTTTTTTATCGGCCTCACTGAGTTTGGATAAATCCGTGGTGAGCTTCACCGAAACATAGGTGCTCATTTTGGATGTGGAGTCGGTTTGTTCCAATTCGTTAGTGGTGGTCTTGCTCTCATTCGTACATGAGATTGAAAACAGGACAACCGAAGAAATCAGAATGGATAGTGTGAGATGGATGCGATGTTTCATAGGATTTCGAAAGTACGAAGTCAAAATAACATTCGTTTAAGGCACGGAGCAACAGGTTCGTTGGATTGATGCGTAATTTGCCGAAAACAACCACATGTTTGGATTAGATAAACTGAAGGATTTAAAGAAAAACGCGGAAGAGGTAAAGGCTCGCCTGGAGCGGATTGAGGTAACCGGTGTTGCGGGAAACGATCTGGTTAAGGTTCGTTGCAATGGTTCCCGAAAACTCACTCATTTGGAGATTCAGGACTCGGTTTTTCGTACGGCTGATAAAGATGTTTTAGAGCGGTTGATTTTGGAGGCCTCCAACGATGCCTTACATCAAGCTGAGAAATTAGCGGAAGCCGAAATGCGCGCCATCATGCCCAACATTCCCGGATTGGGCCTATGATGAAATGGGGTTGGTTCATTTTTCTTTTTGGCGTACCAGTCACCATCTGGGCGCAATCGGCCCCCAATTATAGCAATACTCGCTATTGGATTATTCATCCTGAAAATCGAGTCCTTGAAGCATTGTCGCCCGGGTATCAACCCACCGACAGTCTTCCGGTTGATGTGTTTTACGTGCACTCCACCACGTATGGAATGGGTTCGCGAAAAAATGCGTCCGTGAATCGCCGGATGATCCGTCGGCGAACAGAAATTTCCCTTCAGAATCAGATTCCTGTGTTCGCTGGTGAAGCCCGGATTTTCGCTCCTTCCTATCGTCAGGTGAAGATGAAACTGTTGTTTAGTCACAAGCTTTCCAACCATCAGGCTGCCTTTGACACCGCCTATACGGACGTTCGGAATGCCTTCCTGTATTTCATGAACCATTGGAATGAAAATCGCCCCTTTATTCTTGCCGGGCACGGTCAGGGCAGCTTGCACCTGCAACGTTTGTGCGAAGAATTTTATGATCAGATTCAACCGCGTTTGGTGGCCGTCATGATACCAGGACATCCGTTACCCATCACCGATGGCGGAAGTGTTAAACGCCTAACGCCTCCGTGTACCGATTCGCTTTCCACCGGTTGCTTTACGCGTTGGACGCTGGTTGGAAGCTGGGCCAATGGGAAGGTGCCTATACCCGGTGTAGTCTATGATTCAATGGGATATCATTTTGAAAAACGTTCAACCTCCATTTGCCACAATCCGGTAAACGGAATGCACTCATCAGACTCAACACATCAGTTGGAAATCACAGCACTTCGGCCATCCAATTCCGTTCGCATACCGATGAAAACCACGTCCTTTCAGGCAACTGTTCAGGTTAAAGGCGATGTGGTGGTTATTGATGGACACAGCAAATACCTCTACAGCGCCACCGGCGATGTGCTGCATCAGTATGACTACAGCTTGATGTATTCCGAGGTTCGGGAGCTGGTTCAGCAAAAAATTAAAGCCTACTTAGCTGGTCATGAAGGAAATTAAATGCTATCAGGTTGATTCATTCACCAACGAGCTATTTACCGGTAATCCTGCCGCCGTTTGCTTCCCGGAAGACGAACTGAGCCCGGAATTAATGCGTCAGATTGCGGCTGAAAACAACCTCTCCGAAACGGCCTTTGTGATTAAGAAAAATGATCGTTTTCACATCCGATGGTTCACCCCAACAGTGGAAGTGGCGTTGTGCGGGCATGCAACCCTGGCAGCAGCCCACGTCCTCTTTGAACATCATCCGGATTGGTTGGTGGATTCCAATGAGGTGGTCTTCCAAACGATGCTTCGAGGTGATCTCATCGTGCAAAAATCCAATGACGGATATACCATGGACTTCCCGGCCGACGCACCCAAACCGTCCGAGGCTCCTCCTGCCCTACTGGAAGCCATTGGTGGGTCACCTCTTGAGATTTGGAAGGGGCAAACTGATTTTGTGTTGGTGTTTGGCCATGAAGACAACATTCGAGCGATTTCCCCGGATTTCAGATTGTTGTACTCCGTAAACGTTCGAGGTGTATCGGTTACAGCACCGGGAAATTCAGTGGATTTTGTTTCTCGTTTCTTTGCACCGGGATCGGGTATTGATGAAGACCCCGTGACGGGATCTGCCCACACCACCCTTACGCCATATTGGTGCAAACGATTGAAGAAAAGTCAGTGTGTGGCCCATCAACTTTCCGTTCGAGGCGGTGAATTACGCTGTGCATTGAGCCACGATCGGGTATTGCTGACGGGAAATGCAATCACCTACTTGTCAGGTACCATACGACTTTAGGGTTGACCCATAGCGGTTGTTTTCTTAGATTTACTCGGAAAACCAATGGCTGGACAATGAAATCTCTTATCCTCACCACCCTTTTCGCCCTTCTGGGATTCACCGGTTTTGCTCAGGATGAAAAACCGCAGGACTTGGTTAATCGAGCCAAGAAACTGGAACAAAGTGGTCAGTTTACCCTGGCGGCCGGCTTGTATGCCGAGGCAGGCGACCTTTTTGTGAAAGAGGCCGATGAAGGCATCGAAATTAATATGACTCGATCCTACATCACCGCCCGATTTATGGCGGCTAAAGCAGCCTATGACAAGGCATCTGAGAATTATGAAAAGGGGAAAATGTACGCCAGTAAAACGCAGATGGATCAAAAGAAGGCTGCGCTTCAAACGCGAATCGAAACGGAGGGATATCAAATTGGATCGCCAACTGCCGATCAAAAGAAACGAATCGAAACACCCCAGCCCGACGCCATTTCAACGGAATTGGATTCAGCCATTCTTCTGGTTACCCGATTTGCTCAATTCCGCTTCAACCCGCCGAAAGCGTATCGATACACCGGCCAGGAATCTCAATCAGGAATCACCAACTTCACAGCGGTTACTCTTCGTAAATCAACTCAACAAGTTGAAATAGGTCTTCAGGAAAGCGGACAATCCAAAAACGGACTGACCCTCAGTGATTCATTTGGACGAAAAACATGTGAATTGATTGGCGATCCCTCCAAAAATGAGATGGCCAAATACGATGAAGAAACCAAAAAACGCATTCGTGAATTGCAGCAAAGCGGGGTTATGTCGAAGGATTTTGACAAGCTTGCTGGAATTAATGACGTACTCACCAAGGAGGTGGTAGACATAGGCGGAGCCGAAGCATGCTTCATGGTGGAAGATCGAAGCACCCATCCCGATGGACCACAACTATCCGTCTCCATCCTGTTCTCCTGGAAAGGTAATATGTACACCTTTGGCATGATTGCCCCATTGCATTGGAAAGACGCCTTAGTTGCTTCTGCTAAAACGTTCAGAATTGCTGGAACACCGCCACCTCCACCCGATAAATGCTCGGCTCAGGAAGTCTATTTAATGGAGGGTTATGCCTTTTATGATACCTATCGGATTCCAGATCCGGACAAACAAATAACCTTCAGCTATGCTCCAACCATTGAACGCGGAAAGGTCCAGAATGGATGGCACTCCATCGCCGAGGCGCTGAAAAAAACCTTGTCTACCTATGGTGATGTTCAATTTGTATTGAAGAAACGTCAAGCCTATTACAACCAAACCGAATCGAAGGAGTTTATGGTGTTTCATTCCGTGGGTAAATTCATGGATATCCCCGGTTTCAGTAAACCCAATCCAGTGATGCTCTATCTTGAGGCGTTCGATCGGATGGTAACCGGTGTTCAGGGTTTGGAATCACAGATTTCACATATGACGGCAGACTTTTACTATGTGATCCCATACATTGATGTGAAGGTCCGGTGCGTTCCGCAAATGAAATGTGTGAATGGTAAGTGGGAGCCGGATTATCAGAACATGGACTATCAGATACTGGACTCCATCCGGGATGAGGAATCCAATAACCTCACCTTTCTCACGATGAAGGACATTCGGGACCGACAAGAAAAGCTCAGTGACCAATACGATGAAATGGTACGTAATCAACAGCGATACCGCGAATCGTCCAGTTGCCGGTTACATAAGGCCGCCCTCATTGACCTGCCATTCCCCGCCTCACCCAATGAATGTGATAAATTGGAGGCAAAAATCAACATCAACAAGAGTGATGTGGAACAACACCAGCTTCAAATAGCCGCCAAAGAGCGGGAGCTGGCCGTATTTAAGTCGACCCGATCCGTCAAAGCGGTTGATGTGGATACCGAAATCGACAAATACAAACGGGAAATCAAAGAAGAATCAGACGCTAAAAAACGAGCGGAAGATCAATTGAGAAATTGGCAGAATAACACCTCTAATGACGATGTGAAGGATGGGAATATGAAGCGACTGGAAAATGAAATTGCGGATCACGAGATCAACATCAATCGAGCTGAGGCCATTCTGGTTCTGCTCCGGAAGGAATACAGTAAATATGTGGATGGACAGTTGGAGTTGGATTGGCAGAAGGACATCGACAACCAAAAAATCGCGTTAAAAAAATTGCAGGACGAAATTAAGAGACAGACCACTGAGTTAAAGACATGTCGGGCCGAAGAAAAACGACGCCGCTGATATGACAATCCAACGGTTTCTCTGTTTCCTCCCCATCCTGATCTGGAGTTGTTCATCATCGAATACATCCACCCAACCCGATCAGTCAACGCCGGAAACACACGAACAACCCGAACCAACTCAGGTTGTTTCGGCTGAGTTTGACAGCATCCTAAAAGCGGCTGATGTGAAGGGCACCATTCTGGTTTTCGATCCGGCACAACACAGATACCTATCCAACCGGTACACAGACTGGACGGAGCGCAGCCTCCCCGCTTCAACCTTCAAAATCACCAACAGTATTATCGGATTGGAAACGGGCGTAATCAAGGGGATTCATCATCCATTCAAATGGGATGGCCAACCACGACGTTTAAAGATTTGGGAGCGGGATTTTGACCTGGAAAGTGCGTTTAAAGCATCGTGTGTGGACTGCTATCAGGAAGTTGCGGCTCAGGTGGGTACAAGTCGAATGCAACAAATGTTGGACACACTGCACTATGGTTCAATGTTGGTGTCTGATTCCACCCTTACCACCTTTTGGCTGGAAGGTGAGTCGGGTATTAGTCCGCTGGAACAAATCAACTTCCTTGAACGCCTTCACAATAAGGAATTGCCCATTTCCGATTCAACCTGGAGCATCCTTCGAACCATCATGCTTTTGGACGATGGCGATTCCACCAGAATATATGGTAAAACCGGTTGGGCCATCCGAAATGGCATGAACACCGGATGGTTTGTGGGTTGGGCTGAACGCAATGACCGAGTATATTACTTTGCCACCCGCATTCAACCGGATGAAGACTTTAATATGGCCTTGTTTCCAAAAATTCGATATGAAATAACTGAAAACGCCTTGAACGTTTTATGGGAATCGAAGCAATACTAAATGAGGTACGAGGATGTACCCTCTGTGCCCAGGTTCTTCCTTTGGGACCTCGACCTGTACTAAGCGCCGATGCCTCAGCACAAATAGCCATCATCGGACAGGCTCCTGGAACACGCGTTCACGAGACAGGTATTCCATGGAACGATCCCAGTGGAGAAACCCTTAGAATTTGGATGGACGTGTCCCGTGAGGATTTTTATGATGCTTCCCGGTTTGCGATCACACCAATGGGGTTTTGTTATCCGGGAAAGGGACCTTCGGGTGATCTCCCACCTCGTCCTGAATGCGCGGCCGCCTGGCATAAGAAAATATTTGATGCGCTTCCCAACATCGAAATTAAATTGTTGATTGGTCACTATGCGCAGCGCTACTATTTGGGGTCTGAGATGAAAACAAACCTTACAGAGACCGTGCGGGCATTTCGCGATTTCCTACCGGAATTTCTGCCGTTGCCCCACCCATCGCCCCGAAATAGAATATGGCTTAAACGAAATCCGTGGTTTGAAGCCGACGTAATTCCCGTTCTTCGGGAACGAATTCACCATAAGCGCAATGAGCATTAAGAAACAAGCAGCCAAAGATGGATCATCTTCATCACTCCCAAAGGTGGTAAACCTATCTCGGGCATTTGACACCTTCTCTGAACACTGGTCGCCCAGAATTGCCGGAGAACTCAACGGGCAACAGGTTAAACTAGCCAAATTAAAGGGTGAATTTGTGTGGCATCATCACGACCATGAAGACGAATTATTTTTGGTGATTTCCGGTGAACTCATCATCGAATTTGAACAAGGCTCCATTCAACTAAACCCCGGTGAATTCTGCATCATTCCCCGAGGAATAGAGCACAAACCTGTTGCACGTGATGAGGTGGAAGTCATGCTATTTGAACCCGCCACAACGCTCAACACCGGTCAGGTTAAAAACGAATTCACGCGGGATTCACTCAATCACATCTGAACCAAACAGTTCTGATTGTGCCGTGTTACCTTTGCGGCCATGTCGCGCATCTCGATTGACATTTCTTCCGGTTCAATCCGTAAAAACAAGGACTATGTGGTGGGTATTGATCTCGGTACCACCAACTCGCTCATTGCGGTTGTTCCGGATAATTCCGGTAACCCGAAGGCACTAAAAACCAAGTATGACGAGTATGTCCTAACGCCTTCGATTGTTCACCTCAACCCGGATGGTCACTTTTTAGTAGGAACACCTGCACGTGAGGAGTTGAGTGCCCAACCTGAATCCACGGTTTATTCCGTGAAGCGATTGTTGGGACGATCCTACAAGGACCTGGAAGATCATCGAGATAATCTGGGTTATCAGATTATTGATCAGGACGACGACAATCTGGTAAAGATTAAACTGGGCAATCGGTTTTACACGCCCATTGAGCTATCCGCTGAGATTTTGAAGGAACTCAAGCGTAAGGCTAAATCAGTTTTGGGATCAGAGATCACACGTGCGGTAATCACAGTACCAGCGTATTTCAATGACTCGCAACGTCAGGCAACTCGCGATGCCGGCAAACTGGCTGGTTTGGAAGTATTGCGAATTGTAAATGAACCCACAGCCGCCAGTCTGGCGTATGGCCTCAATAGCTCAGACAACAACGATAAGGTTATTGCCGTATACGATCTGGGTGGAGGAACCTTTGATATCTCCATCCTTCGCATTGAAGAGGGCGTTTTTGAAGTGTTGGCCACCCATGGCGATACGTATTTGGGTGGAGACGATATCGACCGTAACATCATTGATCACTGGAAAACAGTGAATCCGGAATTGGATAATGACGTTCAATCATTCACCGATCGATCGGCCATTCGCCTTTTGGCGGAAGAGGCTAAAAAAGTCTTAAGTGAACAAAATGAGGTTTCATTGACCTACAAGGGTCATACCCTGTCCCTTGATCGGGAACAGCTTCAGGCCTGTTTGCAACCCATTCTGAATCGTACCCTGGAATCATGCCGGCAATCTGTTCGTGATTCCGGACTGGCCCTTTCGGAGATTCAGGAAGTGGTGTTGGTGGGCGGCTCAACCCGATCACCTTTTGTGAAAGAGTTTGTGGCTAATTACTTCACTCACTCACACGTCAATGATTCGCTCAATCCGGATGAAGTGGTGGCATTGGGTGCGGCGGTTGAAGCCGACATACTCGCAGGAAATCGGGATGATTTGTTGCTGTTGGATGTGACCCCTTTGTCGTTGGGAATTGAAACGATGGGTGGGTTGATGGATGTGATCATCCCCAGAAATTCCAAAATTCCAACGGCAGCCGGCCGAAACTATACAACATCGGTAGATGGTCAGGTCAATTTGAAAGTATCGGTGTTTCAAGGTGAACGGGATACCGTGGCCGACAACCGGAAACTGGCCGAGTTTAACCTAACGGGTATTCCGGCCATGCCGGCTGGTTTGCCTAAAATCGAAATAACCTTTCAACTCAATGCCGATGGCATTCTGAGTGTGACCGCCAAAGAGCTTCGTTCCGGTGTTCATCAAAGCATCGACGTGGTTCCCAAATACGGTCTTACAGACGAGCAAGTAGAAACCATGCTATTGGAATCGGTGAAGAATGCTGAACGCGATATGGCCTACCGTTCACTGAATGAAGCACGCAACGAGGCACGATTCCTCATGCTGAATGCTGAAAAGTTTATTGAACAGCATGCCGATGTTTTTGTGGAAGATGAAATTCATCAAACCCGAAACATTATCACCAAATTGCAACAAGCTGTGCAAGGAGAAAACAAGGATGAGATTCTCACCGTTCACGAAGAACTAAGTTCCTACACAAAACCGTTTGCTGAACGCGTTATGGATACCACCATTTCACGTGCACTGCGCGGAAAGGCCATTGATTCATGATCTTGAAACGCTTCATATCATTGCTTCCGTTACTCGTCCTTCTGGGATGGGTTTCCACTTCATGGGCACAACCGTTCCGGGATGGCGAGGATTATAAACTGGGCGTTACCATGGGATTGAACGTAACGCAACTAACCGGCACAGAATTAAAAGATCCCGGGATTAAAACAGGTATGGTTATCGGAGCTTACTACCGAAAAGAACTTACCAAGAATTGGCACCTCAGTTCTGAGATTGCCTTCTCGCTTCGCGGTTCCAATTTTGCGCATGGCGCGGAGAATGAATATTATGCCATGAAGTTTGTATACATGGACTTTCCGTTGGCCCTGATGTATAAGGTGGTTGATGACGAAAACAAACAATTCGCCTTGATAGGCCTGGAACCATCCTACATGCTTCAGTCTGAAATTTACATCAACCCGGAATTCCGGGCTCAATACCGGAATTATGGATTCAAACCGTTTGATCTGGCTACGCAGGTAGGCTATCATTTTGATTTCTATTATTTTGGATTTCGCCCTTCCATCAAGATTGGTCTGTTGAACATTAACGATAATCTGAACCTGGAAGGCGTAACGCCGGAAACCGGAAAAGGTGGAAGCATTCGTAACTTTACGATGGATTTTAAATTTTTCTTTTAGTGCGATCGAAACTTGGAATACTCGTTGGACTGGTATCCTTCCTGGTTCTCATGATAGGGATGGTTGCTTCCCGGTCGGAAGAACCTATTCCGGAGACTGCGGTCACGCAACAAGAAGCAGAGTTTAAGGTTCGTTCGGCCATTATACCTGACCAACTCACCTTTGCCGGTGAACCTGTGCCACTGGATGATTGGAATGTTCGGGAACGATTGGAGCGTGAGTTGCTGATCAATACGTATTGGCAGTCCAATACGCTTCTCATGATTAAACGCACTCGTCGGTATTTCGACCGGATTGAGAAGGTGTTAAACCAGCAAAATGTTCCAACCGACTTCAAATATCTGGCCCTGGCCGAAAGCGGTTTGCAGAACACCCAATCACCTGCGGGTGCAGAAGGGATGTGGCAATTCATCGAATCCACCGGTGAATCGTACGGATTGAAGATCACGTCTGAAATTGATCAGCGATACGATTTGGAAAAAGCAACCGCAGCGGCAGCTGCTTATTTGACCAAGTGCAAAGACGATCTGGGGAATTGGACCAACGCAGCTGCAGCCTTTAATCGGGGTAGAAACGGCTTGCGTCGCGATATCAACAAGCAGAAGGATTCCAGCTTCTATCGGCTCTACCTCAACACGGAAACCAGCCGGTACGTCTTCCGCATCCTTGCCTTGAAACTGATTTGTGAACAACCTGCTACGTATGGCTTTGACATAACCGATGCCGATTATTACCTGCCGGTTCCCAGCTATACGGTGAAGGTAGACACCACCATTCACAGTTTGGTTGATTTTGCGCAACAACACGGAACGACGTATCGGGATGTAAAACTATTGAACCCGTGGTTGCGGGACGATCACCTGACGCTTGTGCGCGACACGATGTATATCCGACTTCCCGAGCTGCTGGCTGAAGGAGTGGATGAGCAGCACTGATCAGAACAATTCTTCGTCTTCGAAGTAACTTATGATGTGCTGCCGTAACAGCGTTTCCTGCTCAAACACATCCCCAAAAGGTAAATCATTCACCTTCTCCCATTGCGGCCAACCCCGGTAGTTGTGGCCCCGTAATTCATAATATCCACTGGACGAAAACAATCGGCAAACGGCTATGTGCATCAGCCGCACCTTTTCTTCCTTGGTAAACGATTCCTTCAATTGTCCCAGTTCCCGAATACCAATCACCAGTAAAATGGCATTCATATCCATCTTCTTACCAAATTGATCTTCGAGTCGGTTTACAACCAATCGCCACTTTTCATTCGCGTCCATGGCGGGCAAAGATCACGGATTGCACGCAAAGACTATTGCGGTTTACACCTAATTTTGCCGACTTTATCATGCTGGACAAACTCGAAGCCATACACCACCGGTATCTGCAGGTTGAACTAAAGCTCAGCGATCCGGATGTACTCTCAGACGTGAAGCAGTTCAATGCCTTGAATAAAGAGTACGGTGAGCTGCGTGAAATCAATGACATGTACCACACCTACAAAAAGGTTGTGGATGATTTGCAGGGTGCCAAAGAGGTGTTAAAAACCGAGTCTGATGAAGACATGAAGGCACTGGCGAAGGAGGAAATTGATCTGTTAACCAACCAGCGGGGAAAACTGGAAGAGGAGATCAAATGGATGCTCATTCCAAAGGACCCCGACGATGATAAAAATGCCATCATGGAGGTCCGATCTGGAACGGGAGGCGATGAGGCCAGTTTGTTTGCCGGCGACCTCTACCGGATGTATCAGCGATACTGTGCCGACAAAGGTTGGAAAACCGAAGTGGTGGAAATGATGGAAGGAACCGTTGGCGGATTCAATAAAATCGTTTTTGAAGTTTCCGGGAACAACGTCTATGGTACGCTCAAATTCGAAAGCGGAGTACATCGGGTGCAACGGGTGCCGGACACGGAAAGTCAGGGTCGGGTGCATACCAGCGCAGCTACGGTTGCGGTTTTGCCGGAGGCCGATGAGGTAGATGTGAAGCTGGATATGGGCGATGTGAGACGGGATACCTTCCGGGCGTCGGGTGCTGGCGGACAGCACGTAAACAAGACGGAATCTGCGATTCGATTGACCCACCTTCCAACGGGAATTGTGGTTGAATGTCAGGACGGACGATCCCAACATCAGAATTACGAAAAAGCCTTGATGGTGCTCAGAACCCGTATTTATGAACGCGAAGTGGAAGCCCATCAGCAAAAGATTGCCGCCGAACGAAAATCACTGGTTTCCACAGGAGATCGATCGGCCAAAATACGTACATACAACTTCCCTCAAAGTCGGATTACCGATCATCGAATCGGCCTTACGATGTATAATTTGTCGGAGGTGATGAACGGACAAATTCAGGACATAATCGATCAGCTAAAAATCGCAGAGAACACAGAGAAACTTAAGGCCGGAGGACTCGAATAATACCCACAATCGGTGTTTATAAATTGTGTGTTTTAATCACACACTGTCATCGTGTCACCATTGCATCAATTTATCTTTGTCGTTTGCTATACCACCCATCTCACTCTATTCATAAAACAACCGAAGTCATGAGATTTAAAGCACTTGAAATTGCTCAATCACGTTTACCCAAACATGTAGCCGGCGACGGTAACACCGTCCAGCAGATTTTTGCCGCCAATGTCTTCAATGACGATGCCATGCAGAAATACCTGGATAAAGCTAGCTACAAGGCCATCAAAAGTGCCATTGAAGACGGAACTAAAATAGATCGGGAGGTAGCCTCTCAAATAGCTGCAGGCATGAAAGCCTGGGCCATGGAGCGCGGTGTAACACACTACACGCATTGGTTTCAGCCGTTGACCGGAACTACTGCAGAAAAACACGATTCCTTTTTCGAACCTCAAAACGGACGAGCGGTTGCAAAATTTAGTGGTGATTCACTCGTTCAGCAAGAACCGGATGCGTCCAGCTTGCCATCGGGAGGACTTCGGAACACCTTTGAAGCGCGCGGATACACGGCCTGGGATCCCTCATCGCCCGCCTTCATTTACGAAAATACCAGCGGGAAAACCCTTTGTATTCCAACCGTCTTTGTTTCCTACAACGGGCAGGCGCTTGACTACAAAGCCCCTCTTTTGAAATCGCTTACTGCATTGGATAAAGCCGCCACAGCGGTGTGTAAATACTTCTTCACCGATGTGAAAAAGGTGAAAGGATCACTGGGAATTGAGCAGGAATACTTCCTCGTTGACAAAGCCCTTTACAATGCTCGTCCGGATCTGATCCAGTGTGGCAGAACACTCTTCGGCTATGCTGCAGCCAAAAATCAGCAGATGGAAGACCACTACTTTGGTTCCATTCCTGATCGGGTATACAACTACATGTATGACTTCGAAATCGAAGCACTGAAGCTGGGCATTCCACTGCGAACCCGTCACAATGAAGTAGCTCCGGGTCAATACGAATGTGCCCCACAATTTGAGGAAATTAACCTCGCCGTGGATCACAATCAATTGCTGATGGATTTGATGGATGAAGTGGCAGACCGACACGGATTTAAGGTGTTGCTTCACGAAAAACCATTTGCCGGTATCAACGGTAGTGGAAAGCACAACAATTGGTCAATGATTACCGATACCGGGGTGAACCTCCTCGGACCGGGTAATGATCCGGAATCCAACTTGAGCTTCCTCACCTTCTTTATCAATACCATCAAAGCGGTTCACGACAATGCCGATTTGATACGTGCCAGCATCGCCACCGCATCAAATGATCACCGATTGGGCGCCAACGAAGCTCCTCCGGCCATCATTTCCATTTTCGTAGGTTCAACCCTGTTCAACCTGATGCAAAATCTCCTGGATGGTGTTAAATCCAATCAGGGCAAGTGGGACAAAACCATTAACATTCCACAAATTCCTGAAATCCTGGTAGACAACACAGACCGAAACCGGACCTCACCGTTTGCCTTCACCGGGAACAAATTTGAATTACGCGCCGTGGGCTCACTCCAGAACAGTTCGTCTCCAATGACGGTTCTCAACGCCGCCATGGCCAATCAATTACTTAGCTTCAAATCCGAGGTTGATGCCTTGATCAAGGCTAAATCACATAAGAAAAAAGACGCCATTCTGCAGGTGCTTACCGGGTATCTCCGCGATTCCAAGCGCATCCTGTTCGAAGGAAACGGCTACAGCGATGAATGGGTGGAAGAAGCCGCCAAACGAGGCCTATCCAACATCAAGGATACCCCATCATCTTTGGTGGCGTATATCTCCAAGCATACGATGGATATGATGTCCCGTTTGGACATTCTGAGCAATGAAGAACTCCATGCCCGATATCACATCCAGTTGGAAGATTACATCAAGAAAATTCAAATTGAAGGACGGTTGATAGACGACATGGTTTACACCTCCATTCTACCGGTGGCCATTCAATATCAACATGCCCTGGCCGATACCATCGCATCCATGAACGCGGCAGGTTTAGGTAAAAAAGAGACCGCTGCGCATCTGGACATCATGAAGGAACTTTCCGGTCATATCAGCGGACTTAAATCCAGTACCGACAAAATGGTGGAGGAACGCAAAAAGGCCAATACCATTGACGATGTGGTTAAACGAGCTCAAGCATACTGTTTCAAGGTGAAAGATCAGTTCGAAGACATTCGGGGGCACGCTGATAAATTGGAACGCATGGTAGACGACAAACTCTGGAGTTTACCGAAGTACCGCGAATTGCTTCACATCAAGTAAGGTTTATCCGGTATCGTCCGGATTTTCCAACCTGCCACTTCTTTCTTACGTCATGATGGTGTTCATGCCCCGTCTGTGACGTCATTGCTTCTCACCATCATATTGGTTGATTTTGAGATGAACCGCGTTGATTGGGGCCAATTATACACCCTAAATCAACTTGAATATCATGAAATTAAATCAATCAACCCTTATGGCCCTTCTGATCATCAGCTCCCTCGTGATTGGATGCAAATCCGGTCTTGAAGTAGCCAATGAACAATTCAACCTCCACGAGTATGCCGTGGCTGCCCTTCGTTACGAGAAACTGCTTAAGGACCCGAAGTTATCCAAACTTCAGAAGCAGACTATTGCCTTTCAGGCCGGTGAGGCTTACCGTCTGAATCACGACACCAAAAATGCCTTAAAGATGTATGCTAAATCCATGGTCTACGGTCGCAAGGATTCTATTGTTCAGTTTCGTAAGGCGGAAATGTTGATGCGCCAACAACGCTATGAAGAAGCCCTGGATGCCTTTCATCGGTACAAAAAGGACTTCCCTGACGACAAAGATGTAGATCGATTAATAGCGGGATGTGAAATGGCATTAAAAAATCAATAGTAAAGCCATCAAACAGATCCCGTTGAAATCCGACATTTCAAATCTTTTAACCCACTACCCAACCTGCGAATATTTGGTTGCGTCATTGAGGTGGAAAAAGCCCCTTCAAAGAATGCTATCTCATTCATTTCCACCGACAAAAATTATTTGGAATTGGGATGTATTTTGTTGATTTTTGGCGATTAGAACGAACCGGAAAACCTAATTTGGTATGATGAATTTTCGCAAATCACACCTTGTTTTGACGCTGTTGAGTTGTGTGATCTTCTTTGGATGTAAGGTCAGCCTTCAAGAGGCAAACAAGCAATATACCCTCCACCAGTATGCGGTGGCGGCTGATATGTATGACCAACTCCTCAAGGGATCAGAGCTCACCAAGCTTGAAAAACAAGACATTGCTTTCCGGGCCGGAGAAGCTTACAGGCTGAATCACGACAGTAAAAATGCCTTGAAAATGTATGCCAAGGCAATCTCATACGGTCGGAAAGATGCCATCTCCTATTTCCGAAAAGCAGAGATGCTGATGGAGCAGGAATCCTATACTGAAGCACTCACCACCCTAAACGAATACAAGAAAAACAATCCGGCTGATCCGGATGTAGACCGGTTGATCGAAGGATGCGAATTGGCCCTGAAGTGTGGCGACAAAAAAACCCGATACATCATTGAAAACTTCAAAGTTGCGAATACCACCAAGTCGGACGATCGCGTAGCACGTTACGCCGATCGGAAACAGAAGTCCATCATGTTCACATCCGACCGGGAAGAAGGTGAATCAAAACGTCAGTTCAAATGGACCGGCCGGTATTTCGAAGATCTCTGGATTACGGAACTTTCCGGTAAACGAGGTCGTGAGAAGTGGTCTAAACCTGAATTGGTTGATGGATTTGGAGAATACAACGAAGGAGTGGTAACCTTTGACCGCCGGTACACAACCATGTACTTTACTCAGTGTAACGGACTGGAAGGAAAAGACACCACCTGTAAGATTTATGAAGCTAAAAAGCGCGGTCAATCCTGGGAAGTAAATCCTGTTCCGCTTCCTTTTTGCAGCGATAAATACAATTGCGGACACCCGGCACTTTCTCCGGATGGCGACAAACTTTATTTCGTGAGTGACATGCCAGGTGGAATGCAGGATGATAAAGAGGTGAGCGAGCGAACCAAAGACATCTACGTGGTGAACTTTGTACGTCGAGGTAAAACATGGAGTGACCCCATCAACCTGGGACCAACCATCAACACACCCGGCAACGAACTGTTTCCCTACGTTCATTCCGACGGTATGCTTTACTTCTCTTCTGACGGACACGTAACGCTTGGTGGTTTGGACATTCTGTACTCCACACCTAAAAGTGACAGTCCAACCGATTGGGAAAAACCCATCAACATGGGTTGTCCGTTGAACTCATTTGCCGATGATTTCGGTATCATGATGGATGAAGGAAAGGAACATGGTTTCTTTACCTCGGATCGTGAGCGAGGCAGCGATGACATTTACGAATTTAACATGACGCCCCTGGTGCTGATCCTCAAAGGAGTAGTTACGGATTGTGATAACACACTTCCATTGCAAGGTGCATTAGTTGAGATCTCCAACGATAAGGATTCCACCAAAATCCGCCTGTATACTGATGAGCGAGGTTATTACGAAACAGCCTTGTCTCCAGAGGTAAAATATGAGATCAATGTCTCTAAGCGGGAAGATTACTTTTACGACGCCAAGCCTAAATCAGTCTCTACCGTTGGTGTGGAGCAAAGTGCCGAATTCGTGAAGGACTTCTGTTTGAACAATCAGTGTGACGACGTCTTTGTATTACCTATTTACTATGATTTGGATAAAGCCTTCCTCCGTGAAGAGAGCAAGAAGGTACTGGACGGACTGGTATCTACCTTGAAGCGCTACCCAAAAATGAGCGTGGAATTGGGGTCGCATACTGACTGTAGGGCAACCTATGAGTACAACCGTGACCTGAGCCAGCGTCGTGCCGATTCAGCTGTGGCCTACATCCTTCAGCAAGGTATCAACCCATTCCGGCTGGAAGCGCGCGGTTATGGTGAGTCTATGCTAACCAATAAATGTGCGTGTGAAGGTGCTAAAGTTGTTCCGTGTACCGAAGCAGAGCACCAGGAAAATCGTCGTACCACGGTGAAGGTGGTAAACTGTAAATACGAATTCAAATGGAGTAACCCTGAAGTTCAGGATACGAACAATGTGGCCCTGGGCGACAGCATCATTTACAGTAAGGTCATCATCCAGGCTCGTAAAGACTACATCAAAAACCACGGTAGTGAGTACGAGGAGGAGATGAAGAAAATTGAAGAAGAAAAGCGACGTCAGGAAGAAGAAGCCGAGCGCAAACGAGTTGAGCGCATGTACGACGTGATTCCTCTGACGGCTCGTAAAGACAAATACTTCCTAAGCGGATCAGTTGGTCGCAAGCGGTTCAAGTTTGAATTTGATGAGGAAGGTTCAAGAATTGAAATACCTCAGAATCAGGTGGAGCAATTGCTCGCTGCCGGTGCCATTACCGTAGCCGACTTCACCGATGGACGTGATAAGATTAAATTAACGGATGGAACGAAGCTGACATCTCGATCCTTCAAGATCAAAGAACTTGAATTGGAAGGAGTGACGTTAACTAAGGTTCGATGTAAAATGGTTGACAATGACAAGCCTCTCACCTTGGGTGCCGGCATATTCAACGATTACATTAACTGGGAGATTAAAAACGAAAAACTCTACCTTCAAAAGGAATTCGAATAATTGAAATTACCCTCGAAGAAGCCCGCACCCTTTTGGACTGCGGGCTTTTTTATGCCACATCCTTTGGTGAACACCCGTATCTTTGCCCGCTCATGAACCGATATTCGAAACGAGGCGTAAGCTCGGACAAAACCGATGTTCATAAGGCCATCTCCAACCTGGACAAGGGCCTTTTCCCCAATGCCTTTTGTAAGGTAGTTCCAGATTTCATGGCCAACGACCCTAACTATTGTAATGTGGTCCACGCCGATGGAGCAGGAACCAAATCCTCTCTGGCCTATCTCTATTGGAAGGAAACCGGGGACGTTTCGGTATGGCGGGGAATTGCGCAGGACGCCATCGTGATGAACACCGATGATTTGCTGTGCCTGGGAATAACCAACAACTTCCTGTTGAGTTCAACCATCGGCCGGAACAAAAATCGCATTCCCGGAGAAGTCATTCGTGAGATTATTGATGGTACGGAGGAATTCATTCAGTCTATGTCTGATCATGGCGTTACCATCATTCAAACAGGCGGCGAAACTGCAGATGTAGGAGACCTTGTACGCACCATTATTGTGGATAGTACCGTGGCTGCCAGAGCCAAACGTTCCGACATCCTGGAGAATCACATTCAACCAGGCGATGTTATTGTGGGTTTTGCTTCCCACGGACAATCCGTCTATGAAACCGAATACAATGCCGGTATGGGAAGTAATGGACTGACTTCTGCCCGCCATGATATTTTCGATAAAACATACCGGGAAAAATATCCGGAGAGTTATGACCCGGAGGTAGATCAAGATCTCATCTATTCCGGTTCGTTCCAGTTGGAAGATCGGGTAGAGGATATGCCGGTTAACATGGGGAAGGCTGTTTTATCACCTACCCGAACGTATGCTCCGGTGGTGAAGACCTTATTCCATGAACTGGGTGCTGAAATCCACGGCATGATTCACAATACGGGTGGCGGTCAAACGAAGGTGATCCGTTTTATTGATCAGCTAGCCGTGATAAAAGATCAATTAATGCCTATCCCTCCTTTATTCCGATACATTCAGCAGGAATCGGGTGCCGGTGATCGGGAGATGATGGAGGTGTTTAACATGGGACATCGACTCGAAGTATATCTGCCCGAAAATAGAGCTGAAGAAGCCGTTGAAATTGGTCGCAAGTATGGAATCGACGCACAAATTGTTGGTTATTGCACTCCATCCGATTGTCAGGAATTACGGATATCGACCAAAAGCGGGGAAAATATTTGGAAAATGTAAGTATTCAAGCGTAATTCGATTTCTTATCCTCAGGATATCCAATTGTAATTTGAATATGAAAAAGATATTACTCTTAGCAGTAGCCTCCAGCTTATTCCTCTTTTCTTGTAAAGATGATGGCACCGTAACCCCAGGTGGTGACGGAACAGGTAATGGTTCAGGTTTTAAAACTGAACAAAAACAAAAATCAGCCGGATTCTATTTCTCAGGAAACTGGTGTGGACCATGTGGTTTGTATGGCAAGCCAGCCCTTCACAACATGAGCAACAAGTATGGCAATGATTTCGCATACATCGCTTGTCAGTTGAATGGTTCCGGTGCTACCGATCCATTTAACTGTGCCGATGCCAATTCAATGGCAGGCGCTTTTGGTGTAAGTGGTGTTCCTACCATTCAAGTTGGAGCAGCTGGTGATCAGTTCCAGGCCGCAAGTGGAGGTACTGACATGGAAACCAAACTTGATGGTTACCTGGCAGCTAACAAGGCAAAAACGCCTGTGGCAAACATCGCCGTATCCTATGTACTTGAAGATGGTGCTATTAGTGTAACAACTGAAACTGAATTCTTTGAAGAAACTTCTGATGACTACCAAATTTCAGTTTACCTGGTTGAAAGTAAACTTATCGCAAACCAATATGTTAGCGGAAGCGGCTGGGCTAAAGACGTTGAGTTCAACAACGTGTTGAGAACCAAACTTTCTGCAAGCGTAGTGGGTGATGCTTTCCCAGCTGGAACAAAAGCTAAAGGACACATTGAAACAATGACCTTTGGTGATTTCTTGCAAAGCACCTGGAAAACTGAGAACCTCCACGTGGTGGCCGTTCTTTGGAAGAAAAATGCACAAGGAAAAGTTGCTGCGGTTAACGCAACTATTAAATAAAAGTTTAAAACATACGAATCAGGAAGACCTCTGCTTAGCAGGGGTCTTTTTGTTTGATGTAGTTTTGCAGATATGAAACCGGACATCCGTGATACTGCCCCAGAAGACTTAAAGAAAACCTTATTGGAATGGGGTGAGAAGTCGTTTCGTGCCGGTCAGATTCAGGAATGGCTATGGAAAAAGAAGGCTCGGTCCTTTGACGAGATGACCAACTTGTCCAAATCCCTTCGTGAAAAATTAGCAGATCATTTTACGTTTCATGTCGCCAAAGCCGACATAGTACAAAAGAGCTCCGATGGAACACTCAAGATAGGATTCCGTCTTCACGATGATCACTTTGTAGAAGGTGTTCTGATTCCATCAGATAGTCGTCAAACTGCATGCATCTCCAGTCAGGTGGGTTGTTCATTGAGCTGTACCTTTTGTGCCACAGGCTACCTAAAACGGGAACGCAATCTTAAGTTCTATGAGATATTTGACCAGGTCGCGCTGATCAATGATCTCGCTGAGGAACATTATGGTAAAGGGTTGTCCAACATCGTCTATATGGGAATGGGTGAACCCTTATTGAATTATAACGAGGTCTTAAAAAGCACCCTGTACATCAGTTCCGAAGACGGCATGGGGATGTCGCCTCAACGCATAACGCTGAGCACAGCGGGAGTGACAAAAATGATTCGAAAACTGGCAGATGACGGGGTTCGGTTTAACCTCGCCTTATCCCTGCATGCGGCTTCCAACGAAAAGAGATCGAAGATCATGCCCATTAATGACTCCAATTCCTTGGAAGATCTGGTGGATGCGCTAAACTACTTCTACGATCACACTGGCAATCGTATCACGTTGGAATACTGTGTGATCAACAACGTAAATGATCATCTGGAAGATGCTCAGGAACTGGTGGATTTTGCCCAGAAGGTGACGTGTAAGATCAATCTGATTGAATACAACCCCATTGACATGGCGGAATACGAGCGATCATCCGGTAACCGAACCATGCGTTTCGCCAAATACCTGGAGGATCACAAAGTCATCGTGAATCTGAGGAGAAGTCGGGGTAAAGATATTGACGCCGCTTGTGGTCAGTTAGCAAATAAAAATCAATAGGTGTTGCCCATTGTTGGTGATCCTGATCACCACCTTTAACGGATCCTTCTTGGCAATCAATAATGGGAAAGAATCAACCGTCAAGAAATTATTTCAACCGATAGCACGTGTTCCGGTTATTTTCGGTAGGGATGCAATTACCCCTACCCCCAGGAAAGTTCGGACTATTTTAACAACAGATCAACCAGTTGGAAGCGCATCAGCGGATGGTTTCTTTTAGCGCCAAATTTTATTGAACGTTATGGGATTTTGATCTGAAAAATGTAGGGGCGTATTCGCCCCTTCCCAGTTGAAAATCAACAGAAATCTCGAAATAATATCATCAGCATTCAGGCCATTAAATGGTTGGTTTGCCCCCAGTGATGGGAGGTTAATGAGTCTACCAATCAAGATGCATTTTTTGATTTCAGTGGGACGCCTACTTTTTGATCTGAAGCAGGCACCAGGGTTCGTTTCTTCCAATCGATGTAGGAGCTCAGTAAGGCGTCATAAAACATCTCACCCACAAACCGGGCTCCGCGGATGTTGAAATGCGTGTAATCCTTGGATGCTAACGAAGGCGAGTTTTCTACCCAACTAATCATGGAATTCTCCCCACCCATGGCAGCATATAAATCCCAGAAGGCACAATCCGATGCAAAGGCCGCATTGCGCATGGCATCCCTGATTTTAGTAACGTTGGGATAGGATTCATAAACACCGCCTCGTTTTCTACTCATATCACTTGGGCCAATCACAAGGATTGACACGTCCGGGTATGCCGCTCGAATTGCTTTAAGTTCAGCCAGGAACATTCGCTCATAAAAATCGTAATTCTTTACCGGGTTGGGCACTACATTGATGCCGTACTGCATAACAATCAACTTAACTCCAGCTTGCTTAAGCTGCGACGTGTAATAATCCCTTCGGATGGAGCTAAAGCCGGTACCGGAGCTTCCTCGCATCGGGAAATTATCTACGGCAATGCCTTGCTGGCCATCCAAAAACACCCCATAAATGGTTGGAGAAAATCCGGTAAAGTTGAGCTTCACTTCTTCACCAACCATTCCGGTATGCAATACCATCTTCCTTACACCGTTGGTGGGACCTATTTTAAAGCGTTTTACAAGCGAATCAACCTTTACAGTTAGTAAGCAACTATCCACGGCTGAATACATCAGTTCCACGCGATTAAAGGTGCGTACAAGCGGATAGGAGCCCCGTGCACATCGATAACGCAACCAACTGGATTCTACCAATCGCTTTTCATAGATGGGTTTATAGACGGTATCGAAATGAAATGCCGAAGAATCAAACGGAACCATCTTGACTTCCACCATCGTAGAGTCGGAATGAAACGTATCCTTCTTCATGGCTTTCACCATAGATTTCATTGGGACCAGTGAATCAAATACCTTTTTTATGATGGTGTCTTCCGCCACTTTTACGGGGACAGCGCCGGTATATTCATAGGATGAACCACCAATGCCGTACCATCCCTTCGGATGCCGTGTTTTACCGTAAATGGCATATTTCTTCCAGTCCCTGCTTTCCGATTGAAGCACCGATAGTCGTGATCGGCTCACATCGATTGGTAACACGATACCCGGCCCCTTGCCACCAAATCGCAATTGCAATTTGTTCCGCAGGTAGTCCGAAATCCGATCTCCTTCCAATTGAGAGTCTCCATAATGCAAAATTCTGAACAGTTCAGGTTCACCAGACTCAAGTGCCCACAGTGCCTTGAAAAAGGTGTTGAGCGCCGTTGAATCTCCGTTATATTGAATCCTCTTCTCAAGTTCAGGTTCTGTAATTAATGAATCGGCTTCTGCGATTATTTCCTGATCAAACGATGAGGTGTCACCTTCCAAATTCAATCCGCTTAGAACGGTGTCCAGGTCAACATATCGCTCTTCGTTGGCGTGAAAGAGATCGGAACCAGAAACAAATTGAAGCTTGAAGTGCTCTCCAAACCAACGCTCTCCGGTTGGAAAGGCTAACACCAGCAGGCCCAGAAAAAGGTTAACCACTAGCAGAATGAGCACAATTCTGAAGGGGGAAACCTGTCGGGTTCGATGATATTTTTCGAGATCAAACCGCACGGCAGATCAATCTTTCCGGATTAGCTGATCCTTTTGATACCCGCTCATTCCGTTGATCTTGGAGTATTTGTCGTAATCGGAGGCCGACACATAGATCTTGATGCGCTGATTTACATTGATTTGGTCGCCTCGGATGTTATTCCATCTCCGCACATCTGAGATACGTACATCATAGAGATCAGCAATTTTCCCCAGGTAATCACCCTTCTTCACCGTGTAATACAACACCTTTTGAGTGGACGTGGATGGCGCGGGCGACATCTCCGGCTCTTGTGTGGTGGGTCTATCCATCTCCAAAGATGGCTTTGGCTCATTAGCCGAATCCTTTTTGGAAAGCACCTGATAGGTATAAACAGAATCACCCAGGCTGTAAAAACGACCGACTTTTTCGAATGGTACATTCAGATAGTAGGTTCGTTCTGTGTGCGGTATGACTTGTTTCTTGTAAATAGGATTTAAGTTTTTGAGGGAATCATAATTGACTTCCAATGCCCGACTCATCTGAAAAATGGTGGTCCATTGTGTAATGGGCACCGATTCAACTCCTATCCGCTCAATTTTTATCGTTTTGATGCTGTGATCCGTGGCATAATGATGAATGTAAACGGAGGCAATGAAATTGGGCACGATACTTTGATATCGAACCGGAAGAACCTCATGAACCTTCCAATAATCTGTTGTTCCGGCCTTTCGTATGGCTTTGTTTACTTCAACTTCTCCGCTGTAAAAGGCTACCATGATGAGTCGCCAATCCGTGTACAATCGTTTTAAATCTGTTAAGTGACGGAGAGCAGCTGACGTGGCTCGCTTTTCGTCCCGACGCTCATCTACATAACTGCTGAGGTGTAATCCATATTCCTTTGCGGTTAGATAACGCATCTGCCAAATTCCCGATCCACCGTCGTCTGAAACCTTCCATTGATCATATCGGCTCATGGCTGCCGGAAGATATTTCAATTCAACCGGTAGCTTGTAAGCTTTTAGCGAGTCTTCTATCATCGGCGTAAGCAAAGCCGACCAACCCAATAGTTTAGACGTAGAATTGCTATCGTTCCGAACCAGATTCTGAATGGCTTCATCCACGAAATCGTTTGCAGTATAGGGAATGGTGGATGGCAGCTTGGCCAACCGCTTGGCAAACAGACCCGATTGGCTATAACCGGAACTGGCCATCACCAACAGAACCAGAAAACTGAGTGCGTTCTTCATGATTTCATTAATTCATACAGATAACCGGCCGCTGCCAACAGATCGGCTTCACCAAAATGCCGATTCATCAACTGCAATCCAAATGGCATTCCATTACCGCTGGTTCCGGTTGGTATGGATATCGCCGGAATGCCGGCCAATGGTGCCTGAACAGTATAAATATCTGCGAGGTACATGGCAATTGGATCTTCCGACTTATCTCCCAGTTTAAATGCCGATGAAGGCGTGGTAGGTAAAAGGATAAAGTCGAAATTCTGAAGAATTTTTTCTGTTTCGATCCGAATAACGTTCCGAACCTTCTGACCCTTTGTGTAATACGCATCGTAATGATCCGAACTCAACACAAAGGTTCCGGTCATAATCCGGCGCTGAACTTCGGCTCCAAATCCTTCGGAACGGCTCTTTTTGAATGTTGATTCCAAGTCCACAGCTTTTTCGGAACGATGACCATACATCAATCCGGAATAGCGTGCCAGATTGGATGAGGCTTCCGCCGTAGTTAACACGTAATAGCAAGGAACCATGTAGTTCAAAAAAGGAAATTGAACTGCCTCAACAGTATGCCCGGCATTTCGTAACCGGGAAATGGCTTCCTCTGTATGAGCTTTTACCTCCGGAGAAATTCCGGGATCGGTTAAGCAATCTTCGATGTAGGCAAATCGCTTCGGAGTGTTAAAATCCAACTGTTCGCTGTATGATTCAACCTCCTTTCGGGAAACGGTGGCATCATGCTCATCGGCTCCGGAAATAACTTCAAGAATCAAAGCCATATCCTCCACCGAATTGGTAACAGGCCCAATTTGATCAAATGAGGAGGCGTAGGCCAGTAATCCCCATCGGGATACCCGACCGTACGTAGGCTTTATTCCGAAGGTACCGGTGAAGGACGCAGGTTGGCGCACAGATCCGCCAGTATCTGATCCCAAGGTGGCCATGCACATTCCGGCTTGAACGGCAACAGCTGATCCACCGGACGAACCACCGGGAACATAATCGGGGTTGGCAGCATTCCGAACAGGTCCGTAGGCACTGTTCTCATTGCTGGCCCCCATGGCAAATTCATCACAATTTAATCGTCCGATGATGATGGCATCCTCGGCCAACAAACGATCGGTTACCGTCGCGCTAAATACCGATTCAAATCCTTCCAGGATTCTGGATGATGCCGATACATGATGTCCGGCATAGGCGATGTTGTCCTTAAGTCCGATCACCAACCCGGCCAGTTTTCCGGCTGTACCGTCCTTAAAGCGTTGATCAACTTGCTGAGCACGCTCAAGAGCCTCTTCAGAATAAACTTCCAAAAAAGCGTTCAAATGCTCCTGATCGCGAATGGTTGAGAGAAATTGATTTACGAGTTCAACACATGAAGTTGAACCCGATCGAATCGCTTGTTGATACTCCCGAAGTGTGTGGGGCATGGGGCTTATCCCTTGTCCGAATTATTCTTTGTTTGATCCTCGCGCATGCCGTCTTCGATGTGCTTCTTGACATCATTCTTGGCATTGTTGAATTCACGAATTCCCTGACCGATTCCACGCATCAGTTCCGGGATTTTTCGTCCACCGAACAACAAAACGACAGCCAGCAGAATCAAACCCCATTCAGGAATTCCAAAAGCGAGCAAAATTGACAATAGTGTCATGGATAAAAATATTTGGCTCAAAGGTAGTGAAATTCTACCGTTGGAGCAGATTTCAAGCGTGGCATCACCAATGCTCAAAACATCACGTAAAACATTGATTATCAAATTCAATTCATCTCACACGTCCATCTATCCGTTCGGGCTGATTTCAGGAGGTCAATTCAGGTGAACACCATTATCCGTATTTTCGGCGCTCAATCCATTACACATGATTAAACGTCCATTTAATCTTCATGCCTGGATCGAGGAACATCGGCATGAACTAAAACCTCCGGTTGGCAATCGAAATCTTTACAAGGATGCAGGTGATTATATTGTAATGATCGTTGCCGGGCCTAACGCCCGAAAGGATTACCATTACAATGAGACCGAAGAGTTGTTCTATCAACTGGAAGGCTCCATTACGGTTCGGATCCAGGAGGACGGTAAACCGGTTGATGTTCATCTCGACGCCGGCGATATGTTCCTGCTGCCCGGAAAAGTTCCTCACAGCCCCATGCGCTCGGAAGGCAGTATTGGATTGGTTGTTGAATTAAAACGACCGGATGCCACCGATGGATTGCTTTGGTTCTGCGAAAAGTGCAACAACAAGCTCCACGAGGCCTATTTCACCCTCAACGATATTGAGCAGGACTTCTTACCGAGATTTCGGGAATTCTATGGTTCTGAGGAGATGAGAACCTGTTCAAACTGCGGTCATGTTATGGATACCGATCCTCGATTTGTTTAAGCACCTACTGAACTGATGTCGCAATACAAACTGGATATTCACGCCCACATTATGCCGGGCACCTGGCCGTCTCTGAAAGAGAAATATGGTTACGGTGGTTTCATTCAACTGGTGGATGAAGCAGATACAGGCGCTAAACGAATGATGCGCGACGACGGCGTTTTTTTTCGGCGTGTTGAACAAAATTGTTACGATCCGGAGGCCATTCTGAACGACATGGATGAGAACGGTGTTTCGAAGATGGTGCTCTGTAACATCCCGGTTCTCTTTTATTACTGGGCCAAGCCACAACATACCCTCGAGTGGAGCCAGTTTCTAAATGATTTTTTCACCCAGATTCAGGACGATTATCCGGATCGGTTTGTTGGACTTGGCACCTTGCCCATGCAGGACGTTGGTTTAGCAATCAAGGAGCTGGAACGATGCAAGGCTCTTGGTCTTCCCGGGGTGGAAATTGGATCACACATCGAAAAAAACAACCTGGATCATCCGGATTATTTTCCGTTTTGGGAGGCTGCACAGGACTTGGATATGGCCATCTTCATTCATCCCTGGGAAATGATGGGACAGGCCGATATGCAGAAATATTGGTTACCATGGTTGGTAGGCATGCCCGCCGAAACCAGTCGGGCGATATGCAGTATGATGTTTGGAGGTGTGTTTGATAAGTTCCCCAACCTTCGCGTGATGTTTGCGCATGGCGGTGGTTCATTTGCCCATACCCTTGGACGCATCTCGCATGGATGGCATTGTAGGCCCGACCTCGTTAACATCAATGATGTAGCCGATCCGTACGATTATCGCGGTAAGTTTTGGGTCGATGGCATTACGCATGACAAGGATGCCCTGCGCTATTTGATCAGCGTGATGGGGGAAGATCGGATTTCCTACGGAACCGATTATCCCTTTCCTCTGGGCGATTTACAACACGGGAGATTCATTCAGGAAATGGACGACTTAAGTCAGGCCACCAAAGACAAATTATTCTTTCAGAACGCACTCGAATTCCTGGGCATCAATTGATTCTCTGAGAATTCAGGACAGAATCCATTTCCATGATGGCTTCTGTGATGATCTGATGATTGGTGAATGGGATGAAATGATTCAATTCCGAATACCGGTGAATTTTCAGATAAGAAACGGAATCCAAATGATTTTCGGCAAACGACGCATTCCCGGATGGAACCAAATTATCACGCCCTCCTTGAATCACAATCACCGGCATTTTTAGCCTACACCAACGTGGTTCAAGTTGCTCCAAATCCCATTTAAGCGGGATGATTTCGGCATTTGACGTGGTCATAAAATCAGGCAACAGCCATTTTCCAAAAACACTGTTGGCGGGTTTGCGCCACCATTCATAAGGTTCAAGATCCGGATCAATAGACCCGGCCACGATGATCAACCCAGCTATTCGATCCGAAAAATCGGCAGCGATTTGACCAATCAGCGGCCCACCATAGCTGTGACCAACCAGGATGATGGTCCTGTTCGTAAACGAATCGAGTACATTTTTTAACAAGGAAGCCTGTTGAGCCAAACTGGGTACAGGATCACCAAAATTTGAATATCCAAAACCTGGTCGGTCCACGCTAATCATTTCAAACGATGATTGAAGTGAGCTATCTAATAGATTGTTATTAAAATTATTAGAAGCTCCAGGAGATCCATGTACAAAACATAACACGGGACGTCGTTCATCGTGTACCCCGGTTTGAATGTAATGCAAGCTGTAATTACCCGCGCGTATCATGCGGGATTGGACCTGATAACCTGCTTTCCCAAACGTATCCTTGGCCTGTTTCTGGGAATCGCGAAATGTAAAGCAGCCTGCAAGTTTGATTAAAGTAATCAAACCTAATAAAATGTATATCAGTATTTTAAATACTCCTTTCAATCAGCTTTCCCGCGGTTAGTTCATACACCCGATCACACATCATTACGCTGCCTTGTTCATGGGTTACAAGGATTACCGTGACACCTGATCGTCGGACTTCATCAATCGATTGCATCACTTCTCTTTTTGTAGCCTCATCAAGGGCATTGGTAGGTTCATCCAAAATGAGCAGGTTGGATTGATGATACAGTGCCCTGGCAATCGCCAAACGCTGCCGTTGTCCACCCGAAACCCGACTTCCATTTTCACCAAGCTCTGTATCCAAACCATCTGAAAGGTCGCACATCCAACTACCCAACTCGAGATTCTCCAGTATTTCCATCACCCGTTCACGATTTGGATTGGGTTCAAACAAGGTGATGTTGTCCAACATGGAACCATTCATTAAAAAGGCTTCCTGCTCAACATAGGTGATGTTGCGCTGCCACCCGCTTAAATTTTGGTGTACTGGTTCACCATCACAACGAACCTTTCCCTTGCTGGGCTGTAAAAACCCCATGATCACATTGAGTAAGGTTGTTTTTCCGGAGCCGGAGACCCCCATGATGCCAATCATTTCACCTTTTTTGACAGACAAATTGAGATCCTTCAGCATCATCTCCTCTCCATAACCAAATGAAATATCCTGGAGTTCAAAATGCTCATTGAATGCCATCGGTTTTGAGGTACGATCAGCGTCAACGGGAACGTTGAGGGGAAGATAATCCAGCAAAAAGGTGAACGACTGGACGGTGTTGTTGGAGCCTATCAAACGGTTAACAGAGGGCATCAACCGAAATGCCAGTGCTCCAAAAGCAGCCAAGAGTACCGGTAACTGATCGAAGCTTCTATTCCAATAGGCAAATAGAACCACTAAGAGGATTGATACAACTGCGGCGCTTTCCATAATACGTGGCGGCGCAATGGAACTTATTCGTCTACCCTGAATTTTGAGATGATAAAAGGGTTTGCGAAGACTATCTATCGCCTCCTTCAACCGATCCTCCACACCGCGTAATCGGAGTGTGGTGAGGCCGTGCCCCATATCCGAAAACAACAGATACAATCCCGGAATAATCCGATTGAGCTCCCGGCCATAGGCATCCAATTTGTTTCGATTCATCAGAAATAAAATCATCGCAACGGGGAAAAGCGTAACCGACAAGAAAAGAAATAACACAGGCTGCCAAATGACTACTACAAGCAAGGTGGTTAGCAGTAAAAACAACTCGCCAACTACCATAACCATAGGCAAAACCAGCTGATCAGCCAATGAATTGGGAATGGCGTATAATTCGTGAATGACATGTCCCACGGGCTTTTCTCGAAGCTTTAAGAAATCAATTTGAAAAAACTCATGAATTTGTTGATCCGAGAAATCAGCTGATAACCGATATGCCAGCTTAAGCTGCTGGACCCCAAGTAGATAAGCCAATAAATTTTTAAGGAGAAAGAGAGCAACCAATAGACCGATGAAGATCACCGTTGTGAAGTCAGTGGAGTTACTCGAGATAAATTTGGGCAAGTAGTGCTGAAGGCTGGACGACATCGGATCCAAAAGTTGAAAAACAGCGGCAAAAACCACCGCAATCCCAACCAAATCAAGCAGAATGATGATCAGGCCAATGCCAACAATTCTGTGAAATGTGTTTCGCTGCCTTCCAGCCAGTGCTTGGTAAAACCTTCTGTAGACCTGAAACGGTTTAATCGAAGGCATGTAATCTTAAATTAGTTCAAGAAGATAATCCCCGTATCCGCTCTTGGTCAATGACTTAGCCAACAATTGCAATTCCTCCCTGGAAATGAAACCTTGTCGGTATGCGACCTCTTCAATACACCCAATTTTTAACCCTTGACGATCTTCAATTACCTGAACAAACTGGCCAGCCTGCATCAGTGATGAGAATGTACCGGTATCCAACCAGGCTGTTCCACGATCCATGATTCCTACCTTAAGCTTACCCATTCCGAGGTATACTTTATTGACATCGGTTATTTCGTATTCCCCTCTAGCAGAGGGCTTCAAATTTTTCGCAATCTCAACTACCGAGTTATCATAAAAATACAATCCCGGAACAGCATACCGTGATTTGGGTTGCACCGGCTTTTCTTCTATGCTAACTGCCTTATTATTTTGGTCGAACTCAACCACGCCATATCTCTCAGGATCAGATACATGATAGGCAAATATGACTCCTCCGTTGGGATCATTGTTGGATTTGAGTTTTTTCTCCAGGGTGGCCCCAAAGAAGATATTGTCGCCTAGAATGAGGGCAACTTTGTCCTCTCCGATAAATTCTTCACCCAATACAAATGCCTGAGCCAGTCCGTTAGGCACCTCCTGAACTTTGTATTGAAAACTACAACCGATTTGACCTCCATCGCCGAGGAGCTTTTGAAAATGAGGAAGATCGTGAGGGGTTGAGATGATGAGGATTTCCCGAATTCCCGCCATCATCAAGGTAGAAAGCGGATAGTAGATCATCGGTTTATCGTACACAGGCATTAGCTGCTTGCTCATTGCCAGCGTTAACGGGTGCAATCGTGTTCCGGACCCTCCGGCAAGTATGATTCCCTTCATCGGTTTTCCTGGTATTGGTTCTTATAGTATTCCTGGTAGGCTCCGCTGGTTACATGCTCTACCCACGCCTGATTGGAAAGGTACCAATCAATGGTACGTTCAATTCCTTCTTCAAACGTTACAGATGGTTTCCAGCCCAGCTCGTTCTGCAATTTCGATGAATCAATGGCATATCGAAAATCATGGCCAGCGCGATCCTTAACAAACTCGATCAACGACTCTGATGTACCGGCTGAATGTCCTAGTTTTTCATCCATGAGTTGGCAGATAATCTTAACGATATCAATGTTTTTCCACTCATTATTTCCACCGATATTGTAGGTATCGCCCAATTTTCCATCATGAAAAATAAGATCAATGGCGCCTGCGTGGTCTTCCACGTACAACCAATCCCGAACATTTTCGCCCTTTCCATAAACCGGAAGTGGTTTCTTGTTCAGGATGTTATTGATCATGAGTGGAATAAGCTTTTCCGGAAAATGATGCGATCCATAATTGTTGGAGCAATTGGATATCACGATCGGAAGTTTATAGGTAGTACCCCATGCTCGGACAAAGTGATCTGAAGAGGCCTTTGAGGCGGAATAGGGTGAATTGGGTTTATACGAGGTTTCTTCCGTGAAAAAGCCTGTTTCCCCAAGCTCGCCATATACCTCATCGGTACTGATATGATAAAATCGTCCGGTTGCGGTATTCCCGTATTGTCGGAATGCCTGCAGCAACACAATGGTTCCCAGCACATTGGTGCGAACAAATTCGTCGGGACCAGAAATCGAACGATCCACATGGGATTCGGCCGCCAGGTGGATTACGCCATCGTACTGCCGTGTATTCATCAGCTGATCGATGAACGATGCATCACAGATATCGCCTTTGACAAACCGGTAATTACCCGCCCCTTCGATATCTCTTAAATTTTCCAGATTACCCGCGTAGGTGAGCTTATCCAGGTTGTCGATTTCGTAATTAGGATACCTATTTACAAAGCGTCGGACCACATGGGAACCAATAAAACCAGCTCCTCCGGTAATGAGTATTTTCTTGGCTGTCACCCCTCTAATTTAATTCTTCAACGGTTATTTCCATCACCACCGGTGTATAGGGCGGCACCAGCGGTGGCATTCCGTCTTCACCAAATGCCTCGGCAAATGGCAAAATGGCCCGGATACGTTCACCCTCGCGCATGAAGGTCAATATTCGACTGAGTCCGCTTACGCGCAAAGCCGGATCGCCCACCTCCATTCTCCAAAAATCGCCGTCCTTGGAACGTGCGATAATTTTTTCACCCAAGGTATAATAGAGATACGTCAGTTTTACGGTATCTCCCATCAGAACGTGTTGATTCTCCGGTTTATGAATCGTGATTTCATACATAATTCCGGTTGAGTCTGTTTTGACATCCCATCGTTTCCTAGCCACAAATTCATTCATTCGAACCAACTCCTGTTCACTCATGTAAACGAAATGATCCAAGGGCGATAGGATAGACGTTACCCCAATGTGCATATCGATAGTGGGATTCATTCGTTGTTCAGCGGTTCGGAGGTCAAGAGTTCCCGGATGATATTCAAAGAATGAATCCGCGTTAAGCTTAAAAATGGCAGAATCCCCTTCATGCAAGCGGGCCAATGCGTCCTGAAAATCGCCTCGCATTCTGGGATGGTAGCGCTCAAACATCAATGACTCGCTGAGAATGGTGTCGCCATCTTCCGTGGTGGCCATCATATTCACCAAATAGATGTCTTCAATATTTCCGGTTTTATGATCCGGATGTTCATTCACGAATCGATACGTCAACCCGTTATCAGTCTTAAAATCACCGGAGCTGCAACCACTCAGCACCAGCGCCACAAAAGCTATTTGAACAAGTTGTTTCATGATTGAAGGTACGTTGCGTATTGAGGTAGTAATCGTTTAAATCGTTTAACGACATCCTCCAACTTTTCGTTTGATGATCCACCTGCAGCATTCCGATGCCCTCCGCCACTGAAGTGATTTGAGGCAAATTCATTGCATGGAAACTGTCCGCTGGATCGGAACGACATCTTAACCAACACAGTCCGGTCAATGATCAAGGCTGAAAAAACCACGCCCTGAATACTTAAACCAAAGTTTACAAATCCTTCCGTATCGCCCGTTTTAACATTAAACTGCTGGAGTTCTTCGCGGGACAGATGAACCAATGCGGTGTTATATTCCGGAATAACTTCCAATTTATGGTAGAGCACGTAGCCCATTAACTTAAACCGATCAAGTGAAAAATTATCCAGCAATAAGGCGTGGATTTTGGCGGATTCTGCACCAGCATCAATGAGGTTGGCCACCTTGCGGTGTGTATCGCTGGACGTGGAATCAAATCGAAACGATCCGGTGTCGGACATAATTCCGGCATACAAACACGAAGCCATGTCTTTGTTAAACACCTCTTGCCCCCCAAATTTGGCGATCACATCGTAGATGAGTTCCGAAGTTGAGCTTGTGTGGATGGTGGCATATCGGTAATCATCAAAACCGGATGGATCACGATGGTGATCAATCATCACCTTAACAGCCGGACTGTCACCAACTACATATCCAAACCGATTGATCCGGGACAGATCATTAAAATCCAGGCAAAAAATAATATCAGCCTCCATGGCCAGTTCAGATGCCCGATCCGGTTCTACCTCAAAATTCACCACCTCCTGATTTCCCGGCATCCAATGAAGAAATTCAGGATAGTCCGTTGGACTTACGACGGTAACGTCCTTCCCAAGGCCATTTAAATAATGATATAAACCCAGCGAGGAGCCCAATGCATCAGCATCCGGCTTGTGGTGAGTGGTGATAACAATCTTTTGCTGTTCGCCCCGTGTGAGGCACGGTCGGATCGACTCTAAAATATCTTCCAAAACTAGCTTTCTGAAATTCGGACAAAACTCGGTAAATTAAGCCTACCAAGCTATTTTTGCCGCGATTTTAACAGAACTGTATAAAAAGTAGCATGGCAACAAACAGAACATTCACCATGATCAAACCAGATGCGGTAAAAAACAACCACATCGGAAACATCTTGAAAGACATTATTGACGGCGGTTTTAAAATCGTTGCGATGAAGTACACCCACCTTTCAGCCGAAACAGCTGGAGCCTTT
>JACJZW010000006.1 GCA_020635355.1 Flavobacteriales bacterium
GTCCGGATACGGAATCCATCACCGTTGTGAAATCATAGTTGAACTTATCGGCATCTGAACCACTCAGATTTTCAGTAACCACTGTTGAAGCCGTACCACCATCAATGGATCGGGAAACATTGAACTTGGTCAATACGTCTTCCTCTTCGGTTTTCTGGGCTTCAATGCCAATCACCACCTCGGCTCCCTGAGCAACCGTTTTGCTGGTGCTCACGTAACTGCCACCTGTTTTGAATGTAATGTCCGGTAGTTTTCCTTCATCTTCTTCTTTACACGATGAAACGAAGGTGGTGAGTAACAGGAGTGCGATTATTTTATAGGTTGTTTTCATATCTATTTTATGTTTTTAAGGTTGTTTTTTAAAGGGATTTGAATCTGAAAGCCTCGGGTACTGCGAACAGATTTTGGCGGTGGATGAGGTACTTCGGTCTCCGCGGGTGCACGCGAATAATCCCGCTCCATTCGCAGGATTTGATGAGAACACGGTTCAATGGCATGCCTACCTGAAGCGGGCAAGTAAACCATGGTGCGAACGCGTTTCTTTTTGGCGTTGGATTGTGCCTGTTTTCGCTGAATGATCTGCTTGATCAATCGGGTTTCTCCCCAATCCTCAAAACAGTGAATCACCACACGATCGGAAAGGTGTGAAATGCGAACCACATCGTATCGCACGCCATCTACCTCCAGTTCTTTCTGATCTTTTACCCAGTTTACCTCATCCAATCCGTTGAATTCCAGCATCGTTAGGTCATTGCCTTTGAGATGATTAACCGTTTGTTCAAAGGCTGATCGAAAGTGCAACCGACCCACTTCCTGTCCCAGTTGGAGCAGTATGCCTGGAGCCAGCCAAACGATTAAAATCGATATGACCAGGACCCGATTCAAGAATTCTTTTTGGTGAGGGTTGAGGTCAGACTAAATACGATATTTCGTCCCTGATTGTAGATACCAAAGGTTTTGAAACGGGAAAGATGATCGGTGTAGGTGGTGTTCAACAGGTTGTTACCTGTTAAGCTGATTTTAACCGATCGGCCTTTGAACGATACCGTGCTGAATCCACCAAGATTGATTAGCTGATAACCCGGTGTTACGGATTCGAAATGCGCTACCTGACCTTGAATCTGGACGAGGTCGGCTTCAACAAAGAATCGTACTTCCTTACCGCAAATCGTACGAGTGGTATGCACGGTAGGTTTGATCCGTTGGGCAGGGACGAAGGGAGTGGACGAACCATCATCGGTTACACTGACCATTCCGGAATAGATCACCTTGAACGTGGAGCGTTTCCACGTAACACCCAATTCTGCCTCTGAGCCGTATTGCCAGGCGTGCTGCTGACGGTACCGATAGACCGGGAATCCAAACCATTCTTCACTGGTTGGAGCGAGATAGATGTAATGAAATATCCTATTTACAAAGGGCGTTGCCGAGACATACCAGTTGCCCAATCTTTTGTAGATCAGGACATTGGCACAGATGCTTTGTTCATTGAATAAATCCGGATCGCCAATTTCATACGTGAAAATTCCTTCGTGCAGTCCATTGGATGCCAACTCCGCCAAATTGGGTACGCGAACGCCTGTTGCCAAATTGAACTTGACGTTGGTGCGGCTATTGGGGAACAAACTGATGCCGCTAAAAGCATTGAAGTAAGGTGAAAAACGCTCAAATGGAGCGATATCTTTCTCCGGTGTATTCACCCCATTGGTAAGCTTGCTGTGAATGTATTTTTGGCCAAGGCCGATGCCGTTTTCCAATACCACACCCTGTTTTGGAGTGGATTCCAGATACACCGATTGATTGCTCTCCTGCATGAGGGCATTCGGGACGATTTTTCGGGATCCGTAATTCACATTGTGCTCCAGGCAATGTAGGTGTGAGACAATGAGTTTATGCCGGTTGGAGAGTTTCTTTTCCCACTTGATCAGGTGCTGAAACGTGAGCAGATGCATGTCCAGACTGATTTTCCCGCTGCCTTCATTTTCCATCCGTTCATTGGACTGAAATCCAACATTTACGGAAAGTTTCGAGCCGTTTTTTAAGGAAATCGAATTCTCCGAATTGATCATGTTCAGGATCACAAAATGGGCGGGCCTGGTAGCCAGTTCCCTGCTCCATCGATTGTCGGATTCTATGAACCGATACACATCGCTGAAAATGAAGCCAAATCGATTGTATGACGACATGAGGTGATTCACCGACGTCCAACGGGTTCGGTAAAAACCGTAGGAGGCTTTGAGGTAGTAGCCGTCAAACCGACTGTTTAACACTCTGCTGTTCGCGCCATCCGAGTAATCACCATTATTCTCCATTCCGGCCCGGATCCGCCACCACTTATTCCCCCGCGACGTTTTATAACCGATCTGAGCCAGTCCGCCCAGCGTATTCGAATTAAATCGAAGTCCGCCTTGCCAAACCGTTGTTCCACTTTTGGGTCGTTCTTCCTCTAGAATATTGATGACTCCTCCCAAGGCTTCGGAACCATACAGCACACTCATGGGGCCTTTGATTACTTCGGTTCGCGAGAGGCCAATGTCCGATAAGCCCATACCGTGTTCATCCTGCCACTGCTGATTGTCGAATTTCAAACCACTGATCAGAACCAGCACCCGATTACCGTACATACCACGGATTACCGGTTTCGATATCCCGGAACCGGTGGTGAGTGCTGAAACACCCGGGGTGCGAGTCAGCATATCGGTTAAGTTATACGGACCATATGCCGCCAGGCTATCTACGTCTACCGGAGTGATGTTCAGTGTGGTTTGCTCAAGTGGCTCCACCTTGTATGCCGTCACCACCGCCTGTTTCAGGAGGATTGTTGTGTCCGGCTTAGGCTGTTGGCCCAGTGCAACCGACCCATGGAGGATCAGCAAACCGCAAGTTAATCCTATAAGGAGAATGGGGTTTCTGCCCCTGAGGGCGAAACCGGTTTTAAAACAGTGCATGAATGGATTCTCATTTCTCGTTCGAAACAGATTCCAACAAATTCTGAAGAGGATAGTATGAACTGCCTAAATCGTCTTTCCAAACCTCGAGCGCGTTACTGATTCGCTCTTTGTATTCTTCCAGTTCAATCCGGGCTTGCTTTTGGGCACCAAATAACATCGGCCAGAAAATAGGGATCAGCAAATGAAGTCCCATGGTGATCCACGATGCTTTGTATTGGCGCTTTTCAGATTTTAATTCGGTAATGGCATTTCGCAAATACAACTCCTTAGCCTTACGCATTTCCTGCGGTTCCAAACCGGATAATGCGGCTGCAAACGACTGAATGGCCTCAGCCGATAACAGGTTTTTCAGACTGTTTTTGTTTTTGCTCATGATGCAGCGCTCAAATTAATCCTTGAAGCCGTTTTTTCATACAATATCTTCAGAAAATCTACCGAACGCGATGTTCGGTAGATGGTTGAAATCATTCTAAATGGTTGGGGTAACGTACCATATGGGGCCACTACCAGACGGAAGAGATTCGTTCCTTCCTAACCTTAAAAGAAGAAGTGAAATTGTGGAGGCTGATCCAACGGAGTTAAATTGTTTTCCTGAACGGAAAAACGATACGGTAAAAAGGATATACCCACCCCGTGTTCGATGGGGCTTGGGCGGTTTATTTCACAAAAGAAGATGGGCATTTTAAGTACCGAAACATAGGAGGTCTGATGGGGTTCGGAGGAATTTCCCTGCAACCATTTCCCATTTAATTGAGCCAGTGCCTCCTTGATGCGCGTTTCCTTGCTGTCCTTAAAACACCAAATCCAGGTTTGGTCACCGATCTTTACCTTTTTGGTGACGTCATACATGTCGCCATCCAATTCAAATTCATGATCGTGTTCCCATTTTAATTGTTGAAGTTGATGGGCATCCAGCCGGAAAAGAACCACGTTTAGGGATCGTTCGTGCTTGATGCGCTTCATGGCATCTTGTTTCGCGTGCTCCTTCTGAATTTTCAAAAAACCATACGTGCCGGCGAGAGGTAGCACCAGAGTTAGCAACAAGGTTATGGCGAGAATTCGTTTTTGCACGATGAACCGGCAAATATCTGTAAAAAGAACTACCTGCATCAACCCGGATCAGTCCATTGGTAAAATGATGGTTGAGTTGCCTACCGCATCAACGGTTGATTCTTAGTGCAGGGCATGACAACCGTCAGCTGATATCCGCGTCAGGGACATTACCTTGTGAACAGCTTAAACGAAAAACAATGTTGATGACCACTCAGACATTCAGACGCAGATTAGCCACTCCAGTCTCCATATTAGCCTGCTTGTTTCTCCTTATTTCCTGCAGTGAAGTAGGTCCTGATCCGGCACCAGAACCAGACAATAGCCCATGTGGGGAGAAAAAGGAAGAGGTGCTTTTTTTTAGTCAGGCATTGGGTAAAACTCCAGCCAGAAATTACATCAAGGATGGGAAACGCTACTTTCAATGGACATCTGCCTTTTATGAAAACGTATGTCCGCTGGAACATATCGTGGTAGAAACTCATTTTCACCTCAAAAAGCATCCGTCAGGAAAGAAAGTTGAGATTTTCAACTTCGGAAGGTACGGGTTGTATGAACCTCAGATACCGCATGTGAAAACGGAGGCATTGAATGACAGCATTGACGTGCGCTTTTACAACGGAAACTTTGGGATTAAGAATCTATTTGGGGAGGAGCCCGGAAATTTTCAGATGTACTATGAAATCGTCTTTGAAACCCTGGGCGATTTTGATCAGGATTGGGCCTTCCTGAAGGAAGTTTGGGTAGATATCAATACCATTATTGATTATCGGGAGCCGAAGTAGCATCATCGTCTTCCGGAATGCGCGCCAGATTTGTTAGATGCACTTCCACCGATCGATCTTCCGGGAAATTGGTGGTGTACGATTCGAAAGCTGACTTGGCAGCTTCACGTTCACCGCGTAACTTCATATGCACGGCATCTTCATATTCCTCCCGGTACTGAAGGGTTTTTTTGCCATGCGGGGTGTCGTGATCAATTAGTTCATAAATCCGAATGGGGTGAGAAATACCTTTCACCCAGGTTTCGTCCAGAAACCGACATTCAATTTCACTATGATCCAGTTGGCCGTAAAGCTCTTCCGTAAGAATGATGTTTACGTGATAGGTTTTGGTGAGCTGCTCCACCCGGGACGCCACGTTAACCACATCGCTGATAACGGTGGCTTCCATCCGTTTTTCCTCTCCTACCATGCCCAGAATCATATCCCCATAGTGTAAACCAATACCAAAACGGAATGGCCCTTCGGTATCATTGATCGATCGTTTAATGGCCATGGCGGCATGCACCATATACTGTGGTTTTTCATGGAAGAGGGCCATGATGGCATCACCGATGTATTTATCGATAAATCCATGATTTTTTCGAATCAGGGGAGCTGCTTTTCGAAGCACAGTATTCACCTGACGGAACGTTTCATCCGCCGTCCAATTCTCGGCCATCATCGAAAAATTCCTCAGATCGGCAAAGAAGATACCCATGTTCATTTCCCGGTTATCGTCCAGGCTGATTTCCGTGATCTTGGATTTGCCCAACAGATTCAAAAATTCAGTGGGAACAAACCGCGACTGCGCCTCGGCAACCCCCTCCAGTTCAAGGTTGAGGTTCTCAACCTGATCGAAGGAATTTGAAAATCGAATCGCCAAAACCAGCGACTGACAAAAGATGAAGATGGCAAATCCCAATGGATAAATGTACCCGGAATTGAGGGTGCCAACCTGATTGAAGATGTCGTTCAGACTACTGATAATAATCACCACCACACCGAATAGAAAGAGGGCACTTCCCGGTTTCTTTTGAATGATGCCCCGAATCAAAATGACAATCGTCCAGATATGTGCGGTGAATAACACCGGCAGCGTTATGAGGTTGTAACGGGCAAAAATGGTGGGAGGAAGGAAAATGGCTGAAAGGGTGAGTATGATGCTCACATACAACACCAACCGAATGAACCATGGCTTAAATTGATTGGGGAAGATATTATCAATGAATTTCAGGAAGATGATGAATAGAAAACCTAAGGTAACATACAACATTCTGACCCCTAGTTCGTAGGGGAAACCATCGTAAATCTTCCACATCAGGGTTTCTTGTCCAAGCAATTCCCGCAGGGCAAATGCCAGACACATAACGGCAAAATATAACGGGCCTTTATCCTTTCGTCTAAAGAGAAAAATACCAATGTGATAGATGCCCATGATCACGAGGATACCGACGATAAACGCCGACATCAACATAATCCTCAGCTGATGCAGCATCATGGGTTGTACGCCTCCAACCGCAACGGCAGATTGAATGCCACCCATCGGAAATGTAGAGTTGGAAACATGCAAGGTGATCAAGGCGTGTCCCGCCTGATCGGGTTGAATGATGACCAAATCGGATTGGACCTCCGGATCAGAATGCCCGGTGGTGTCTGTTCGTCCCCGGCTGTGAATTTTCTGCCCATTGACAAAAAGGTCGTAGGCGCTGTGGATGATCGGGATTTTGATGGTCCAGTCCCGAATATTGGGAGGTAATTTTAAGTCGATTTGATATGACCCATATCCCAAATGGCGGGGGAAGATATCGTTATATCCCGTGTACTTTGCCCACGATCCGGGAACCTTCAGGTTGTCGGCATCGGCATAAAACGAATCGGGCGAAACAAATTGATTCCAGGTAAATTTCCACTCACCATTCAAAAAGGTTGTTTGTTTTCCGGTGCTTAATTCCTGGGTGAGGTCGGCACGTCCATCCACCACTTCAGCTGCTGCAAGATCCAATGGCGACAACATGCCCACCACCAGCCAACCAATGAGTACAAATCGCAGCACGACGATGGGTGTGTTACTTCAGGTCAAAGTGAATTTCCGGTTGGAAGGTGGCGCGACCAAGAAGGGGTAACGATCCATGCGCGCTGAAATCACGCGGTTCATACCCATTCCAAGGGTAATTTTTTGTGAGTAATCCCATGGCATCCAGGGAAGCTCCAACCAACTCGGCACAATAGATTTTATCTAAACTGGTTGATTTGTGATAGTACCTTCCAGTGGCCATTTCGTATCCCATTTCTTCCATACTCGGGAAAACAGCGTTGTGCACTTTGGGGATCAGATCCTTTAAACCTTGCATCATCTCTGGGGTACGTTCAAAGTGAACCTGAACCAGACTGAACAATACATCGGAACCGTCCTTCAAATTGGTTTGAAGGCGTTTGTTGAGGTCAACAATCATGGGGCCTGTCTTGGTTTTGTTCAAGATTAGATCCGGGAGATTGGTGAGGTCATTGGATTCCCAAAGTACCAACTCCGGAATTCCGGGACCGGATAAGCCAATATCCTTTGATCGCACCACCATCGCGGAGTGTGACCAGATGCTTCGTTCAATTACTTCAATGAGTTTACTGGACGGAAATTTTCCATGCATCAACAAGATGTCTCCCGTTTGCACCAACGGTTCAACTTCAGACCAATGCACGGTCCAGGCTGTGGTGGCATTCTTGAGAAACTCTTTTACATCGCCTTCAGCAGTTTTGGCTTCGCCGAGAATTTTTTTAAACCATCCTCCAATTCCTTTTGAGCTCATAGTGGAAATTGCTTTTGTTTGGGTAATATTACCATAAAAATGTCAGATATGAACATAGGAAAGCAGGAATTGCAATGGTTAATCAACGGTTCAGCCTTCTTGGGAAGTGGGGGAGGAGGAGCTGTAGCAACCGGTCAACAGTTTATGAATATCATCCTGGCATTGTCGGGCGGACAAGGCGTTGAACTCATTGGCGACGGGAATGGAGTTGGCCCGGGTGATGTAGGTTTGGTAATCGCAGATATTGGCGCCATTAGTGCCATTGAACAAAATCAGAGCGAGGCCATTTTTTATGCGTATGAGCATCTGAACGACTGGCTGGTAAAAAACGGGAAACCCAAAACCACGATGTTGTTACCCATTGAAACCGGTCCGGAAAATACGCTGGCGCCGATGGTTGCCGCGGCGCGATACAAACTTCCTGTCTTTGATGGAGATGGCGGAGGCCGGGCTGTCCCAGCACTTCAGCTCAGCTCATTTGCCAATGACGATAAATCATTTTGTCCTACCAGCATCACCAACGGTAATGGTGATTTTATGATTGTGAATACCGATACACCAAAGGATTTGGACGATATGCTCCGACCCATTACGGCAACAGAGCAATTCGGGAACTCGGCCAGCATCGGATTGCTGCCCATTCCTTCCGGAGAACTGAAAGAACTCGCGGTAAAGGGAAGTATCAGTAGGGCTATTGCCGTGGGAGCGTACATTGAGGCCCTTCAGTTAAATAAAACGGAGCAGGCAGCTCAGTTCAAGCCAAAGGTGGATGAACTACGTGCAAGATTGCTTACGCGATCCATCGTGAAGGAATTCAAGGAAAGTACCAGCGGTGCCTTTGATTTTGGGACCTGCATTCTTCACGATGTGGGTAAGCCAGATATCTACACGGTATTACTGCAGAACGAAAACCTCATCATGTTCTCATCCGAAGAAGGCGGTCCGGTATCTACCGCTCCGGATTCGATTAACTACCTCTATACCGATGGAAATCCGGTCACGAATAGCTCCATAAAGGCAGGCGATGAAATTTTTGTAGTTGAGGTGAAGGCACAGCCGGAATTGGAAACCGATTTGATTCAGGACGGCTTTGCCGAGCTGCTCAACAACATCGGCTATTACGGTAAACCCAGACGTGTTAGCCAAAGTCATCACCAACCTCTGGGCGATGTTCTGGCCAAGATGTTAAATGCTCGGGCGATGTCGCATTAGGGGTTGTTGGCCGTTTTGTCTTTTATGTAAACGGCAATGGCCTCCCGAAGAAACTCGGCAAATGGCTTGTCGTATCCCTCACCGGTAAGGTTGAATCGGGTATCGGTGACGTAGGTGTTGGCTAGCCCGGCGTATGCTTCCCATCGGTTTTCGGTAGTTCCCCAAAACGCCAAAATGAGTTGATGGTGTTCGTGTATGTATTCCTGGACCACCTCGTGATTTGGTCTGAGTTCTTCCACATTCTTCAGTTTCCGATGAACGCTGGCAAGTTTGTCAACCAGGGCCTGGACTCCGTCCTTACCTCGGTTCATCAACTGTTGCTCGGATTGTTCCACTTCAGTTTTACCAAACCGTTTGATCGCTTCTTTACGATACGTGGTTCCCAGTTCGGCCGGGAATCCTTCGTACAATTCTTTAGGTGTTTTCATGCGTGTTTTGTGTTGCAAGTGACTGATGGTTTTATCAATCGTATTCAACAAGGTATTCAGTCTGGATTTTCTCTCTTCCAACTGGTTTCGGTGCTTCAGCAGTTCTTCGATTCGATCGTAATCTGGCGCGTCCAGCAATTCTTTAATTTGGATCAGCGGCATATCGAATTCCCGATACAATAAAATTTGCTGAAGGCGGTACAGGTCCATCTCGCCATACAATCGGTAGTTGGAATCTTCCGTTCGCTCCGGTGAAAGCAAGCCGATGGCATCATAATGATGAAGTGTTCGCACACTTACACCCGTTAATTCAGCCACCTGATTTACTTTGAGTTTAACGTTCTTCATGCCTTGTTAAAAATGCAGCTGCAAAACAGCGGCCTGACGTTAGGTGAGAGTCAAGAAGTATATGATGTATTGGTTTCGATCATCTTTTTTATCAAGGAGATTTGTCCCAGATGATAGTACGCGTGCTCAATCATCGCATCGATGTTTCGTCGCATGGTTCCGTATTTCTCATCTACGAAAAAGGCGTCAAGCTCATCCGTCGTGAGTTGTTCAACATGCTGAGCGTACGCTTCGGCATCCGCCCAGAATCGCTCTTTCAACTGTTCCCAGTCGGATTCTTCCGGCATCTCAGGCATATCCCAGGCGTATTGGTCCCGAATGTCCAATGTCCCACCTCTGAATACGTGTAGAATGCCCGCTACATAATAATGAATGTGGAAGGTGAGAGCAGCAATGGTATTGAGGTTGGATACTCGGGTAAAAGCGGTTTCGCGGTTAAGGGTGGTGAGCTGTGCTTTATAGTTGGTATAGGCTACAAAGGTTCCGTCAAGAAAAACTTCCCGAAATCGATTGGCTAGTTCAGTTCCCTGGCTCATGAGGTTTGTTTTTCCTCGAATATAGCCAGGCACCCAAAATCAGCACGGCATACACGGCTCCAATGGCATACAACTGATCCATCTCCTTGGTGTATTCCAGATATAAAATGAGTACACCGGCAACGAACAATCCCAGCATCGAAACAATGGCCACCACGGAGGAGGTGTGCGTTTGTTTTCTGACCTTGAAATTGGAATAGGCCATCAGAAAGGAAACCAGTATGAAGGTGATACTTCCAAATTCCAGTATGAGTTGCAGTCCGCCCGATAGGATCAGGACGAAGGCCAAAACGGCCATTAGGATAATGGCATTTGTTGGAATGTGTCCTTTGATTCGATGACTTAAAAATCGGGGTAAATAGCCGTCCTCGGCAATAACCGCCATTAACCGCGAGGCGCCAAACAGGGTGCCGCTAATGGCGCTGGAGGTAGCCAACAACGCACCAAAGATCACGATCACCAGCCCTAATGGCCCGAGATACTGACTGGCGCCGGAAGCAAGGGCATATTCCTTACCATCAATGATGGTTTGTTTGGGGACTGAGACCAAGGTGCCCACAGCCAGACCAACATAAAGCAAAAGGGCAATCACAATGGCGCGATAGATGGCTTTGGGAATATTTCTGTCCGGATCATCCACCTCGTGATAGGCATGTATAACCAGCTGGAATCCCTCATAAGCTACGAAGGTGATGGCGGCAACGGTAAGGATGGCAGAGAACGATGTCCCGGGTTCAATAAGCGGTTCGATGTGCTGAATTTGGCCTTTCCCGGCCAACAATCCGGAGATGAATAACAAAATCACCAACTTGATGTAGACCAGCCAATCTTCCACCATCCCCATCCCTTTTACACTAACGAGATTAAGGATAGTAAACAGCAACAGTACCGCACCGGCTATTCCGGCATGACCGGTGGGGTTGTTTAGGGCTGCGAACTGACTGCAGAAGTAGGAAGAGAATGTAAAGGCGTATAAAGCCAAGGTGCTGATGTACCCAAAAACCACCAGCCATCCAATACCTGCCGAAGCAAAGGTGGCCGATGGGAAGGTCTTTTTGAAGAAGGAATAGGTGGCACCTTCATCTTTATATAAGCCAGTGAGCTTAATATAAGCATGTGCGGCAAACAGAGCGAGGATGCCGCCAATCAGAATGGCAACAGGGGTGGCATTTCCAATGTACTCCACGGAGATTCCCAGGATCGAAAAAATACCGCCACCCACCATGCCGCCGAGGGCAATGGCCACCAACTCGACCAATCCGAGTTCCTTGTTTCGATGCCGGATAAATCGCTTGAGCATCGCGGCAAAGTTAATCGCAAGAGGAGTAGTGGGTTCAGTTGAGGTTATGACATTGGTCAGAATGCGATTACCATAATTTTTCGGCGATGGTAGCAAATAATAGAAATCCTCCGGCGGATAGTCCAATCAAACCAAGCCATTGATACCAAATCAACCCCGCCATGGTGATGCTGAAGGGCGATAGTAAAAGCATCACAGTAGACAGACATAGAATTAAAAAGCAGAGAAGTCCGAGGATTACAGAAAGGGTGAAGAGAATTTGATCCCAATCTGTTCTGGGCGTTTTGACCTGTTTTGGTTTGTTCAACTTCTGAATGGCCAAGACGGGGATTCGGGATGTAGGGGCTAATGGAGAAGATCCCGTAGATGGGTGATTCCCACCACCTGAAATCAGAGTGACCGGAACAAAGTTTCGAATGGAATCATCGTTTTTGAGGCACTTTTTACCGGCAGTTAGTGCAATTGATGCGTGTGCTGGGCCAGGTTCACCAGAGATGTTGAATCGAACATCCGGAGGATAGAGAGCACCACAATGGTTAATTTTTTTAGATGCGCAGGCAGTAAAAAGTAGACACAGCACACAGGCTGCAAAGGCAGTTGTTTTCATGGTTTGGATGTTGGTTTGGGCGGATATTTCCGCAGTCCAAAGATAGAGCATTCAGGCATATCGTCTGTTGTGGTTGTACATTTGACACATGACGAAATGGGGATCACCGGTTAACGAATTAGTAATGAGGTTGGGTCAATGGCTTTCCAGAAATTCTTGGGTAAATAGGCCTTATTTATCCCAGTCCATTCTTCGTTTATCCACCTTAGTTATTCCTTCTTCCATCTTAGTATCATTCATCCTGGGCATCACTGTTCTGTCGTGCAGCAGCGCAAAGCCAAAGGCGGATAAAACGTTGCATGTGGCCACCTTGCCCGACTCGGTGTCTACCGAGACCATGAACGCGATGTATGAGGAAATCAAAACACCGTATAAATACGGAATGGTGCTGATTCACACCGATACCTCGAACATGATTGATTGCCCAACGGTGTTTCGTATGAACGATACATGGTATATGACCTACCTCACTTTCAATGGTCGGGGATACGAAACCTGTTTAGCAAAAAGTGCGGATCTCCTCCATTGGGATACCCTGGGAAGGGTGCTTCCTTTCACGGAAGAAGGTCGGTGGGATTGGAATCAGGCTGCCGGGTACCCTTCCTTGATCGACCACACCTGGGGTGGGAGCTATGCGCTGCAGCCCTTTGAGAAGAAATACTGGATGTCGTATTTCGGCAGCAATTCCGGCGGATATGAAAAAGGGTTGTTGGCCATTGGAATGGCCAATACGTCAACTGATCCTACCCAGCCACATGCCTGGAGCAGATTCGAAAGTCCGGTGATGGAAACTACAGATTCCAATGCCGGATATTGGGAAAATAAAAAGCTGTATAAAAGCAGCATCATCTGGGATCGCTCTTTGAAAACCGGAAAGCCCTTTGTGATGTATTACAATGCGGTGGGCGATACTTCATCGTTTAAAAGCTGGATTGAGCGCATCGGCATGGCTACGTCTGATGATATGATTCATTGGGAGCGATACCGTGGTAACCCAATTTTAGATCATGGCATCGGATTAACGGGCGATGGTGTTATTCAGAAAATAGGAGACGTCTACGTCATGTTCTATTACGGGGCTTTCTGGCCGGAAGGCCGAAAGGAGGCTTTTAATCGGTTTGCGTGTTCGTATGACCTCATTCATTGGACCGACTGGACTGGTGATGATCTCATCAAATCATCGGAACCCTATGACATCAAGTATGCACACAAACCGTGTGTGGTGAAATGGAATGGAACGGTCTATCACTTCTATTGCGCCGTGAATGAATTGGAGCAGCGTGGATTGGCTGTGGCAACCTCACAGGACCTGGGCAAAAGTGATTTGAACTTCCCGAAAATTCACAAGAAACTCAAGCGTTGAGGATAACGGATCAGGGGCGTTTTTATGTCCCAAAAGAACTTTGATCGTTTTCTTAGGGTCTACCCATTTTGCCAAATTCGGTTAATCGTTCTACATACCAATCCGGATACCCATTGCCTTTTACGATGATGTTTTCCAGATTCAAATCGGTTACCTGATCAAAGACAAACGCGGGGCGGTAGTCCGGTAATCGAATCTTGATCTTTACGTTTTTGAAATAGATGTTATGGGCATGGCGGACATAAAATCCCCAGGCAGGAAGCTCGCCAAACATAGAGAACTCTGGGTATTCTTCAATTTTTTCGGGTACATCCTCAATCCGGTAGACGGGGAGATTGGCATACGCCGGATTGCCATATCCAGGGTAGGAAATTTGAATATTTTCAAGCCGGACATCCTCAACGTTGGCCCCGGGCATGCCGGAAATAGATACCGGAAAGGTATTGTGAAAAAAAGGTTCTGCTGGTCCACGCATTTCATAATACAAATCAGCCGGGCCATATGGGATGGTGGCTTTGAGATTCCGGATCACCACATTTTTAAGCGTGCCCATGGGGTAGTCTTTAAACACACCTCGTTTATTCAACCGAATGAAAAGGGCGTTGCCGGTATTTTTTGCTCGCACATTTTGAACCAGGATGTTCTCTACCGTTCCGGTTTCCCAGCACTCAATGGCGATCGCTGATCGATAGGTGTCGAACACCTTGATATTCTCAATCTTGACATTTTTAAATCCGCCAAATGAGGATGTCCCCAATTTAATGGCACTTGCACTGCTGCGAACGGTGCAGTTGGCGATGTAGAGGTTCTCGACCATTACCTCTTTCTCCGGACCGCGCTGGTACGACTTAACACAGATACCGTCATCGGAGGCGTTGATGTAGGAATTCGTGATTCGTACGGCTTTACAATCAATGATGTCGATGCCGTCATTGTTCCAGTACGAAAGACTAACTACCCGAATTTGATCCAATGTTACATTGCTGCATAGATCGTAGGTTTGAACCCAGCTGGCCGCATTGCAAATGGTGATTCCCGACACCGTAATATTCATGCAGGATGTGAATTGCAACAGCTGTGGACGAGCATGGGGAACGGGGCGTCGTTCTTTAAGGGAATAGAGCGAGCTATCCAACTTGCCGGCGTAGAACAAACTATCAATGCGCAAGGCCAACTCCCTTCCCTGCCCGTCAATTTTTCCTTTGCCGGTAATGGCCATGTTCATTCCTCCATCCGACATAATAAGTGCCTTCCAGTTATTGCGGAGAACTGCCCGATAATCGGAAGGATTGGTGCTTCCCAAGAGGACGGCTCCTTTGGATAGTCGGAGTTCAACGTTGTTCTTTAGAATTAGGCTCCCGGTAAGAAAAACACCTTTCGGGACTATCACGAGTCCAATCTTTTGATCCGATGCCTGATCGATGGCTGCTTGAATGGCGGCGGTGTTCATCGTTATGCCATCGCCCTTTGCCCCAAAGTCGGTTACGTTTACCATGGGGTCGGTTGGTTTGGCCCAGAGTAATTGGCCAACAAGCAATAAAATCAGCACAAAAAGAGATCGTCTCCACATAGGTTTGGAAAATTACGGCTTTTTACCCATCCGTTACGGCTTTAGCAAACCGTTGAACAGTATGGATGTTATCTTTGGAGATCAACATGACTATCCGCTACCTATTCCATAATTGGTTACTAATCCTGCTTTGTATAATTGGCATGTTTACCATGATGGGCTGCGGTTCAACTTCATCTCAAGCTTTGTCGGATAACCCAACGGAATCATGGGATACCACAGTTATCGGACCCGGCGTCCGAGCACTGTTGGCGAGTCGGTTTGAAACATTGGATGATTTGAAGAAGGTGGTGGAGTTGGACTATTTCAATCAATCCTTGGAGTCCGATACCGTTATGAAAGCAGGCGCTGGTGTTCGATTGAACTATCGGGCTGAAACCGGTTCGCTTTCGAGCACATTAACAACCGGGGTAAGTCAGGAGGATTTTATTCGGAGTAGAGATGGTGGTTTATGGGAGAAGTTTAACCTCATCCTGTTAACACCTTACGCGGTAAGTAATCGGTATGATTTAAATAAGGTGTATAAACTTTCCAGACGACGTCCGGCCTATTTCGGAGAAGGGGATGTGGCCTTTTTTGATTTGGCGGAAACTTCCGTTCGAAATATCACCACGCCCAAGCTCGCTTATCAGAACGAACGGGATAGCTCTGAAAAAGGGTTTTTAAATACCTTCAATCATGTGACCGCTCAAGCGTTCATGACAACCTTCTTTTCAGAGGAATTGGCAGATTTTGTTGCTGTTGTTCACGAACGACATAATATGCCTGAATTGATTACCGGTCGATTTACGGAGGCTCAGCTTGTAGACCCTAATAACAACCCTATTGACAACTACGTCGATATTGTCAATAATGAGGTTGGTCAACTACTGGGCAATTTATTGAAGGAGAAGTATCAAATCAATCGTGAAACACAGTGGACTCCAGAGTTACTCGCCAATTATTTGAATGATTTACAACGATACTATAGTTGGTCTTTTGGTATTGGTTTTAAACCCTATCGGCCATCAGATGAGGTAGTCATTCGTTTTGCAGGTAAATTGCAGATAGCAAATGCAGGGCTACCTTTCAAAGAGGAACTTTAATTCCGACGTTTTAGACGATATCGAATCCCCATTTCTCCCATTGACGTATCCTGCACCTGATACTGATTCATGATCTCATTAGCTCCTTCAATTCCCCAGGAAGGGAATGCATCATACCACCCTTCGTGAACTTCAAGATTGTCCATTTTGGAATCCTTGAGACGCGCCTGTAAAATCACGGCCTTCGCTATTCTGGAATTGGTTAGATCAGCATTGGAAAGATTGGCACGAGTTAGATCGGATCGGGCAAAATCGGTCTCACACAGGTTTGAGGAGTTCAATAAGGCACCTTTCAAACTGGCCCAATGAAATACACTTCGATTAATGGTGGACGATGTTAACTGAGCCTGGTCCAGAATAGCTCCTTTCACATCCGCATCATTCATCACAATATGATTCATTCTAGCCCAGGATAGATTGGCTCTTCGAAAGTCAGCCTCGTTCAAGATGGCCGAGTCCAGGTTGATTCCGGAAGCTAGGATGTCATTGAGCTTTGCTCCGGTAAAGTCACAATTACTAAAGGTCGAAAATACCAGGTTCGCATGCTCCAGGTTGATCCCACGTAGGTTTATGTGGTGAAATTGGGCTTCACTTAGATCTGCATACGAGAAGTCCACGTTGGATATGATCTTTCTAAATGAGCCGGAATCAAGATCAGAATGTGCCAATAGAATTAATAACTGCCCTCGTTGACGACTTATAGGTTTGGATAACGTATCTGAAATGACTTGCTTTCTGGGAGAAAAAGATCTGGATAATTCAGCTATCCGAAGGATGCTGGAATCACTTAATGTGTCGGCTTCCCGCATTGAATTCTGAATCGTTTGAATCAATAAGGTGAGCACGGCGTCGTCTGATCGGGACTGAATGGAGTCCAACTCTTGTTCATATAGAGCTTTGGCTTCTTCCAGTTGTTGCACCGCGTGTTGATGCGAGTTTGAGGAGTTGTGAAGAGTAAACCAGGTAATCCCCCCAACCACCAAGACCAGGGCAATAAACAGCCTTCGCGTTCGCTTGTATTTACGGATCATTTCAGGATCCATGATGGGAAGTGCGGCTGGTTGGTTGGATATGGGCTGCCAAACTAATCGGCCAACATAAAGAATGAGGAAAAGGATCAAACAGGCACCAAATCCCATCCAAAACCCAAGTTTGCCCTCTACATAAGGCAACCGCAAGTAACCCAGGATGTATCCAATGGCTACGCAAAGAGCCAGTAGGATCATTCGGATAAGCCGACCTTTTCGTTTCACGGTGTAAAGATAGCATTCGGCTCTGGTTGAGCACATTGTGATTCCTGCTACCCAACATCCACATCACGAGAATCCCCGAATTTGAGTACTTTTAGCGAGTGATTTTCCGTAAACCACTTGCCCTGTTGATACTCGTTATGGTCACCTTCATTTCATGGGGTTTGGCCAAACCGGAATCGGATAATCGCCCTTCCTACTATCCCACATCCAAACCCATTGCCCGATGGTGGTGGTTTGCAACCGATGTTCAAAACAGCGACATCGCACATCAGTTGAACTGGGCTAAAGACATGAATTTTGGGGGTGTTGAAATTGCCTGGGTGTATCCGCTTCATCGGTTTAACCGTCTCTATAAACAGCGTCATGGAATCGAATACGAAGTGGACTCAACTGCGCCTGAATGGTTAAGTGTCGGGTGGGTAGAGCATGTTGTATTTGCTAAAAAGTATTGCGACTCCATTGGATTGAGCTGCGACTTTACCTTCGGTAGTGCCTGGCCCATCGCCGGCAATATCCCGGAGAAATTTGGAACCAAGGTATATGGTGATACAGCCTTCAGGCAGTGGCTCACCTTCGGCTGGACGTGGCCACAAAATCAACTGGTAATTGATCACCTGGACAGCCAGGCCTTTCATCTATTTTCTCAACCTATTCAAGATGCGCTCAAGGAGCCGCTGAAGGGAACCAAGTCGGCACTGTTCACCGATTCCTGGGAGATTAAAATGAACAGTCATATGAAGATTTGGACCACCGGGTTCGAGGATAAATTCAGACATCGATTTGGTTATGACATCCTGCCCTACATGGAACAACACCTGGATTCATTTCCGGATGTTCGATATGATTACATGATGTTGCTGGGCGATCTGGTAACCGATGGATTTTATAAACCTTATGTTGATGCCTGTCAGGAAATGAACGCCTGGTCACGCGTGCAATGTCTCGCCTCTCCAACCGATATATTGACCACCTACAGCCTGGTTGATATCCCCGAAACAGAGGCGATGTTAAACAATCCGGAGTATTCAACTATCGTCAGTTCGTCTGCGGTGCTTTCCGGCAAGAAGATGGTCTCATCGGAAAGCTTTACATGCTTGTACGGTTTCCCGGATACCTATTTGAAAAGGGAGAATACCGCCGATCTTAAACTGGTGGTGGATGCCCTGTTTGCTCAGGGGGTGAATCAGCATGTGTACCATGGCATGCCCTATAACCCAAAGGGTTGTGATTCAAACTTGTTTTTTGCAACGACCTATTTCGGGCCCGGGGGATCATTGGAACCTGAATTGCCCGCCTTCAACACCTACGTCGAAAAAGTATCGGGGTATCTTCAGGAAGGCCGGACCTATACGGATGTGGCCGTTTATATCCCCTATGAAGATGCCGTTATGAAAGGCGCTTTGCCTCCAGAGCAACAGCGTGTATGGGTTTGGGGCGAATATGAACTGCGATACCTCAATTTTCCGAAGGAGGTGGATGGGTATCACCCGATTTGGATTAACCGGCACTTTTTGGAACAAGCCGAATTCAACGGTACTCAACTGGAGGTGGGAGATGCTCGCTTCAATTCTATGTATATTGATGTCAGGTACATGGATGTTCGGGCGCTGCGCCGATTGCTCACACTAGCAAAGGCAGGTTTGCCGGTATGTTTGAAACAATCGCCCAATCAGCCGGGTGCCGTGAAAGATCTCGCCTACGATTCACTGGTGACCCAGTTGCGAATGCTGCCAAATGTTTCGGATCAATTTGACGAAATCAATCCATCCAAACCATTGATCAAGGGCGCTTCCATCCCGGATTACTGGTGCCGGGTTCAACCCGATGGAAGTCAGGTTCTCTTCATTGCTCAACCAAAAGCCAGCAACTTAACCTACCCACTTACATCCGGGCAATCCTATATGAAGGCCTCCGAATTTGTTGAGGTAACGATCCATCATCAGGAAAAGGATCATCAAGTGAAGTTGGAATTTAAACCTTACCAAAGTTTGTTGCTACATCTGTTACCGGACGGATCCATCCAGTCACTGGATATTCACTTTGTTCCTAAAGATCCTGTGATTCGGCCCAAAGAGCTGCAAAAATCTTTTTTCTGACAACGGTTATCCCGAGATGACTAATTGCTCATCCCGATAATCCATAAGAACGACTGCGCCGTCCACTTCACATGTAACAGTGAACGGGAAGGGAATAGCCGGATCCATGTTGGGGATCCAATCTTTTTGATCGTAATCTACGACAATGAATAATCCTTGCGGATCTCCGATGGCACAAAAACGTGACCGATCCCCGGAATAGATGCCCAATCCCGCCTCGGTTTCCAACTGCCCGGCAATAGACAGTACATCCGAGGTAGGTAACCCCATCTCACTGATTTCCAAAAAAGACGAGGAGTCAAAAAGGTCATCGGATTGATTGGGTAGGTCTTTCCGCGCAATGCATTCAACAATGTTGTGATCGGCATCATAAAAATAGACGGCTTGTGCATTCCAGTTCGGAAAATCTATCACATCCTTACCCTCAAACGGGAGAAGATTCACCTTGGAACGCAACCAATCTGTCGCATGCTCCAATTGATTGTTCGGAATGTTTATGGCAAAATGATAATACGGCTTGAACTGGGTCTCTTCAAAGGTTAATGTGGTTTCCCCGACTTGCACGGAAAACGAATAGTTATCTTCCTGAATTAGATCAAGACCCAACACTTCCGTGTAAAATGACCGTTGATCATCCAGATTGCCGGAGTAGAGCTTGAGATGTTGAATGCGCATAATGCTGTTGGTATTAGACAACGATTGAGGCCGTTAAAAGTCTGATCACTTTTGCCAATTTACTCATCGAAGAAATCGAATACATCCGAACAATCCAGCATGTTAAAGGGTGTTCGTATTTCATTCCGACTAACCGGTTGTTGTCGGCCATGGGTTAATTCCATCACTTCATTAGACAATGAACCAAACAGTTCGCGGACGTCAACCGCATAGTCGTTGTTGCCATCTGCTTGCGCGCATCCATCGTTTAATAGTTTCAACAAACAATGGGTAAAGGCTCCGTTTTTCCAATCCTGACTTTCGAGGGCAAACTCCAATCCACCCGCTGCAGCAAACACGTTTACACCAGTGGATTCAGACAGATCAGCATAGATGGCACGCATTTGATTAAAGACCAACTTTTGCGATGCCGATGCGTTGGAAGTTGATCGCCCCCCTTTTGTATTCACCGATTGATCAATGGGTTTGGCGTCCATCTCATTGCCCATGAGATCCCGATCAACCAGGCCGCTGTGACAGGCATCCAGAAACAGAATTTTTTGTCGGCTTTTACACGCAGATAACACCCATTCAAGCTCCTGGGCTAGTATACCTGATACCTCCGGATGATTGAAATCCATGTCATGTGTGGCCAGAAACAACCGATACGATGAATCCAATAATCCATGTCCTGAAAAGTACATGTAAACATAATCATCGGGTTGGGCACTTTGAAGAAAGAGCCGTATCCGATCCAATGATTGGCGGTTCACCAGGGAATCTTGCAGCTTCAGTACCCGAACCTCAAACTGCTCCTTATACAGCGACTGAAATGCTGATGTGAGATCATCTCCATCCTTGACGGCATAGGTTAGATTATACGCACTGTCCCGATAGTGTGTAACGCCTAAACTGATCAAATACATCTTTGGTTTAACCGGAACGGCAGGACGATAGACTACTTTTTGATAATACCGTGCAGACTCCCGATTGCCAGAGTCGGTTAAATAATATTCCAATCTGTTCTCGCCTTTGCTGATATCGATGATCAGCGAGGTGTCCAGGGTGGATTGAGAAGGGATCGATAAGGGGAAACCTTTAGAGCCATTCAACGGGATGTCATTCACCAGCACATGCAGGGATTTGGATGGAGCGTTTCCGGTGCGCACACGGAATGGTATGGGTATCGCCTGCTCACTTTGAAGTATGGGGATGTTGTTGATTATTTCCAGGCGTAAATCAGACGAATTAAGGTTGGATGGTTTGCGAATAACCGGTGTATTGGCCTTTCGCTTTTCGTATAAGTTGGTGTACCAGTTTATGGATGTCTCGGCGTTCTGGCCGATCTCGGACAACAAGATGTCGTGCCGATTGGATTCCAGGTCAAACAACGTTGGATCATACGAACGTTCCAGGTAGGTGTAGTTCATATAGCGGATCGCGCGTGCAGAGCCTGAATAATATTCGGTGTTGGAGGTGAGCAGCGATTGGCCGTCGGGGAGGGTGAACAAACTCGCCCGGTTGTTTTGGTCTGTTTTGGATAAAAAACGAATCCCGGCACCTGACGACGAGGTGATGATGAAGTGGCTGGTTGAGGTGGCCGACAAAATATCTTGGGCATGTCCTGTGGTTACTTTCTGTGTGGTGCCGGAGTGGATATTCACCAAAAGAGCGATACCGCCCATATCGTGCGAGGGAGTTAGCAATACGTGATTTGAGTCGAACCGGTGGATGCCGGACAGATAATCGGAATAGTCGAGCTGAAATCGTTTTGCCACCATTCGGGTATCTATGTTTAGGACGATGAGCTGATGTTCCCGTGTGTAAATCGCGATCTCATGATCAGAAATAGCCGAACACTGAACATAGCTGAACTCGTCCTTTCCGATTGATCGCAACACTTCCGCGGCAGATGGTTGATCCCACGTCATCATTCGGAGTTCAAACGGGAATCGAAGGATCACATGGTTACCCACTTGAGTCATTTCTTGTAACGTACCGGATTGGGCAATGATGGAGCGGCTGAGTAACTGATCGGAGAGGGAACGGTCTGATTGCAGGTCAATTTTGCTGAAATAGATGGTGGCATCACTACTGCTTTTTAGCTGGAAAGCGAGCAGGACGAAACGACCATCCGGGGTGATGTTCAAACTGATGCATTTATAAGATTCAAGGACCTTCTGCTCGGTCTCGGAAAATACGGATTCGCCTGTGTGAACATCAAGGACAAGCAACACGTTGGCATCCGTTATCGCAGCCATCCGACCGGCTTGTGACGCACCAGAAATCATCTTGTAGCGATGTGAGAAGGAATTCGTATGAAGTCGTTTCGAGGACAAGGTTGACCGGTTCATCGCATATAAATGGACGGAGTCATGTGCTAGGGAGGATTCCCGCGCGGTGTAGATGAGATAGTTGTCGTTGTCACAAACGGTAAGTCGATCTGAAATAAACCGGAAGGTTTGTGGCACAAATTCACCGATCAGTTCATTGTTCAGCAGGATATATTGAAGCGGTTTGGAGTCTTTTATCGCAATCAGGTTATGATCCTCCTCATTTAGAAAAACATCCGATGAATTCCCAATCGGGATGTCAAGCACTTCACCAGTCTGAAAGTTGATGATGGTCGATTGATTTTTGGATTTTTTAACAAACAATTTGGAGCCGTTTTGGGCGAATCGCATCGGAGCACCAAAGGCAGAGTTTCGGGTGTCGAAGGGATGTTGAAACATTTGATTGTCCCGGAGGTTTACCATCTTGATACCACCTTGAAAAAGAATAGCAAGCTGCTCATCATCTTGTCGCCAGGCTAGCGAAAGCATGGTTGAATCCAGTTCAAACGAATGACGAATCTTGTTCGAGGCAACATCCATTATGGATATCGTCTGGTTCGTCCGGATGGCCACCAACCCGGAATGTCCCAGAGGATGAATCCGATTTTTTATGATTAGTTCACCTTGAGCAGGCCCCCAATTTTTCTTGGGATAATCGCCATCCATCAGTGATTTAGGGACCTTCCATGTCAGGACGATTGATCCATTTTGTGGATCCATGATGGCCAACATGGCCGTGCCACAAATCAATAAGTGATCTCGATTCTGATAGATGATGGACGTGACCCGATCCGGATGGATTTGATTGGGAATTTTCCAAAACGCCGTATTCTGGTTCTGCAGGATATTCCAGATAGCCACGCCATACTGCTCACGTGAAAAGGACGCCAGCATGGGCTGATTCCCATCCTTGAAAAAGGTCAGATCACCTCCTTTCAACAAGAGACTCTGATGACCGGTAAACCGCCGAAACACCTTCATGGCATTCAGATCCCAGATCAAAACGTCGTCGTCCGTACCAAAGGTCGCTAACCATTGATTTTCCTGATTGATCTCGGCATTAACGATGGTACCCGAATGTCCAATCTGGGGGATGAGAATTGGATGAGTTTGGGCATGAGAATGCGAAGGCCAACAGATCGCAAAGCCAAGTATGACCATCCAAAGAAGTGAGAATTGACGTTGGTTCATTCTGGTGGGGTTGGAGAGGATCATTTATCCGGTTGGGAAAGCTTTGGTAAATAAGTGTTTATTGGCTCAGGATAATCGTGAACGTTCTCAGCCGTAAAATTAGAATCTTACACAGATTGTACAATCTAATCGACAAAAGAGAAGAGGTTTTGTTGTTCGGGATGAATACGTGATATAATTTTGCGCCCGAAATGAGAGGATCATTCACCCGGTTCCTAATTTTATTGGGGATTCTGTTGACCGGAAGCATGCAATATGCTTCGGCTCATGTGACAGGTGATGTTGAATTTTCATCGTTTTATCTCACGTCCAATTCCATTCATCAAACCTGCTGCAGTAGTGCTCAACCGGCGGAAGCTTCCATTCGGTCCACCGCGCTCAACAGCTTGAAAAAGTTACCCATCGAGGCAACTGAGATTGAGGAGGAAGACGAGGTATCTTCAACCAGAAAATACCGAATGGGTGGCCATTTTGTTACCCTTATTTTAAGCGCTCTGGTGTTGGGACTGATGCCATCCATGGATGGATTTGTCAGTCATTCGAAGCCCGAAAATGATCATCGATCCTTTCGTCCGCTCTATCTCGCCAACGGCGTTTTCCGCATCTGATACCCGTTATTGAACTCCGGTACCTGCTGGTTTCCCGGTAGTTCATTCCCTGTTTGTTAACGTTCGTTAACCGGGGAGCCGCGTGTGTTCTTCACACCTCTTTATTTTTTCAATTCCACAAAAAAATCTAAACGAACAATAGTTAAATTCAAATGAAGAAGCTTCTTATTATCAGTGGCCTGTTGGCAATTCTTGGAACAACAGGTTGTGGTTCAAAACATGAATCAAAAGAACTTCAAGACAAATTTCAGGTTACCAGTCCGGTAAAGGTGGACACCTCCATCGTAAAGGACTATGTATGCCAGATCCGATCCATTCAACACATCGAACTTCGAGCCCTGGAGAAAGGGTATCTACAGGACATTTTTGTAGACGAGGGCCAGTTTGTAAAAAAGGGTCAACTGATGTTTCGCATCCTTCCTACGCTGTATGAAGCAGAAAAACAGCGTGCTGAAGCAGAAGCCAAATACACCGAAATAGAATACTTGAATACCAAGCAATTGGCAGAAAGCAATGTGGTTTCCCAAAACGAACTGGCTTTGGCCAAGGCGAAGTACGATAAGGCAATGGCCGAATTGGCGCTGGCCAAGGTGCATCTCGGATTTACCGAAATCCGCGCTCCTTTTGATGGCATCATGAACCGACTTGAAGTACGACGTGGTAGCCTCGTTGATGAAGGCGAATTGCTATCCACTCTTTCCGATAACAGCAAGATGTGGGTGTACTTCAACGTACCGGAATCTGAATACCTCGAATATCAAACCGATGCCGAGAATGACGGCTTGAAACAGGTGAAACTGTTGATGGCGAACAACAAAATATTCAAGAACACCGGTGTGGTGGAGGTTATCGAAGCGGATTTCAACAACGAAACAGGAAACATTGCTTTCCGGGCAACCTTCCCTAATCCCGACGGCTTGCTTCGTCACGGCGAAACGGGTAACATCTTGGTAGAAACACCTTTGGAAGATGCCTTGATCATTCCACAAAAAGCCACCTTCGAAGTGTTGGACAAGAAGTATGTGTACGTGCTGGACAAGGACGATCAGGTGTCGGCTCGCGAAGTGGAGATCGGAGCGGAAATGAATCACGTCTATCAAATTCGCAAGGGTCTAACAACCAAAGACAAGGTATTGCTGGAGGGACTCAACAAGGTACAGAATGGACAGAAAGTGGCCTGTGAGTACCGCAAACCAAAGGAAATTCTGGCCAACCTAAACCTCTACGCCGAGTAAGGGATCATGTTTAGTAAAATCATTCACAGACCAGTACTGGCCATAGTACTGTCTGTTATCATATTGCTTACCGGTTTGCTGGCTCTGAACCGGCTGCCTAAATCGCAATTCCCTGAAATTGCGCCAACCACCGTGAACATCTTCATCGCCTATCCGGGCGCCAGTGCGGATGTCTTGGTGAAATCTACCCTCATTACGCTCGAAAATGCACTCAACGGTGTGCAGGGAATGCGCTATATGGCAACTGATGCCACCAGTGCAGGTGAGGCTACTATCCGACTCATTTTTGAACCGGGAACCGATCCCAACACAGCCGTAGTACGGGTTAAAACCAGGGTGGATCAGGTGATGCCTTTGCTGCCCGATCTGGTTCAACGGGAAGGGGTGATTATTTCACCTATTCAGCCCAGTATGTTGATGTACGTGAACCTGTACAGCACCGATGAACACGTAGATGAGAAGTTTCTCTACAACTACGCCGAGGTGAAAATGATTCCTGAAATCAAGCGGATCCACGGTATTTCTCAAGCCAATAACCTGGGTAGCCGGCGATTTGCCATGCGGGTCTGGTTAAATCCGGATCGCATGCGGGCCTACAACATCTCGGTGGATGAAGTGATGGAAGCACTGCAGGAGCAGAGTATCGTTGGCCGACCTGGCCGACTGGGACAAAGCTCCGGTATCTATGCCCAGTCGCTGGAATATGTGCTTACCTATCGCGGTAGATTTAATAAACCCGAAGAGTACAAGAATGTCATTATACGTGCGAATTCTGAAGGGGAGAGCATCCACTTAGGTGACATTGCCGATGTGGAATTGGGTAGTGAATTCTTCGATATCTATTCCAACCTCGATGGATTTCCATCTGCAGCTATTGTGCTGAAACAAAACTTCGGCAGTAATGCCAGTGAGGTAATTGATGAAGTGAAGGCTACTCTGAAGGAAATGGAGAAGACCTTTCCTCCGGGCATGAAGTATAAGATCAGCTACGATGTTTCCAAGTTTTTGGATGCTTCCATTGAACAGGTGATTCACACCCTCCGGGATGCCTTTATCCTGGTGTCACTGGTGGTATTCATCTTCCTGGGCGATTGGCGATCAACCTTGATTCCGGTCATCGCGGTACCGGTATCGCTGGTGGGAGCCTTCTTCGTGATGCAGTCCTTTGGCTTGTCCATCAACCTGGTAACCCTTTTTGCTCTGGTATTGGCCATCGGTATTGTGGTGGACGATGCCATTGTGGTGGTGGAAGCTGTTCACGCCAAAATGGAATTGGAAAATTTATCGCCCTATCAGGCTACTAAAAAAGTACTGGGTGAAATCAGTGGTGCCATCATCGCCATCACCCTCGTCATGGTTGCGGTATTTGTCCCCATTGCCTTCATGACGGGTCCGGTAGGCGTATTCTACCGGCAGTTTTCCATCACCATGGCATCCTCCATCATCATCTCAGCGCTGGTGGCATTGACCTTAACTCCGGTGTTATGTGCCATGATTCTGAAAAATACGCACGGACAACATAAACGTAAATCTACCCTGAATCTCCTCATGGATCGATTTAACCATTGGTTTGAGCGGGTAACCGGCAGATACGCCAAATTATTAACACGAATAGTAAACCGACGGGTTGTGACGATGGGAGTTCTATTGGCTTTCGGACTAGGTGTGATCGGTGTTAATAATGTTTTACCCGGCGGATTCATTCCGCAGGAGGATCAGGGTACGATCTACGCCATTATTCAAACACCTCCGGGTGCAACACTGGAGCGAACCAATCAGGTTTCACGCGAGCTTCAAAAGATCTGCGAAGAGGTGGAAGGCGTGGAATCGGTGTCGTCCCTGGCGGGGTATGAGATCATGACAGAAGGTCGTGGTTCCAATGCCGGTACATGCTTGATCAACCTGAAGGACTGGTCGGAACGGGAACATTCTGTTACCGAAGTCATGGAGGAGTTGGAAGAGAAGTCCAAGGACCTCGGAGCCATTATTGAGTACTTTGAGCCACCAGCCATTCCCGGCTTTGGTTCTTCCGGTGGATTCTCACTTCGGATGTTGGATAAAACCACGGAGACGGATTACAAGAAGTTTGAAGCCATTAACCAGGACTTCATGGATGCCCTGCGAAAGCGTAAGGAGATCACCGGATTGTTTACCTTCTTCGCGGCCAATTATCCTCAATATGAGCTGGTTATTGATAACGAAGCGGCCATGCAAAAAGGAGTATCCATTGGTAAGGCCATGGAGAACCTCAACATATTAATTGGTAGTACCTACGAGCAAGGGTTTATTCGCTTTGGTCGATTCTTTAAGGTGTATGTACAATCGGCACCTGAATTCAGACGAATGCCATCGGACATCCTCAAACTCTTTGTTCGAAATGAAGCAGGCGAAATGGTTCCCTACTCATCGTTTATGACCATCAAGAAGATGCAGGGTCCCAATGAGATTACACGTTACAACATGTATAACTCATCAGCGATTCGCGGACTTCCAGCGGAAGGATATACCTCTGCGCAGGCCATTCAGGCCATTCGGGAAGTGGCCGAAGAATCCCTTCCCATTGGTTACGACATTGCCTGGGAAGGATTGTCGTATGATGAGGCCAATCGAGGTAATGAAGCGCTGTACATCTTCCTGATTGTGTTGCTCTTCGTGTACCTGGTTTTATCGGCCCAATACGAAAGCTTTATCCTTCCACTAGCCGTAATTCTATCCCTTCCCGTAGGGGTGTTTGGCTCATTCTTCATGCTAAAGCTGATGGGCCTTTCCAACGATGTATATGCCCAGATTGGGTTGATTATGCTCATCGGGTTGTTGGGTAAAAATGCGGTGTTGATCGTAGAATTTGCGGTACAGAAACATCAAATGGGATCTACGGTTTTTGAGGCCGCTATTGAGGGGGCTCGCGTCCGATTCCGACCGATCCTGATGACGTCCTTCGCCTTCGTGGCTGGATTGATTCCGCTCCTGACTGCAACGGGGCCGGGAGCGATCGGAAACCGAACCATTGGGGCTTCTGCTGCCGGTGGGATGATAATGGGGACCGTCTTTGGGGTGATCATCATTCCGGGTCTGTACTACATTTTTGGTAAGATGATCGAGCACCGACAGATCATTAAGGATGAAAACGAAACCCCATTAACCGAGGAGGTAGAGAACCATGAATAATTCAAGAGTGAAATCCATCTGGGTAGTTGTTTTGATGATGATGTCCCTGGCTTCATGCAAGTTGCCGGCCATCATGGAAAAACAGGCCAACCCGACCTATCCAACTGCCTATACGAACGGATCATCCGACAGCACCAACAGCGGGCAAATTAGTTGGAAGGTGTTTTTTCAGGATTCCAATTTGGTTTCCCTGATTGATACAGCCTTGAAAAATAATCAGGAGCTGAATATCACGCTTTGGGAAATTCAAATGGCGCAGAATGAGGTCATGGCCCGAAAGGGAGAATACCTGCCGTTCTTAAACTATCGAGCCGGTGCCGGGGTGGATAAACCCGCCCGATACACCGAGCAAGGCGCATTGGAAGCTACCACAGAAATAGAGCCCGGGAAGGAATTTCCGGACCCGCTTCCCGACTTCATGGGTGGCGTTTATGCCACCTGGGAAGTCGATATCTGGCACAAGCTTCGCAATGCACGGAAGTCTGCGTACATGGAGTACCTATCCTCCATGGATGGTCGGAACTTCATGATCACCAACTTGATTGCGGAAATTGCCAATTCATATTATGAATTGTTGGCCCTGGACAATCAGCTTCAGATTCTTCAGCAGAACATTCAAATCCAGAACAATGCCTTGAAGATTGTGCGGTTGCAAAAGGAGGCTACACGGGTGAATGAATTGGCGGTTCGGCGGTTTGAAGCGCAGGTTTACAAAACCCAGAGCATGCAGTTCGATATTCATCAGCAAATCATCGAAACCGAAAATCGCATCAACTTCCTGGTTGGAAGGTATCCTCAACCAGTGACGCGACTTCAGAATGCGTTTAACCTGCTCACACCGGACGGCATCAGCGTGGGCATTCCTGCCCAAATGCTCACCAACCGGCCGGACATACGGCAGGCGGAGAAACTGATGCAAGCTGCCAAGCTGGATGTATCGGTGGCGAAGGCCAACTTTTATCCCAGTCTTGACTTGTCGGCCGGTCTCGGCTTGCGCGCATTTAATCCATCCTATCTCACCAGTATGCCGGAGTCAATGTTATACTCCCTGGCAGGCGACGTGGCGGGTCCGTTGATTAACCGGAATGCCATTAAGGCCATGTATATGAATGCCAATGCGCATCAGATTCAAAGCGTTTTTGACTATGAGAGAACGGTGTTGAATGCCTACATCGAAGTGGTGAATCAGATGGCCAAAATTGGCAACCTGGAAAAGAGTTACGATTTGCGTTCCAAGCAGGTGGATGCCTTGAATCAATCTGTTAGTATCTCCAACGATTTATTCAAATCAGCACGTGCTGATTATATGGAAGTGTTGATGACACAACGGGATGCCTTGGAATCGCGGTTTGAATTAGTTGAAACCCGAAAAGAGCAGATGAACGCCATGGTGAACATCTACCGTGCTCTTGGAGGAGGCTGGCAATAGCCTTAAGATACTCTGTTCGTTCATAGAGTGGAAATGGAAGTCGCCCTGCATGTATGTGGGGCGGCTTTTTTTATACCTTGCGGGAACAATGAGGAGTACACGAGTTCTCGCTTTAATTTCAAGCTTTTTACTGCTTTATACTTTTAGCTGCGTTGACGACGATCCGGTTCAAACCGAACGATTTGAATCCATAAACTATGGTCTTTTAGAGCATCGGCTGGTGGATCACAGTGAACTCAGCACCATGACATTTCATCGTGTTGGGAATGGAACTGATGACACCATCCATTTAGTGCTTCAACAGCATGAATTCGACACTATGATTATTTCCCCGTCACTCATTGAGGGGGCTTGGGATCGCGACAAAATTTATCGGGAGCACGAGCAGTTTGTTTATACCGACACGATCAAAATGCAGATGTTGAACGTTCATATCTTGCCATCAGAGAGTAGGGCAATTAATGACGGATACCTATTCTACGGACTTCCCATGAGTAATGTAACCTATGCCGGGGAATTCGGACAGTTCTCCATTGGAGATACTTCATCAAAGAATTACAACATATATGTACCTAATCTAACCGTTGAAGGGAAGGAGTATACTGAATGCTTTCGGCTCGTTTCTACCAGTTCCGTAGATTTTGGTGGATCGGTTGTGTCATATGGCAGAGCGGAGAATCCCGACTACGCCTATTACAATGCGGAATACGGATTAATCAAAATCAATCTTCCAAATGGAGAAGTATGGACCCGGCTAACGCCTTAAATGACGGGTATAGCTTGAAGGTTAATGGCCTATTGTTTAACCAATAATCTGGTATTCCCCAATAACCGAATCAAATAGGTTCCGGGAGTTAATCCACTCAAATCAACCTCAACAACCTGTGACCCAATGCCTCGAACCGCCTGTTGACGCATCACCCGACCGTTTAAGTCGGTTACCTCCATGTCGCCAGCAATAAAATCGGACGTCTGAAACGCAATGTTGACATGATCTGCAGCAGGATTAGGATAGATGGAAAACTGCTCAACGTGGTTGAGAGCGTCTACTCCGGAGGTTACCAGATTGTCTACCATTACAATAGGCCCCTGGCTAAGATTTTGGAAGGATCCGCTGAGGGTGGTTTCCTTTCGCTGCGCCCGAACCATGTAGTAAAAGGTACCGGTTCCAACGGCATTATGCGTGTAGCTCGTGCCGGTAATTAGATTCGCATTGGCAATGTAATACGGGCCATACTTGTTCACGGCAAAGTACACATTGTAACCATCGACGTTTTCGGTTGAAGCCGTCCAGGAAAGGGTCACTTTCATACGATTGGCATCCACCGAAGTCTGGATGTCGGTTGGTGGTGCAAACATGTGCATACGCAACGTTGGATCTCCCATTAGGGCAACATGGATGTTATTGCGGAAGAACTGCGTAGCGTATTCATCCACATTGTTCTGAACCAATTTCGTGCAATATCCGATGGACTGATTAAGGGCCATGGGGTGCACATGCCACCAGGGTCTTCCGGCCCAGGCATTGGTAAGCCCACCATTTTCCAGTGCCAGTGGCGCTCGCAGGAAGGCACTGAAATTATCCCAATCACCGAAAAAGCTGCCAAACAAGAAATTGAAGGTTGCTGCTCCTTGCTTGGTATTAAAATCCTTTGTGTTGCCGATGCCACCGGCTGATGTGAATGAGCCCGGGCCTGTTCCGTAAGCCCAGATGAAGGTTGAATCCTGAAGGGTATTCATAAAGTCGGCTTCAATGATGTTCTCTTGTCCAACCATGGCTGCGAAGTTGCGGTATCCGTTTCCGGCAAATGCCTCGGTAGATGGATTGAAGTTCTCATCAATCAACGCACGGGTATAGGGTTTGTCGATTCGATATCGGTATCGGTGGTTCTTTTCAATGTATTGCTTGAGGAGGTCCATCGCCGGTTTCTGAATCCAGCCCATGTTGTGCAGATCAACTCGACCTAGTTCATAGGCCACGTCACCCGGTAGTTCAATCTCATCGTATTTGCCATCCCCTTTATCGTTCTGATTCCAGGTATATCGGGATCCATAAAATACGGTGTCTTCATCGGTCCATTGCCCATCCGGTATGGCATAATACACATCGGCCGCCCAGGCACCACAATGATCGCCTACGCCAGCCTTGTGCCCATCCGGAGGCACGGTATAGAAGTTGTCGTTGCAATAGGTCCCGGAATACGGCACGGCTACATCACCAAAAATGTAAATCGAGCGCAAATTGGTGTACATAGCGGCAATGGCTTCGATGTGCTTCTTGATTGAATCGTGTTTTACGTCAGGGGTAACGATGTACTCTACCACCTGATACCCATCGCCAACCAAATCCAATTTCATCATCTCCACTTCGGTGGCAATGGAGTCAGTTACCCCTTTATCCAGAATCAATAACAAGGTGCCGCGTTGATGATCCGCTTCCAGATTGATACCGGCATTCAAATACCCATAACCACGAAAGGACCCGGATCCGATTTTATAAATGAAGTATTCGTAGCTTTTTCCAGCCACCACATTCTCATCCGTGTACTCTAGGTTGCCAGTACCGGCACTAGTCATCGTTTTTATAGGACTTCCCCAACCTTGACTCCCCAAATCCTTTCGGTAGATCTGATAGGAAGTAGCCAGATTGTCGTCTTCGAAATGAACCGTGATCGAAGGCGAGGATTCATTCACAGTAGCCCAGGTGAGGACAGAATACTGTCGGGATGTTTGAGCCAACATTGAGCTGCACAGGGCAAACTGAAAGACCAGTGCGAGGAGCAGTTTAGAGTAATTCTTCTTCATAAAAGGTATCAGCGCTTTACAATCGGGAATCGATGGATTCCCTGATTTGAATCAAAGATATGTAGATGGTAGGTTCCATCGGGAAGATCAGAAATGTTGATAAGGCCATTGAACGGGGCGGTTAGCGTGCGAATGAGTTGGCCGCCGGTGGCGTACAACTCAATCCGAACCACATCCTGATGGAGTTCGGGATTCAGGACTAACAATCCGTTGGTTGGGTTTGGATAAACGATGTAATCCAGCGAAGTTACGTCCTGTAATCCGGTGGAGTTGGTGATGTGCAGGTAATTCTGCTTAACGGCAGAATCTTTGGCATTGCCAACAGTGGCCAGTAGCTTAACGGAAAAATACCCGGTATCGGTAATCACTATTTTGGGGCTTTCTGCCGTGGCGGAAGTTCCATTCACAAACTTGACAGACGATGCCGGAGTAATCACCCAATTGTAACTCAGACCAACCCCATCACTTTGGTTCGTGAGGGTTATAACCTCCCCGGGCATGGCCGTGGTTTTATCGGCGGTAAAATCCGCGATGATGGTCTGAATTGGGCCAATTTCACGGTAATTGTCGCGGTAGCGCACATCGGTTACCACCAAGTTTCCATTCACTTCATTTCCTGAAATAGTGAGCAGTGGGATGCGTTCAGAAGTGGCCAACCACTTGTATTCGACTTGCTTGGTTTCTGTTCCAAAGTTTAAACTCAACGTGGTAACAGCAACCGAATCAAATGATTCAATGGTTGACTTGACGCGAAGGCAACTTACATTGGAGGCATAGGGTGTGGAGATCGTTCCCCATCCATCCACCTCCGTGTAGCGTGTGCCGGTTCGGAAGAATGTCCCCACCTGAATGGGGCCCGCTTTAATGGGTACGGCAACGTCAAAGGTGGTGGTATCCATATCGGCATACTGAAGCGGGAACAGGTAGATCTCGTCCGGATCCGTGTGCTTACCGGCTTGCGGTAAGGGGAGGGGGCCAAATTGGAATCCAATTCCCACATCAGAAAAAGAAGCGTTGGTGCTGCGATAAAAACGAAAAACGTTGGTCATGCTCGCCGGGCCAAACCCGAGTGTGTCGGCAATCTTTTGGCCAATGGCTGTAAAACCGAAATTCAGCAAATACGGCGTAAAGGTGCTATTAATGTACTCTTCCACTCCTTGAGAAATGGGGGATAGGTCTGTGAAATCCCATGATTTGTTAGCCCCGCCTTGACCGGGCGACAACGTAACTCCCGTGGTTTGGGAATAGCGTATGGTATCACCTGAAGCGGGCATGTGCTGCTTGGTGATGGTTATTTGAGCCACTGAAAGCGAGGACATCAGCGCAACAAAAAGCAACGAGGTAGTGATTCGATTCATGAAACGACGTTTCGTATTATTGTTACGAATTTAATCGGAAATGACGATCCCGATGGAGGTTGCTAACTGGAGGCAGGGATATACCCGGGTGTGGAGGACGGGTGTTGTGAGGAGAAAAATGGTAAGCGAGTTGGCATAATGACCAAACGTCGAGATTTTTTTCCCAACGATGCTGACGTGTTCGCCGAATTTTGGTAGGGATAAACGCGCCCCTTCCCCGTTGAAAGTTAGCCATTTATACGGGAAGAGTCGTCAACGGTTAATGAATTAAACGCTTAAGATATAAACGGGAATGAGGAGATTGAATAATCGCATACTTAGTGAACAGAATCAACAGGGTCAGATGACCAAGGTTGGGCAAATTCGTCTTCCAGCCACCATGGTTTTGACATTGATCTGTTGTTGGTTTATGGCTTCCGCTGAAAATGATCCGCGATTTGACCGGATAAATGTGGTTCACTATGCCATTCATCTGGACGTGTCGGATCTCGCGTCAAAGTCGATAAGCGGCTACACCGATGTGGATTATCTGCAAAATCTACCCCTGGATTCCATGGTGCTCTATCTGGAAAGTCTGGAAGTTGATTCCATTCAACTCAACGGGCAAACGGTAACCTATACGCATACCGGGAAGGTGCTGGAGATTGCCGCATCGATGTCAATGGCGGATACCGTAAACACCGCCCGTATCTGGTATCACGGCAAACCAATCCGGGATGCTTCCTGGGGAGGATTCTATTTTTCGGGCGACTATGCGTACAACCTGGGTGTGGCGTTTACCTCAGATCCTCACAACTACGGAAGGGTATGGTTCCCGTGCGTAGATGATTTTGAGGATCGTGCCCTCTACGATTTTTACATCATCACCTCAGTCAATGACCGCGCTATGTGCAACGGTTTGCTCATGGCATCCACACCGGTAGGGACAACCAGAACGGAATGGCATTGGAAGCTTTCGGATCCCATACCCACCTACCTCGCATCCATAGCAGTGGCACCCTATACGGTAAGAAATTTCACCCACAAAGGGATCCCGGTTACGCTCGCGGCAGTCTTGTCTGATTCGGCTAACATGCAACAATCCTTTGAGCATTTGCCCAATGCCATTGATGCGTTTATACAGGCATACGGACCGCATCGGTTTGAACGCATTGGATTTAATCTGGTACCCTTCAATTCCGGTGCAATGGAGCATGCCACCAACATCGCTTATCCCAGATATGCGGCGGATGGTACGTTTGATTCCGAAACGCTTTTTGCACATGAGTTGGCTCACCACTGGTGGGGAAATTCCGTAACGTGTTCCGATGCACCACAAATGTGGCTGAATGAGGGGTGGGCATCGTATTCGGAGCGCGTGTTTCTGGAGTATGTATATGGACGTGAACGCTATTTGGAAGACATTTCGGCCAATCACCTTGCGGTGCTGCATTACGCACATCTGCGAGATGGAGACACCCTCGCCATTAATGGTGTGGGACATACAAAAACGTATGGGATGCATGTGTACGATAAAGGAGCCGATGTGATACACACCCTTCGCGGGTATATGGGGGATAGCGCGTTTTTTGCCGCCACTTCCTCCATGATTGGATCGCACCTGTTCGAGAACATCACCACCGACATTCTGAAGGCACACTTTCAGAAGTACACCACCCGAGATTTAACTCACTTTTTTGACCAATGGGTAAATGAACCCGGATTTCCGGCTTTTGACATCATTGATTGGAAGGTTACACCGAATCAAACGGGCTTCACCAATAACGTGGTGGTACGACAACGCACGCGCTTTGCGCCCGGCTTTTTTACCCATGTGCCGATGGAGCTCATGCCGGTATCAGCCGATTTTAAAACCGCCACCATTCCGGTTACCCTGAGCGGATATGAAACCAAGCTGGAATTCCAAACGGATTTCAGGCCGGAAACCATCTTCATCGATCCCGATCAACGAATCTCCGATGCCGTAACGGATCGGACGATGACCATTTCTGATACCGGATCCTATTCCTTTGGAGATGCCCTCATGGATGTTAATGTCGCCCAAAATACCGATTCCTCCTGGATGCGGGTGGAGCATTACTGGGTGGCTCCTGACGCCTGGTTTAATGATGAAGGTAATCCGTTTTTATCGCGGGAGCGCTACTGGCATGTGTCGGGAGTATGGAATCCAAACCTGAAGGCATCGGCTCGTATTGATTACAATGGGCGAAACACCGGACTGAACTATCCCGATGGGTATTTCGACAATGATTTAATTCGGATTCGGGAGGATAGCCTGGTGCTGATGTACCGGGAAACGGCGTCCTCACCGTGGCGGATTTATCCCGATTACACATTGGTGATGGGTTCGCCTTTTGACAAACGGGGATCCATTGAAATTTCGACATTGAAAAGGGGGGAATATGCCTTGGCCATGCGGGATCAGCAGTTCCTGGATATTCCCTGGATTCGGGAAACGATGAGTATCAATTACCTCACCTTTCAACCCAATCCAGCCGAAGGGGAGATCACCTTTCAGGTGCATGGGGCAAAAAAGGCCTGTTTGGAAATCACCAACTCATCCGGCCAGGTCTTGCTTAAACAAGCTATTCGTAGTCACGATATGAAACTCAAGGTGGATACATCACAATGGGCCAAAGGAGTATACTACGCCGGGGTGGTGATGGATGATCAACCGTATGCGCCAAAACTGTTCATTGTAAGATAGGAGAAATCATACTTCAACCCTTGGAGTTACTTTCTGACATATTGGGAACTTTTCACGATGGTACAATAGAGGGGATTGAAGGTGATTCCTCCAGATTGGTACTAAAAATATCGTGTACCTATTTAGCAGAAGTTGAGAAAGAGGGGAACAACGATTTTTTGCTGACCCTTTCGGATGTACGGGTTTTTGAATTTCAATTTTGGAACAAGCGGGTTGTGGAGGATTTTGAATTGATTGCTGCACTATATCCAGGGATCGGTTATTCAGAAATTGAAAACGGTGTAATCAGAGTCTATTGCCATACATATGAAGAAATGGAGAATGAGCAAGGGGGAGAATTGAGGATCATCGCCAAATTTGAAGAATTAAATACCGAGGACCTGAAACCGTTATCACCAGAAGAATTGTTCGAACTGAGCAATAAATATTGGGGCAAATTTCGATAGATAGGTGAAGTTGAATGGTTCACTTTTTTGTTTAAATAATATATGTCACGAGCATACTTTAAGTCAAAAGTTGATCCGGACATTCGTTGGTATGCGAGGTTATCCAGCTTCACCATTTTGGTCTTTTGCCTGATCGGTAGTCTTTAACGTTTCCTTTAATTGATAGAGCATTTTCGGGGAGATCACCTTCCAGGTGCATGGGGCAAAAAAGGCCTGTTTGGAAATCACCAACTCATCCGGCCAGGTCATGCTTAAACAAGCTATTCGAAGTCACGATATGAAACTCAAGGTGGACACATCACAATGGGCTAAAGGCGTATACTACGCCGGGGTGGTGATGGATGATCAACCGTATGCGCCGAAGCTGTTTATTGTGCGATAATTATGGTGGGAATGGGGGATGAGGGATGTGGTATCGGGACGCCCGAATTTACCTGTGCTTAGGCTAAAAGTGGTTAACAATTGGACGGGTAAGAGCTCAAGTAAATTGCCCGCAAATCTTCGCTCCGATTAATATGTTTGTCTTGTCGATCTCTATTGGCGGGGGCATGGTTGTCGGTTACGTTTAGATTCTGATGGATTTTCCTGAACCTCTGAACCCCTGAACCACTGAACGTTCTTCATGAACCCTTGAACTTCTGAACCCAAATCCCGATCTTTTCATCATGAAACTGGGTGCTTTTTCCATTAGCCTGAATGTCAAGGATCTTCAGGCTTCCAAAGACTTCTACGAAAAATTGGGTTTTGTTCAGTTTGCCGGAGACATGGCTATGAACTACTTAATTATGAAAAATGGCAATGCCTTGATTGGCTTGTTTCAGGGCATGTTTGAAAAGAACATCCTCACATTTAACCCGGGTTGGGACGAAAATGCTCAAACCATGCCGGAATTTGACGATGTCCGATCCATCCAGAAATCATTGAAAGGAGCTGGTGTTCAACTGGATTCAGAAGCCGATGAATCCACCAAAGGACCGGGTTCGATCATGCTCACCGACCCGGATGGGAATCCCATCTTGTTGGATCAACACATTTGAAGGAATAACGAATAACGAGTGACGAGTATCGAGTAGGGAATGACAATTTAAGGATAACACAGTCTCCTGAACCCTTGAACTTCTGAACCTCTGAACTTCAGAACCAATCACCCCATCTTCCTCCAGAGTAATCCCAACAAAATCAACTGCAGCACACTCAGGAATGTGCCGGGAACCAAATAGAACAGCGATATCAAGCTGATGGCTAAAAAAGCCCATTTGGCGGCATGTACATCCCGGAAAAACGCAACGGCAATGGAAAGTCCGAGAAGACCCACCACGATGAAAATGCTTTTCATCAAACCGGATTCCGGATCAATTCCAACGGCAGATACCACCTTGCTCCACGGGCCTAATTGGCCGGCATATTCTCCCGTTTGGGGTCTGAAATAATCCCCAACAATAAAGCCGCGCAATCCATCCACCAGCATATAGCCGTAGTTGAAAAGTGCAGAGAGCAGTAAAATCCATTTCATGATGATGCGATTTATTCACCTTCTAGTTTGAGTTCATCATTAAACGGAAGTACCAACCAATAGGATCCAAATCTTGATGGTGTCTGGACATTGGCAAGGACGATCATTTTACCGTTGTTCAGTTTAATGAGATGACGTTTTTCAAACGTGACATCGTTGGTTCCAGTACTGCCACGTATGATAGACTTCTCTTGTTCTAAAGATGTGTTGAGCCTTCTGATTTCTATAAAAAAGCCATCGGGATTAATCCGATCTGCCACATAAAAAAGTTTTCCGTTTGACTCTATAAAACTGGAAACCGGAGCGGCGTATGGCCCGGTGGTATGTTCAATGGTTTTTACCGTATTGCCATTCAAATCTGTTTGATATAGGTTGAGTAGGTCAGCGAAATACACAAAGTCATTGGTTTCCAAAACCCCGTATGACGAACCCGCGAATGGAAAGAGATCCTCCCACAGTTTGGTGCCATCAGAAGTGAACTTGATGACAAAATTCTCGTCTACATCAAATCGGTTTCTACCGGCCACATAAAAGCCCCCATCATGGGACGTTGAAAGGGTTTCGATCCAATCTCCACTTGACGTAATGGGCGTTATTTCCCATTTTCGTTGACTGGCCGAAAAAACATCGGATAAACAACAAAATATCATCCGATACGCCTTACCAATTCCCGGACGCTCCAAGGTGTATCCAATAACATAGTCGCCATGGGTAAGACGGCAAATCACCGGATTGTATTTAGGCCCGCTTCCCGGTGGGAGAACCGGGTTTAAAATTTTGTTTTGAATCACCTGGAGATCGTTATTCACCTGGGTGGCCATCACATCATTGAAATTGGACGGGTCGAAGCCTAGGAAAATCATATTGCCATCCTCGTCAAACGCTGGGGCGGAGTAACGAATTCCGGCCAAAAGAACACTGTCTTTCAAGACTAAGTCAGCACCATACTTGTAAAATAAGGTGCCGTTATTCCGGGGATCATCCATTAATACACCAAAGGAGTTATCCGTCATGCCAAAGGCCACATTAATCCTGTTTTCAGCGGGTATGAGGTGCGTTTGTATAGCGAACGGTCGGATTTCTTCGTCAGGATGGACGGTGCAGGCTACCTGAACCAACATCAATAGAATCAGTATTTGGGTGATCCGCTTCATGTCTTACGGTTTATCCATGAGTAAAATGAATGGTGTCCACATTAGACTTTGATCTAAATAAGTCACCCCATGAATGGCCAATCGATTACCTAAATTTCCAATAGCCAGGCCCTCAGCCCTGCCGCTTTGGCCTGAGAGATATATGGGGTCCAACGGGCTGCCGCTTCTGGTAAAGCGATCCAATCTACAACTGGATCCAAAATTGTGAAGCACATAGATGCCATCATCATCGGCAAAGCCCTCAAAAGTCTGCTGATCAAGGTAGTTGTTTACTTCAAAATCAATGTCAATTAGGATGTTATTTTCCTCCAGACCGTTGGTGGCATCGAGTTGTAAAATTTGAACACCATCGGATAAATCGGAACCGGGTGTATTGTGCTGCATGATGATGAATAAATCTCCGAGGCTGTGGAAGAATCTGAACGGGAAATACACTTTCCATTTCCAATCAGGTTCTTCAGAAATAAAATTGTACGTCCACTCCGAGTCCACCGATCCCGATTGGAATTCAGCTCGATCAACCTTTCGAGCCTCCAATGTCATCCGTGCTGATCCTTCCGGACTGGTGGTCCGAATGAGGTATAAATTCCCGGCCTCGTCAGCCGTCATGTACACATAAAAATCAGTGAGCTGGATCTTCTGATCTATCGATAAGGATGTGTTAAAGTGGAGCAGGAATCGCTTTGCAATGGTTTCGGTATCATCCGTAAGAACATACAGCAAATAAGCACCTCCGCTACCATCAGATACGGCACTCACCAGATCCTCATGGAGGTTGGGTTCCTCGGGAAATAACTTGGTGTCAGAAGAGGTTTGGATCACTTCACCCGCTGGATTTAATAGGGTTATGCCTTCTGCTCGTATGTTGTCATACCATTGTTCACAAATCAGATATCCTTTGTCTCCCAACCGCACCATGCCGTCTACGTCAAAGAAATGATGTGTTCTCCATTCTATCTTGGCATCTTTCCCGGAAATCAGTGCAATGGAATAATCCGACAGCGCCACCAAAGACGAGGATGCATCAACACGCAATGATTTTAGTGCGTATTGATCCCCAAATGGAGCGTACCGAAGGTCGGACTCATGCGTGGATTCAGGTACTTCGGTTGAACACCCACTGAATAGAATACCTGTGATCAACACAATAGACGTCAATAAAATAGTGTGATATGGTAATCCTTGCCTCATGGTGTTGTTTTCTTACTGATTCGGTAGGAAATGGGAAAAGCATACCGTACGCTAATCCGATTCAGATTCAGTCGCAAGGCGCTATTGACATAGTGATTCTGCAAATTGAAGTGTATGTCCTGGTAACGTTGAGTGCTGCTCAAGGTCGTTTTCAGAAAGGCATCATAGGTATATTCCAAACTCATTGTGCCCTTTGAAAGAGGGGTGCGAATGCTCGCCATGCCAGAAAGATTAGGCTGGTTTCGGGATCGGTATTCCGTAACATCTGCTGTTGATAGGGAAGACGATCCGCTTTCACTTTGACGAACTAAAATGGATGCATTACTACTCAGAACACGGGAATAGCCACCGCCAATGCCGAGGGCTAGATGCAGGCTGGGTGTAAGTTTTAACAATCGTTGAACGGTTAGCCCGGTTCTCAAAAGCTGCATTTGCTCATCGTATTGTTGGGTACTTCGATTATCAGCCCAACCCGGGGAGGAAATGCCGGTAATTGTATGGCGGTATCCAGCTCGCGATACACCGGCATTAATGGTGCATGCGTATTTTATGTTTAACCAATACGTCAGGCCTGCGTTCAATTGATAGCCGTATGACGCGGAATACGCTTCGTTGGCATCGTATGGGGTGTAATTTTTAACCACCTTAACACCACTAAAATTGACGCCGGCCCCAACCGAAAGATCAAATTTGGTATGAACGGCATACTGGTTAAGCAAGGCTGAGAATGAGATCGGATCAATATCTGGAATGAGCTGATAATCGGGACGTACACGCAGTAAATTACGGATGTTGAGATCGGTTTCCTTTTCTTGATTCAACTCCAGATAGGAAAGAGCCAGTTGACGATAGGCCTGTGCCTGTAACTCCGGTTTGAGCTGAGCCACAATCGTTTTGATGCTGTCAATGGACTCTTGAAATTGTCCTCGCTCATACATTGTTTTAGCTGATCTCAACACCTCAATGTTGTGGTCTTGCGCCAGCGATAGCCCTGTTGAGCATACGATCAATACAATCATCCCAACGGTATGTCTGAATAGATTCATCAGCGTGATTTGGGATGATAAACGTGGTAGTTAAAATGAAAGGCATAGCCCAGAACAATGGCCAGGGTATGGATGCGCGTGTCATCATCAACATACTGAAAGTCATACATCTCCTGAGTATTATTGAAGCGTTCGGTGGTCTTGTTGATGTTGTTCAGTGCATAGAAATAATCGGCTTGCAGGCTTAGGTGCGATTGGTTGAGTTTATACATCACGCCAATACCAGCCGTAGCTCCTACAATCCATGAATTCCTGCGGGTTCGCATGTTGGCTCGCGTAAGGTTGAATGATGCTCCATCATCCAGCTGTGCGCTGAAATCATTGGATGCATATAAAAGGTGCCCAATGGACGGACCAATTTGTGCAAAATAGCGTTGTTTTTGGGTTGGATTAAATATGTGTTGAACACATATCGGCGCATACAGATAACTCAATCGGGATCGTACGGAATTGGACCAGTTTACCGGACTGTAATGAATATCGTATCGACGATGAGTCACAATTAAACCGGAATTCAGTACCAGATTTGGTTTGAGATACATCCCAAACTGAACACCGGCCTGATAACCAAACAAGGGAGTGTACTCTTTTGAGTAATCTCCTAACACAAATGATTTGGATACCTTTAGTATACTCAGATTTGGACCTACAGATACCGCTAAACCAAGTGTGAATCGAGGAATTACCGTTACGGATAAGACCAATCGGGTGAACTCTACCGGATCGGAGAAGGCATCTGAGCGATACGTTGGATTGAGGTTGAGCATCTGTTCGGTGGCCTTCCGCGCCGAATCAGTTTGTGACGAAGCGAGATAACAAAGTGCCTTTAACCGATACACTTGCCATTGTCCCGGCCAGGTAGTAGAATCTGAGCAGAGATGTAATTGATCCAGTGCTTCCTGAAACGACCCATTTTGATAGAACTGTTTAGCGCGAATCAATTGATCCTGACATTGCTCGTGCTGGCCGTTGGCCGCCGAAAGCAGAAATATGGAAAGGCACATCGTAATTAACCAGCGCATGTTCAATTATACGCAATACGATGGTAGGATAACGCATCTATCTCAATCACCAATATGGAATACGTCCCAAATAGGCTAATGAACTTCCAGTGTCATCCGGTAATTGTGGATCCAAACACCTTTGCGTTCAAAGTCATTTCGGCGAGTGACTCTAAAACCAAGGTGCTCAAAGGCCGTTTTGGCCATTTCCGATGCATCGGTTGTAAACAAACAAAAGGAGTGTTGGGCTTCGTTCAACAACGTTTGAAGGAGTTGAGTTCCAATTCCTCTTCCCTGATGCTCCGGCAGAACGTAAAGGAAGTCGATGTAGCTTCCGTCGATGGTTCCGAACCCAATGATGGTATTCTCCTCTTCAGCCACCAGAATCCTTTGATTTCGCAGTCGTTCGGTCCATAACTCCTCGTCATCGGCGAACGCCACCCAAACCGAAAGTTGTTCCGGGCTGTAGGCAGTCTGTACGGTTTCCAGAATAGACCGTTTAAACACCGATATCATTTCCGGTAAATCAGATCGATTGCCCGAGCGGTATAGAATGGATGCAGACAAACCAGAATAGATTCTATCGCATCACATTGATCATCTGATCATATCTACCGCGATTTCCTTCCAAGTCCAAGTATTCCATGGTTACGAGGTACAGTCCGGGCAGCACGTACTCACCATTGAACTTACCATCCCAGGCATCCTGAGGGTTGTTAGTTGTAAACACCATCATGCCCCATCGGTTGTAGATCGTAAGCCGGTACTCCTTCATATATCCCAATCCAACGGGTTTGAATTCTTCATTAATTCCATCGCCATTCGGCGTAAAGCCATTGGGCACCATGAAATTACTGGATGGGAAAATCAGTATGGATTTCATCACGGAGTCACTACATCCATCTGCATTTTCTACCCAAAGGGTAACACCAAAGGTTCCGCTATCCAGGTAGGTCCCCGTCGGGTTCTGTTGTGTGCTGTTTCCTGCCGGACCAAGATTCCAAAGCCAGGTGATGGCATCGGACGATAAATCGGTGAACTGAACCTCTGAAATCGTTCCGGATGATGAAACACGTTCGTAACTGAAATCGGCTCCGGGATTGGCCAAAATCAGTGCACCTGATTTCTTTAGGATGGAATCCGTACAACCCTGATCCGTGGTGACCTTCAACGATACCTCATAAGTGCCTGATGCTGTGTAAGAGTGCAAAGGTGATTGGTCAACGCTTGTTTTTCCATCGCCAAAGGTCCATAGGAAATTAGTTAAACCACCGCCTACAATGGTGGAGGTATTTGCAAACGTAAATTCCTCATTGACGCATCCACCCACGGTATCAAAATTGGCCATTGGTGATGGGTGAATGATCGTGTTCTGTGTTACGGTGTCTTTGCAGCCACCATCGGTAACTACGATCAACCGAATGGCGTAAATCCCGGCAGCCGTATATGACTTGTCCACTGGATTGGATCCCAAGGTGGTGGTTCCATCACCGTAGTCCCAACTGTATTGTGAAATGGTTCCCGTGCCCACGGTGCTTGTACTGGCAACCTGTAACCGATTTCCATTCAAGCAGTTTTCGTCGATCGTTAAGGTGAAGCCAGCCACCGGTTTTTCAGCAACCGTAACGGTTTGAGTGATGGTGTCTTTGCAACCTTGATCTGAGGTAACAATCAACCGGATATCAAAATCACCCGAGCCGTTTAAATTTTTATTGGTGTGATTGGCATTGAACGAAGTCGTACCGTCATCAAAATCCCAATCGTAATTAGCAAGGGTACCTGTTGAAATGGATGAATTATCGGTGAAGTCGAATGAATTGTCTGAACCACAAGCCTCATGGGCCGTAATGCTGAAATCAGCCACAGGACTTACGTACACATTGGCTGTTTGGGTTAAGGTGTCGGAACAAATCCCTGAAGAAGAAATTAATCGAACCGTAAAGCTTCCGGTGGTGCCGTATGCGTGGATAGGGTCTGTATCGGTTGAGCTGTTTCCATCTCCAAACATCCAGTTGGAGGTCAAGGTGCCGGAACTGATGGAACTGTTATTCGTGAAGCTGAATGAATTTCCCTTGAAGCACTGGCTGAGCGAATTGGCCGTAAAACCAGCGGATGGACTTTCCTGCACCTTAACTGCTTTCCACGCAGTATCCGTGCAATTGGAAGGCGTACGTACCACCAGCCGTACCGTGTAAGTGCCTGTATCCGCGTAGCTGTGATTTACGTCTGTTGCTGACGATGTAGAACCATCTCCCAAATCCCAGGCTGAACTGAAGGTGCCACTGGATAGGGTGGAGGTATTGGTGAAAATGAAATCGTTGTTGATATAACAACTACTGTCTTTATTGGAATTGAACGAGGCTGAAGGTTCCGGATTAACATATAAATAGGTGGATCCTGCGTTGGCCGTACATCCGTTCCAATCCACGATGCTGGAATACGTTCCTGTATCTGAAACCGTGAGGTTACTGATGGGGAAGATGGTAGAATTCGCCCCAGAAATGAGGCTTCCACTCCGATACCACGTGCTGGTGATGAAACCAGTTGGTGAACCACCGTTCGTAAAGGTAATGTTATCGCCTTCGCAGCTCAAGGTGGAACCGCTCATAACGGAGAGTGTTGCAGTGGGATTGGGTTGAACATAAACGATCGAGTCGATTCGCTTGTACACCTGGCTGTCGTTCAGCACCAACTCGGCGTAATACCATCCCGTGTCGGGCAATGTGAAGGTGATGGGGCCGGCAGAATCGGATTTAAAGGTCAGCAAACCGTACTGGCTCACATACCACCGTCGCTTGTAAACACTACCTGAGCTGGAATCCGTGAGGACAATTTTGCCGTTCTGACACATCCGATTGGTGTCAATCACAAAATGGGCAACGGCTTCGCGCTGTTCAATGACCACACCATAATCTTCTGTTTGTCCATAGTGAAGGGTGTCGCAGGCGTTGGCGGGTATGGTGTCATAGTCCGACATAATCCGCATCCTTAACAAGGTGTTTGTGGTGGGATTGGCCGGAATGCGTATCGTATCCTGATGGGTCGTTTTCTGACGCGGACCATCAAAAACAAGTTCTCCGGCATCGTTCAAATTGCCGTTGTTGTTAAAGTCGATGAAGATCTTCACATATTCATTGTACGACGATCCGGTGGTGATGGTGGTAAAATAGCCGGTATCCGATTTCAGGTAGATGATGTCTCGGCACGCACGATCCACGTAATCACCTTCCACATTTGGGCCGGTTGATGTATTGCTGTAATCGTGGATGTCGACCCCGTAAATTCCAATTCCATATCCGCCAATGGTGGTGGTGATATTGGTGCAGGAAGCTGATTTGATGGGGTCGAACACTTCAATTTCATCGGTCTTAAAAACCGAGTCAACACCTTTGCAATTGGCTGCCCACATTTTAATGGTGTACTTCCCTTTAGCATTAAATTGAACGATGGGATTCTGACTGGTGCTGTCGGTTCCGTTTACATACGAATAGGTTCCGGGACTTATTTCCCAACTCCAAAGGGTAGGTAGATACAACGATGTGTCCGTAAAATCCACCGTGCTGTACTGACAAATTTGGCCGGCACTTTTCGAGAATCCGGCAAGCGGGGCTTTTTGATCTTCGTCGTATAAGGGTGAACGCCAGTTCCCCCGACCATAGGTTGCCGCAATCACGTGGCTTTTGGATCGATCGGTAGCGTCATAATAAATTTCGATGTCCCGAACCCGGGTGTTGATGGGCATCTTGTCGTTATACCAACTCCAGCTGCTCATGGTAGTGTCCTTATAAAAAACACCCATATAGGTTCCGGCGTAAACTCCATCGTTTTGGCTGCTGGAATCGTGTACCAAACACAGAATCGGGATATTGGGCAAGCCGCTGGAAATATTGGTCCAATTGCTTCCTCCGTCATCGGACTGATAGACTTTATTGGACTGGCATATCCAAACCCGATCACGGTAACTGCGATGGGTTTCGATCCAGTCTATATTCGCCGAATTTGGAAGAGAGGAGGTGAGATCAGTCCAGGTTGGTGTGCCGGCATTCACATTTTCTGATTTGTAGAATTTCTTATCGGCCCGGGCAACATAGAGAAGGTCGTCGTCAACCGATGAATTTTCGAGAACCGTAATGTTCTGACTGTTGCTGCCGGCAATGTTATTGGATATCTTAGTCCAACTCACACTGGAGGCAGAGGCTGCCGTTACGTTGGTAGACCTCCAAACATTCTTATACCCAATAAACATGGTGGAGGGTGTGCTCTCCCGCAAGATGAACGGCGTTACCCAGCCACCGCTTTCGTTAATCCCATTGGTTCCGTTTTTGGCAATGGTGCCATTGGATGAATTGTTCTTGTATCGGCGTACATCGCCATAATAGAGGTCAGAGTACGACCAGGTATCATCAGAAGGATTGATCACACAATCCATTCCATCGCCCCCCATAATGGTATACCAACTTCCATTGAGATAGGAGCCGGTTCCATTGTCCTGATAGCCGTTGATGACATAGTTTTTGTTTAGAGCGCTTTGACCCAAACGATAGATCTGAGCGATGCCCATACCACTGGAAATTTCGGTCCAGTTATCCCCGCGATCCTTGGTGTAATACACGCCTCCGTCGTTTCCCGTAAAGAGTGTATTCGTGCTGTACTGATATTCCAGAATGTGGTTGTCGGCATGTACATCAGGTGCGCCACCAGAGCCCACCCAATGCGCATTGATGGTCCAGGTTTTGCCACTGTCCAGGGATTGGAAGATGTTGACACCGGCGCTGTACACAATGGCCTTATCAACGGGATCTACCGCAATATCAAGATCGTACCAGGCTTGTCCGCTGGTGCCACTCCCGAGGTGAGAATAGTCCATAATGTTGGGTGTGTCGCTCATTTGAGTAAAGGATACCCCTCGATTAGTAGAAAGGTATAGACCATCAAAAACGCGGGATTCGGTCACCAAGGCATAAACGAAGTTTGAATCCGCGGGCGTAGTTCCAATCACCATCCTACTCTTACCAGATGGCAGTCCGCTGGTAATCTGCGTCCAATTCACCCCATTGTCGGTGGAGCGATAAAAACTTGCTCCTGTTGCGGCAAATACATAATCCGGGTTAACGGCATCAAAAACGATTTCCTTGAAATTTCCGGTTTGTACGCGGCTCCAACTGGTACCTGCATTGGTGGTGCGGTAAATTCCGCCACTTGTAGCGGCGATCAACACTGAGTTGTACGTTGGATGGATGATTAATCGCCCCACCGTTACATTTCCCATTCCGCTGGAAGTCTGTGTCCATGTTATTCCCCCATCCATGGATTTCCAAACACCACGGCCGTATGAGTCGCTGGCGTCTCGGTCCCCAGTGCCCATATACATCGTATCCGGAAAAATAGGGTCAAGGACAATAGATGAAACGCCAAGAGTGGCTAATGTGTCGGTATAGGTGGTCCAGGTAGACCCCATATCGTTGGAGATCCACAATCCGCCTGCTGGAGCACCGGCAAAGATCTTGTTGGAGTCTGTTGGGTGAAATGCCAATGCGTTAATTCGTCCCAGTCCATTGGGTTGTCCGGTTTTATTGCTTGGCATGGAGTACGGACCCAGTTCTACCCAATTCCCTGAAGTAAGACAGGGTGCGCCAACCGGGGCTCCGGGAATTCCTCCACCGGTTCCGAATCCTCGTCGGGCATTCATGTAATTTTCGATCTCCGTCTCAAAGGTTCCCGGTGCCGGGATGTTTCCATTGCTATCGATGATCTCCAGCATGCTGTATTCCCATCGTTTAAATGGCTTGTAGCCATTGCCCTTGAAATCTGTTCGGTTTTCCCAATACAAATTGAAGGCACGTTGAGTCTGATAGAAATTAACGGATGGATCAGCCATCATGTCAATCCAATAGGGATAATCTGCCGTGTCAGGAGCGGTTTGAGCGTCACCGGATAGGGGTACAAAGAGGAAGAAAAGGGAGATACCAAGTAGACGTTTAAGCATGGATTTTACGATCTATACAAAAATAATAAAATCGATCAAAACCAATGACGGTGCGGGTTTTGGGAGATTAGCGTGACGTTAGCCAAAAAAAACTTTCATCTCCAAAAATCCAAAATCCCAATGACCTCGTAGGTAAGGGTGAATCGATGAATAACCAACCGCGGAGGTTTGAATTTGGTTCAGCCAACACGAACAATCAATTTATTATGAAACGCACAATACGACATTTAAAGACCCTTCTGGTGCTCCTGATCATCGGGAATGCACCTGCAATGGCCGATCATCTCAGCAACGAACTGATGCTATCGGCCCGATTAAACGGTACGCAGGAAGTGCCTGCCGTTTCAACCAACGCTCAAGGTGTGGCAAGCTTCACACTCAACAGCACCTGGGATAGTCTCTTCGTCAACATATCGGTGAACGGACTCTCCGGAGATATTACGGGTATTCATCTTCATTCAGGACTTCCCGGTGTAAACGGGGGAGTGTTAGTCAACATGACCAACTGGGTAAACGGAAATCGTATCCGGGGAGTTGTCGCCGGTTCTGACCTGTCTTCCAACCTTCTCAGTGCCATGATGATGGGGGAGACATACCTCAACGTACACACCAGTAAGAATGCGAATGGTGAAATACGCGGACAAGTGAAACTGGAAACAGATTGGGGCTTTCGGGCATCTCTAGACACCATGCAGCAAAATGCTCCGGTGAGCAACAACGCCTGGGGGGTAGCCAATATCAACGTTTCTCAGGATGGTTCCAAGTTATGGGTGGCCATGGTTTCCGATCAGTTAAGTGGAAACATCACGGCGGCTCATTTACACAATGGCGCCATGGGGGTAGATGGTGGTGTTGCCTTGAATTTGAGCACCGCTATCAACGGTAAAATGCTGCTGGGGTCGGTGGATATTTCCAGCGCTACCGGTCTCATTACCAATATGATTGCCGGCAATGTGTACCTGAATGTACACACGACTAACAATCCGGCTGGCGAGATTAGAGGCCAGGTTTGGTTGGATCGCCGATTGGCGTTTGACGCCTGGTTGAATGCGGATCAGGAAGTAACTGAGCCCACTTCAACTACCGGGGTTGGTGCCGCTTGGTTGTCACTTAATCCATCGTTGGATACCCTATGGTACGATGTACAGGTAACCGGACTAACCGGTGCCATTACTGGAGCTCACATTCACAACGCAGAAAAAGGCGCCGATGGCGGTGTGCTGGTGAATCTTTCATCATCGGTAAACGGAAATCGCATCATGGGTATGATTACCGGATCGGCCATCACCTCCAGCCTGATTGATGCCCTATTAACAGGATCAACGTACATCAATATTCACACTTCGGCGAATGCAGCAGGGGAGATCCGTGGTCAGATTTATCGAATGGCTCGTGAAGGATATTCATTTGACCTCGACGCTCGTCAGGAAGTACCTGTGCAGTTTGCAAAAGCAACCGGTTCCGGAATGGTTTCCGTTGACCGTGATCAAACAAATGCCCATTTTATGATGGTGGTAAGCGACTTATCCGGACCCATTACTGGAGCGCATTTTCACAAAGCGTTGATGGGACAAAATGGTGGAGTTGAATTCAATCTCACATCGTACTTCTCAGGAAGCGGAACGGCGGATGCGGCCTTTGGATACTGGAATGCATCCAATGGATTCAGCACCGCAAAATCGCTACTACTTCGTCGAGATAGTCTCCACGTAAACCTACATACTGCATTGCGTGCTTCGGGCGAGGTACGCGGACAAGTGCTGCGAGGTGCTCGTTTGTCGGTATTACCTGATCTGATGAATGGAATGCGACCAACCGACCCAAATTTTGCAGGCCAGATTCTGTTTACCGCACGTTTAGGTGGAGACCAGGAAGTGCCCATGGTATCAACCAATGCCAATGGTGTGGCTGGATTTAGCTTAAATGCTTCCCGAGACACCCTTTGGGTGAATGCCACCTTTGACGGACTTTCCGGTTCCATCACCGGAATTCACATTCATGAAGGGGCCAAAGGAACCAATGGAAATGTGGTGGTTGACCTGGGAGATTGGCTTTCCGGAAACCAGGTAAAAGGATATCTCACAAACTTCAACTTACAGAAGTTTATCGAAGGTGCTTATTACCTGAATGTTCACACGGCAGATAATCCTTCAGGAGAAATTAGAGGTCAGATTGGCTTCGAAACGTCATGGACACTTATGGCCGATTTATCCGGCGATCAAGAAGTGCCATCGGTTTCTACTACCGCCAAAGGTTTTGGAACGATGAATTTGTCGGCTCGCGGTGATGCCCTTGAAATTCGGGTAGTAACCACCGGATTGTCCGGATCCATTACAGGTGCTCATCTGCATATGGGGTCCAAAGGGATGAATGGATCGGTGGTAGAAGATTTGTCTACCTACATTCAGGGAAACAGTCTGGTAGCCGTGGTGAATCCAACCACCTATCTCAATGCCCTGCTGGAAGGGAATATCTACCTCAACGTTCATACGTCAGCAAATGCAGGAGGAGAAATTCGTGGACAGCTAAACCTGGCTAAAGCATTTGTCTTCGATTCGTGGTTGAACGGAGCGCAGGAGGAACCCATGGAAATGGTTCCAGGTAAGGGGATTGCCGCGCTCTGGTTCAGCCCAATGTGGGATACCCTCTACTATATGGCTCAATTCGATGAAATCAGTGGTGCCATTACTGCTGCGCACATTCACAATGCGGCTATTGGAGCTAATGGTTCAGTTGATGCTAACCTGAGTGCCGGCATTAACGGAAATCGATTGATGGGATCCATCACCGGTACTGCATTGACCAATGACCTGATCAACAGGTTAATCATGGGATGGTCGTACATCAACGTACACACCGAAGCCTATCCAAGTGGCGAGGTGCGCGGTCAGGTGTTCCGATTGGCCAATGATGGCTATGCCTATGATTTGTGTGGAAATCAGACGCAACCCATGGTGGATACCAAGGCATACGGAAGCGGAATTCTATCTATTGACCGATGGAATAAAACACATGTGATGGTTGCTACAACCGGCTTGTCGGGTACTATAACCGGAATTCACTTGCATGAGGGAAAACGGGGAGTATCCGGAAGTGTGTTGGTGAATTTGGGAAGCGGATTAAGTGGATTGGGTTCCTTCCTATATACCGATATAGACGCGACAGTATCTGCCAAAATTAAATCCGGCGAAACTTATGTGAATGTTCATACCCTATTGAATGCCACCGGAGAACTCCGTGGACAGGTAGATGATGAACAAGATTGCCCACAAGCTGCTGCAGTTGGCGTGGAATCCATCACCAATCCCGCTATGTGGAGCATTGGACCCAATCCCACCAACGATATCATATACATACAGAATACTACCATTGATGAATCTGTTATACTCGTGATTCAGGATTGGACAGGACGAGTGCTAATGCAACAAAATGCACACGTAAACACACCTTTTGAGTTCTCAATAAGCGATAGTAAACCCGGTGTTTACCTGGTACGAATCATTGGGGCGTACGGAGAGTTCACTCGAAAGATTCAGAAGTACTAATGTGCAACAAAGCAGGCTTTCTGCTTTGATCCAATAGTCCTGTTCGTATGGGGCGGAGTTGCCTTCCGCCCCTTTTTTATTTTCGTTTTTTTTCTGTCCTCCAGGAAGGCTTTCGAGCCGTTGGGAAGAGAAGATTTAAGACGTTTAGTAACCCGTTGGAAGAGAAATAAAAAACCAAACGTCATAGATTGTTACCGAATGATATGGATCGTTTCATCAAAATTGGCGAGGGAAACAACCACCCCTACCCCGAGGAAAATTAACTGAAATCCCCTAATGCTCCATCAACGGTTGGTGAGTTAAACGTTTACTTTCTATGCACCTCCCGGTTTATCCATCTAACGGAAACAGGATGTTAGCAAGGTCGGCTGCAGATTTTTCTCTGGACAGATATTCTGTTATAAGTTCGAACGCTCCATGAAAACCATCAATCCCACCACCGAAGAAGAATTGGCTGATTACCCTTCAATCAGTTTATCGGACATACACGACCTGATCCATCAGGCCAATGTGGCTCAAAAAAGCTGGGCGGAAGTGGATGTTTCTGATCGCTGTAATCCGGTTCGTCAATTAGGTCGGCTACTTCAGAATCACCAGCAGGAATTGGCGTATCTCATGGCTCAGGAAATGGGGAAGCCTCTGGCGGAGGGACAGGCAGAGATTGAAAAGTGTGTGATGTTGTGCGAACATTATGCGCAACACGGACCGAAATATTTGGCACCCCAAGAACATACCTACCCTGATTTGAATGCCCGGGTGATCCATCAGCCTTTGGGTGTTGTGTTGGCTATCATGCCCTGGAATTTCCCCTTCTGGCAGGTGTTTCGGTGTGCCATTCCGGCCTTGATCGCAGGTAATGCTGTGCTGCTAAAACATGCCCCGAATGTATTGGGCTGTGGAGAGCGAATTGCCGAACTGATGCAGGAAGCCAATTTTCCGCCGTCTGTATTCCAACATGTGATCATCTCGGTTTCGGAGGTACAACATGTAATAGAACATCCGCTGGTTAGATCTGTATCGCTCACCGGCAGCGAACGTGCCGGGCGAGCTGTGGCCGAACAGGCCGGAAGACATCTCACCCCAACGGTCCTGGAACTGGGAGGGAATGATGCCTACCTCCTGTTGCACGATGCGGATTTGGATGCCGCCGTTGAGGCGGTGGTGGCCAGTAGAATGCGAAACAACGGACAAAGTTGTATTGGGGCTAAACGATGTTTGGTGCATACCGATATTCACGATGAATTCGTCACACGGATCTTGGAGCGGTTATCCATGCTTAAGGTGGGTAGCCCGCTTGAACCAGACACAGATTTGGGGCCCATAGCCAGGGAGGATCTTCGCGCTCAACTGCACCAACAAGTACTGAAAAGCATGGACCAAGGTGGTCGTTGCTTGACAGGCGGACAACTTCCCCAACGTTCCGGTTGGTTTTATCCTCCAACGCTGCTATCCGAGGTTGTTCCGGGTATGCCGGCATTTGACGAGGAACTTTTCGGTCCGGTGATTTCTGTGGTGTCGTTCCAAACGGAAGAAGACGGCATTCGTCTGGCAAACCAGAGCATGTTTGGGTTGGGGGGTGCAATTTTTAGTCGGGATGTGGATCGCGCACGGCACATTGCCGAACAGCAGTTAGAGGCGGGGTCTGTGGCAATAAACGGTTTTGTACGATCTGATCCGAGAGTTCCCTTTGGAGGAATTAAGAACAGTGGTTACGGCCGTGAGTTAGGCCGGGAGGGCATGCTGGAATTTGTAAATATAAAAACCGTTACACTCGGCTAAGTGGTAAGCTCCAACTCCAATTCTGGATAATGAAACTCCTCAATGGCTTGCGGTACATTACCCAGGGCTTCTTTTCCCCGAAGTCGTTGCACGGGGTACGCCGTTAACTCTTCCTGAGGATACGGATGCATCAGATCCATCAACTTGGCGGTTTCCAAATCACCGCGCCAATCAATCAGCCAATCATCGGCCTGTTCTTCGGGTAAGATCACCGGCATGCGGGGTTCCGGTAACTTTGGATTGTTATGAATCTGAGCCATCATGGGATTGGCTTCCGTGGTTACAATGGAACATGTTTTAAGCACTTCACCCGTGTCCCGATCGGTCCATTCACTCCACAATCCACCCAGTATCATTGGTTCTCCATCTTTTCGGGCGATGTGGAAGGGATACTTTTTCCCGTTGAATTCATGGTGCTCAAAAAAGCCGTCTACGTATATCAGGCATCGTTTCATGCGGGCCGAATGACGGAAAGACGATTTTTCAAAGATGGTTTCTCCCCGGGCATTTAGGGTTTGATTTTGAATGCGCTGCAAGGTCTCATCGTCCTTTACCCAGTTGGGAATTAAACCCCATCGGCACAAAATCGGCAAATCCGGCTCGTGTTGAGGGTAGACCAGCAACCAGGGGTGTTGAAATCCGGAAGCGTGAAAAAGATCATCTTGAAGATAGGGTTCCAGTTTGTCCAGAAGTTCACGAATACGCTGTTCGTCATTCCTGAAACGGGCTCGCTTGAGCATGGATTCCAGCTTGGTCCGGATGTCGTAACACATAAGTCAAATTTAGCGGAATGAATGGCTCTGCCCGATCCGATTTACACACAACCTGAAAATGGGTTCAGCTCTTTGTACACTTCATGCCTTTTGCCCCAAAGGTTGGGTGTATCTTTGACCCATGACTGTAGTGAAGCGTTTTTTGATGGCCGGATCCATCCTGTTGATCGCTCTTATTCTGGTAATACCTTTTTTGTTCAAGAGGAAGGGAGAGCCGGGTATCGTAGGGGCCTATACGTGGGAGAGTCCGGTGATGCATAAACAGTTTTTATCGTGTATAGACTCGCTGAGCTTGTACCACAATGTGGATGTTCTTTATGTTATGGATTACGCCAAGGTAGAGGCGCCTGAACTCATTCATCGGACGTCCGTTTTAACCCGTGATCGTGCATTGGATACCATCAATGGAAGGTACTTGATCTTTAATGTGAATCTGGCCGACAATCAGTGTGTTGTCCATCAGAGTGATCGCATTCGGTTTGATTGGCTGGATCTGGTTCATGAACTAAGGACGATGAGTTATGTGCTCAATTCATATTCGTTGTTTGGAAACTCAGATGAATTCTTGTTTGGTAGTGCACGAACCCTTTTGGATTATTATACGACGTTGCAAAAAGCCGGAGCATACGATACCGTTTTTTGCCCCAATACGGTACTTCCGGCTGTTTATGACACCACGGGGATTGATAGTATTCAGCGGTTGAAATACATGGCCAATGGTCACTATCGTGAAAAGGATACATCCGTGGCGTTCAATGAAACCGATACGGTACAGTTGGAATATTTCTACATGCAATCCATCTGGGCCGGCAGAGAATTGCCGGAAGTGTTAACTTCGGGCTGTCTGAATGTACGTGCTTTCTCTCATTCGGATCACAAGCAGTTTTTACACTTAAAAAGGCCATAAACGAAGCAATCGGTGTTAAGGTATTTACCTATTCACTCCTTTGTAGATGGTTCTTTAATGATGTTACCGTTCGGAAATGGAACGAAAGGCAAATAACGATTCATGGCAAATCATCCATTAGTTACCAGTTTCAACTTTAAACTGATTATACTGGTTTTCATCTCTCTTTTCCTGGAAACAGATGTCAGGGCGCAATCCAATAAATACCAGGTAACCCATGAGCAATACATCCCATATAGTCAAGGGAAAAATTCAGGTCGTGTTCATTATCGGGTCAAGTACGATGTATTTATGGGAGAACCCGTGGTAACCATCGTAGCCAAAGTGGTTGAGTTTGATGGGTGCAAACCCAATATGATCAACATTGAATGTCAGATCTATCAAGGACAAACCAGGGTGGGCACGGATTATTTTAAAAATGTTCAATCGGTAGATGTGGCAGGAAGTCCCAGTTGGGACAATCTTTGGGAAGGCCCGTATGATGGTGAACGCACCAAGCAGATTTTTAAGGAGGGATTCTATGTGCTGAAAGCGGAATTGAAGAACCTGACGTTTGAAAATTGTTCATCGAACAAAACGGATTCTAACTCCAAATCGTCCTCATCCAAATCCTCATCACCCACGAAGGAAACGGTTCAGGATTCTGTCCAGGCTGAATCCAATAGGACATCTGAAAGCCAAGCAGGAGATGAGCAAGCAAAGAAAACTGAACAACCAGCACCGATAGTATATGATCCGGAAAAAGGAAAACTGCTCAGTTCCGATATGCAGGATTTTGTGGGCAAACTGGCCAGTGAAACCAATAATCCGGATATAAAAAGGCTCTCCAATGATTTGAACAACATCAATCAGGCATTTGATGACATCTATGGTTTTGATGCCATGTGGGGAAAGGCCGATGCCAGTGATATGGAAGCCTATAATCAGGTTGAAAGCGTGGCGCAAGCCATTGCACTAGGTGTCTTTATTTACAACCTGGCTCAAAAAAATGAACCTCAATATACTCCGGAACAGGAGCAGGCCAGGGAAGCCCTGCGTAACATGTTACGGAATGTCCGAACGCTTTATGACGAAGTCAAATATGTCCCGCACATCTATCAGTTTAATGAGGAGGCGCTAACCATCCTGGATAAGCGTGAAAACCTCATCCGACAATACGAGCACGCCACTTCACCAGAACGCGCCTTGTACTTTTCGTATCTGTACTCTTCTCCGGCTTTCTCGATCAGTCAACTTAAAACCAAGTATGCCGAACTCAAGAAAAAGTCCTCTATCGAACTCATTGCCATCTGTGAAACGTATCAGCAGAAAACCAGCAATCTTCAGGAGATGAAGCACATGACCAATACAGATTATGCGTTCAAAGACGAACTTTTTAAAATCCAATACAACCGGGCGAAATGCTATGATGCGCTGGGGGAGTCGTCAAAGGCCAATGAAATCCGGGCCAAATTGAACTATGAGGAGGCTAATGCCAATGTGGTAGTAAGCGGAATCCAGGATGGTATTATTCAGAACAATAATCAACTGGCCATTCAATCCTTCGAGGTGCTAAAGCGCTATATGGTGAACAAGGGCGTGTGGAACAAATACGACGAGTTTGAATCGCTAAAGATTCAAGGAGTCAAAGGCCTTCTATTGTCTGACGCGATGTACTTGTTATCCCTCGGTGCCATCGCATACACCCGGGATCGGCAATATGATCAGGCCCAATCGGAGATCGATTTCATACGAGATTTTAACCAACGAACCTATGAATGGTACCTCCGTGAAAAGGATAAAAAGGTCAAGAAGTATGAACAATTGTCCCACGACGGTTTTGTGCAGGATTTACTGAATGCCTATCACAATGGTAAGGTTTACGAAAAGGCGGCTCGAGCCTATCTGTATTCTGTTCTTAATAAGGAAGATGGCGGCTTGAAATTAATTGAAGAGGCCATTAACTATGAGTTGCCGGCTTCAATCAATAACTATTTGAAGATCGATGCCGAATCCAATCTGCATTACATCAAGTTCAAGGTTCTAATCAACAAGGGGATGTATGAGGAGGCCATTGAAACCAGCCGTTTGGTCCGGGAAGGATGCCTGATCGCAAGCAAGGATCAGGTTCGGTTTGAGAAGGTGAGCCTTAATTACAAGCGAGAACGATATGATCTGGCGAAAACCGGATTGGACATCCTGATCAGTAAAAATGGTGAACAACCTCGCTATTTGCTGCTCTATTCCGATGTGTTGAACAAGTTGGGTCAGGATGTCGAATCAAAAAAATACTACCGAAAATATGAACAAAAACTGCGCACTCAATAAGTATCTCCTCCTCTTGAGTCTGTGCCTGGTTGGCCATGTCCTACGGGCTCAGGAAACGGTATCTCTTCATCCGTATTTCGACCCCAAAGACAGGGAAATTTTACTGGATATTGATGAGCAAACGGGTGCGCTAAAAGGGGTGATTTCATTGAAACAACCATGGGTGGATAAGGCGTTCTCGAAAGACGGAAAGTACCTCTACACCGTTTCGAAAAATCTGGTAACCAAGATTGATCTTACGGCCTTTAAGGTGCTCGAGGAGAAAACCTTTTATGAGCAACCACCAAAAGAGGAGTGGGAGAATCATACCACCAACCTTCCGGACGCCTATTCCATGCGGTATAAAGTGTCTTCGGAAGGGGATGTTTTATACCTTTTGCGAAGTGCCGAGTACCGCCGACTTGCGAAGCAGATTTACCTTATGAAAAAGGAGCGCGATCAGGAATGTGACAAAATTAAAGGTGGTCCGTATGAGGAGTGGAAGCGATTGTTCGATAGTTACAACGCGAAAATTGATCCCTTGTTTAAATCCAGCCTGTACTATCAGAGCGGCATTGAACTGATGCTCTATTCCAACCAATCTTCGTCATCAATTTCAATGGGATTGGCTGATGTGGGTGCCTCACCTGTTAAGGTAGATGACCACATTTTTGAAATTAAACATCACACGGATGATGTCTCGGACACACTCATCATCATACATATGCTGGACGAAACGGTGATCCGAAGGGATGCCCGTGCCTACTCGGATCCAACAAAACTGAACTTTGAACATACCAGTAAATCAATTGTTGATCTGCAAGGCTTGAATTTGATGCTTGTCAAAAGAGCCAAAGGCGAATTTCTAAAGGGTGAATACCTGCTGGTTCCCCTGTCGTTTACCGGTGTCCCGGATTATGAATCCAAACGTTATTTTGAATCCTACGATGCCTATCTCAACCATTTCCATCAAGCGTATCAGGCATCCAGTCAAAACAAATACACGATGGAACTGAAGCGGTCCAAAAGTGCCCAAATGCCCGTACTGAAATCGCCTCCACCACCCTCCGAATCCGATCCCGAATGGAATAAGCTCAATCAGAAAAAGCGCAATGAAGCCATGAAGGTGTGGCAACAGGAAATGAAGGATGCAACCGCCAAATTTCAGGAAGAGATGAAGGTGTTTAATAGTTCCCTCACTCAAAACACATTTGAGATAAAACGGGCAGGTGCCAACCAACCAATTAAATCAGTTAGCGATGCCCGTATGGTTTATCTCATGAAGGGCAACAAATTGCTCATTGATCGCAAATACGAACTTGAACTGTTTGATTTGGACCAAATGAAATCCCTGTGGGTAGCGGAACTGGATTACTGATGCGTCATCACCTTACCACGCCCCAATTGGATAACTATTCACAACAATACCTGTGTTCTGGTGTTGTAAAAAGCATCAACTTTGAAGCATGACGGCCTACCAGCTCATAATCGCCGGATCTCTTACGATCATCCTTTCGTACTTCTTCTCGGAGTTCAGTAAGAAAACCAATATTCCCTCGGTTCTCATGCTAATCCTTACCGGGATCATCATTGGGTTTTACGTGGATGTGGACTCCGATAAACTCATGCAGCCTCTGGAAGTTTTGGGGGTTGTGGGGCTAATTATGATTGTGCTGGAAGGAGCGTTGGATTTGGAACTCAGTCGGGACAAGCTCAGTTTGATCAAACATTCAAGCCTCATGGCTTTGTTGGTGCTTCTAGGTAGTGTACTGGTGATTGGTGTGTCCATCCACCTCAGTTTGCGCATGGATCTATGGGAATCTTTCCTGTTTGCTACCCCGCTTAGCGTGATCAGCAGCGCCATCGTTATCCCTTCCGTTGAGAACCTGCACGGGCATAAAAAGGAATTTCTGATTTATGAAAGCTGCATCTCAGACATTCTGGGCATCATGCTCTTTTATCTGTTGTTGGGGATGTTGGAAAACGACAATAAGCTCGCCGAGTTTGGCAAGTTCTCGATGAATTTGATCGTGACCATTGTCATTTCCATTTTTACCTCATTTGGATTGATATTCCTGTTCAAGTACATCAAATCGAAGGTCAAAATCTTTCTGTTTCTGGCCATTCTGATCGTACTCTATGCCATAGAAAAAAGCCTGCATTTGAGTCCGCTTATTCTTATCCTCTTCTTTGGATTGATGCTCAAGAACAATGAACTGATCTTTCGTGGACGATTGTCCGGGATGATCAGCCGGATGGAACTCCGACTCATGGAACGGAACTTTCACATCATCACCCGAGAAACGGCTTTCGTGCTTCGAACCTTCTTCTTTATTGTGTTCGGGATTACCATGGAACTCAATTCATTACTGGATGTTCGGGCCTTGCTCTTAAGTTTGGCCATCGTTCTCATCTTATTCCTCCTTCGATATGCCGGTTTGTACTTATTCGGCCGGGAGAATATGAAGCCGTTGCTGTACATCGCGCCGCGTGGATTGATCACGGTGTTGTTGTTCTACACCATTCCGGTTGATTACCACAATCATTCGTTTCCAACCAGTGTAATTCTCTATGTGGTACTCATAACCAGTCTTGTGATGACATATGGGTTGATCAAGGAGAAAAAGGCAACCAGTGGAAATCGAAAGATGGCTCCTGTGGAACCGGTGGTTGATGAAGACTTACTGGAAGATGATTTGATCTAAACCGAAGTCAGATGAGCTATCATTCCGGAATTGATTTACCATGGCCTGTTCAAGGTTTCATATTTAGGTGTTTACTTTGAAGCTTGTGATACGAGGTATTCTCATCATATTGATTGGTTTGGGGTTGTGGGGGGCACTTCGTGCCGATGACCTATGGATCTCCGGTCTATCAAACTCAACGACCACACTTTCCTGTGCCGATCAGCACCAAACCTCCGATCTGCTGGCGTCTGCCAGTTCCCAAAATTCGACCGAAGATGAGGATGAGCAGGACGATGACGTTGTTGCCACGTCAGGTATTGGTTATGTTCAAAATGTTGTCACATGTGAGCATGAATCGGTTCTGACCCACGTTGAATCCGATGCGGTAGGCACCATGATCATTCCGCCTCCGGAAACCGTTTAAGCGCTCCAACCCTTTTGATCGGTCTTCGGACTTCTTGTATCAACTTTTTACAATTCCAATTCATGTTTAAGCATTTGAGGGAAGACATTCCCGCATCCATCGTTGTATTTTTTGTTGCTCTCCCGTTGTGTCTGGGAATCGCATTGGCTAGCGGAGCTGATCCGTTTGCCGGGCTGATTGCCGGTATCGTTGGTGGTGTGATTGTAGGTTATTTTAGTGGATCCCGGCTGGGTGTTAGCGGACCCGCAGCCGGCTTGATTGCCGTGGTGGCTCCGGCCATTTTGGAATTTGGTTATCAGGGTTTCCTGGTGGCTGTTATCCTGGCCGGAGTGCTTCAGCTTGTATTTGGGTATTTAAAAGCCGGAGTCATTGGCTATTACTTTCCAAGTGCGGTGATCAAAGGAATGCTCGCCGGGATTGGATTGGTGATCATTGATAAAGAAATTCCGCATGCGGTGGGGTTGGATCGCGAAGTGGAAGGCCCCTTGGCTTTTGAACAGGCCGATGGTGAAAACGGCTTATCGGAACTGCTGAATATTCCGGAATTTCTGACGCCATCGGCCTTGATTATTTCCATTGGCGCCATTTTGATTTTATACATTTGGGATAAATACCTCAAACATCAACACAAGGTGTTTAGCATCATTTCCGGTCCCATGGTGGCCGTGGTGTTTGGAATCGTGTTTGAAATTGTTACCCGTAAAATCGAGTCGTCCCTCACACTTTCCCAGGACCACCTGGTGAATGTTCCCAAGGCAACATCTGTTGCTGAATTTACCGGATTGTTCACCCTACCGGATTTTTCGTTTTTGGCCAATCCCCACATATACCTGGTAGCGTTCACCATAGCCATCGTGGCCAGTTTGGAAACACTGCTTTGTGTGGAGGCCACGGACCGATTGGATCCGGAATTGTACGTAACACCCACCAACAAGGAGTTGAAGGCTCAGGGTCTTGGCAATATTATAAGTGGCTTAATCGGAGGTATTCCCATTACCCAGGTAATCGTACGAAGTTCTGCCAACATTCAGAGCGGCGCTAAAACCAAATTGTCGGCCATGATCCATGGAATGTTGCTCTTGGTTTTCGTGGTGTTAATTCCCGATTTACTCAACCTGATTCCACGGGCGGTATTGGCGGCCATCCTTCTCAGGATTGGCTTTAAGCTGGTGAATCCGCGGAGCTTTATTCCGATGTATAAGTTGGGAAAAAACCAGTTCATCCCGTTCGTCGTAACCATGGTGTCGATCTTCTTCACCGATTTGTTGCTGGGTATCCTGATAGGTTTGGGAGTAGGCATGGTCATCATCCTGCTCAACAGCTTCCAGAATTCCTATTTCCTGCACGAGGAACCGGGTGATTCTCCGGCCGATATCCGAATGCGACTTCCGGAACAGGTATCCTTCGTGAATAAAGGCGCCATCCTCAACCGTCTCAGTAAGGTGCCCGATGGTACCCATCTGGTCCTGGATGCCTCTAAAACCTTGTACATGGATTACGATGTTCGGGAAGTGATAGACGACTTTGTACAGAACAGTGCCTCCCGTAACATTGAGATTACGTTCATTGAGCCCAATGATCCGGCCTTGAATCAGGTCTCCAATCCACCGGACACCTCATCGTTTACAAACGATAGCAGTAATAATTCCTGATCGGGACACGCGGAAAGCATACATTTGTTGGAATGCGTCAGCAGGAATATATCCAGCGATTAGCCGAAGGTGATTCCACCGTAATGAGCGATATCTATCGCGATTACGGTCGGGCTTTGCTGGGGGTGGCTATGCAAATTGTTGGTGATTCCGAACGCGCATAGGACGTAGTTCAGGATGCTCTGGTAAACATCTGGCAGAACGGACAACGATATGACTCATCCAAAGGAAGGTTATACACCTGGATGCTCAACATTGTCCGGAACAAAGCCATCGATCATCAACGCAGTATTTCCAGACGGGATAAAATCCAATCGTCCGTTGAAGACGTAGATGTTCATGATGGCGGATACGAGATCAATACCGATACCATCGGTTTGCAACGGGAATTGAAGTCCCTGGACAACGATAAACGGGAATTGATTGAGCTGTCCTACATTCTTGGATACAGTCATCGCGAAATAGCGGAACGCAAGAATCTGCCACTGGGTACGGTTAAAACCCGTATTCGGGCGGCCATCGGTGAACTAAAAAAAGTATTTGGATAATGGATGTCAAGGCCATAATCGATAGCGGAGTGCTGGAGGAATACGTACTGGGTACGGCCTCTGATCAGGACATGCGAGCGGTTCGCTGCCTGTCATCGATTTATCCCGAATTACTGGAAGAGATTGAGCGAATAGAATCGCGTCTCATCCAGACCGGCGAATCAGCCGCACCGGACGATTTGGTGTTTGACGTAACGGCGTTCCAGGCTAAAATCAACGAAACGCCCCAGTTACCCAAATTGGAGAAATCAATTGAAATCCCTTCGGCGCAGCCAACCGTACGAACCATGCCGCCACGTTCTTCTGGTTGGGTGTATCGGGCGGCGGCCATTGTGCTTTTGTTTACCACAATTGCCGCATTGTGGTACGCGATGGATCAACAATCCAGACAACGGGAAATGGCCGCGGTTATGGAGGATGCTTCTAAAGACATAGGAGAACTCGAGCTACAGATGGGTGAACTGGAAAATCTACAAGCATTCCTTACCGACGCCTCCGTGGTGAAAGTGACCCTGGCCAGCATGGATTCTACCGTTAGTCAGCAAGCAACGGTGTTCTGGAGCAATCAGAGTAAAAAGGTATTCATTGATTACGCTTCCATGCCCAAACCACCGCAGGGGAAACAATATCAGTTGTGGACACTGGTGGATGGACAACCCATAGACCAGGGTGTAATACCCATTGAGTCCGGAGGGCTGGTGCAAATGAAGGCCGCTGATTTGGCGGATGCTTTTGCCATTACACTGGAAGACGAGGGCGGTAAACCCACACCAACACTTTCTGAGTTAAAAGTGTTGGGAAAGGTGTAACATTGAACAGACAAGTTCAAGCCAAATGAATTCCAAAGAAGAAATTAGTCGTGGCCTAACCACTATGTGGGAAGAGGTGTCTCAATTCGCTGCGTCACTCCATCCTGACGTAGCTCACTTTCCGGTTGCTCCGGGTAAATGGACCATCTCCCGAGAATTTGATCACATCATTTTGTCGGCCGAACCCATTGCAAAAATGCTACATGCCGGGCCGGAACAGATTGGTCAGCTACCTAAGGTTGAAAAGGAACATCAGTCCTATCAGACAATTAAAGATACCTATTACCACGTGTTGGGTTCACAAACGGTGAATGCACCAGCCAGGTTTCGAACCGATGATGCCGAAAAATCGGATTGGGATTTTCAACAACAAAACTGGGCAAAAATAGGGCTTGGAATACAGGCTGGCTTGGATAAGTGGACCGAGCAGGATCTTGATTCGGCGCAGGTTCAACACCCGGTTCTGAAGCATTTATGGGTGCGGGAAATGCTCTTCTTTACCCACATTCATACCCTCCATCACGTTACGTCTATGAAGGGTAAGGCGCGCATTGTCAGTGCGTTGTAACCGATAATTTTTGCTATATTTGGGTGACTGATAAGTGCCCGAATGAAGTCGTGTTGTGGTTTGGTGAAGTATACATTGGCGATACTTGTGGCTGTATTGATGTTCGCATCGTGCAAGAAAACCGAAAACCGCACCTATCCAAACAACGACGCCGTTAACCCGCATCGGGTTCCCACCATCAAAGTTGAAAATTACGTCAACCGGTTGTTCATTGACCTGGTTGGTCGTTCAGCACTGGAAGCTGAGATGGCCACAGAAACGGATATTCTGAAAGAAGCCGGACTGAGTAAACAAGCCCGGATGGACTTGATATCCAAACTTCAAAACGATACCGCCGCGGTGATTGGAGATTCATCCTACAACATTGCGTATAACCAACGATTGTATGACATCATGAAGTCCAGGATGTGTGAAGGGGCAGCCGATAATGAATTCACTCGTTTCGTTGGTTTGGCTCAATTTGCCCTTACCGTTGCCCGATTGGAAGGGGATTCGGTTCGGGTGTATGCGGCTCTTGAACAAATTGAACGCAATCAGAAGGTGGTAGAAGGAAAAGTTGAAATGCGCAACGGAGAGATCACCATCAATGAACTCTTCGCCCGTTTGATGAACAACAATGTTTACGACTACATCAACATGAACAGTTTCAACTTTGTGAATGCCTCATTTGATGACCTGTTTATGCGCTTCCCAACACAGGAAGAATTTGATATTGCCTATGAAATTATTGAGCGCAATCAGGTTGGTGGGCTCTTTGGTGGATTTGCCTCAACCAAGGCGGAGTATTGCAAGTTGTTGACGGAGTCCGATGAATTTTATGAAGGGCTGATCCGCTGGACCTATGAAACCCTCATGGGGCGCGAAGCCACCTCTCAGGAAGTGGTCAATCACTTTTCCAAACTCATCATCAACAAAGATTTTAAACAACTGCAGATGGATATTTTAATAACGGATGAGTATGCGGATTTTTAACTATCTCGGAATGATGCTGATCCTCTCCTCTGTCCTGTTCTCAGTGGGATGTAAGAAGGATGTGGTGGCCAAATTTGAGGTGAATGATGAAGATGTGTTTGATGCCAGTTTGATCAAGGATCGACCTAAAACCAATAAACAGGCGATTTCCATTTTACACACCACCATCTTCAAGAAAGCCATATCATCCAATGCACTTTTCAGAACCGAGCGGGTGATTGAATCATTTGGTGATAAGTCACTCATCAACGAAGTGATCGTGAGCAATTACATGAATTCCCCCGATGTAGTGCTTCCTTCGGATTCCCTGATGCGGGCTGATTTGGACCAATTCATCAAGGATACTTACAAGTTGTTTTTTGTGCGAATCCCATCTGAGCTGGAAGTATCCTATTTCCGGGAATATCTGCAGGCCAACCCCAACGTTACACCGGAACTGGTGTATATGGCCTTTGCCACGTCTGACGAGTATCAATTTTATTAATCCCGGTTTATGAAGAGAAGAGAGTTTGTTAAAAAAGCTGCATTAACCGGGGTTGGGGCCGCGGCCTTCCCATATATCCTTCCTTCCGGGAGACTATTTGCACGTACCAACGCCGAACTGGCCGACCACGTGGTTTACGTCCTCTTTGCCGGTGGCGTACGTCATCAGGAAGCCGTTCAGCAACTGTATCTTTCCGGAAGTCAGGATCTGGATATCGGTGGTAACATCATGTATAATATGCTGAATGGAACTGCGCCGGATCGCAAAATCGTCTATGGAATAACACCGGCCGGGGAACCGGATGGCAGTTCACCCATTCCACCTGTTCTCAGTACTTCCCTTCAAAGTCAGGGCCTGTTCTTCCCTGAAGTGACCGCGCAAAATGGTGGGCACTACGGCGGATTGACGTCATTGCTCACCGGAAATAGATCCATTGCTCAAGGATTAAAAGTGCGCCCGGTTGCACCTACCATCTTTGAATACCTCCGAAGACATCGCGGATTTAAAGCCTCCGACGTGTGGTTTGTTGGGTCGGGAATCGGGAATTCATTCCCTCTTCTCAACTCCAGTGACCATCCCCAATACGGTACGGCCTATGGAGCCAACTTTGTTGCCCCCAGTGTTACGTTTGGAGCCGATGGGGTTGAAATTCTTAGCAACGCAAAAGTGTACCACCCTCAGGAGGAACTGGAACCCATTCAACGCATGCGGGCCTTTTTGAATAATACCTTCCGCATCAAAAATGGTGATATTGACGGTATACGAAACGATGAGAATGAACGCGAAAACATCAAAGCCTTCATCCGTCAAACCTTTGATAAAAAGCAAACCGGTGGATTGGTAAGACCACCTATTCTGGATAACGGCGATTTGGTTACCGTTCAATATGCAGCGGAAGTATTGAAGTATTTTAAACCAAAAATTCTTGTACTGAACCTGACCAACGTTGATGGTTGTCACTCCAATTTTACCGGCTACCTGCGCAGTCTCCATCGTGCCGATCACGCCGTTGGATGGTTGTGGAAATTCATTCAGAATGATATTCCGGAAATGGCGGGTAAGACCATTATGCTCACTACACCGGAATGCGGACGAAACCTCAACCCAAATCCCATTCAGGATGAGAACGACTGGTTTGCGTACGATCACAGTGGCGACTTCAATACGCGAAGAATATTTACCATGATGGCCGGGCCCAATATACCTTCCAATCTCACCGTGGGTAGTGAAACGAACCGGGTAGGTCGCGCAACCGACAATGTGCTCACCATTGCCGAAATCTTTGGAATTAAAGATGCCGTTGCCGCGGCGGGTCAAATGGATGCCGAAGCGAAATCACTCTTCGACCAGATATGAGAATCACCGTTGCCTATATCGTATTTATGCTCATTGCTATCGGCGGATGCAAGGAGGAAGATCCCAGTGTGTTAAATCCATATGACAATCAGAAGCCATTGCAGGAAGATGATGTGGTAAATCCTTCCGACACGGCTGTAGACCCAACCACCATTCAAGGACTTCACAAACTCATTTTTGCTCCCACATGCGCCAACTCCGGTTGTCATGACGGGAATTTTGAGCCGGATTTTCGAACCATCGAAAGTTCGTACAACACATTGGTTAACCAACGCCTGATAAAGCAAGATGATTCCGATCCGATTACCTATCGGGTTAAGCCGGGATTCCCGGACTCCAGCATGTTAGTAAGACGTTTAAAGATTGATCTGAATGGGAATTCCGGTATCATGCCGCTGGTGACCGAACCGGGAAGCGACTGGCACGATCGTAAGGAAGAGTACATCGGTTACATCGAAACCTGGATTAAAAATGGAGCGCTCAATCAGCGGGGCGAGCCATCTACCTCGTCTAATTTTCCACCTCAGTTGCGCGGAATGGCCGTGAAGGTAAATGGGCAGATCAAAGGTAGGCCAGGCTATTATGAACCAGTAATCATTCCCGCTGGTTCCAATGCCGAAATTTGGGTAGCCTTCACGGACGACTCGCTCCCGGCATCCGCCTTGTCCAACCTCACGATGATGCATTCCATACGGGCCGATAGCTTTGATACCACCAACAAGACCAGTCTGCAATATGTCTCAAATCCTTTTCTGGCAAATGGTTTTTATCAGGAAGAGGAAGAACACTATTTCAAGGTAAATCTGTCCACCTCAGGCTATCAAGTCGGAGATGTTATTTGGCTTCGGTTTGAAGCCTCCGATGGGATTAACACCATTTATTCACCAAACGATCATTCACTCTTCCGGGCGAAGAAATACGCAGCACTGAGACTTCAATGAAACGTGTGATCCCATATCTCTTTTTGCTGTTGCTGGTTCCTGCGTGCACCGAAGTAACCCTGGTTCAACCTCAAAGCGGACCGCCAACCATTTCGTTCATCAGCATTGAACCAACCATCGTTAAAGAGTTTACAGATTCCATCACTATCCGAATCAAATACCAGGATCCGGACGGGGATTTGGGAAGTGAAGACCCAGATCTTGAATTACTGACGATTCAGGATCTCCGGCTCCAGGATGCCGATGGGTATCACGTGGCCCTGTTGGCACCACCGGATAGCAAGGTTTCGATTTCCGGTGAGTTGGAAATCTATTTGAAAAATACCTTCCTCCTCGGTACCGCCGATCAGGAAATTACCTCTTATGAATTGATTATGACCGATCGCGCCGGGAATAAAAGCAATCCCATGGCAACCGATCAGATAACAATTGTGCGCAATTGACTTGAAGCATATCATCGTTATATGGATGTGGTTGATGCCGTTGTTGGCCATCAGCCAAACCGACTACTACATGTCCAATGCAACCATCTATGATTGCAAAGGGAATTTCTTTGATAGCGAGAACGGTCAAACAACGGGTTACTACGATCACAACGAGAACCTCATCTTTCGCATTTGTGTGCCCAATGCCAAAACCATCACCATTTCGTTTAGTCAGCTTTGCATCGAATCACCTGATGATTATCTGATCATCTTTGATGGTCCGGACACCTCGTCCACCAATATCAGCGGAAAACTCAACGGGTCAACCAATCCCGGCTCCTTTCAGAGTTCCGATTCCTGCCTCACCTTCTATTTCCACTCGGATGGAAGCGTAGCCTGGTGCGGATGGGAGGCCAGCTGGTCTACTCAGGTGAAACCACTACTACCGCCAAGATTTGTTTCACCACCTACACCGTCATGCGAGGCTACTTCCGTAGGAATTAAATTGGATCAACTATTTGATTGTGATTCCATCACCGCCGCCAATTTTGGTATTACAGGAACCATCAATCCATCCATTACCGGTGTAACGCCAATTAATTGCACCAACGGTCAAACCGATTCGTTTTTGATCACTTTCTCACCAGCCCTTGACCGAAGTGGCACGTATCAAATCGACTTTGACGCCATTAAGTATGACGAGTGTGATTCGGCGTGGCAGTTGCATACCGATACCACATTTTCGATCACAGACTGTCCCATTTACGTGAACCTCATTGCCGATCCCGATACCGTATGTAACGGCACCTGTACGGAGATAACGGCAGAAGTTACCGGAGGTGACTCGGCCAATTATGCCTTTGCCTGGACACCCAATATTTCAGGAACCTTTGGCCCCAATACCTATTGTCCAACGTCATCGGGATGGGTAATTTTAACGGTTTCCGATGGAAACGCCGTCCCTGGATCCGATTCCATCTGGATTGAAGTGGTGAATCCTCCTGTGGCCATGGCCGATACCACCGTGTGTCAGTCCAATCCACCGTTTTCATTGTCGGCCTCCCCAAGCGGTGGAATCTGGCGAGGTGCGGGAATCGTTGACTCGATAAACGGAGTATATGACCCTCAACAACCCACCACCTTGCGAGATACCGTGACCTATTGGTTTGCCGGATGTTCAGACGATGTAGTGGTGACCATACGAGCTATAGATGCCGGACCTCCTGAGGGAGCCTGTCCCGGAAGTTCGGCCTTTTACCTTACGGGCTTTACGCCAGCCGGTGGAAGCTGGAGTGGGACCAATGTTCAATCCGACGGCTTATTCAATCCTTCCGACACCGGAATGTATACGCTGACCTATTCCTGGAACGGTTGTTCGGACGACAAGATAGTGAGCGTTTACCCCATTGATGTACCACCGGTTGATACGGTATGCCAATCAACCCCAACTGTACAGATACCATTTACACCTGCAGGAGGGACCTGGTCGGGTCCGGGATTCCTGGACTATACAGATGGACTCTTTTATCCGCCCCGCGCCGGAGGAGGAAATAAGCGGTTGATTTATTCCGTACATGGATGCCGGGATACGATGATGATGACGGTCATCAGCATCAACGCACGAGGGAATCAGATTTTTTGTCCCGATGCCCCACCATCCAATGTATATCTTGGTTTACCGGTTGGAGGGTATTGGACGGGAGTGGGCATTACCGATTCCATTGCCGGGACTTATGACCCTTCTTTCGTGTACGACCTGGGACGTACCTGGTACAACGATACGCTCACCTATAATGTGAATGGATGCATCGCCACTAAGATGGCCTATGTACGGCAAACGGTGGTGGGATATGATACTCTTAAATACTGCATTGAAGACGATTCGGTTCTGCTCGATTTTAACTCAACCAGACGATCACCCGGAGGAGGAGTCTGGTCGGGGGCCGGTGTATTGGGTAATTACTTCAATCCGTCAAGAGCGGGTTATGGGACACATCAATTGATCTATGATGCGTATGGCTGCTCTGACAGCATCATCATGGTGGTGTTTGATTCGGTTGATATTCAGCAGGATACCTTGTTGTGCGTGGCGGATAGCGCCATTTTTCTCCGAAATGATCCCGCAGGTGGTTTATGGTCGGGTCCGGGAACCCATCCCATCACCGGACGATTTGACCCCGCATTGGCTGGAGTTGGTTTTCATACCATCTATCATCAATCCGTGAATGGCTGTTTGGATTCACTGGAAATTGAGGTGGAAGCCAAACCTGTTGTGAATATAACCCGATACGATCCTACCTATTGCTTTAAGGACTCGCTTTTCCTGATTCAAGGTTCACCCATGGGAGGGAGGTGGTTCGGTCCGGCAATCACCGACTCCTTTTTTAATCCGCACGATGCGGGAACCGGCATGCATCAGCTCAAGTATCGTTTTGGTACACCCACCTGCTACTCAGAGGACAGTGTTGTGGTTACCATCCGGGATACCCTATTCGGGACGTTGACCATTTCGGATGATTCGCTCTGTGATGGCGAGCAGGCCGTTTTAACCGCAACTGCCCTTCGGGGAATTGGTGGGAATTATACCTATACGTGGAGCACGGATCCAACCGGTAGCCGAACCATCTTTCAACAACCGGCATCATCACGCTGGGTGCACATGACCTATTCAGATGGGTGCTCAGACGATTATCGCGACAGCGTATTTATAAACGTCTTCCCAAAGATTGAGGTGAATGCCATTTCAAGTGATATTCAATGTTACGGAACTACGGGATGGGCAGAAGTGACACCACGTTTTGCCGATCCATACGAAGTGACCTGGTTTACAGCACCGCTGAGGTATACCGATCGGATTGTGGTGCCGGTGGCCAATCGCTATCGATTCCGGGTTCGCAATACGCTAACGAATTGCTCCCTCGACTCCTCGGTGTATGTGTTGTCGTATCCTCGACTTAAAGCGCATTTCATCACCACGCCTTCGCCCGGACATTGTTTAAATCCGTTTGATCCCACCTTGTTTGTGATCAGCTTCACCGAAGGAGCCACTGCGGGTACCTGGGATTTTGGTGATGGAACCACAGAGGCGTATGATCCGGCTGTTAACCCCAGCCACGTCTATCGGAACGATACAAATTGGTATGCCATTTCCCTTCGGGTGGAGAATGAAGGCGGTTGTTTGGACTCGTTTTTTAGTTATGTGTGTTTGGACGATTCCGTCTACCTGCAAATACCCAATGCCTTTACCCCGTATGGCGACGATGTGAACGACTTCTATCATATTCGGACAGCTGGAGTGGATGAATTCTCCATACAGATATTCAATCGTTGGGGTGAACGGGTTTATGAGAGCTTCGACAAAGACTTTTCCTGGGATGGAAATTACCTAGACAAACCATTGCCTTCCGGAGTCTATGTTTTCAGGATCGAATACAAGGGGAAAAATACGGTTCGAAAATCGGCCGAGGGCGTTCTCCATCTGCTTCGCTAACCCTAAAATTTCCCGGTCAAAAAGCCGAGCTTTGAACCCCGCTTTTTTTTAGTGAATTCGTTGAATAATTTAAAACTTAAAGCTACTTTTGCAGCCCTTTTTAAGGAAAACAAAGGTTTATAAACGTGGATACACTTTCGTATAAAACCAGATCGCTCAACAAAACAACCATCGATAAGAAGTGGTATGTTGTTGATGCTGAGGGCAAAACGTTAGGTCGATTTGCTTCTGAGGTTGCTAAAATCATCCGGGGAAAGAACAAGCCGGATTTTACTCCCCATGTGGATGGTGGAGACAATGTTATTGTGATCAATGCTGAGAAAATCAGTTTGACCGGTAACAAGTATGACACAAAAACATACATCCGACACACAACGTACCCAGGTGGACAGCGAGAGACCACCGTTGCCGAGATGATGAAGAAGAAGCCGGAAGCCGTTATTGAAAAAGCGGTTCGGGGCATGCTTCCAAAAAATCGTTTGGGCCGTAAGATCTTCCACAACCTGTTTGTCTATACCGGTGGTGAACACCCACATGACGCTCAGAAACCTGAAAAACTTGACCTGTAATTTTTATGGAAACCATTAATACATCCGGAAGAAGAAAAACAGCTGTTGCCCGAGTTTACCTGACGCCAGGTAAGGGTGAGATCGTTGTGAACAAACGCGATTACAAGGAGTACTTTCCATCTCCTTCTCAGCAATATAAGGTGAACCAGCCATTTGAGTTGTGTAACCTCGCAGGACAATACGATGTGAAAGCTACCTTGTCTGGTGGTGGAATGACCGGTCAGGTGGAAGCACTTCGTCTCGCCATTTCCAAAGCCATCGTTGAAAACGATCCTGAGCAAAAACCAGCACTTCGAGCAGAAGGGTTGATGACTCGAGACAACCGCATGGTTGAACGTAAAAAACCAGGTCAGAAAAAGGCCCGTAAGAAATTCCAATTCTCTAAACGATAAGCAACGAATATGTCTGAACTCACCAATAAAGAGCTGCTGGACGCAGGTGTACACTTTGGTCACCTTACTCGTAAGTGGGATCCCAAAATGGCTCCGTTCATCTTCATGGAGCAAAGTGGAATTCACATCATTGACCTGAATAAAACACTTGCCAAGCTGAATGAAGCTAAGGCAGCGGTGAAAAACATCGCACGTTCCGGTCGGAAAGTGATGTTTGTTGCAACTAAGAAACAAGCCAAGGCCATCGTACAAAACGAAGCCGGTCGTGTTAATATGCCATTTGTTACAGAGCGATGGTTGGGAGGTATGCTCACCAACTTTGCGACTGTTCGTAAATCGATCAAGAAAATGCAGATGATCGACAAGATGGCAACAGACGGTACCTACAATCACCTGAACAAAAAGGAGCGATTGATGAAGGACCGTGAGAAGGCAAAACTTCAGCGATTGCTGGGTGGTATCGAAGACTTGAACCGTCTGCCAGCTGCTCTGTTCATCGTTGACGTAAAGCGTGAGCACATCGCCGTAGCTGAGGCTCAAAAACTCAACATCCCGATCTTCGGTATCGTTGACACCAACTCGAATCCTACCTTGGTAGACTTCCCAATCCCAGGAAACGACGATGCATCAGCATCCATCGAAATCCTGACTAAAGCATTTGCCGATGCCATTGCCGAAGGTTTGTCGGAGCGCAAAGAAGCAAAAGCTAAGGAAGCTGCTAAAAAGGAATCTGAACCAGAAGTGGCCAGCAACAACTGATCACTTCCTCAGTCCGATAAAGTTTAACTGTAAACCACACATTTTCTCATGGCAATTACTGCTGCAGCCGTAAATGAATTACGCAAAATGACCGGCGCGGGTATGATGGATTGCAAGAAGGCCCTCCAGGAAACCAATGGGGACTTCGAAGCAGCTATCGACTTCCTGCGTAAGAAAGGTCAAAAGATTTCTGCCAAACGTGCAGACCGTGACGCTACTGAAGGCGCCGTTATCGCTAAGTCCAATGCCGATAGCACCTATGGTGTTATTGTGCGTTTGAGCTGCGAAACCGACTTTGTGGCGAAGAATGAAGACTTCGTGAATCTGGCCGATCAGATTGCCGACATCGCTCTGGCTAATCAGCCTGCTAATCTGGACGCCTTAAAAGCGTTGATGATTGATGGTTTGACCATTTCCGATCGATTGACCGAAGAAGTGGGAAAAATCGGTGAGAAAATTGATATCACCAGCTTTGAAACCGTAACCGGAGAGGCCGTTGTAAATTACATCCACGCCGGTAACCGAATCGGTGTATTGGTGGCGTTGAACCAAGCAGCAAACGACCAGGTTGTGGCTGCGGGTAAAGACGTTGCGATGCAAATTGCTGCCATGAATCCAGTTTCTGTTGACGAAAACGACGTTCCGGAAGACGTGAAAGCACGTGAATTGGAAGTTGGACGTGAGCAGGCTCGCGAAGAAGGAAAACCTGAAGAAATGCTTGATAAGATTGCTCAGGGTAAACTGCAGAAGTTTTACAAGGAGAATACCTTGACTAAGCAGTCCTTCGTTAAAGATACGAACAAAACCGTTGCCCAGATGCTGAACGACGTTCAGTCCGGATTGGCTGTAAAAGCCTTCAGCCGGGTAGCTTTGGGATAAATACAAAACTTCAAACAACGAAAAGGAGGAACATTGTTCCTCCTTTTTTTTTGCAATTCGAAATCATGGGCCATTTTTGCCGTCAGATTCCATTCTGAATGCGCTACAAACGAATCCTGCTAAAACTGAGCGGAGAAGCCCTGCTCGGTACAAAGTCCTACGGTATAGATCCCGACGTTCTTGAACAATATGCCGAAGAAATAAAAATGGTCGTAGACCATGGTGTTGAAGTGGCCGTTGTGATTGGTGGAGGAAACATCTTTCGCGGTGTGCAAGGCGTTGAAGGAGGTATGGATGACCGCGCTCAAGCCGACTATATGGGTATGTTAGCCACCGTAATCAATGCCATGGCACTTCAGGGCGCTCTGGAAAAACACGGCTTATACACCCGATTGCTGAGTGCCATCAAGATGGAACAAATTGCCGAGCCATTTATACGACGAAGAGCTGTTCGACACCTCGAAAAAGGTCGGGTCGTAATCTTTGGTGCCGGTACCGGTAACCCATATTTTACCACCGACACCGCCGCATCATTGCGGGCTGTTGAGATTGAGGCTGATGTACTCCTAAAAGGTACCCGCGTGGACGGGGTCTATACCGCCGATCCGGAAAAGGACTCCAGCGCAACCCGTTACGACAACATTACCTTCACTGAAGTTATTCAACGAAACCTCAAGGTGATGGATATGACGGCCTTTACCCTATGTCAGGAGAACAAGCTGCCCATCATTGTCTTTGACATGAACAAGCGAGGTAACTTGCTGGAACTGGTTCAAGGAAATCAGGTGGGTACGTTGGTAAGCTAGTGCTTGTCTGTTTACCCGGTAATTCCTTGTTGGGAAGGTACATAAGGATGAAGTTATCTCATTCACAGCATCAACATCATTCTTGTTAAGTGCCATTGATGCCGAATTAGGGGGCAATTTTGAGACATCACGGTGCTTTTACTAACTTGCACCTACCCAGATTACCGATATGAGAAAATTTATCCTGGTTTCGCTTGCAGTCTCGTTTACCGTTCTCTTTTCCACCTGTAAAAAGGAACCCTCAGGGCCTGATGTTCAAATTGAGCCAACCATCACCTTTGAAGATGTAGCCAGTGTGCTTACCACTCAGGAGCGTGCTAGTTTAAGGGTTGAACAGGAATTTCAGACAGAATCTGACGAGGTGGCTGTGCTCTTTAATGTAGCAAAGTGGTTGCTGGATCAGCCGGATGTTCAACAGGTATTTATGGAGGATTATGCGCTGGAGGTACATTATACATCTGGCATTGTGAGTGATCTGGTACTGGAGTATACCGATCCAACTGGAAGAGCCTATTTCAGAGGGGGAGGGGCTGGTCAAGGGAGCAAACTTGAACCATTTACGTCGGGTGAGATTTCCTTGAAAGCTGCGCAGGATAAGATTATAGAAAATAAGAAGGTCTTAATTTTCATTCCATTCGACCTTCAGTTTCATTACAATAAATCAGAAGTTGAGAAAAAGATCAAAGCCTTTCCGCTCGATCTGGATGTGACGGTTGTCACCGGAACAGATGCCGATCTCGATGTGGTGCGTACCTTTAATCAATATGGATTGATTGTCTTAAATACTCATGGTCAACCCGATGGATTTGAAGTTCGAACCGATGCCCCGCTGTTCAGCAGTGCCCGTATAATCGACACCACCGTAGTAGTTCCCGCTTCCCTGGTGGAACAACAGGCGCTTGCCGCGGGTATATCCTTGGTTGATATTGAAAACGGTGCAATTAAGCTAAACGCTAAGGTGACGATGGAATCGGATACGAACAAAGTCCCGCTTGGCTTTAACTACTTCTATTCCATTCAGGTGACGGATAAATTCATTCGAAAGCTACCCCGTCTTAATGATGCCGTGGTTTTTGGAAACTACTGCTTCAGCGGCTATACAGCCGATGGCCCGTCTACCCGAAATATCCCGGAAGCCTTTAAAAGCGTTGGGGCGATAACCTACTACGGATATGCGTTGGATAATAAGTATTCAACGCCGGTGGACGACAAAACATCCCAGGATATCGAGGATGCGGTTTACAAGAGATTATTGATGGACATTGATTCAACAGGTAAAGCTCATCTTAAGGAAGATGGGTCGGAATGGGAAGATCCCAATTCGCACCTAAACAATAAATCCCAGGGAGGTGAACGTATCGAGATTACCAGAGCGGTGATGCTCACCGAAGTAAAAGAAAAGCGTCAAACGGCTGAAAATGTTAAGCTTAAGCACTTTATTGATCCCGACTATCGATATGACTCTCCGTGCCTGTTGATGACGGATGATCGGGATGATGAGACCTATAAATTGGTTTGTATTGGCGGTCAAACCTGGTTTGCTGAAAACCTTCGATATAATGCATCTGGTAGCAGAACACCTCAATCCGGGTCCGTTAGCACCTCGGGCAGACTGTATAACTATAACACCGTTTCCGATGGAGGGGCAATGGGATCCACCGGGAAACCGGTAAGGGGTATTTGTCCTGAAAAATGGCATATTCCAACGGCTGAAGATTGGCGAACGCTCTTGGTATTTGCTGGGGCTAAAATTGATACGGAATATGATTCAGAATGGATTATTGTTGGGCCTGAAAATCTGAAAGGTTCAGCACGATTGGTCTCAAAAAACCAATTGGATGCAGGGAGTTCGTATAAAAATGACACCACGGTAAATAATACTGGTTTTAGCGCCAAATCAATTGGATTCGGTCAAGAAGTTAACGGGACGTTTACCTATAAAAACGATTACATCGCCTACTATTGGAGTTCGACCTCATTAGGTAAATTTTATGATCAGAGTAGCATGTCGTGGAAGTATCGCAATGATTGGCGACATGCGGTACGATTTGACGGAATCCCCTCCTTCGGACGTCAGAATTTTGATCCTCAAAGCATAACTTATTACTACCCATGTAGATGTGTAAAGGACTGATAAGGAACTAAGTGCCGAAAAACGTAAAGTCATCACACCGGGTTCTGGAAAAAATGAAGGGAGCACTTTTATTGAACAACACATTCAGGCAGCTGTCTGAGAACGTTGTTTGGGTCTTTTCAGAAAAAACACTTCCGCTAAATTGATGATAGATGGTGTCCTGAATGGGAATCTTGATGTAGCGGTTAATTAATCGAAAGAAGTTGTCCTGCTCCACCTCATTGTTCAATTCGGTGACCATGAACAAGGTGTCTATTTGTCGGAAGTTGGCTAATTGATCTTCAACCTTGGATAAACATGGCCTGCAAAACCGGGATGAGAAATAAAGATTGCACGATTGAGAAGCTGAATCTGATGGGGAATGTGAAGCCTGGTCAGCCGATTTGTATTCCGTTGAAAAGGTTATCTCTGATCCCACAATGCCCAGTAAACCACCAATCAGGATGAAGCGTAGGGTATTAGTCCAGGGCATATTCATACACATTAAATTCAAAAGCTTTGGATTTATACAGTTCCTTGTCAAGTGATTGCAATTCGGTTATCGGAAATTCAATATATCCTAGGTCTGAACGCTCTGTTTTATACCGAAACCCAATGGTATAGAAGATGTTTCCAACTGCTATGTATCCTTTTGTTGCGGAGAGAGGATCAAAATCAATTCGGCTGAAATGAACGGTGGTGTCATTCTTTAATTTGTAATTGTGTAACCCATCGAGAAGGGTTGTGGTGGAATCAACACCATTATGGCTTCGCCGATAAACATCGAAATAATGGGCGGTTTTGTACGCTGATCGTGTCCGGGAACGGAGGATGATTTGATCCCCAACATAACAGGTTTGGTAATGGAAGTGGTTCGTGTCCATGGTTTGTAATGAGTTGAAAAACTGCATCTTATTTCGGAAGGACAAGGTGTCTATGGCTCGTGAACCCTCAATATGTCCCGTTGATAACGCCTCGTCAATGGAACCATTCTGTTTGTTTATGGTGTATATCACCGATGAGGTAGCATTCCCAAGGAAGATGTTATCCATGGATTCGGATACAAATTGTGATTCCAATTGCAGGTAGGGTTTCCCGGCGAACGGAATTATTATGGAATCATCTTGAATTAGCCGATCTTGTTTCATCTTGAATTTTGCACAAGCAACGGCTTGAGGGTCATCTGAATGAACCAAATCCAGCAAACGAAACGCACCATCTTCCGAAAAGGTCAACCATGAATAGCCATGTGGAAGCCTGAACTTTTGCCTGAAACGACAACCTGCAGAATTTGCGTCAAACAGATAGATGCAATCAAAGACCAACAAGGCAAGTTTCCCATCCTGGTATGCAAAATCATTGACCATATACCGCGCTTCAGCGATATGTTCTGAGAATACGGTGTTTACAGGGATCTTTATCCGTTTGGAATCGTGCGTCTTAAGATTAACCAGTTCAAAATGCAGGGTATCAATATCGAAGAGTAACGACTCATAAAAACCTTGAAAGTACACCAGGAAATGTGGGTCAGTTGAGTTTGGGAATGCCCGTTTCACACGGATATATGGATAGCTCAAGTTATGAAGACTAGAGCTATCCATTTTTAAGGGCCAGGTTTGTCGGCATACCAATGATTGACCATTCACTTCAACTGCAATGGTTACAAAGAGTAAAGCCAACACAATGTATCTGTAGGCCTTTAGTTGGTTACCCATAGGTGGATGATGATTGGGTCATTGGATTGTTGTTGGTTTGAATAGCAACGTAATGACTAGACCGTTCAGTACCAATTGATATTGCTGAAATCACGCTCACAAGTTATCCCAACGCCATGTTTTCTTCTCCCAACGCTGAACCTAAGGGCAAACCAAGTATGATCCAAGCTATTCGTCCTCCTAAGTTGGTATGGTGCGTTCGTCAACTTTTTAATAACTTTCTCCAAATTGTTGGGATCTATGAAAAAGGTATTGGCTGGTTTATTTCTAATGATGCTGTTGGCAGGTTCGGTTTCTGCTCAAGTGAACTCAGATTTTTTCAGAATGATGGGCTGTGCCATGGGACAAGACTTTGATGATCCCAAACTATTGGTCTATTTAGACCAGCATGATGTTAAAATGGATGATGACTTCTTTAAATCCGGTGATTCATGGTTTACACATAGGGCGATGCTGCCCAATGGGACTTCAGTCAGCTTTACAACGTTTGGGAAGGACAAGGAGATTCTTAATGTGATAATAAACTTTCCGAGCTATGAGATGTCACATCAACACAACTCTTGGGTTAAATCACTCGGTATAACTCAGCATGGTAAAAGATCGAAAAAGCGACTCAAAAAAAGCATTACCTACAAGAGCAAGAGTCACGTGTACCTTGAGCCAAATTATGAAGAGAACCGATCTCTGAAGCTTCATTACGGCGTTGGCGGGAATCGCTTCAGCACCATATGGGTGGTAGAAGATCGCAAGAAGAACTGGGTATATGAATTCACCTACCACGAAGTTGATAGGAATGAGTACAACACCCCATTCCCGGACCTTCCCAAAAGGACATATGCACACGCTGGTTTCGACCCCCTTCTACCCAAATCCTATTATACCATGTTCAACAACACGTTCACCTCGGAGGACGTGAATTATCTTGTTCGATACTACCGATGGAAACTGGATGGTGATCAATTCATTTCACCTGAAGGTTCCTATTTTAAGCTGGCCAAGGAAGATGACGCGGGAAATCGGGTACGCGCGTATGAATTTCATAGTACGACGGCCGCTAACATTCCCAATGAATGGCGTTCATACATTCCAGATCACACTGATCTGTTTAAAAAATACGGTCAATGTGGGCATGACAAAGCCGACCCTCAAAGCTTGATTTTTTATCGCGAATCGGACACCTGCTTTAAAATGACCTATTCCCCCAACTATGTCCTGAAACGAGTTGGGGATCTATCCTATAAGTTCAATGAATCGCATACCCCCGATCAGTTTAAGGTAAAGATGGGATGCTCACTGGGAGACTGCGAGGTAGGATTTTCAGTCTTCAATTTTGGGGATGGTTGTTATTTTATGGGAGACTTTTTACGGGGGGAATTCTATGATGGCTTCGTTATGATTGACAAGAATACACCAGGGCGAAGGGTGGACCGCGAAAAGGAGTTGGAGGCTGAACGATTGGAGCGCCAGAAGGAGGTGCAACAAATCGTGGATACCTGGGAGTTGTCCGCCAAGGACTGGAGTGAAGCCGTTTCACATCATTCGAAGGCAAAGTCGGAGTTTCGTGCGTTTAGTGCAGCGATGCCTAAATCATTTGATTCCAACGGGAATGTCAAGGTGTCGTCCCCTGAGCGAAAAGACGCCAAAAAGCATTATAACGAAGCGTACAAACAGTTGAGTGAATTAAGTGCAGCCCTCAATAGTTGTAATCGTCACTGTGAGAAATATGACCTGTGTAAACCACTCGATGGTAAGGTGTACATTATCGGACTTAAAATCAGTACCACCCAGCGGATGCTCAATGATTACAACAAAAGAATCTGGCTGCAATCCGAGGTTCTTGTCAGAAAGGATATTCAATCTCTTCAAAGCGAAATGTCAACTCTTATGGGTGATATAACTTCTTTGATGCATGACATTGAAACCATACGAAAAACTTGCCGCCAGGATCTGATTACTAAGTACAACCTAAGGCAAGAGTAATTGCGAACCTTGGAAGAATCGAATTTGCGACAGAAGGCTCCGGTCGCGTTCAAGGGTTCATTTAACCAGCTACTTTGTTAACCATGACCCACCTACAGCCCATACAATTGGAAACATCCAGATTACGACTCCTGGGAATATCTCACGTGGATATGGAGGAATTATTTAGCTGGCCCAAACAACAGACCATGGACTACCTGGGCCATCGATCGGAGGTAGAATATGAACAAGAGTGGCAAAAACAAAAGGACGGGTACTCCAGCTACAACCGACGATTTATCCTCTTTTTAATGAAAATAAAAACGTCCGAAGAGATCATTGGAAGGTGTGGATTGCATAATTGGAATTTAGCGGAACATCGGGCGGAGTTGGGCTGTATCATCAACCCTCCGGAATTCAGAAGGATGGGGTATGCCACGGAAGCGGTTAATGAAGTTATCCGATACGGATTTCAGGACTTGAACTTGAACCGGATTGAAGCCATCGCCCTGGCGGATAATGAGGCATCCATTCAAGCACTTAAGAAATTTAGATTTACTCAGGAGGGACTACTTCGCGAACATCGGTTCAAAGATGGGGTGTACGAAGACTCCCTGATGTTCTCCCTGCTTGCATCGGAATATTCAGGATAAAGCCTGCCTACTTCCTCCTAACTCCGTACTTCGTACTCAGCAATCCGTACTTCGTACTCAGAAATCCGTTTTAATTTGAACCCATCGTCTGGTTCACGGGTATACTCAACAAAACCCAAGAAAAAATTCAATGAAGAACGCATTTCTCCTCTTACTGGTTGCCGTTATGCTCCCTATGACACCAACTTCGGCACAAACCCCGGAAACGGTATACAGCTTTGCCCTCGTTCGAAAACCAACACCCTGGTACAAGCAACAGATTGAAGCATGGAAGAAGGTAATCGACAGTAATCCGGGGAATGGCTTGGCCTGGTATAATTACTACTACGCCAATCGAAATTATGTTCGAACGGATACGGCCTGCACCATATCCTATGAAGATCAGCAGCAGTTGTTGAACAGCATCGGCGACAGCATGGCGAAACACCTGCCTGACGCTTATGAATACCATTTGATCATGTGGATGAATCACAGTTTTGATCTATCGTACAAGCACCACCTTGAAAAAGTGCTGGAACTTGGTGAAGGACGCATTGAACACATCGATTACATCATCAATGCGGGTGAAATTGATCGCGATTTGGATAAGCGAAATGATGGCATTCTTCGGAAGGAGGCGGCTGGCCTCCTGTCACCAGGTATGATGTATACCAACCGAAACGTGCTGGCAGGCCTGAAGCCCAGAGCCATTCTGATTACGGCCGGTGACAACGATACGTATCCTGCGTTTGCTGTTCAGGCACATGACTTCAGGTCCGATGTACTGGTCATCAACTCGAGTCTCATTTTGATTACCGAATACCGTCAAAAAATATGTAAGGAACTGGGTATTCCTGAAATTAAAATCAATTGGGAAGCGAAAAAAGAATCGGACCCGGAGCATCGGGTGTATTTCAACAAGCATCTGGTGGAGCGGCTCGCGAACAATCCGCAGAAAAGACCGGTATATGTGGCAGCATCAGCCATGCATCAGGATGAGATTGTTCAACCCGTTGCCAACCAATTGTATCTGACTGGCTTAGCCTATCTCTATAGTTCGGAGGTTGTAGATGAACTGGCTGCGTTAAAAGATAATTTCGAGCATCACTTTACCTTGGATTACATTCTGTATCCCTATTATCAGGATATATCGGAAAGTCTTGTTCCGGTAATGAACCAGAATTACATTGTTCCGATGTTGAAGTTGTATCACCATTACTCGGCTTCAGGTGATTTAAATCGAAAGGCCTGGATTCGGAAATACTTGCTGAAAATAACGGAAGGAACATCGTCTGAAGCGGAAGTTCGAAATCAACTGAACTAACACCAATGCCGCTTTTCAAACGGGAGAGATACGAGAATTGGGCGGATGAGGACCTCATGACCGCCATTACTCAGGGCAAACGGGAGGCGTTTGAGCAGATTTATGAGCGCTACTTTCATCCTCTTTGTCGGTTTGCCCGCACAATACTTCAAAATGATTCTGAAGCCGAAGATGTAGTTCAGGAAGTATTTATGCGATTGATTGATGGCAATCACGGGTACGATGCAACCCGAAAGTTCTCAACCTGGATCTTTACCCTAACAGCGAATCGAGCTAAAAATCTCGTGAGAAATTTGGGTAACCGGGATCGAATCCTGAATGAAATGCAACCTAACTCGGCAATAGATTACCACGACGAAGATATGATTCTGCAAATGGATCGAACTCTCCTGACACAGATGATGCGTGATGTGCTGGATTCCAAATCGCCCAAGGAGAAACAACTCTATGCATTGCGATTTGAACGTGATTTATCGATCGCCGAAATCGCTGAAATATTGAACATCCCCATAGGTAGTGTGAAATCCGGGCTCTACTACCTCCTCAAGAAAATTGCCCGGGAGTGGAAGGAAAAGAACTATGAACACCGATAAATTAACGGAGGCCATTTGGGCCTTGATCGCTCAAAAATCGTTTCAGGAGCTCACCTCGTCTGAACGGGATCACATCTGCTCCATCATGGAAAAAGCCGATTACGATGATCTGCATTTGGCTATGCAGGTAGTCTCAGAACACAACGCGGTAACCTCGGGAAGAGGAATGGCCAGGGTGAAGACGGAGGTGATGTCGGCATGGGATTCAAAACATCCCATGAGATTGCTCATCTCAGGTTGGAATGGGTGGCGTGCCGCAGCGGTTCTGTTCTTTTTGCTTTCAGCCGTTCTCTTTTTTATGCGGGATCGATCCATCAATACAACCATTTCAGCTACTACAACTACGGATACGGTTTATGTGGAACGAACTATTCCTGTTTTGGTCCACGATACCGTGGTGATGAACTCACCCGTTCAGGTGTATCAAACGGCGGATGTGCCTTCCTCAAATCCTCCCAAGAAAGTGGCGTCATTACCGTTGGTCAAGGTGCCCATCGATTTATCCGGGGATGTCTATGTAGGAGGGGCACAGGATATGGATGCGAGTTGGAATCAATCCAGACGTATAGCGCCGGATAAGGATAGTTTGGTTTCTAAATTCGGGTTTGTGAGTTTGTGAGGAGGGATGGGGGATGAGGAATAGGGAATGGGGGATGTGGGGAACTAAACAGACATCGTAAAAAAAATCAAAATTTCCCTGCAAATGGCATCTTTAAAACATGATGCATGAAATCCTTGACTTCTCGTTCAACGGCAGGAACATCCTGAGAAACGACGTATGACCCCAATACATGATTTCCGGCAGTGGGAATGGCGGTGGAAACCATTGCTTCCTTTGGAGTGGATAAGGCATTCACCATTTCCTTAATAGCCGATACCCGCACTACCGGATCCTGATGTTGCTCATCTTTATAATAATACAAGCACAAGGTGGGTTCGGTGACTTTTTGAAAGGTTTCAGGAATCATGATTTCTTCCAGATATTCTTCCAGTTGAACCAGTGCTTCCAGACGATATTCTCCGTTCCAAAATTTTCGATATTGCTCAGTAGTGTTGGCCGGTGTATTGTAATTTGAACCCTTTACCATTCGAGCAATTTGTAATCCCCACGGATTGTTCAGCAGCCAGGCGTTTAGATCGTTGATTTCGATGTTGGGCGACAAAAGCACCAGCCCGGCTACATCATATTCGGCGGCCAATTGTAGAGTCAACGACCCGCCGGTGGATGTACCCATCAGAATGACCTTTCTCCCCAGTTTTTGCCCGATGGCGAGTGCTTGCTGAGCACTCTCCCAAAGTCGATCTCCCCGGAAATTGCCCAAAGGTTCAGTGGTGTCGATGCCGTGATCCGCGAGTCGGGGTAGATACAAGTTGCAGCCAAATTTTCGGGCGATGTCCAAATGAAGTGGATTGCCTTCCTCATGGCTGGCGCTGAAACCGTGTAGATAAACCAGGGCATACTCCGTCTTTTCGTGCAAGCTGTCGAACCAAATGATACAAGCTTCATTACCGGGCTTAACCTGATGTTCCTGCTCCTGTTCGTGGATCAGTTGCTCAATGGAGTCCGGATCATTGGGTACGGATGGAAGCGCAGCGTGAAAGGCAAGTGATTTCGGCTTTGGGCCAACAAAATAGATCAACAACAATACGAGCAACACACCTAGGGTTACTTTCCAACCTCTCTTCACGCTTGAATTGTTAACTATCGAATCAGGGTAATGGTTCCCGAATAATCATACGTCTCACCGTTCCAGCTCACCACTTCCAGGTAGTAGGCGTATACATCGGGTTTGCATTTTTCGTCTTTGTACGTGCCATCCCATTGCTTTGTTTTGTCGGTGGTTTCAAACAACACCTCGCCCCACCGGTTGAAGATGATCATGTGGTAATCCTTTACCGCATCATTCACAACCGCCCGGAATCCTTCATTTACGAGGGGACCACCCACATCTGGGGTGAACGCGTTGGGGATGTACACCAAAAGATCGGGACCTATGATCACAGGAAGGGTTATCTCATCTTCACAGTTTTGATTGGTTTTAACTCTCAGCGTAACAAAGTAGGTTCCGGTGTCGGCTGGGTAGAAATGAACCGGACTGAATTCGGTTGATGTATCGTCCAGGGTAGATGGGTCTCCGAAATCCCAGAAACTTTTATCAATGAAAGCACTCAAGACAGTTGGTACGGAAGACTCATTGGTAAACCGGAATCGAGGCAAGGCAGCTGTTGTGCTGTTGTTCGGATCCGGCGTAAACAAGGCCGTTGGAATTGGGTATACGTCGATATCCAGACTCAAAGTTGTATCACAACCAAAGGCTGAGGTGAGTTTCAATGTAGCGGTATTTGTTCCGTCTACGGTGTACTGATGGCTTGGACTTTGAACATTGTCTGTGTTGCCATCGCTGTACGTCCACTCATACTTAGCCGTATTCGGGTCGATCTTGTTTTTGATCACCGTTGTAATGGTTGCCGTGTGCGGATTACATCCATCGCGATCATCCACCGTAATTTCAGCTTTCGGAATCGGGTTGATGATTACCGTGAACAGGTCGTCCACAAACGGACAGGCATTACCCGGATCGGTTTGAACGTAGAGGTTACGTGTTTCTACCGAGTCAGAGCTGGCCGAGAACGTGTAGTTCGTTGTGGCTGCCTTTGGATTATCAACCGATCCTCCGGCAAATGGTATCCAGGTGATCGCATTGGTGTTGCTGTAGTTTGCCGTAATGGCCATGGTCATTCCCGAGGCATCCCGACAAATCGCTGTGTCGTTATTCACAATCTCGATCTCCGGCAAGGCCTCGATCTGTGCCTGAACCGAATCGGCTCCTCTACAACCCTTGATCGATGTAAAGTCGTAATGGATGTAGAATGGATTACCCGGAGGGGCACTCTGAGCACGGAACTGGTTGTTAACCATCACACCGGAGTAAGGTGAACTCCAGGTTCCTCCATCAGGTGTAGCCGTCAGGTCGATCGGATCCTGCGTCTCACAGAACAGGTACGGCGGATTGTTGGTCACAATCTGCAGAGGTGTTTCAATGATCTGTGGCTTTGGAAGCGGATTGATCGTCAAAATGGTATCGCGGAACGTAGGACAACCGGAACGGTCATGGTAGTACCGCATGTAATACTTATTGGCCGTTGGATAGGTAGGCTCAGGAGTATTGTACGTAATGAGTGTGTCTTCCTGAAGTGCTCCGTTGTTAAGTGCCTTGTTCAGGTCGCTGGCTTTTCCGTAGGTACCGGGCATGGTATCATAGGCATACCAGTACCCGTCGGCAGGTGTTACATTACTCAAGTCCTTGAGTTCAGCAATACCGTGATCCCAGCACAGTTCAGGGAAGCCGGCAAACTGAATTTTCGGCACCTTGGTGATGGCCATCTTCGCCGTATCGCGGTTGTAGCAACCAAACTGGCTTCGGTACACAAACTCAATGGAGATGGTATCGGCAGCTTTGGTACCCAACGGAATGGTATTCTCATCAATGTTCAAGACAAAGTTCTGAGGTGCACCCGGTGCTCCGGAACCCAGATCTTTGAGAATCTTGCTCCAGTCATAGGTCTTACAGTCCACACAGTTCCAGGCTTGTCGGCCCAGATCCGGGTTACCTGGCAGCTTGATGATCTTATCGCTCTTCAGATTAACCACCTGTTTGTCCTGACAGAAGTAGCCTTCACGCAGCTCTACCGTTGGGAGTGGGTTAACCGTTATTTTGAACGAATCATTCTTGACGCAACCGGTGGTAGGGTGCGTATAGGTGTAGGTTACAAAGTGCGATGTAGTGCTGGTACCACACGCTTTTGCTGTTTCGAAAATATACCCGCTTGATACATAGGATGGGTTTTTCTTGCAGGACCAAACACCACCACTGGCATTGGCGTCTTCACCCAACCGGAGGTTGATGACACCTGCGTCACAGCAAACCGCCATTTCACCTGGCATCTTGACGGTAGGCAGTGGATTTACCGTAATTAATACAGAATCATCATCAAAGCAGGTCGTGGTGTCTTCAGTGATGAACAAATCCAGCCGGAATAGCGTGCTTGATTTAATGTTATACTGAACCGTGTCTTTGGAGTGCAAATATTTCTCAGGGTTTGAGGTGATATCGTACCAATCGTATCGGCCGGTCTGATACCATTTCGTGGCGGTGTCCAATCCGGTTGCAGGAATCGTCAGTAAGTCGTTCCAGCAAAGTGTTCGATCCATTCCTGCTCCAGCCTTGACGGTATCGTTCACGTTGAGATACATGGTGTCCTCACCAAAACATCCGAGGCTATCAACCACACGTACGCGATATTCTCCTTCAAGATTGGCTATAATGGAAGAATCGGAACTAAACAGACTGTTGTTGCGATACCACTCTACAAACAGGGTATCGCCTTGAGGTACCTTGGTGTTGAAGGTATCCCGAGGATCGTCCCAATAGGCCAGTGAATCATTTGGAGCGAGATGGATGGTGTCGTACGTGCAAATTCGTCGATCCGGTCCAATGGTTACTTTCGGGTTTTGACGGAGGAACACCAACACACTATCCCATGCGGTACAACCGGTTTTATCGGTAATCTCTACGTAAAACGACGAATCGGTGACGTCATTGGGAAGTTGGATGTCACGTGTTGCGACGGTGTCGCCATTATCCCAATAATAAGAAACCGGATTTTGGGCGTTCGTAACGTTGGGTGAGAATTTGAGAGAGGTGCCTGCACACACGAAGGTATCCGGCCCCAGTGCCAGATCAATCTCCAACATGGGTGGTACAATCAGCGTGTCGTAATAGTCATTCGGGCAATTGGGTTGGTTGCTGATGGTGTGTTGAATGATGTATTTGCCACCCGACCGAAACTGTATGGTATCGGATTGTTTGGAACTGATGAAGCTACCCGTGCTCTTGAAATAAGCTTTCTTCCGATCAAAGACGATGGAGCCTGTGGAATCCTTTATCTGCCAGGTGTATTTAGCAGGTTTTAGGAAGCCCTCAATGGGCGTACTCTTTACGGTATATTCACCACAATCCAGGGTGTCTACATCTCGTTCTGCCTCGGCAATGGGTTTTACCGTGATGGTGAATGCCCGCGTGGCACTGGCCGCAAGCGGACAAGCATCGTCAGAAACCGTGGCGGTAAAGGAATACGGGAGCGAACTCGCAGTACCCACCGCAGGCGTCCAGCAAAACTTACCGGTTTTAAGTCGGGCAGTGGTGTCAATGATGGTAAAAGTTGCACCGGGTATACCTCTGTTCCATTTGAGTTCAACCGTGTCGGGATCCGGTGTGGGTTGGGGTGGAGGCGGAACCTTCACTTTATCGTCTGTGGTGACATTGAAACAAATCTGTTCTCCTTCACAGGTTGAATAGCCAAATTTTGAATTCGTGATGGTTGGAGGGTTGTTACCCGGACAAGTCATTACAATGAACTGCATGTCCCTTCTGGTGGCACCAATGCGCTGATACTTGCCGGTAGTATCCTTCCGCCATTCCACCATTTCAATCACCACGACGGCAATTTCATTACACTTGGTGGGAGTGAAAATGATGTCCCCCGTGAGATTGTCCAGGTAGATTCCAATGGGAGGGTTGGCTCCGGGGTTGTTGAACGGATATTTTAGTCCGGTTGGCCAGTAGGCCGAAATCGGGCGGGAAGGTGATGAGGTTCCGCTATACGATGTTTGTTGATTAATACCACGATAGGCTGGAGCAAACTGATAGGAAATCGAGTCGAAATCCGTATTGTCAACGGCTCCATTGTTGAACACGTACGGTTGGTTACAACACAAAATCGCCACCGGATCATTTGTCAAGGTTGGGGAGGTATTGCATTTGGCTTTACAGGTGTTGATTTCACAAGATGTGTAAAAGGACTGCTGTTGTTGCCCGGTGGTGATCAGGGCTGACCGAACGTAGAGCAGTGCGCTGATTTCAAACTTGCAACATCCATTCTTCATGGCTGTTCGCAAATCCAGCGTTCCTGTAAAGACGTGTTTCTCAATCCCATACGGAAAGGAACTGTTACAGGGTTGAGCACATCGGCTTTTGACGGCCTTACAGGTCTTGGTGATATCGATGATGGCCTGTCGGGTCATCTTGAGTGTGGTGACCTGAGTAGACGTCCCGTCGATGCAGTATACATTTAAACTGGTGGGAGCCGTTTGGGATGAGTTGCAATTCTCGGAGGTTCCGCACTTGGGCGACTGCCCCAACACATAACATCCGTTACAATCCCGGTAAAAGTTGTAGGTTACCTCGTAGATGCTGTCATTGGTATCCGAGCACTTATAGGTGAAGTCCGAACCGATAATGTGATCCGCATAGACCGAATTGGCCTGCCATAGCCCCATCAGCATCGCCTCCAGTAAAAGTAAACGGCCAGATCGGCCAAAGGCAAATCGAAGGGCGAAGGAGGCGAATGAGCTATTCATGATTTGGGTTCTGTATGCAAGACGTATTGGGCTGTTCGTATGCTGCTTCACGTCTTGCCAAGTCTTTCAAATCTACAAAATATCTCGATTCACAGATCGCTGAACGTTATGTGCGCAGGGCATTGTAGATTTGTTCGACGGAATTATGGCGAAGCGTACAGATAAACTTGGACGACAATTACAGAAAGACCTCGGAGAAATCCTGGATTCGGCTGCTCAGCAATTGCTGAATGGTACCTTGGTTACGGTGCTGGATGTGGAGGTAACACCTGATTTGGGGCTGGCCAAGGTTTATCTCAGCTTCTTCCAGAGTACGGATAAACAAGCCGATCTGGAAACACTTCGAAATCATCTTCCTCAAATCCGACATTATCTGGCGGGCAAACTCAAGAATCAGGTTCGAAAGATTCCGGAGTTGATGCTTTTTATTGACGATACCATTGATCAGGCTGAGCACATGGAGAATCTTCTCAGGCAGCTCCGCGAAAAGAAAGATTAGCATGCGGTTTCCGTTATTCATCGCCGGGCGCTATCTGTTCTCGAAAAAGAACCGGAATGCGATCAATATCATATCGGCTATAGCGGTGTCCATCTTCATGATTGGCACGGCGGTGATGATCATCATTCTTTCCTTTCTCAACGGGCTGGAATTACTGGTCCGTGATCTAAACAATTCCTTTGACCCGGATCTGAAGGTCACTCCGGTACACGGCAAACACTTTGAACCCGACTCGTGCCTGGGGCTGCTTCAGCACATCAATGGAATTGACGTGATTTCATCTACACTGGAAGATAATGTAGTGGTTCGCTATGGCGAAGGCCAGGAAATAGCGCGATTAAAAGGAGTGGACCCGAATTATACCCGAATCAATGAACTGGATACCTTGTTGGTGGAAGGGGCGGTTGATCTGAGGCGCAGCGACGATTTTATTGGCGCTGTTTTCGGGGGAACCATTGCGGCAAGTTTGAACATTCAAACCCGTCTTTCAACCACCAATGCCACGGTGTATGTGCCTATGAAAGGGGTGGAGTACAATCATTTAAATCCGGAAGCTAGTTTGCAATTGGAATATCTACTGCCTACGGGAGTGATCATGCTTTCCGAGGAGTCCGATAAAGATCTGATTCTGGTGAACCTGAATACGGCTAGGGAGTTGTTTCAAACCGGAAAGGGAGTTGGGGCGTTGGAGATAAAGCTGATGGAAACGGCCAATCGGTCCGAGGTTCAAAAGACCATTCAAAACGTGCTCGGAGATCGGTTTGATGTGCGCAATCAGGATGAGCAAAATGAATCGGCTTATCGCGTCTTTAAAACCGAGAAGTGGGCCACTTTTGCCATTCTTACCTTGGTGCTGCTCATTGCAGCCTTCAATACCATTGGAGCATTGATTATGTTGGTTTTAGAGAAGTCCAAGGATATCTACATACTAACCAGTATGGGGGCAGGATCCCGACAAATACGACGAATCTTTTTAGCCGAAGGGATGCTGATCACGGCCCTTGGAATTGGTTTGGGTTGCGTGGTAGGTCTGGTGTTCGTTTGGATGCAAGCTACGTACGGTGTAGTGAAAATAGACGGAAGTTTTGTGGATTCCTTCCCCATCCATCTGAAGTGGACCGATGTGGGCGTCATCATCCTGATCATATCCGGTTTAGGGTTGCTGGCATCGCTCTATCCGGCCGGAAAGGCATCTACCATTCAATTAAGCGGTAACAGAGCAAGATGAAGTATTTGATTGTTGGTTTGGGGAACATCGGAGCCCAATATGAACACACACGTCACAACGTGGGTTTTGATTGTCTTGATGCCTTTTCTCAGGCGTATGAACTGGAATTTAAACCGGATCATTTTGGCCAGTATGCCGCTTCCCGGTATAGGGGCAGAAGTCTTCACTTCCTGAAACCGGATACGTACATGAACCTGAGTGGTAATGCGGTTCATTATTGGGTGAAGAAATTGAATGTACCGTTAAATCATCTGATTGTGATTACAGATGATCTGAATCTACCGTTTGGAACCATTCGGTTAAAGGCGAAGGGAAGTCATGGCGGTCATAATGGGTTGAGGAATATCGAAGAAGTCTTGGGAACCCAGGCCTATCCACGCGTGCGGGTTGGAATTGGATCCGAATTTCGAACAGGTGAACAGGTTGATTTTGTGTTGAGTCATTGGCACCCCAACGAGGCGACGGAGCTACCAGCCATGTTTTTACGGATACGAAAGGCCATTGAGGAACTTACCTTCAGAGGTATTGGGATGGCAATGAACCAGCTGAATACGAAGAGTTAGATTCAGATTCGGGATTTGGGATTCGGGATTCGGGATTCGGAATTTGTGTATTCCTTAATATCGTTGACCGCTCTTCTGAATCCCCTACAGTCCATAGTTAAAATATTAGCCCTTAGATTTTAGACCTTAGATCTACGAGCGTATTCGTTATCCGTTCATAATCCTTGTTTCTCCAAATTCTCTTTCTTTCGGAATGCCACAATATCTCGTACGATATCCAATGGAAGTGGTTGGTCATTTGGGAATTGCACCGATCCTTTTCCCTGTTTGTAATCGGTTAGATGTTCTTCAACAAGTTGAACACCCGCTCTTCCAGGATAGAAACCAATGTGATGTTTAAAGCCGCCGTAGTGAACTAAATTTCCGTGAAACACGAAGGTGGGAATGCCGTATTTAATGGTTGTGGTGGCTTCTGGAACTACACTTGAAATGGTGTCATGAAGCAATTGCATGCGTTCCTGAACGGCTTGGGGAAATTTGGCATAATAATCGGTCAGTTCGGATTTCATAAAGGGATTAATTGTCGACCAAACTTAAGAATCAACCTGCGATGAACCTAAGGATTTTGAACTTGAGTGAGTTAAGCGTTTAAAATGGCAGGTCTCCTGGCGGGTGCGTTTGAAATTGTTTAGCTTTCGATGGGGAAGGGGTGATTGTGTCCCTCGGTAAAAATGATGATACGTGGCCAAACGGTGGGTGAAATTTTCTCACGTTCGGTTTTTTTGTTGACTCTGTTTCCGTTGCTCATTTTCAATTCTAAGTTAGACGCTTAAAAACTTAAACGGTCGTGCTGCTTTAGTAGATTCGGGCTAACTTTCGAGGGGGAAGGGGTGATTGTATCCATACTCAAAAAGCATTAGTTTTTCTATATCGTTAAATAACTTTTGATAGCGTTCAGTCACTTTTTCGGAATCGGACTATTCCTTTAGTTTCAGACTATATTCGTTCAATTTGATGCTGAGCGTTAATAGAATAGGGCATAAGAAACCCAGATCCATAGGAGCTGTAGTACTTTTAGTTTTGATGATGATAAGTTGTGATCATTCCGGGTACAACACAAATCGTAAAAATCGAATGTCGTCAATACCGGTAGAGGATGTCTCTTTGGAAATGGAGGACTGGCGTGACAAGTTGATCCTGAATTATATTTCTTCTACGGATCAACCCTTAATTCATCTTTCCTTCATGGATAGCTCAATAACTGTTGAGTGGATATTTGACCAGGTATATGAAACGGATACTGCCATCTATTTCATCTATCAAATTGGTCACGAAGAGATTGATTCTGTTGAATTGAATCAACGATTTGTTACTGATGGTTGGGTCTACGTAGACACAACCACCAGGGAATTGTTTGAATTTGAATTGACCAGTGAAAAACTCCTGCGTTGGCAAGTTAAATAACTTCTATTTTAGGAAGTGATTGGGTTTGACGTGAAGTTAATTGGAATGCTAGTTAGTTGGTGAATCTCTGTCCACACCCTCTGCACGCATAATCCTTCTTCTTTTGCATGACAACTGGGAAAATAGCGCCAACTAATAGGGCTACAAGTACCCGAAGCATGGTTCTGAAGGAATAGCGCAAAACGATATCCCGTGATTGACAATAGGGGCATTGTACGCCATAATCACTGGACTGGTTGGGGCCTCTTCGATTTTGAATGAATCGCGTTGCCTCTTCGTATAGATCATCAGGCACGGCCAATCGTACTCCTTCGGTAAAGGCCGATTCACGGTTGGTGTAGTTGGAATGAACATCCAGCACTTCACAAGGAATGCCAACATCCCGCATTTCAGTGGCCAGAAGCTGAGCCTCAATAACAGTTAGATAGGTGTGAATGAGTTTGGACATACGGGAGTCCAAGTTACGTTTTTTTCGAGCGTTGAACAGGACCGTTGATTGAATCAGGATTTTATTTGGCAAAGACCTTCAAGCCCAGGGTGATTGCTCCAAGAGCCTTTCCTCATTCCCCATCCCTCGTTTACGTCAAAAGAAAAGGGGACCAACTAAAAAAGTCAATCCCCTGATCAAGTCGCATGTGTAGAAAAGGTCTTATTAATCTACGTTATCGTGTAGAAAAGAGTTATTCGATTTTAATTCCGGTTTCTTTTCCGGTTCTTCTACCAACGAAACCCTTGAAATTTCTGATTCTGATGAATGTGCAGTTGACTCCAATTTGATGCCTTTTCGCTTGTAGGCCGGAACGTTTTCTAATTCTTCCATCCCTTCCTGACTCGCAGCATTCTTGCTCAACTGCCTGAGGTGCACCAATCGCTGTTTCATTTCTTCCACTCGACGATCGGCCTCCAGAATCTCCTTCTCCTCGGGCACGTTAATATAGTCAAAGATACTAGCTTGTTTTGTTTCTGCCAAATCAGCCTGTTCTTCTTTTGAGTCATTGTCCAATAAACTAACCGACTCAATAATGTGGTCGCTTTCCGTGGATCGCAAACGGTTCTCCTGACGATCAAAACCCGTTGCAATAATGGTCACTGAAATTTTGGGTCCCAATGTTTCATCATAGCACAAACCACACTTCAAATTGGCTTCCATACCGGCTTGCTCCTGGAAGAACTCATTGATCTCTGAGTATTCGTCCATCCGAGCTTCCTCATCGCCATAAGATATATTGATCAGCAAATCACTTGCGCCTGTGATCTTATTATCATTCAAAAGTGGTGAGTTCAAGGCCATTTCTGCGGCTCGCAATGCTCGTCCTTCGCCATCGGCAACGCCATTACCCATAATGGCAACGCCGCTGTTTTTCATGGCGGTCTTTACATCTTCAAAGTCTACATTGATGCTTCCTGCAATCGTGATGATTTCAGCAATTCCCTTTGCAGCAGTAGACAGTACATTATCGGCATGTGAGAAGGCCTGAGATATGGGCAGGTTGCCATACATATCCTTGATCCGATCATTGGAAATTACCAATAGGGAATCTACCGTTTGACGCATCAGTTCAATACCGTGATCGGCGGCAGCACCTCGCTTGCTTCCCTCAAATGTAAATGGTGTGGTTACAATACCAACCGTTAGGATTCCCATGTCTTTGGCGGCTTTGGCAATAACAGGAGCCGCACCGGTACCGGTACCTCCTCCCATTCCAGCCGTTACAAACACCATTTGGGTATTTACACCAAGGGAATCGATGATTTCTTCCATGCTTTCCTCGGCGGATTGCCGACCAACTTCCGGATTGGAGCCTGCTCCACGTCCTTCGGTTAATTCATTGCCAATCTGAATTTTATTCGGAATCGGACTCATCTCGAGCGCCTGATTATCCGTATTGCAGATGAAGAAATCCACACCGGATATTCCTTCCCGGAACATGTAGTTTACGGCATTTCCTCCTCCTCCGCCAACACCAACAACTTTGATGATGGACGATCGCTCTTTGGGTAAATCAACTTTAAAATTCATGTAATCGCTCGTTAAAAGTCCTTGATATCGCTTTCGTCCTTCAACCAATCTTTGAATCGGCGGAAGATGTGTTCTTTCTTTTGAGCCTTTTCGGAGAGTACCTCTTCTGGTATGGATTCTTCCTGATGCTCCACTTGTTCCCGGATGATGTTCCCGGATTCACCGGATTCATCCAGGCCTTTCAAAACCAGACCTACGCCAGTGGCATAAACCGGGCTTTTTACTTCTTCAACCAATCCTTTGGCCAAGTGCTCATTGGGGTAGCCAATTCGCGTGTCCAGACCGGTTACATATTCGGCGAGCTGGGTGATGTTTTTCAATTGTGCACCGCCACCGGTGATCACCAAACCGCCTACCAGTTTTTTCTCCAAACCGCTGGCTTTGATTTCGTAATACACCAACTCCAGGATTTCCTCTACCCGCGCATTGATGATTCGCGCCAGGTTTCGGACTGATATTTCCTTTGGTTCACGACCTCGCAAACCGGGAATGGAAACAATTTCATTCTCCGTTGACTCATCGGCCAGGGCCGATCCAAACCGGGTTTTTAGCAACTCGGCTTGATTTTTCATCACATTACAACCTTCCTTGATGTCTTCTGTGATGATGTTACCTCCATACGGGATGATGGCCGTGTGTCGGATAATATTTTCATGGAAGATGGCCACATCCGTGGTGCCGCCTCCAATATCAACGAGGGCAACGCCGGCTTCCAGTTCCTCATCGCTCAATACCGCATGGGATGAGGCTAATGGTTCCAGCATGATTTCGGCCACCTTGATGCCGGCCTTCTCCACGCACTTGTAAATATTCTTCGCAGCGGTGATTTGTCCGGTGATGATGTGAAAGTTGCCTTCCAGTTTTACACCAGCCATTCCAATTGGGTCAACAATGCCCGGCTCGTCATCTACGGTGTAGTCCTGAGGAAGTACATGGATGATTTTATCGCCCGGATTCACCGATAATTTGTACATGTCCTGCTCTAATTTGAGCAGATCGTCCTTGGTAATTTCCAATTCTGAATCACTTCGAATAACCATACCTCGATGTTGCAGGCTTCGAATGTGCGCACCGGCAATCCCTACGTGAACACGGTTGATGTCTACATCGGCGTGCTCAGAAGCAAGCTTCACCGCCTCATTGATAGCCGTAACCGTTTTGTCGATATTGGAAACGACACCCCGAGTTACACCGCCATTGGATGGAACCTGACCTTTGCCGAGAATATCGACTTTCCCATATTCGTTCATGCGGCCAACAATCGCACAAATCTTGGTTGTTCCGATGTCGAGCCCTACGATGATTTTGCCGTTTGTCATATCTACTTTCTACCGATTACTTGATCCTTATAGGATAGGTTAATCTCCCTGTATGATTCCCAACCGATGTTTTTCAACGCCCGATCGTAGAATAATTCGAGTTTGGCGAACTTGGTTTCAAGTTGCTTCTCGTCTCCGATAACTACTTGATGTCCTGCAATTTGAGTCGTACAAATCAGCTCACCATCGTCTTTCACAAAGATGTGTTCAATAAACGCCTTGAGGAAGTCCGACTGATGCACATGGCTGGCAACGGTGTATAGTTTATCAGTCATGGCGCGTGTGATGTTCCCACTCGCTACTGTTACGTTTGCGCTGAAGAGGTCAGACAATGGAAACGTACCTCCGTCTTCATCAATGTAGTATGGTTTTCCATACTTGGGGTACACCCGGAGAATGGGTTTTCGCTGCTCAATTTCCACCGTAAAGGTGTTGTTCAAATCCACGTAGCAATCCACCGATCGGACAAAGGGCTGTTGTCGTAATTCGTGTTCGGCCTTGCGTAAGGGGATGTCGGATACAGGTACACCCAGAAATACTACCTCACGTTGTCGGAGATAGTCCAATATGGCTTCTTCCGAGATAAACCGTGCACTGGCCGGCACGTCAAATTTCACCTTGGCTTCCGTGCAATGACTCTTTTTCTGATTGATTCTACTCATCACCAGGGTGGTAATAACCACCACCAGGCCTACCAATAACACCATCCAACGATATTGATACCGCTTGATCATGACAGGGCTGCCTTTAGTGGTTCCACAAATCGATCAATATCCCCGGCACCCATGGTGAGAATCACATCGGCTTTGGCTTGTTGTACAACTCCAACTAACGCTTCCTTCGTAACCAGTTCATGCTCACAGGTCACCTTGCGAAGGATCATCTGAGAATCAACACCATCAATGGGAAGTTCCCGAGCGGGGTAAATGTCCATCATGATGAGGTGATCCAGCAGTGAAAGTGACGCTGAAAAGCCATCGGCAAAATCGCGGGTTCTGCTATACAGATGTGGTTGAAAGATGCCCAGAATTCGCTGGTTGGGATACATGGCCCGAACCGATTGAATAAAGGCGGTTAATTCCGTTGGATGATGCGCATAATCATCAATGTACACCACCGGTTCACGCAGAATGTATTCGAACCGTCGTTTTACCCCCCGAAAAGAGGATAGCCCGTCCCGAAGTTGTTGTTCACTGATTCCGCAGTCCAATGCCATGGCAGAAGCAACCACTGCGTTTTCGACATTGTGTAATCCGGGTATGCCCAATATGAGATTTCGGTAAACAGTGTCCCGCACGTACAAATCAAACACGTATCGGTTATCGTGGATGTGAACATGTCGTCCTGAAATAGTTCCCTTTTCGATTCCATAGGTCGTGATGTTAATTCCTGCTTCATGAAAGATGGATTGTTGATCCACCTGTACGTATAACGTGCCTTCCGGTTGCACACATCGGCCAAACGCCGTAAAGGCCTTTTTTAATTCTTCTGCTGTTCCATAAATGTCCAGATGATCGGCATCCACGCTGGTGATTGCCGCATACATGGGTTTGAGATGTAAAAACGACCGATCAAATTCATCGGCTTCTGCCACACTAAAGCCGGTTTTGCCGGAGGGTATGGTGTTGTGATAATTGCTGTTAAAGTTGGCCGACAATCCTCCCAGGAACGATGCCGTGGGCTTATCTGCCTGAGTAAGGAGGTGGGCAAGTAAGGTGGATGTAGTTGTTTTACCATGGGTTCCGGCCACACTCAAATTGACGGTTTCCCGGGTAATCAGCCCCAAAACTTCAGCCCGCTTTTTTAGGGTGTAACCATTTTGCTGAACATAATTCAACAAACGTGAATCTTTGGGTATAGCCGGTGTAAGAACCACCAGGACATCGGTTGACGTTGTCCCGTCGAGCTGACGGATAAACACGTCTTCATCGTCTAAAAAAGTAATATCAATTCCTTCTTGCTGTAATTGATCGGTGAGGGCTGATGGTGTTTTATCATAGCCGGAAACGGATCGCCCGGATTGATTGAAGTACCGTGCCAACGACGACATACCAATGCCCCCAATGCCAATAAAGTAGATATGTTGAAACTGCTCAATCACAGGAAGTGCCTGATTTCTTCAACGATGTGTGCCGTAGCACCGGGTAATGCCATCGATTGGGCATTCACAGACATGCTCTGAATCTTTCCCGGATCGGCCAGCAGTGTGAGCGCTTCATCCACGAGGGTTTGACGTGCTTCAGAGTCTTTTACCAGCAAGGCCGCATCCTTTTGAACCAGGGCTTCTGCGTTTCGGGTTTGATGATCTTCGGCTACGTTGGGTGATGGCACCAGTATGGCTGCCTTACCCAAGGCACAGATCTCGGATAAGCTGGAGGCTCCGGCACGCGAGATCACCAAATCGGCGCAGCGATAAGCCAAATCCATTTCGGTTATAAATTGGGTTTGTTTACCCAATACTTCGTGCTGTGCCGAATAGGACTTTCCGGTTTGCCACAGTAATTGAATACCGCTTTCCCGAAATTTATCCAAACCGCCGGCAATAGCTTCGTTAATGGTCCGTGCGCCCAAACTTCCGCCGATGATTAATATGCAGGGCCGATCCGGATCCAATCCCATGAGAGTCCGAGACTCCTGAATGGTTTTGCTGTTCGATAATATATCCTGACGAATAGGATTCCCGGTTAAAACGATCTTCTCTTTTGGGAAGAATCGATCCATTTTTTCAAACGCCACACAAATTCGATCAGCTCGGGAAGCCAGTAACTTATTGGTGATGCCCGGATAACTATTTTGTTCCTGTAACACCGTGGGAATCCCCAAAAGATTCGCCACATACAACAATGGGCCTGATGCAAATCCGCCAACTCCAATCACCACATCCGGACGATTTCGGCGTATGATCCGATAGCTTTTCGTTAAGCTGGAAATCAATTTAAAAGGAAAGGAGACGTTCTTCCAAAGCTGTTTGCGCTGAATACCGCTGATCCATAATCCGTGAATGTTAAATCCCGCTTCAGGAACCTTTTGCATCTCCATGCGGTCACTGGCACCAACAAACTCAATCAATGCATCGGGGTATTCGCGTTTCAACTCAGCCCCAATAGCCAGGGCAGGGAAGATGTGGCCACCTGTTCCACCGCCTGAAATCAGAAAGGAATGTTTACGTGTACTCATGTTTCAACGGCTTGATGTTCTTCATTTGATCGGCTTACGCTGAGGATAACGCCCAAGGCGAAGCTGGTAAACAAGAGACTGGTACCTCCCATGCTGATGAAAGGCAGTGGCAGTCCGGTATTCGGGAGGAGATGGACGGCAACTCCCATATTCATAAAGGCCTGAATAACCAGTGTAAACGACAATCCAATGGCTAACAGGGCACCAAAGGCTTTCGGACTTCCAACCAGAATTCGAACGGTTCGCCAGAGCAATATCAGGTAGAGCACGATGATGCTCAACGCACCCAAGAGACCATATTCTTCAATGATGATGGCGAAAATGAAATCGGCGTATGCCAAAGGCAAAAAGTTGCGCTGATTGCTTTTGCCTGGTCCCACGCCAAATAACCCTCCTTTGGCAATGGCGATATTCGCTTGTTGATTTTGGTACGATTCAACCTGTTCTTCACCTGAAACAAAGGTGACGTAATTCTCAATTCGATTGCGCCACGTGGCCACCCGACCGCCACTAAAATCGGTACTGAGAATCAGCACAATCATGCCGGTCAGAACCAGGGATCCTACTCCAAACAGAGAAGCCAGATACTTAAATGGTATACGGCCAATGAAGAGCAATAACATGCAGGTGGCAAACAAGACGCTTGCGGTAGATAAATCGGCCACAGCAATGAGTACACATACGGTGACGATGATGATCAAAACCGGAAGGAAGGTCTTCCTGAAATCGTGAATGGTGTCCTGTCGTTTGGAAAGAAACCGCGCGATGTACATCACGAGGGCTACCTTGGCAAAATCACTGGATTGAAAGGATATTCCCACCCCTGGAACCGTTACCCATCTTACGGCATCATTGATTCGCGTACCAAAGAGTAGGGTGTAAATCAACAGAAGTATGGCCGGATAAACCAGGTATTGAGCCGGTCGGGAATAGTATCTGAAATCCACCTGATGAGCCAGCCACATCAAGAACAAGCCCATGCATAGGATACCCACGTGTTTAATCAGGTAGTATTCGGTATTCCCGCCGCGTTCCTTGTACGCCAACGTTCCGGTGGAACTGTACACCGCCAGGATTCCCCAAAGGGAAAGCAGAAGTACCGTGATCCAGATCACACGATCTCCCTTGATGTTGTCCCGTATCCAGCGGATGGCGTTCATGTCTCTTACAGGTTTCGAACGGCTTCCTTGAACAATCGTCCGCGTTCTTCGTAGTTGTCGAACAAATCAAAACTGGCGCAAGCCGGAGATAACAAAACCACTTCGTCTTTTCGGGCAAATCGATTGGCCATTTGCACGGCTTCACGGGCAGATTCGGTATTAATGATCATGTCCACGTGTTTGGCAAAGGCTTGATGCAATTTGATGTTGTTCTTGCCCAAACAAATCAGGATGCGCACCTTGTCTTCCACTAACGGAGCCAGGGTTTGGTAATCGTTTCCTTTGTCCACTCCGCCGGCAATCCATACCACGGATTTGTTCATGCTTTCCAGGGCATACCAAGCCGAATTCACATTGGTGGCCTTGGAATCGTTGATGTAATCAACACCTTTTACGGTAGCCACGAATTCAAGTCGGTGTTCCACGTTCTTGAAGTCCATCAGTGATTCCCGAATCACTTCATTTCGAATGAGCAGGGAGCTTCCGATGATGGATGCAGCCATGCTGTTGTAGGTGTTGTGGCGCCCGCCAATAGTAAGTTGTTGTAAGTCCATGTTAAATTGAGTTTCAGGTTTTTGCAGATTGATGTGAAAGTATTTTTCGTCTGCCCAGCCTCCCGGATCACAGATGTGTTCGAGTGAGAATGGCAGCCGTTGAGCCCGTGTGGGATGGGTTTTAAGGAATTCAGTAACCGGTTCTGAATCATCGCAGTAGATGAAGCAGTCGTCTTCTGTTTGATTTTGGGTAATGCGAAATTTGGAGGCGATGTAATCCTCGTAACCGGGGTATCGGTCCAAATGATCGGGTGTGATGTTTAGCAGCACCGCATAGTGGATGCGGGTTTTGAACATGCCATCGAGTTGGAATGAACTCAACTCAATCACGTAATGCTCTTTATCGTCCGTAGCCACTTGACGTGCCAGACTCTTGCCCACATTTCCGGCCAACCCAACGGACAATCCGGCTTTGGACAGGATGTGATAGGTGAGCATGGTGGTGGTGGTTTTACCATTGGTGCCGGTAATGCCAATTAGTTTGGCGTTGGTATGGAGTGCACCAAATTCAATTTCGGAAAGGCAAGGGATGCCCTTCTCCATGGCTTTCTGAACGATGGGTACTTTCGGGGCAATTCCCGGGCTTAGAATGATTTGATCGGCATTCAGAATCTGAGATTCTGTGTGCTTGCCGGATTCAAATTCGATGGAATGCTGGTTGAGCTCATCCGCATAGCGGGGTTTAACCAACCCGAAATCGGAGACAAACACATCGTGGCCTAAATGCCTGGCCAGGATGGCTGCACCTGTTCCGCTTTCGCCTGCGCCTAATATGACTGTTCGGGTAGTCAAGCTTATCTGAGTTTGAAGGTTACGATGGTGAGAATGGCCAGCATGATGCCCACAATCCAGAAGCGGGTAACAATCTTGGGTTCGGCATAGCCGAGTTTTTGGTAATGGTGGTGGAGAGGCGACATCTTGAAGATGCGTCGGCCTTCTCCATATTTTCGCTTGGTGTACTTGAACCAGGCTACCTGCAGTACCACACTCAGGTTTTCGGCGAGGAAGATTCCGCAGAGAATGGGAATGAGCAGTTCTTTGCGAACCATGATGGCGAACACCGCGATGATTCCTCCCAGTGCCAAACTACCAGTGTCGCCCATAAACACCTGGGCGGGGTAGGAATTGTACCACAGAAATCCCACACAAGCACCCACGAAGGCGGCGCCAAAGATCACCAGCTCACCCTCGTACGGGATAAACATGACGTTGAGGTAATCGGCGAAAATGGCGTTGCCGGAAATGAAGGCCAAAGCGGCTAATGTCATCCCGATTATCGCGCTGGTTCCCGCTGCCAGACCGTCTATACCATCAGTTAGATTGGCGGCGTTGCTCACCGCTATGATGATGAAGGTTACGATCAGTACATAGACAATCCACGACCACTTATGCGCCGTTTTTTTGTCGAGGAAGAACAGTAAATCCGCATAGTCAAATTCATGCGATTTGAGAAAGGGAATGGTGGTGGTGGTCGATTTTTTATCGATCACATAGATTAGGTCTCCGTCTTCTGTTGTCTTACTGGAAGTGGCTGCTTCGATCTGTGCCGATGTGGCATCTTGTTCGTGGACAAAGCTTCGGACCACTACTTCTTCATTATAATAGAGGGTGAAGCCAATGATTAGACCGAGACCAAGCTGACCAATCACCTTAAATTTACCAGCCAGGCCGGCCTTGTCTTTTTTGAAAACTTTGATGTAATCATCGATAAAGCCGATCAGCCCCAGCCAAACGGTTGTCACGATCATCAGGATCACGTAGATGTTCCGAAGACGCGCAAATAGTAAGGTTGGGATGAGGATGGCGGCAATAATGATCAGTCCGCCCATGGTAGGTGTTCCGCGTTTTCCTTCTTCTCCTGTCAGGCCGAGATTTCGGATGGTCTCCGCCACTTGAAGGTTGTGCAGTTTGTTGATCAGCGTTTTGCCAAATAATAAGCTGATCACTAATGACAGGATCACGGCCAGTGATGCCCGGAAGGAAATGAACTCAAATACACCGGCTCCGGGTAAACCAAATTGAGATTCCAGATATCGAAAGAGGTAATACAGCATATCAGTTCATTTTTTGGGCGGTTTCGGTGAATACGGCGACGTCATCGAACGGATGGCGAACGCCTTTGATCTCTTGGTATTTCTCATGACCCTTTCCGGCGATCAGGATGATGTCGCCTTTATTGGCAAGGGTTAGGGCGGTCTTGATGGCTTCAGCGCGATCGTGAATTTTTAAGACCTTCTTGAAGTCCTGTGGTTTCACACCAGTCATCATGTCGGAAAGAATGGCTTCCGGACTCTCATTTCTTGGATTGTCGCTGGTGAGAATCACCCGATCGCTCTCCTTACACGAAACGGCAGCCATCACAGGTCGTTTTTCGTGATCACGATTTCCGCCGCATCCAACAATGGTGATGAGTTGTTCGTTTTTGCTGCGTATGGCGTTTATGGTCTCCAAGACATTCTGGAGCGCATCAGGCGTATGGGCATAATCCACGATTCCGATGACTCCATTGGGTGTTTTGAGGTACTCAAATCGGCCCGACACGGCTGGGATGGAGGTGAGTGTGGTGATGATTTGGTCCTCATCAATTCCGAAAATGAAGGCCGAAGCATACGCGGCTAACAGGTTATAGGCATTGAACTTTCCAACCAGTCGGAACCAGGCTTCGTGCTTGCCAATTTTCAGCAGCATTCCACCGAAGTCGTGCTCAATAATTTTTGCCTGAAAATCGGCTACGTGATGAAGCGCATAGGTATATCGTGTGGCACGGGTATTTTGTAACATCACCTGTCCGTTTCGGTCGTCCCGATTGGTCAGTGCCGATGCCTCCGGTTTCAGGTCGTCGAAGAATTTCCTTTTGGCTGCCAGATAGGCATCAAACGTGTGGTGATAATCGAGGTGGTCATGAGTGATGTTCGTGAAAATTCCCAGGTCAAAATCAAGTCCGGCAATACGTTCCTGGTGTATGGCGTGGGAACTCACTTCCATGAAGCAGTAGTCACATCCTTTGTCCACCATGCGCGCGAGCAACTCATTTAATCGAATGGGATCCGGAGTGGTATGCGTAGCGGGAATGATTTCACCGTCAATCACATTCTCCACGGTGCTTAACAAGCCACAACGATTGCCCAGGGCGGTGAATAGCCGGTACATAAGCGTGGCAACCGTTGTTTTGCCGTTGGTACCTGTTACTCCGGCCAGTTTTAGCTTTTTGCTCGGATGGTCGTAAAAGGCGGATGCCATTAATCCAGCAGCCTGTCGGGCATCATCCGATTGTAGAATGGTGATGTCTGAAAAGGGCGGGGTTGTTTCGCACAAGATGGCAACTGCACCATTTTCAATGGCTTTGGGTATGAAGGTGTGGCCATCACTAATCGATCCCTTAACCGCAACGAAGAGGTATCCGGGCTTCACCTCACGTGAGTCCAGAGTCATTCCAGTTATGGAAATGTCCGTTCTTCCAATGACGTTGCAGTTCACTGCGGATAGGAGTTCCTGGAGTGTTTTCATCGGCTGCTTAGTCTTAGGTAAATCACTTGACCGGGACGAAGTGCCGCTCCGGCTACGGGCGACTGCTCCACGATTTTTCCATACCCGTTGAATTGAACTTTGTAGCCTCCGTTTTCCATGACCGACAAGGCATGGCGCAAGGCCACTCCGGTTAAATCCGGCATCGTGTTTTCTTTGATCTCTATGGCTTGAGGAACCAATTCAAGGTGCTCGTTTTTAGTGCGAATGAGGTTGGATGTTGATCCTTCATGGGCCTTCATTGGCAAATCCAGCTCGCGCCCGGTTCGTTTGACCCCCGACCAATCTCCGGACACCAGGGCGGGAAGCTCCATGGTGTCTTTTAGTTCAATTTCAATCTGAAGGGTGTTGGCCTGTACACGTCGGGCAATTTGCTCAAATACCGGCACGGCAACGGATGACCCGTAATAGCGTCCGGATGTTGGTTTAGCTACCAGCACCATCAACGTATAGCGTGGCGCATCGGAAGGGAAGTAGCCAACAAAGCTGCTGTAGTATTGGCCCTTCTGATACCCACCGGACCCGCCTGAAATCTTGGATGTTCCTGTTTTACCGGCAACCTTAAATGGGAGATCTTTCAGGGAGGTGGCCGTTCCATCTTCCACCACTCCTTCCAGCATACTTTTGAGCAATCGCAAGGTTGCGGGACTGCAGATCTCTTTATTGAGAATGACCGGGTCAAACGATTTTTCAGCTTTGCCCAAATAGCCTATTGATGAAATGAGATACGGCTTCATCATCACCCCATTGTTGGCCACGGCGTTGTACAACATGGCCATGTGGAGTGGACTCGTAGTCATGGAATAGCCAATGGAAAGAGAGGGTAGGGTGGAAGCCGACCAACGTGCTTGATCAGGTCTAAGTATCACGGGCTCTACCTCGCCTTTGATGCCCGTTTCCAGTGGTGTAGTCAGGTGTAGTTTGTCGAAGTATTTTACGAAGCGTTCCGGTTTGGATTTGAATGTTTCGTACGTCGTTTTAATAATGCCCACGTTGGATGATTTTTGAAATACATCCCGATAGGTTCGTTTCTGTGGTAGATTGTGGCCGCTGTCTTCAAACGTGTCGCGCTTGAGGAAAACCAGCTTTCCATGGTTGATGTCTACCGAATCTTCCAGGCTGATGGATCCATCTTCCAGCGTGGCCATTGCCGATACCAACTTGATGGTACTTCCCGGTTCATAACCGGTTCCAATGGCGTGATTAAAGCGTTCGCGGTACCCATTTTCAGTGCGGTTGATATTGGCAATCGCCTTGATTTTTCCGGTTCCAACTTCGAGTAAGATTGCTGTAGCGAATGCCGCGCCGTTTTCCTCCGTACCAGCAATGAGGGCTTCAGTAACAATGTCCTGAAGATGGATGTCTATGGTGGTAAAGATGTCCTTACCGTTTTCCGGCCGAATCTGGAGGTCATTCTCTTCCGGCCTGTAACCTCCAGCAAATTTTCGAACCACCATTTTGCCATCAACTCCCTCCAGTGATGCGTTATAACTGGCCTCGATTCCTGCTCCAATGCCGTTCTCATTAATGTGACCAATGGTGCGGGCCATAAGGTCGCCGTATGGTTTTCGGCGGATGGTGCGCTCTTCAAGGATGACACCACCCTTATATCTACCAGAGCGGAAGATGGGCCAGGTGAGCAGTTTCTGTGCTTGAATGTAGCTGGCATTTCGAATCAATGTTTGATACCGGACGCCTTTGCGATATCCGTCACGCAATAGGGTGTCATACCTGCCGGGACTGGCATTTTCAAACGTTTCTGAAAGAAGCGTGGCCAGTTGAGTCCGATATCGGTTGAAGCTGTCCTGATGGAAGTTGCGGATAACCACATAGTCCAGGCTTACACTGTAAATGGGAACGGAGGTAGCCAGCAGATTTCCATCTTCAGAAAAGATACTTCCCCGGATGGCCGGAACATCCTGAGCCTTGACATATAAGCTGTCACTTACGTGCTGCCACTTATCACCCTCGGCATATTGAATGCGAACGATGGAGTATACCAGCCCCACGCCAAAAACGATGAGCAGCACAATGCTGAGAATCACCCGCCAGAGTATGTCCTTCTTAATGTTCATCGGAAGGATTCAGATTAATGGGTGATTCAGTGAGTTCTTCAACACCGGTACCTTCGAGTTTCTCGGCGATATCCGATTGCTTATTTTCACCAACGATCTCCGATTTGAGCGTGATGAATTCGGACCGCAACTCGATCAGCTCAGCTTTAATGCGTTCTGATTTTCGGTATTTCCGATCTGTTAGGTGGGAGTTGTAGATGTAAGGTATGGTGAGGAAGGCCATGAAGGCTAGAATCCCGAACATGTTGTCGAAACGGGAGTCCGTTGCCTTAACATCCGATTGCTCAACGATATGGTCTTTTTCCTCGCTCATCGTTTTTCGGCAATTCGTAGTTTGGCACTTCTGGAGCGCGGATTGGCTTGAAGTTCTTCGTCGTCCGGTGTGATCGGCTTGCGGTTGAGTAACTTGAAGGGCGATTGCTGTGGCCCAAATTCATCGGAGATGGTGTCTCCATCAACAGAGCCGGTTGTCATCAGATTTTTAACCAACCGATCTTCCAGGCTGTGGTAAGACATCACTACCAACCGGCCTCCTGGTTTTAGGCTGTCAGCACATTGGTCCAAAAACCGACGGAGTACTTCCAATTCCTGATTTACTTCAATTCGAATGGCTTGAAAAAGTCTGGCCAGTTCTTTACTCCGCTGCTTTAGTGGAATGAACTCAGAAGCCAGGTTCGCCAGTTCTAACGTTGTTTCTATAGACTTCTTGAGCCGATAGGCGCCAATGGTGGATGCGAATTTTCGGGCATATCGGAGCTCGCCGTAGGTCTTGAAGATTCGAGTTAAATCTTCTTCTGAGTACGTATTGATAACCTCATAGGCCGTGAGCTCACTGCTTTGATCCATCCGCATGTTAAGCGGGGCATCGTGACGGAAGGAAAAACCCCGGCTTCCCTCATCAATTTGGTGCGATGAAATACCCAAGTCTGCGAGGATGCCATCTACCTTTTCGTGATTATAAAATTTCAGAAAGTTTTTGAAGTACTGAAAATTATGGTCAACAAAAATGAAGTTGTCGTTCTCAGGAAGGTTTGATTTGGCATCGGGATCCTGGTCGAAGGCGATCAATAACCCATCCGAATCCAATTGGTCCAGAATGGCACGTGAATGCCCACCTCCCCCGAATGTTACATCGACGTAGACCCCTTTTGGCTTGATGTCAAGCCCTTCGATGCATTGTGGCATCATAACAGGTATGTGGTACTTACGCGTCAACGTCGGGGTCATCTCCCATTACTTTTTCGGCTAGATCCGAGAAGTCATCCGGATCAATTTCCATGTGTGCTTCGTACACCGACTTAGCCCAGATTTCAATCTTGTTCTCATAGGCATAGAACACTACATCCGAGTCAATCTCAGCATAACCACAAAGCTTTTTTGGCAGCAGAATACGGGAAGCGGTGTCAATTTTTACTTCCGTTGCTCCACTGTTGAAGAGGCGTTTGAATTTTCGGTCTTCCCGCTTGAAATCGTTGAGTTTGCCCAGCTTGGCAGTTTCCAGTTCCCAGTCTTTTCGGGTATAGAGGGTGAGGCACTTGTCAAATCCACGGTTGATCACCATGCGGTTTAACGATTCAGCGGGAATCTGACGCTTTAAGCCGGCAGGAACAATCACACGTCCCTTGTCGTCCACCTTGCATTCGTATTCTCCGATGTATCCAGTCACTCCGTTGAAATGATGCGTAAAATTATTTAAGATTCCCCCACTTTCTACCACTTTCTCCCACAATTTTTCACAGTTTATTTCCACAGGGGATTTATGTGTCAGATAATCAACTAGTTACAAGGTGGGAGAAAACGTCAATTATGACGGTTATTTTGGGGTGAAGTGGGGGGAGTTCAGCATTTCAGGTGATAGGTTTCGAACCCAACGGGTATTCGAGTTAAGTTTGCGGCTCAACCAAATGAGATCGGAATCACAACCCTGGCGAGTGGTGTATATCGCTTCGCGACAAGAGAAAAAGGTGGCCAAGCGATTGGACCAACTAGGCATTGAGAATTATTTGCCCATTGCGCGTCAGCTCAGACAGTGGAGCGACCGAAAAAAGTGGGTGGAGTTCCCCATGTTCAATGGTTATTTATTTGTTCGTCCGCAACCGGATGCACTTGATTTAGTGGTGTCTCAAACGGGTGTGGTGCGATACCTCATGTTTGATGGCAAGCATGCCGAGGTTCGGGAAAGGGAAATAGACGTGATCCGAATCATTGAGAAATCGGGATACTATGCCGAAACCATTCTGAATCCGTCCGATTTTGAAGAGGGCGAGAGCCTCATGGTGAATGAAGGACCACTCAAGGGGCAGGAAGTGGAGTTAATTCGAAAGAATAACGATCACATTTTCCTGGTGTCCTTTGATACCCTTGGTCAGAGTATTAAGGTGAATTTGCCGTTCGAATTTTTAGAAAAAATCGGAGAAGCGCAGTAGTTAAACCGCGAAGCTTTCACCACAACCACAGGTTCGCGTGGCGTTGGGGTTGATAAAATTGAACCCTTTTCCGTTCAATCCATCTGTAAAATCAAGCTCTGTTCCACACAAATACAGGAAGCTTTTCATGTCGCAAACAATCTTCGCTCCTTCGGATTCAAATTCCTGATCCCCTTCACGAAGTTCATTGTCGAAATCCAGGTTATAGCTCAGACCACTGCATCCACCACCAACAACTCCAACACGAATGAAATAATCTCCATTCAGTCCTTCTTCAGCCTTGAGCTGATCAATTTTATTAAGCGCGTTTGGTGTAATTGTAATCATAGTACTTAATGGATCTCTGGAAGACCTTGCTTTTTACGGTAATCGTTGATGGCTGTTTTGATGGCGTCTTCGGCCAATACGGAACAGTGGATTTTAACGGGAGGCAATGCTAATTCTTCAACAATGTCCATGTTGTCAATTTTCATGGCATCATCAATGCTTTTCCCTTTCAACCATTCGGTTGCCAAAGAAGAGGAAGCAATGGCCGATCCGCATCCAAAGGTTTTGAACTTGGCATCTTCAATTAAACCTGTTTCTTCATTTACCTGGATTTGGAGTCGCATAACGTCTCCGCATTCCGGTGCTCCCACCAAACCGGTTCCCACGTTATTGGAATCCTTGTTCAGGGTTCCTACGTTTCTGGGATTACTATAGTGATCGATTACTTTATCTGAATAGGCCATGTGTGTTCGTCTTTATTTGTTGTTCAGTTCGCTTATTAATGTTCTTGCCACTCAACCGATTTGAGATCGATGCCGTCTTTAAACATCTCCCAAAGCGGACTCATTTCTCTTAATTTATTAACGGCAGTTTTTACGTGATTGATGGCGTAATCAACTTCCTCGTCGGTGGTAAATCGTCCAAGTCCAAATCGTAAGGAAGAGTGCGCCAGATCGTCATCCAATCCCAAACTCTTCAATACGTAGCTGGGTTCCAGCGAAGCGGATGTGCACGCCGATCCTGAGGATACAGCGATGTCTTTCACGCCCATCATCAAGCCTTCTCCCTCCACATATTTGAAGGAAATATTGGAAACGTGTGGCAGGCGATGATTCCGATTACCATTGACGTACGATTCCTCCATGGTCAATAATTCGGCTTCGAGTCGGTCACGCATAGCCGATAATCGCCTGGCTTCCGATTCCATTTCATTCATGCACAGTTCACAGGCTTTTCCAAAACCTACGATACCGGGAACATTTAAGGTTCCACTTCGCATACCGCGTTCATGTCCGCCACCATCCATTTGAGCTGTTACCTTAACCCGTGGATTTTTTCGTCGCACATAAAGTGCTCCAACTCCTTTAGGGCCGTACATTTTATGGGCTGAAAACGACATCAGGTCGATTCCATCAGCTTCAACGTCAACCGGTATTTTACCTACTGCCTGAGTAGCGTCTGTGTGCAGAAGAATGTTATTAGCGCGTGCAAGAGCGCTGATTTCCTGCATGGGTTGCACCACACCAATCTCGTTATTGCCATACATAATGGTAATGAGAATGGTCTCCGGGCGAATAGCTTCCTTGATTTGTTCAATGGAAACCAGTCCGTCAGCAGAAGGAGTGAGGTAGGTAACCTGAGCACCCAATTTTTCAACGTGCTTGCACGAATCCAAAACTGCTTTGTGCTCCGTGGCTACGGTAATAATGTGGTTGCCTTTTGCGGCGTACATTTCAAATACACCCTTAATGGCCAGGTTATCGGATTCGGTTGCGCCTGAGGTGAAGATGATCTCTTTTGGAGAAGAATTGATCAATTTGGCAACGCGCTCACGAGCGTAATCCACAGCCTCTTCAGCCGTCCATCCAAATGAATGGTTACGACTGGCGGCATTTCCAAAACTCTCGTTAAAGAAGGGAAGCATCTCTTCGAGAACACGAGGATCCATCGGAGTTGTGGCATTGTTGTCCAGATAAATCGGGGTCTTAAGCATTCCTGTTTTTATTTAGATCAATTCTATTCTGCAAATATAACGCGGTTCAATCAAAATAGTTTGAGTTTCAACCAGCTTCATCGCCCCATTAATTAAGGTGGGGAAATGGGTTGCGATAGCCGTTGGCTTTTGCCGATATTTGACCGGAAAGATTCCCGTGATAAACAAAATTGAACATCTTGGAATTGCCGTTTCCTCCATTGAGGACGGCAATCAACTTTTCGCTGATTTACTGGGTACGCAACCATATAAGGAGGAACGTGTGGAGAGTGAACACGTCATTACCTCCTTCTTCCAATTGGGAGAATCTAAGATTGAATTGCTGGAGGCAGTTGATGGCCAGGGCGCAATTGGGAAGTTCATGGAGAAACGAGGCGCTGGAATCCATCACATTGCACTGGATGTGACGGATATTGAGTTTGAACTGGATCGACTTCAAAACCTGGGTTTTGTGTTGCTTCATCAAACCCCAAAACCGGGAGCAGATGGAAAAAAAATTGCCTTCCTTCATCCAAAATCAACCGCCGGTGTTCTGATTGAGCTCTGCGAAGACATGGAAAAGTGATATGAATGAACTAAATCGAAACCGACAAATCATCCGATTTCTTCTTGGGTTATTAGGCGTTCTCCTGCTGGGTTGGATTTTTTGGCAGATCCGTCAGGTCGTAATCTACTTCGCCGTGGCTACGGTGTTGGCCCTGATGGGCAGACCACTCATGAAACTTCTGGATCGGATCCGTATCAAAAATTGGCGCATGCCGGTATGGCTCAGTGCCCTGACGGTACTTGTAACCTTCATTTTTGTAACGGTATTGATTTTCCAATTTCTCATTCCGGTTTTGGTGGATCAGATACAAATCATCGCATCCATTGATGTAGATAGTTTAATGGGGGCGTTTGATGAACAAATCACCGCGATAGAACGAACGCTCTACAAGATGAACATCACGGATGTGAATCGGGAATCCATTGAAAAGAAAATATCCGAAAACCTGGACTTTAGTATGTTGGGGGACGTTGTTACCTCAATGCTCAACGGTCTTGGATCATTACTCATTGCCGTCATGAGTATCCTCTTTATCACGTTTTTTCTATTGAAGGATCAGGGTATTGTGAACAACATTATAGATTCCATGACTCCGGATCGTTATCTGGAAAAAGTACACTCCATCATTACCGATACCCGCAAATTATTGTCGCGTTACTTTTTGGGAGTTGCCCTTCAAGTCTCCATCATCGCCACCATTATTGGTGTTGGCCTCTCCATCGTTGGAGTTCCAAATGCCATCTTGATCGGAATCTTAGCCGGGGTGTTCAACATCATTCCTTATCTGGGACCAATCATTGGCGGAGTGTTGGGGCTTACGCTAAGTGTGTTGTCTAATGTGCATGCGGAAGTGGACGCCAATATGCTGCCGCTGATATTGGAAGTACTGGCTGTTTTTGCCACCGCACAGCTCACGGATAACTTTGTCCTTCAACCGCTTATTTTCTCAAAAAGTGTTAAGGCCCACCCACTTGAAATCTTTGTTGTGATCATGAGTGCGGGAATGATTTCAGGGGTAATCGGGATGATTCTGGCCGTTCCTACTTATACCTTTCTCCGGATTGTAGCCCGTGAATTTTTCCAGGGTTACAAGGTGGTGCAGGGACTTACCAAGGACCTTTAGTATTAGTGGAATAAATATCCTGCATGGAGGGTAAAGTACTGCTGTGTCATGTTGCTCCCGTTGAGCTTGCCAATTGGATTCTGACCTTGAGATTTTCGTAGCTCAAGGAAGAATAACCGGCCGTCTCCGGATCTAACATCCACACCCAATCCATAAACTATACCCTGATCCATGGTCTCCAAACCAGTTAATTCCTTGTTGGTGAAACCGTGATCAGCGTTGTAGTTTGAATCATCATAGGTGCGCGATTGTGCCCCTCCCAGATGAAAATTAAGGCTATAACCGGCGTACGCTTTGAAAAAGAAATTCCCATTACCCACGCTGAGCTTGGCAGCTATAGGTACGTCAACCGAGAGAACATTTACTTTTTCGTTAAAGGCGTATTCCTTTGTTCCGGTTAATCCACCTTGTTCAGTGATGCCATTTGCTTTTGTTCCTCGCCCGGTTAGCAGGAAATCGGCCATTACACCAACATTCTTATGAAACTGATACGCCGAAGCCCCTCCGATCTGCCATAATAATTTACCAGTTGGGTTTTGTATTCCACCACCTTCAAATAAGCTTTCACCCAATCCTACCCGGCTTCCATAATAGAACCCGGTTTGTTGTGCCTGTGTGGCCGAAGCAATCAATAATCCGATGATGGTTATAAAGGTTTTCATAGTGCTATTCGTTTGATGTGGTCTTCCAAAAGACTTACGCTTTCCGAACAAATTCGGATTTCAAAGCCATCGATCCAAAACCATCAATCTTGCAATCAATGTTGTGATCTCCCTCCACCAGCCTGATGTTTTTCACCTTGGTGCCGGCTTTAATTGGTTTGGGAGAACCTTTAACCGGAAGGTTTTTGATCACGATTACGGAGTCGCCATCGGCTAGTAACGTTCCATTGGAGTCAATAACAGTTACAGCATTTGATTTGCTTTCTTCGGTAGGCGACCATTCAAAACCACATTCCGGACAAGCGTAAAGTGCATCGGATAATTGGTAACCGTATTCGGATGAGCAAGAGGGACAGGTTTTTAGTTCGTCTGACATCGGATGTGTGTTTGTGCGTGGAGGCTTATGTTGCCCTACTCGATTAAGTGATGTAATTCACTCAGCATCTGATCCACACTGGAGGTGTTGCCAAACTGAGTGTCTATATTTCTATAAGGAATATAATATTCGAAAGGTTCCTTCAATCGATCCATGTACTTGTCTGACAGGAAGATACCCCATTTTAAATTTTCATTATCCGACAAAAAGAACTCCCCGATTTGGGCATAATACCAGTTGGTATATGTCTGTTCTTCAAACGGATTGGGCTGATGCATGACTTGATTCAATTCATGGCTGTGGATGATGCGGTGTGGGCGATCGGCAAATCGTTGATCAATTAAACTGGCGATTTCCTGTCGACGAATTTCCCGAACCGAATCGTTCTGGGCATTGGTGAAATACCGAATGGAATAGTTGGAAAGTGCCGGCAAAACAAAAATGATGGGCGCCTTGGATTGGAATTGTTTTAAATGATAATCCGCGACAGCTAAAGCAATGGAATCCGATTTAATCCGCTCTGTTACCGGTTGGCTGTTGCTCAGCTCCTTAAACCGAATTTGTACGCCGAACTGGAAGTAATCCGCTCTTCCGTCTATCCGCCCGTTGTGTTGTTTCCCGTTTTGAAATTCATAGTAGTTGGCATTGAAGCGTATCCCCTCATTTAATGGAAGGGATAGTCCGAACTTATAGGCAAAGTCGAATTGATCAGTGAGGCTCACAGACATGCTGGATGTCCCGGATGTTTTGGTTCCATCCAGGCTTTTCTGAATGTGGGAAAAGGTATATCCAGGCGTAATACCAGCCAGAAAGTAGATTGACCGATCAGTTCCCGGCGAATACAGAAAATCCAGGCTGGCATCCAGACTTTGAATCGTTGTGGTTGCCAGACTGTTATCGTTGATGTAACTGGTATAGGCATAGGCTGGGGCCAGTTGCAGTGCCATATTTTTTTTGGCATATTCCAGGAAAATGCCGCCACCAAATCCAGATTTATTGGTGAGTGAATCAGAAACGGATGGTTTGATAAAGGACACATTGAAGTTGGCGTTCAAGCCATAGTCCCATTGTTGCCCAATGACCTGGGATGTGCTTAAAAGCAGCAACAACATCACCAGCGATTTCCGTTGGAATTTCATTGAGACAAATCTAGGAATAAATCGGGCTGACGTGTGATTCACTTCATCACTGAAAGGTGTGGATTGACCAATGGTCAGATGTCGAACCGTATACCCTGTGCAAGTGGAAGCGACTTGCCATAATTAATGGTATTGGTTTGTCGGCGCATATAGTTCTTCCACGCATCTGATCCCGATTCACGTCCACCTCCTGTTTCCTTCTCTCCGCCAAAAGCACCGCCAATCTCTGCCCCGCTGGTGCCGATGTTTACATTGGCAATTCCGCAGTCGGATCCGGCGTGACTCAAGAAGTATTCAGCTTCTGAAATATCGTCGGTGAAAAGTGCTGAGCTTAAGCCTTGACGTACATCATTCTGCATGGCAATAGCCTCTTCCAATCGACGGTATTTCATCAGGTAAACAACCGGTGCGAAGGTTTCTTCCTGCACAATTTTGAAGTGGTTATGTGCCTCAATGATACATGGTTTAACATAGCAGCCTGATTCATATCCTTTACCCGACAGTATATCGCCTCCAAACACGACATGGCCTCCTTCTTCTTCGGCCAGGGTGATGGCTTTACGGAACGTTTCAACCGCCTGTTGATCAATCAAAGGTCCTACATGAACGCCTTCTTCCAACGGATTACCAATAACCAGTTGTTGATAGGCCTTGATCAATTTGTCCTTAAAAACTTCATACACATCTTCGTGGATGATCACCCTTCGGGTACTGGTGCAGCGCTGACCGCAGGTACCAACCGCTCCAAATACAACCGCCCGAAGCGCGTTTTCCAAATTGGATTTTTGTCCGATGATCAAGGCATTGTTCCCACCAAGTTCCAGCAAAGCTCTTCCCAATCGGGCACCAACAATGCTTCCAACACGTTTGCCCATTCGGGTGCTTCCGGTGGCTGATATCAATGGAATGCGGGCATCACGCGCCATCATTTCACCAATGGTGTGATCGCCTATGATCAAATTAAATATACCTTCCGGTAGTTCATTTTCAATCAAAATTTCCTTCATGATCTGCTGACACGCAATAGCTGATAGTGGTGCTTTCTCAGATGGTTTCCAGATCACGACATCGCCACAAACCGCAGCAATCATGGCGTTCCAACTCCATACCGCAACCGGAAAGTTGAAGGAAGAGATTACGCCAACAATGCCCATGGGGTGCCATTGTTCCATCATGCGATGTTGCGGGCGCTCGGATTGAATGGTCAGGCCGTACAACTGACGCGACAAACCAACGGCAAAGTCGCAGATGTCGATCATTTCCTGAACTTCACCCATTCCTTCCTGCAGACTTTTCCCCATTTCATAGGATACCAGCGCTCCCAATTCCTTTTTGCGAATACGGAGTTTATTGCCAAAGCGTCGAACAATCTCTCCGCGTTTGGGTGCCGGAACGTCCTTCCAATACGTGTAGGCCTCCTGAGCCACTTTTACAATGTGCTCATATTCGGTTTGGGTGGCATACACCACACTGGCCAACTCTTTCCCATCAACGGGTGATACAATGGAACGTGTTTCCGACCCCAGTGGGGTAACCCACTGCCTGCCTGAGCTGATGCTTTCGTTTACCTCGCGTATACCGAAATGAGATAGGATTTTTTCAATTTTAACCATGGAGAAGAGTGCGTATGAGTCTCAATTTCAAAGGTAATACAGGACGTCTCCACGGGCAAACCTCGATGCGTTTTCAATTCCGCAGTGATGTGCATAACCCAACCAACCGAATCCGTGCATTCCAACGAGATTTGTTTCAATGAATGGGCGTAAGTATCTCTACCTGTTAGTCGTGCTTTTTCTGGTGGCCGCCACTTCCTGGCTGATGATCCGAAAAGCCAATCGTCCTGAGCAACCGGCCACTAGCTCCCAATTGGATACCGCTCAGATGGCATCGGCTCCATCGGATACCAAAGGGAACAGTTCCACGCCTAACCATCAAACTCAGGAATCTGATACAACAGTTGCCCAACTACCGAGCAAGAAAACGATAGAGATACCCGGAGATATGTGGTCTATTCATCCGAAATCAGCTGGATACTATGCCATGCCCATTTCCGGTAAGGTGGAGTTAAGTGGATCATTTGGTGAATTGCGCTCCAATCACTTTCACGCCGGTTTGGATATTAGAACCGGTGGACAGGAAGGAATGGAGGTCCTGGCAGCTGCTTCCGGTTATGTGAGTCGGATTAAGGTGTCGGCTTACGGCTATGGGAAAGCGATATACATCCAACATCCTAATGGGACCACCACGGTTTATGGGCACCTTCAACGGTATGCCGGTGTCATTCAGGATGCCGTGTTGTCCCGGCAGTATAAACTGGAATCTTACGAAATTGACTGGTATCCAGCGGCTAATGAACTCAAGGTAACGAAGGGGGATGTTATTGCGTATTCCGGAAATACTGGAGGATCGGGAGGGCCACATCTGCATTTTGAAATTCGCAATGCGCGGGGAGAAGCCAGCAACCCGTTGTTGCAAGGTATTGTATTGGAGGATCAGATACCACCTTCTTTTCGCGGATTACAGGTGTTGAAACTGGACGAAGAAATCCGAAGAACAACGGGCAGTTTCCCGTTTAAAACATTGACATCCAATACGGCTGAGATAACCCTGGAACCTGGGACCTATGGGTTGGGCGCCCGCTGGCTCGAGTACTTTACTGACCGTATGAACTACCTGGGAATTAACTATGCTTCCATGGTGATCAATGGGAAGCTGGTTTATCGGCAACAAATCGAATCATTTGCCTTTGACGATAGCCGTTTCATCAATCACCACATCAATTTCGTGCATTTTTTGTCAACCGGACAGCGTTACACTAAGTTTTTCAAAGACAGTGGAAATGGTCTGCCATTTTATTCCGGTGACGGTCGAATCAACCTAAATAACGGCGACACCCTGAATGCCACGCTAATTATTCGGGATATCGCCGGAGGCGCTGATACCACCACACTCCGACTGATTGGAAAGGCAGATACACATACCTCATTCAAAACATTTCCCGCGTTCAGCGGAACAGCGGTTTCCGCCTCATCCGGAGCTACCCTGAAAACGGACGCAGCCACGATCATCCTGCCTCCATCTTCCCTTTATACTAATTCCATCATCGAATTATCGGAATCAGAAACGAAGGCGGATTTGGCTTCGCCGATGATTCACGTGCATACCCCTATGATTCCGCTCCACAAGCGGATGACGGTTCGCATCAAACCCAAGGCAGCCTTTTCGGATCAACTGAACAAGCTGGTGATCATGGAGTATGATCGAGCCAGCCGAAACAGTAAGCCGTATGAGACGTCACACAGCGGTGGAATGGCAGAAGCGTCTGTAAAGAACTTTGGTATTTATTATCTGAAGTTGGATACGATCCCTCCACGGGTGCGATTTAGTTCGAGTGGACGAACATTGGTAGCCTATATTTCAGATGCTGCCGGTGATATTTCGACCTATCGGGGAACGCTGGATGGCAAGTGGATTTTGTTTGAGTATGAACCCAAATCTGGTCGGTTGAAGGCCGTGGTGCCTCCCTCAATCGAGAAAGGTAGCCACTCGTTAAAATTGCGCGTATCCGATCTGGTGGGAAATGAAACCGTGATCGAAAAAACCGTTTCGTTTTAAGGATGTTACAAGGTTGATGGAAAAGCTAAAAGTGGGGGATCGAATCCCCAAATTCAAGACGGTTAATCAACACGACGAGCCTGTTTCGTCAGGCGATCTGAAGGGAAATAAGACCGTACTGTTCTTTTATCCCAAGGACGATACCCCTACGTGTACCAAGGAAGCATGTAATCTACGCGACAATCATGAACGGCTCATCGCAGCCGGTTACACGGTATATGGAATAAGTCCGGATTCGTCCAAGCGTCACCGGAAGTTTATTGAGAAGCACAGTCTGCCCTATGATCTCCTGGTAGATGAAGATCACTCCATGGCTGAGGCTTTTGGGGTTTGGGGCGAGAAATCCATGTACGGCAGAACCTACATGGGTATCTTACGTACAACCTTCATTCTCAACGAAAAGGGGGTAATTACCGAGGTGATTGAAAAGGTAAAGGCCGCGGAACACGCCGATCAGATTCTCTGAACGGATTAATCTTCCCAGTCTGCAATGAATACGTTAGTGTCTCGTGTTCCACCGTTATTCCGGTTGGAAGAGAACATTAATTTCTTGCCGTCAAAGGAGAACATCGGGAATGCATTGAAATTACTCTCTGTGGTGATTTGTTCCAATCCGCTACCGTCTGTGTTGATCATGAAAAGATTGAACTCATATCCTCGATCGGAGAAGTGATTGCTGCTGAAGATGATTTTCTCACCGGAAGGATGATAAAAAGGTGCCCAGTTGGCTTTACCCAATTGCGTAATTTGCTTTAAGTCGGAACCGTCAACATTGCAGGTATAGATTTCCATATTAGTTGGAGCAACCAATCCTTGGGCGAGGTAATCCTTGTATTCCTTAATCTCTTCCGGAGTTTTGGGTCGGGACGATCGGAATACCAACTTGGTGCCATCCGGTGAGAAGAATGCCCCACCATCATATCCCAAATCTTTTGTGATTTGTTTTACATCGGTACCGTCAATGTTCATGGTATACAGTTCCAAATCACCGGATCGGGTGGAGGTAAAGACGATTTTATCGCCCTTTGGGGAAACAGTGGCTTCGGCATCATAGCCATCTTGGTTGGTTAATTGATTCACAATTTTCCCTTCCAAATCGGCAACAAAAATGTCGTAGCCCTTGTAGATGGGCCAAAGGTATTTTCCTCCGGGAACGTATTCGGGAACGGGCGGACAAGCGCTATCCGCCAGATGAGTGGACGCATAAACGATGTGTTTTCCGTCGGGTAAGAAATAGCTGCAAGTTGTTCTGCCCAATCCGGTGCTTACCATGGATGGTGTAATGCTGTCGCGATCGGCTTCAGCCAATGACATCGCGAAAATCTGATCGCATCCTACGTTCCACTTAGCATAATCGCTTTGAAAAACCACCTTGGTGTTGTCGAAACTGAAGTAGGCTTCGGCATTGTTTCCGCCATACGTGAGTTGGTGAACATTTTTCAAGTGATGCTCATTTGGCCCGGCCAAATCGGGTTTAGAGCTTGAAATGGTATCACGTTGGGAATCGGCTTGATCATGAATATGTTGATTGCTGGTTGAGCAGCCAATGAAAATTAGAAAAAGCGATAGGATGGTGAGTAGGCGCATGGGCTAAATTTTGCGGCAAATATAGACCTCTGATCAGTAGGATCGAAGTGAGAGTTAAAGGTTTCGGATGGCAAATTGGATCACCGCATCTTCCTTGTGCGGCTTGTGAAATTTACGGAATTCAATCAGGTAAAAATACAGATCTTCACTACGCAGAACAATGGTTCTATGATCGCTCACCTGATACTGGTTGATGTCGGGATTCCAATCATACCAGGAATTTCCAATGGTGTTGCGAGATTGGGAATATTCCAGTATTTCGGCATCGAAGAAACCGAGATCAGAGAACGAGTTGGTCGAGTCAAAAGAAGCCCAACGTTTATACGGATTTAGCAAGAAGCCGTCAAACAGGATGTATTGAGGGGTTACGGAGTCTGAGCGGGTATACAGATTGCTGTAACGGGAGGTGTCCATGAAGGTGGTGACTTGAAAATCCCAATCCCATTTTGGTGGTTCAAGTTCCAAAATCTGACCATCATTATCCAGTGATACGTACACGAAGTTGAAACTATCGTTCCGCGGGATGAACAATTTCCTGGGTTGTTTATCATCCACATCTCCGAAGGATATTTCGTAGCTATTGCCCCGAATACCATCTACCCGAAATTTCTTCATTTGAAAGGGCAGGTTGTATCGATCGAAGCCTCGGTTCAGGATGTAAACGTCTCCGAAGGATTGTGGTTTTTCGAAGTTGAAATCACCCCATTCTCCAACGGCAGAGCCGTCTTGAAATGAAGAGGGATTGTCATAGGTCCAAACATAGCTTCGGTATTCCGGACTGAATGCGGCCTCTATAGTTTTTGATTGGGTATTGTACACGCCCATTTTCTTGCCGGAATTTACCAGAATGGTAAAGTCCCCGGGTGTACAGGAAAAGGCCAGATCCCAGGTATAAATACCGTTGGAGGATTTTATTTCCTTGTCCCGCAAGCTATAAAACAGTTGTCCTTCTTTTCCCCGGTTGGTTTGAATTTCCTGAATAAATGGAGGTAACTCGGCTAATTTTTGATCATCCCGGAAACAGGAGGGGAGAGCCAGTAGCCATACGATCGATATGAGCCACCAGCGTTTCATAACACGCACGAAATTGAAATCCAACCTCTTCTGCCAATGTCCAGGGTAAACGGAACCTTGCTGTTAATCTCATCATCGCTCAATCGATCCAGTGGGAGGTATTTCCCGGCGATACTAATGGTGTTGGTGAGATTCTTTACCCCAAAGGACAACACGATTTTATCGTTGAACAACTTGCCACGGAAGGATACATCCATCATCCAGTAGTTGTTCTGATTGAAGTCTTCTAATTCTCCCAAAGCATTTTTTCGAATTTCGGAACGTTTCCCGCCATATTTCACAGCATACATCAACGAGAAATTCTCTTCTTTAAAATCGGTAAAAAATCGCCCCGACATTTCCTGATAGAAGTAGTAACTACCTATCTCTTCGGGAAATTGATTCACTCCGTTATTGGCGAGATTCAGCTCTGCACGCACAATGCCTTGTTGGAGTTGAACGCCAATGGATTGTCCGGTAAACTTTGCCGATTTGGTATTGAGGAATTGATACACCTGATTTTCCGGATTCACCCGAACCAACTGGATGGCGTTTTTGGTACTCTGCCAGAACATATTGGTGACTAACCGAAATGATTCGTTTCCCAGGTTAAGAACGGCGTTGAAGAGGCGATAGGTTTCGGCTTTCAGTCCCAGATTCCCCTTAATATTTAGCGAGGGATCTTCGTATGTATAAAACTGTTCATTAAATGTTGGGATTCGATATCCTCGGGCGATCTGTCCGAGAAACACCGCATTCTCGCTCATTCGGTACTTCATCTGACCGTTGTAGATCAGCGGGGTGTTGAACTTATCACTACTGTTATACCGAAGGCCTGTTCTGAACCACAGGTTCTCATTAGCCTTATAAGTTCCTCTTCCATAAATCCCGAGCTGCGTAATATTGGTTTTGACCGCGTACAGAACACTTCGCTGAAGATCCCGTTGATGACTAAACTCCATTCCAAACGAATAGTCAAAACGTTGTTCGGTATTGGCTCTTGCCAGTCGGATTTGGGCAAAGTACTCGTCGTATTTCAACTGATCAAACGGTAACAGATGGGGGTCCGGCTGAGCGCTCATATCGCTCAGAATCTTGATTTCCTTATCATTGGTAAGTCGATATCGATTGTACACATGGGAAAAATCCAACATGTGATACCTACTCAGCATGCCTCTGATTCCAGCCCGAAAGGTGGTGAGCTGCATGCGCTGATGGTTGTCATACACGCGTACGCTATTTGGGATTGGGTATCCCCGATCAATCGTTTGAGTGTGGGTGTTGTTCATGTTCAGGTAGGCGTGAACATTGGGCAGTAACAGGAATTTGTACATCAATTCTTCCTGATACTGAAGTATGGGCTTCCATTGATACACCCGATTGGAATCGGATCCTTGCAAGCCGTTAAAAAAATACCTCCCACCGCCAACGGCTAATCGGTGTCGGCCCAAATTGAAGTAATTCCGGGTTCGGACATTGTATTCGTCCTTCCCTGAAAAGTTAAAGTTGGTGTAGGTGTGGGCGATGTTCCGATCCCTCCATCGCGTAACGATATTAATCACGACACTATTAGCGTGTGAGCCATACAAGTCAGCGGAGGTGCCGTACAGAAATTCTATGCGCTCGACGTCACTGAGCGGAAATCGGTTTAAATCAATTTGATCAATGGAGGATTGCCAAACGGGAAGGCCATCCAGCAGCACTTTCATGCCCTTGCGTCCATTCCCGGTATAATCCGTCGTAAACCCATCGGTACCGGTATAAACAGGTAGAAAGTTAAACTGATATCGAATCAGATCGTTGAGATTTTGGATGTTCAGGTGGTCTATTTCCTCACGGGTTACAATCCGGCTTTGATAAAATGATTCTGTCTGATCAATTTCAATAACCTGTCCCACCGATAGTTTTTGAGTGACGGCACTGTCACCTGTCGCAAAACCAATCAGCGGAAATAGCACGGCGGCTACAAAGACAACAAAATCAGTAGCCTTCGACATCCGATGCAAAGATATACGTGAACAAACGCGCAGCGCGTGTGGAGTTGTTAAACCTTTGTCAACCTTGGATAACCGCAGAGTCCGATCAATTCGACGTTTGTGTCACCTGACGGCTCACTTGTCGGCGCTTAAACAAATCAACAGCAAACACGATGGCAAAGACCAAACCGATAACCGACGAAATGGCACCGGCGATGGATCCATTGAGCCAAACGGCTGTGTAATAGCCAATTATGGAGCACACGATGCCAATTAGAATTGAGAGATAAATCATCCTCTTGAAGGAGTGCGTGAGGAGGTAGGCCGTTGCCGGCGGACCCGCAATAAAAGCAATCACCAGTACGGCGCCAACTGATTCAAAACTTACGACCGTGGTGAGTGATACACCGGCCATGAGGTAGTATTGCCAGAATACGACATTGATGCCAATGGCGGATGCAAAGGCTTCATCAAAGGTGGTGAGCACCAGTTTACGGTAGGCCATTATTACGGCTGAAACAATGATGATTAAGGTGGTTAACAGAATCCAGAACTGACGAGGGCCAATGTTCAATTCACCGATAAAGAGTGTGTCAATGGGTACATAAGCGATTTCACCGTAAAGCACGCATTCCTGATCTAAATCAACGTTGGATCCAAAAAACGAGATCAGGATGATGCCCACGGCAAACAGGAAGGTGTATGAAATTCCGATGCTGGCATCGTTCTGGAGCTTCACCTTTTTGTTGAAGAATTGAATGAAGGTGGTTACGATCATTCCACTAGCAGCGGCTCCCATAAGCATGGGAAAGGAAGCGCGGCTGTTGGTCAGGAAATAGGCAATTACAATACCGGGTAAGACGGCATGGGAAATGGCATCGCCCACCATAGCCATCCGCCGCATGATCAAAAAACTTCCTAGAATGGCTGCGTTGGCGGCCACTAAAGAAGCAGTTATGATGATCCAGATATCGTTCATCAGTATGGAATTTCACTGTTGTGTGGATCCAGTTTGGGGAAGTCCAGCTGCTCTTCCAATTCGCGCTCTATTTCCGGTGTGATCACGTGTTCAATACCCTCCGCATCGTCGTGAACGTGATCGGGTTGAAGGTGCATGTATTTGGATATGTAGAGTTCCCAAAGTCGATGTTTGCGCACAATGGCCCGTGCCTCTCGCTTGCCCTCTTCTGTTGTTTGATAGCCTTGCCGGTCGTTCCCGATTAACCATCCTTCCTTTCGCAACAGCTTCAGTCCGCTGCGAAGTGTCGTGTTCTCCATTCGGGCATTCTCGGCAATTTCTGAGAATTGAAATCCCGAATTATCCGGTTGTTCGCTGTTCAGAGCGTAGAATAATTTGATGGTATTCTCTTTAAGTATTTTCACATTGTTCCGACGGCGCAAGTTCCACGATTTTAAAATGCCGGTTTTGGAGCCGATGATGGCACTGAGGAAGGCCAGCAATGAAACAATTACCACAATCCATGGACCGGTTGGCATTCCATTGTAGGTGTAGGATACTGCTGACCCAATAATGCCGCTGATGGAGGCGAACAGAACAGCAAGAATGGCCAAAATATGGATTTTGTTGGTCCAGAACCGGGCAGCGGCTGCTGGTGTGATCAGCAACGCCGACATCAACACCACACCCACGGCTTGAACTCCCATGGCCACCGTAATCACCGTGATGATGGACAAAATGAGTTTCAACCAGGCAATCGGAAATCCAATGGCATTGGCATAACCTTCATCGAAAGACAAAATGGAAAAACCCCGGAAGAAGATCAACGTAAGGACGAGGATGACAATTCCAACCGATCCAAACAGGACGATATCGGATTGATTCATTGCTGAGGCCCGACCAAAAATAAACTGATCCAAACCACTTTGTGAACCGGCTCCCGTATGTTGAATGTGGGTCAGTAGCAATACGCCAATTCCAAAGAATACACTTAAGATGAGGGCGATGGCTGTATCGCTTTTGATCTTGCTGTGTCGGGTGATGTACTCCACCAGATAGGTGGAAATCCATCCGGTGATGGTGGCGCCAATGATTAGATAAAGCACATTTTTTTGGTGTCCGATAATGAATGCCAGAGCAATACCAGGTAAAACAGCGTGCGAGATGACATCACCAATTAACGATCGTTTACGCAGAAAGGTGAAGGTCCCCACCAATCCTGAAATGGCGCATAGAATTAAACTTCCCAGAAACACCACCTTGACGTTGGGTTCCGAGAAAGTGAAAAACGATATGATTTCCCGGATGAAGGTCATTTGTGCCGCATCGGAAAGGACTTTTCCTGAAGTAAACTAGCCACCTTACTCAAGGTAGTGAGTGTACCACCGTATGTTTCGGTCAAGGTCTCCTGATTGAATACATCTTCTACCGGGCCTACACGAACCAGACGGGTATTGAGCAACACCATCCACTCAAAGTAGTCTTGAGCCGTGTGAAGGTCATGATGAACCACAATCAAGGTTTTCCCTTGGTCGCGCATGGATTTAAGCAAATTGATGATGGCTTCTTCAGTGGCTGCATCTACCCCAACAAATGGTTCATCCATGAAGTAGATATCCGCCTGTTGTGCCAGCGCTCTTGCCAGAAAAACGCGCTGTTGCTGACCACCGCTCAGTTGCGAAATCTGCCGTTGTGCAAAAGCCGTCATATTCACTTTTTCCAGACTTTCCTCAATGATGGATTTGTCCTCAGCCGACAGTCTTTTAAGCATCCCCTTTCGGGCATAACGGCCCATGGCTACCACATCCCAAACGCTGGCAGGAAAGTCCCAATCAACCGATTGCCTTTGCGGAACATAGGACACACGCTCCCGAACATCGTCCAAATCCTTGTCAAATATTTTGGCGTAGCCGATGTTGGGCTCAATAATGCCCATTATGGCTTTGAGTAGGGTTGACTTACCTGAACCATTGGGCCCCATCACTCCAATGATTTTTCCGGCAGGTAGTGTAAAATCAATATTCCAAATGGCGGGTTTCTTGTTATAGATAACCGTCAGGTTGTGCGTTTCTACTGAGTTTCCAGTCATCATTTCAAGGCGTTAACAATGGTGGATACATTGAATTGTATCATTCCCAAATAAGTACCTTCCGGGGTTCGGGCGGCACCGAGGGCGTCAGAGAAGAGCTCTCCGCCAACGGTTACGTCATGCCCTTTAGCCTTGCAACCATCAATTACGGACCTAAGGGCTTTTTGGGGTACGGAGTTCTCTACGAAAACGGCTTTAATCTTATGATCAATAATGAAGTTTACCATGTCGGTCACGTCTTTCAATCCGGATTCCGAGAGTGTCGAAATTCCCTGAAGTCCACGCACGTGAAAGTTAAAGCTCTTACCAAAGTATTCAAAGGCGTCGTGAGAGGTGATAAGGATACGCTTTTCCGTGGGTAAGGTTTCAATTTCGGCCCGACAAAGAGTATGTATACTATCCAAGTCATGAAGATATTGGGTCGTGTTTTGGTCGATGGATTCCTTCATCGCAGGAAATGATTTGCCCAATTCGCCGGAAATGTAGACAACACCCTTTCTCCAAATGGTCATGTCAAACCAAATGTGTGGGTCGTGTACGTTGGCATCAGCATTAATCGTACGGATATCGGCTTCAGCCAAACCATCTGAAACGGCTAAAACGGTTTTGGATCGTTTCAATTTTTCAAGAACCTCGGACATCTTTCCTTCGAGGTGAAGTCCGTTGTAAACGATGAGATCGGCGTTTTGTAGTAAGCTGACGTCTCCCTGAGAGGCCTTATACAGATGTGGGTCAACTCCGGGGCCCATGAGGGATTTAACCTCTATTTGATCACCGGTAAGGTTGCGAACAACATCAGCGATAATACTTGTCGTTACAACAATTTCTGGTTTGGTGTTCTCCTCGGGAGTGGATGTACAGGCTGAAATCAACAGCACAAAAACCAACAGAAGGGCGGGTAGGTTAATTTGTCTTGGCATTGAACAAAGATACCAATGTGCGCCTGATAAGTATGGGCGGGGACCGGGAAGGTTTGGAAAGTAGATCAGGGAGGGTGTAAACTCGACACAAAAAAAACAGCCGACTCCCGTCGGCTGCCTTAGATGTCGTAAAACCAATTAATCTTCGTCGTAAGAAAACTTATTGACTAAATAATAGATTACACACACAACGGTATCAGCGGAGGATTAGTTTAGAGTCATTGTCATCAGAATGTCATAATGAAATAGTTAGGTCCTACCCAGGGCAATAGGCACTTTTTTCTGCGATCGATTTACCGATTTGGTCATAATAGAATGGAACTTGAGTCGTGAATACCTTAAGCCCATTATGTTTGCTGTCCGATATGAAACACCTTCTGTTCACCTTGGTTATGATGCTTCAGCTTGTTCTACCCGTTATCGGGCAAACCGAGGTGGATAGCGTCCTAACCGACACGCTAAGGGCAGATAGCACCGTGTTGGTGGACACGATTCCCATGCGTGTGGATTCGCTGGAACTGAAATACGGAGTCAAATTGTTTGATACCATTCCTGACCTGGCAGAAGCCGTGATGGAAGCCTTGAGGAGCAGGAAGTTTGAAGATCTAACTCCATTCATTGCTACCGTGGAAATGATCAAGGTGGAATACGATACGCTCGATCTGGCCTACCTGAACCGTTTGGCCGGGGTGAAGTATCAGTACATGTATAATCAATTGAGAAAGCAACACGTCAAGGTGGTGACCTATGCCAAGCGATACCATTTGAATTTAAAGATGATGGAGTTGGTGCGTCACCGATATCGGGAACGCGTGCATCCGGAAGGGCATGAATATGCTGAAGTGACCTACCTGTGTAGATATGGTAGACACTCTTTCTACATCAGCTTCGTGGCCATAAAGATTATTGACCGTTGGTTTCTGGCTGATGAGCTCAAGATCGAAGAGTTGCTCGAACCGTCTGAATCAGGTAGACGGTAATTTCTTTTCGTAGACGTAGTATTTGCCGTCCTTCAACACAACTATGTGATCGCCGGTATCAAAAATCTGATCCTTCACCGGTTGAACAACCAATTGCGGAACATCATTTTGTTGGCTTACCGGAGGAGTCATCACACCGTTGAGTAACATGTACTGAAGGAGCAATAACGACCCGAAAAGAATCAGTGCAACAAAGACAATTTTTTTCATGACGGGGATTACTTTCCTTATGTCAAACGCCCAAAATTAGCTGATTGTTGTAACCTTGCATATCATAGAAATGTAAGAACGGTGAAGGTCCATTTGATATCGATTGGTGGTGCGGTGATGCATAATCTGGCACTTGAATTAAAGCGTAATGGTCATACGGTAACAGGAAGTGACGATGAGGTTTTCGAGCCGTCAAAATCCCGTCTCAGGGAAGCCGGATTGCTTCCAACCAAAATGGGGTGGAAGGCAGATCGCATTACCGCAGATCTGGATGTTGTTATTCTGGGCATGCACGCCCGGGAGGATAACCCGGAATTGCAACGCGCGAGAGAATTGAATTTAACCATTCAATCATTCCCGGAATTTGTTGCAGAACGATCGGCAGATAAGATGCGATTGGTGATTGCTGGAAGTCACGGTAAAACCACTACAACAGCCATGGTGATGCACATTTTGCAACATCAGGGTATGGATTTCGACTATCTGGTGGGAAGTAAATTAGATGGTTTTGAGTTAATGGTTCGATTGTCGGATGCTCCAATAATCGTGATCGAGGGTGATGAATATCTCAGCTCTGCACTGGATTTGAATCCAAAGTTCTTATGGTATAAACCCCATGTTTCCGTTATTACTGGAATTGCCTGGGATCACATCAACGTTTTTCCAACCTACGAGCAATACGTTCATCAGTTCGAGCGATTTATCGATACACTACCGGAGGCCGCAGCCGTGTATTACTATGGCCCGGACCAGGATCTTTCGGATCTGTTTAAACCGGACAAGCCCATCATTGCTGAGGCCTACGAGACTCCAGAGTTTCGAGTAACGGATCAGGGAGCGGTGGTGACGGTGAATGGTCACGACTATCCTATGCAGGTGTTTGGAGCTCATAATTTTGCGAATATGCAGGGGGCTGTTCGCATGGTAGGTGAATTAGAAATATCCGAAGAAGATGCCTGGAAGGCCTTATCCACGTTCAAGGGTACTGCCCGACGGTTGGAGAAAATGAATATCCCCAACATCCTGGCCTACAAGGATTTTGCCCACTCGCCATCCAAGGTAAAAGCCACCGTAGAGGCTGTTCGTTCCATGTATCCGGAAAAATCCCTGGTGGCGGCTCTTGAATTGCACACATTTTCCAGCTTGAACAAGGACTTTATCCCACATTACAACGGCACCATGAATCAGGCAGACCGGGCATTTGTACATTACAACCCACATGTTCTCGAGATGAAATCAATGCCTGATTTGCCTGAAGGTTATGTGCAGGAACAATTGGGAAATGTTCAAGTGATTACGAAGGTGGAGGAACTGAAAAATCAGATCGCGCAACAGCCTCCGGAAAATGCCGTGTATCTGTTTATGTCATCAGGAAACTGGGCCGGAACAGATTGGGTTGAGGTACTTAGGAAAAGAGATTAATCCCGCGCTGAGTCTATCCCTTGTTGGATCTGAGCCTGACTGTGCCCTTTGCCATCAAAGCGGATGTGCTCTTTGCCATCCACATAGATTACAATCGTTGGGAAACCATTGATGTTCTTGCTTTTGACGATGTCTTTGTGCTCGTCATACTCAATTTCTCCAAAGCCCACTTCGGCATTTACCGCATCCTCAGAAACAGCTTCAACTGCTGGACGCTGTTCTTTACATAAGGTGCACCAGGAGGCGTGATAAAAGATCAAACTTACCCCAGAGGCAATTTTGGCGTCCATTTGTTCCTGAGTGGTGATGTCTTCAATATCATTGGTAGTAGGATCTACCAAATCTTCCTTTTTGCAACCGGACCACAACACGGTGGCCAGTACCAGAATGAGGATGGGAGCGAATCGTTTCATACTATGGGTGGTCGATTTGAATGGAATAACCTGACGAGGAGATATCAAAAAAAAACAAAGATTCTGGATATAGGTTCACGAGAGGCGTTTTGACATACGATCCTGTAAGACATTATGACCGTAAGGTGGAATTGAATGATGATAGGTTGATGAATTACAGAGTCTTACGGGAATGCGTTGCTCAATAAGATTGGTTACATTGTTTCAAACCTTGCCTAATTCATTGATGTCAACTGACTCCACGTATTTTCTGGAATAGCCTTCGTTCGAAACACGAATCATCGCTCGGCCAAGAGTGTCGGTGTCGGTCACCCATTTTTTTAGTCCTCGAAGCAGCGGGTAAAGGGGTTTCAGAATGGTGTAGAAGAATTGATACCAGGCCGTTTTGGAACGGATGCCTCGCATAGGTTGAATGAAGCCTGGCCGGAAGGCATATGCATCTCTGAATCCTTTGTGAATAATGGCATTTTCTGTTTTCCCCTTCACCCTCGCCCACATGGTTCGGGATTGTTCCGTTTCATCGGTTCCAGCACCTGAAATGTAACAGAAAACCAGGTTGGGGGACGCTTTCATTAAGACATCGGCCATGGTCATAGTGAGATCATAGGTGAGACGGGAATACTGTTTTTCATCCATTCCAACCGACGACACCCCTAAACAAAAGAAGCAGGCATCCAATTGGGTTAGTTGGTGTTCCAATCCCTCTAAATTGAAAAAATCGGTGTGAAGAATTTCCGTGAGTTTCGGGTGTTGAATCCCGCAGGATGATCTGGATATGGACACAACTTCACTGATGTCAGCGTCATCCAAACAGGTGTATAAAACACCTTTTCCAACCATTCCCGTTGTTCCTGTGATAACTACTCGCATTATGTTGGATACGTTAATTAAAGCCTAACTTATTTAAAGGACATAAAGTTGAACCTGGTCGCCATCAAGCCGTATAAAGTAGATGCCCGGACGATAACTCGGATTATTTAACTCCACGTCATGGCGTCCAGCTTGACTCAACTCCACTTCTTCTATCAGTTGACCGATGGTATTCACCACTTGCATTTTAACACCCGCAGAAATAGTTTGGACGGTTACCACCGTGCTCTGATGAGACGGATTGGGTTGGAGGGATAGAATTTGATTGGTGCGCTGGTTTTGGATGACGGTGCCCTGATGGAAGGTATAGGCTTGATTGGCGTTCAGGTTGGTGTGGACGTCTTGAGATTGATCCGGCCAGGTCACGGTTACCTTATCAGCCCAGTTGGCGTTGCCTATTCCAACATGAAGCGTATAGGTTTTTTGCATGCGCTGACCTTGACCGCACACCACATCCAACATCTTTTTATGACCGTCATATTCAACCAACACGGTTCCTCCAATTGCCTTGGTATTGCCGCTGGTTGGCTTTAAATTCAAACGAAGAAAGTTGCCGGTGGTTTCGGTTTGATTCATCCAGAGTCGGATGCGATTTCCTTCTCCGGTAAGCAAATCGAGTTTGCCATCCAGGTTTACATCGGCCCAAACGGCGTCCTGCCCGGTGTTAATACCACTGAACCCAGCCGAATGAGTCACATTGGAGAACGTCCGATCTCCTTTATTCTGAAACATTTTCACATACCTGCAACCGTAATAAACGGTATTGAGGAAGTCGTCATAACCGTCGTTATTGAAATCGCCCCAGGCCGCTCCGGCGTATGTTTCTTCAAATTCAATTCCGGAGGGTGCATCCACTAATTGGTTGGCTGCATTTAAATCGGTAAAGTTCCCCTTATCATTCACATACACAGTGGTGGCCCGGTGATCATATTGCTTGGCGTACGCGGGGTGGGCAAACTGTGCTAATAGCAGATCCATATCGCCATCGGCATCAAAATCAGCCCAATCTACTCCCGTGCCGTGATTGGATCCGGTTTGATTTCGGTCGATGTTTTTGGCCGCACAAACGTCCGAGAAATTGCCTGTACCGTCATTTACATATAACTCGTCCTGTTCCAGAAAGTAATTGACTACGTACAAGTCCAAATCGCCGTCTTGATCAAAGTCAACAAATCGGGATCCTCTGCTTCGTCTGTTTTTATTTTGGTTGGGTGTCCAGGTGGCAGGCTGATCGGGATCACAGGCTGTGTTATTGGAATAATTGAACTCACCTTGATGATTGGGATAGATGGATGTGGTGATATCGGTAAACGTAAAATCACCATTGTTCCGGAAGAGGTAGTTGGGCTTCGGCACCGGATAGGTGCCCCAAAGCTGAGAAACAAAGAGATCGGGGAAGCCGTCCTTGTTTAAATCGGCGAAGCTTGCCGAATTAATGCTGTTCAGGTCAGGCAGGGTCACTTCGTGATTGGTAAAACCATTCCCGGTATTTTCAGCGATGTACGATGTTGCTCCCACATCCAGCAGAATGATATCCAAATCACCATCGTTATCGATATCTACCAAGGCGTTGGCGCGAGCTGCACCGGGCGACGAATACGATGTGGTGTCTTGTTCAAACGTCTTGCCGTTTTGATTCATGAATAACCGACCAGCTACCAGAATGTCCGGATAGTGATCGTTGTTGATGTCTGCAACGGCCATGGAAGCATTGGATAAATTGGGGTCCAGACCCATTTCAACCGTTTTCTCCTCAAAGTAGGGTTTGGGGATTGAACTGGATTGTCCCACCACTTCAACCGCGAAGCTTTTGCGCGTTGCGATGGTCCATTGATCCGACGATGTTTTTAACCAGGCATAATAGAAATCACCACCATTGCTACTGGAACACCCTGCTTCGCGAGTAGCCACATCGGCGTAGAGCTTGAATCCACCGGACAAATCCTGAATCACGACAAAAAACTGATTACCCGAAAATTCAATGACACGAGGAATCTTGACCGTAATCCACTCATCCTCGCCTGTTTGTTTGATGGCGGCAATAGGAGCAATGATTGGCTGCTCTACCTGGGGAAAGGATGTTCCCGCTTCGTGACCCAGCAAGGTGACTTGAGCGGAGGCACCCGCCGGACCGCTGCATTTGATTCGAATGGATTCGAGTTGAATGGATTGATTGAGGTCAAACCTACTAACGTATTGTTTATATACGGTTGGATACGGATACGTCGCGTTGGCCGGTTCAAAATGCCGCAGGATGGTTTGACCAATCAGCGGCTGCATCGTCCAAACAAGGAGGTTAAATAGGAAGAGGAATCGGGACATAGGCATGCCGAAGATACAAAAGCCTAAGGGAATCGGCACTCGATAATCCGCATGGTGAATGACTTGAAATATGTATCTTGCCTCCGAAGATTTTATTTATGAAACGATCTATTGGCGCAGCCATCCTTTTTAGCACCCTACTTGGTTTTACTGCTTGCAAATCCAAGAAAGTTGTAACAACAGAAACCAAGGTTATCGAAAAGCAAGAAACCACGGAAGCAACGATGTCCAGCGCCGATATGGCCGAGGCTAAATCCATCTATGAAACTAAGTGTACAAAATGTCACGCCATGAAGGACGTGTCCAACTACACGGAGGAACAGCTCAACTCCATTGTCCCTAAGATGGTAGGTATGGTCAATAAAAATGAAGTCCTCATCAACGACGGGCAAAAGGCCAAACTGCTTCAGTATTTGGTGATTAAGAGCAGGGAATAGAGGACGAATTCGTGTTTCGGGATTACGGATTCGGGATGTGTTTAAGAGGGAAGTGTTGATCATAAACACTTTGCGTTCACGTTGCGCACTTAGCGTCTTTGCGGTTAAATTGGTAGCTAGAACCTATCTAAGGACGGAGTACAGATTCGGGATTCGGGATTCGGGATTTTGGGTGAGTAGGCCGAGTAAGCCAAAATTCCCTCACGCCCTTTCGTACTTCCACCCTTACAACCTTTCAGATTCGGGATGATTGGTGGAGAATGTTCTACAACATTTTGATCTTTGCTTTTTGATCTTAGAGTTACCAAACCCGCTAACTTTTATTGGCTCTGGATTTTCGATTCAACCATGCATATCCCAGTCCAGCCGGCAAACTCAACAAGGCAGCAAACAGGACCATTTTTCCGGGGTTCGTCCCCAACGCAGGTTCGTTGCTGGCGAAGTTTGCAATGGCGTTGGAGCCAATCATCACGAAAAACATAAACACGGAATCCAGTAAGATGCGACGATAATTGGATTGAATAAAATTACTCATGTGATGGGCCTGTTGGTGGATCAAACGAAGTTAATATAATTCCGTTTGAGCATAAAAAAATGGGGACACAGTGGCCCCCATTTACTGACAAACGACAATCACAAACCTGCTATAGTTTGATCCTTTGGATAGGTGACCTTGTAGGTATAGGTCAACTTCTCTGTTTTCTTTGAGCCAATCTTAATATCCCAGGTTAGGAAACCTGTTCGGTCGTCTATTTTGGCCCGATCTGCTTTCTCCAATTCAATTTTGATTTTTTCATTGGTGGTGACCGGAATTTGATCTTCAATGGTTATACGCGTTTCACTTGTCCCATTGTTTCGCACTTCAATTTGATACGTGGCCGTATACACCTTTTCAGATCCGATGATCTTTGATTTGGTCTCGGACACGAGCTTGGTTCGTTTTACCGCAATGGAATGATCGCGTCCCATGGCGAGTTTTAGGGTGTCGGTCACGATGGTTGGATCCAGAACCGTTCGTCCCACATAGGTGTTTCCAAAGTAGAGATTGGCATTGCCGGGCAGTAAGTCCAGGTTCTCCCAATCCACCACGTTGGCTACCACAAAGGCGTCATTATCCAGTTTGGGAACGATGTAGTGCTGGAAGGTGCCTTTCAACTCATTTCGGGCGATTGACACAAAGTGCGCCTTGCCGTCGTTTTTGATGCGGGCAGGCAAATCAATCTCAAATTCCACGGAGGTGAAATTCTGCATCCGCTGGGTGTAATCATCAGCCATACCGGCACGTACATCTTCATCTTTTGCCAGTGCCATATCTTCCATTTCTTCTTTGCTTTCCCGTTGCATATAGGGCACCTTCTTCATGGCCGAAGTAGCCTGCACACGCTGAACGTAGTAATTGATGTACCAAACCGGTAAAATCGGTTTAGTGGCACTCCGTAATGGGTTGGCATTGGATACGGTGAGGCGGACATTTGACCAATCCTCTCCGGTATTTTGATGCACCGCAGCCTTGTATACCAGCTCAATGGGATCAGAGGCCGATTTGGCCTTTATGTCGTACCACGGATACCAACCGGCATTGTTCACCGCATAATTGATGCTGAGCGTGGCATTCAAGGTTTGCTCTGACGTAACATAGACCAGCACCTGATGTTTGGGTTGAGTGGGTTTAGGCTTGGGTTTATTGGCGTTGTAATTCTGCAAGGCCATCAGTTTCTTCCGTACGTCGTTTTCTCTTTTATCCAACACATTGGTTTCCAGCTGAAGTCGCATTTGCCGACTTGCAATGTCAATGAGTTGATCCTGCAAAAAAGCTACAGTTCCCACCAGTAAATCCAGCGAATCAATCTTTTTACCTTGCCCTTTAATCAGTGGATGATTCAGAATGAGATTGTGTTCGGTTTGCAAAGCGGTTTGACGATCGTTGATATTTCTTCGGACAACAGCCATGTATCGAAGGGTATCGTTTAAGTCGTCTATTTGATTCTGAATGTGATTGGGTAAGGAGTTGTCCACTTCTTCCGGAGTAGGAAATTGGTATCGGTACTGCACGTCCATAATGGTGAAGTTGCCCACGCCGGAGGCCTGAATACTTTGTGTATTGATGGATGAGGACACATCGTCAAAAACGATGTAGGAGGTTCCTTTGGGAATGAGGATGGAACCTGTCCGGTTCACCTGGGCACCTTGCATAAACACGGTGACCTTGTCGATTTTCGAGGAGATAATTTTTTCGTCTTCTTCTGCCTGAAGCGTTAGGGTCAGCAGCATCGCAGTAAGAAAGAGACTCAGGTATTTCATATTCATTTTTTCAGAATACATACCTGATTAATCCGGCAGGTAAATGCCTGATCGGAAATTAATTTCGGTTCAGATCGGCACAGATGTCATACAGCCGTTGACGCAATTCCGATACATCATCCTTGTCCAATGCGCTAATGAAAATGGCTGGATCATTTTCCCGTCCCATCCACATGTTTTTGAAGTCGGACAGGTTGTAATAGGCCTGATCTTCAAATATGTCGTCTGACGTGGGTTCCGGGTTGTACTGGTCAATTTTGTTGAAGATCACAATGGTTGGTTTATTGGCTGCGCCGATGTCTACCAAGGTTTGCTTGACTACTTCCATTTGTTCTTCAAACCGTACATGTGAAATGTCAACCACGTGAATCAGCACGTCGGCTTCATTGATTTCATCCAGCGTGGATTTGAAACTTTCGATGAGTTGATGCGGTAACTTACGGATGAATCCAACCGTGTCCGAAAGTAGGGTGATGATGGGTGGATAATAGCGCTCGGGATCTTCTTTGGTCAGGACCAATTTGCGGACGGTGGAATCCAAGGTGGCAAACAGCTTGTTTTCCGCCAGAATGCCGGCTTTGGTGAGGGCATTCATGAGGGTTGACTTTCCCACGTTGGTGTAGCCAACCAAGGCGATACGCAATTCATCTGTGCGGCTTTTTCGCTGCGTGACACTTTGTTTGTCGATGTCTTCCAGCTGCTTCTTGAGCCTGGAAATTTTGTCGCGAATCACACGTCGATCCGTTTCAATCTCCTTCTCTCCCGGGCCCTTCATACCAATTCCTCCCCGTTGTTTTTCCAGGTGGGTCCACATACGTGTCAATCGAGGAAGAAGGTATTCGCTTTGGGCCAGGTCCACCTGAGTACGCGCTCGGGCAGTTCGGGCGTTGCGGGCAAAAATGTCCAGAATGAGGGTACTTCGATCGATGATCCGGCATTCCATTGCCTTTTCCAGGTTTCGGATTTGAGAAGGCGTGAGTTCATCATCGAATACGGCAATTTCGATGGAATGATTCTTAACAAACTCAACCACGTCGGCCAGCTTCCCGGTGCCAACATAGGTCTTGGGATCGGGCATTTGACGTCGCTGAACAAAGGTTTTAAGTACTTCACCACCCGCGGTATACGTGAGGAATTCCAATTCTTTCAGGTAATCGCGCGTTTGAAGTTCTGTTTGCGTTTGCACTTCAACGGCCACTAAAACAGCTCGCTCGGGACGGGTTTCGGTCTTGACTTGAAAAGAACTGGGTTTCAATTCGTATACTTTTTTTGGTTTGCCTTTGTTATATATTCGGCTGGTAAAGGCCTGCAAATTTGAGAAAAAAGCATCTATTCCTATGGTTCTGTTTGATGATCGGTTTGGTCGCTGTTTCATCGGCTCAATCCATGGAATGGTCCAACAGCCGAAAACTGAAGGGAAGTGCGGTCTTTACGAGTGTAATTGGTGAGAATTCGGATGGGATTTATCTGCTTCGATATCGCAATAAATTTTTGTCTCGAAGCATCATCATTGAGCGGTACCGACATCAAATGGGGTTGGCTTTGTCGCGTTCCATCGTTCTGAAAAAATCCAGGTTGCTGCACGTGGAGTTGCAGAAGGATCGGATTATCCTCATCCTCAGCCGATTTAACCGGAAGGAGATGCGCAATCAGGTGGTGTATCAGGTGTATGATAACGACGTTGAACCCATTGGTGAAGAGCAGATTATTCTGGAGTCGACCTTGAATGATTTTTACGACAAGGGCGACTTCCGGATCCGGATTTCCAATGACCGGAAGCGATTCCTCATTACGCACACCGAGCAATCAGCCGATGGGAATCGGGTACTGGTTTCCGCGTTGTTGGACGATTCTCTGAAACTGGTCCATTCAAAAAGATGGGAGCTGGATGTGAAGTACGACGCTTTTGCCCTTCACGATATTCTGGTCGACAATTCCGGCAATGCCTATTATCTGGTGAATGATCACGAACTCACTTCCCGCAGGAATAGCGAGGTGCCGCTGGACTGGCGGTTATTTTGGTACAATCCGGCGTCGGATTCCATGCATGATTTTGAAATCATCGATTCAGGTTTTGTATTGATGGGACCGCACATGTCCTGGGATCGGGGTCAAAATAAGATCAATATAACGGCCTTTTATTCTGGAGTGGAGGAGGTGCATGACATCATTGGATTGTTCAACTTTTACATCAAGCCCATCGGCATCGGCGCAGCCAAAGCCCAATACCATGAATTCTCGGCTGATTTCAAATCGGTCCTCACTGGCGAAAACCCAACGGTTGGTCTGGAAGGTGTCCGGAATTTTAAAATTCTCGATGTATTGCCCAACTCCAACGGTGGTTTGAGCATCGTTGCCGAGCGGTCGTCCTTCACCTTTGAATCCGACGTTATTTACGTCAACGGTATACCACAGTCTACTTCCCGGAATATTTACAACTATGAGGATGTTCTGGTGATGGCTCTTGAACCGGATCTGCGCATCCGTTGGTATCATTTGATCAATAAGAGTCAAAGTTCGCTAAACGATGGAGGGTATTATTCGTCCATCATTACGGCCAACACCCGTTCGAGGATTTATGTGATTTATAACGACCGGCTTCGCACCAACGGGGATGTGATCCAATATACCTTCACCTCAGACGGGGAAATGAATCATAAAATACTGATTCGATCCAGCGAAGAATACATTTCTGTGATTCCAAGAGAAGCCCGTCAAATCGGCTACAATAAAGTAATATTGCCGGTGTCCAAGGACAAGAAATTTGCCCTGCTGAAACTGGAATATCCCAAGTGATCCGATTGATTCATCGCGGTGGAATTGCCGCTCTGTTATTGGGCCTGCTGCTGATGGTATCGGGGCAGGGATTAATGATAGTCCATGGGGTTAGCGATCTGAGTACCCATTTGTCATGGTCTTTTGGTGGGACGCCTGTCCAGATTCCTCCGGCACTTCTGGTAGGTTTGAGCTATTTCATCTTGTTGATGATCGGGTTGATGGTAAATGCCTTCCTGAATCGATTTCAGTTTTTTGAAGAGCGTACTACCTGGCCGTTCTTCTTTTTGATGGCGTTTTCACTGTCTACCCCCGGTGTATTCAATCAACCTGGTGAGATGGTTTTTGTGTTGCTGCTTTTTTTGCTCTACAATCGATTATTCCACCTCAATGAGGAAGAAATTGGTGAGTTGCAGCTGTACATGGATGTTGGAACCTTGTTCGGATTGGCGGTCTTATTCTACTCGCCTGGGTTGATGATGCTGCCTATGATCATCCTGGTGCTGAACCAGTTTGCCTTGCTGGATTTTAACCGATTTCTGCTCTTCCTGTTGTCGGTCCTGATTGTTGTGATCCCGGGATGGATTACCGCGTGGTATTTCATATCGGAAAATTGGGTGTTAAACCAATTGAACCCGTACACTCATCTTCATCTGGATTTAACGGCTTTGCTGCAACCCATTGTCCTGTATCCTGTTATCGTCTTGTTCATTGGAGCACTGGTTGTTTATCCGGTCATGAATCGCGAGCTCACCTTTATGCAGAATCACAACCGGAAGATTATATCCACCTTATTTCTTCAATTCCTGTTTGGATTGATCATCGCTGTTTTAATGGGTGAGGCCGTGGCTCAACATCTGGCCGTATCTACCATTGCGTTGGTGGCCTTACTCGCGTTTGGTGTGGGATGGATTCGAAATCAATGGATGGGGTTGATCTATCTCATCCTGTTTGTGTTCGCGTGGAATCTGATTTTTTGGGAATATTTGTGATGGTAACAAATCGGCTGAATCCGTTAGGTTTGTAAAAATTTTGATCATGGACGATTCCTTAAAACCCATCTTTTCTGATCTCCGGGACAACATGAACAAGGCCCTGGATCACCTTCGAGCCGAATTAACCAAGGTTCGTGCTGGTAAGGCTCATCCAAGCATGCTGGATGGGGTGCAGGTGGAGTATTATGGGTCAATGGTTCCATTGAATCAGGTAGGAAGCATCAATACACCCGATGCTCGTACCTTGGTAGTGCAGCCGTGGGAAAAGACCATTCTCCGTGACATTGAGCGAAGTATCATCAATGCTAACCTGGGGTACAATCCTCAAAACGATGGCGAGATCATCATCATCAACATTCCACCACTTACGGAAGAACGCAGGATGTCTTTGGTAAAGACCATCAAAACGGAATCTGAAAATGCCAAGGTCAGTTTGCGAAACTTGCGACGGGATGCCAACACCGACATCAAGAAATTGCAAAAGGACGGATTGAGTGAGGATATGGCCAAGGATGCCGAAACCCGTGTTCAAAAGGAAACGGATGATTACTCGGCTCAGGTTGATTCCATCATCGCCCAGAAAGAGAAAGAGATCATGACCATCTAGACGATGGTATGACTGATTTCATTTCTCACTTTTAAGCTTCCATCATACCCCGTCATTTCTACGACGTACAAACTGAAATTGGTGTGTTCCCACTGATCCATTTCACGCAGGGGTTCATTCAGCAAGAGGCACAAAAAACTGCGCATGGCTCGTCCATGCATGCACAACAGGATGAGTTCATCTGAAGGACGCGTCAACAGATGATCCAACCCACGTTTTTGTCGCGCGAAAAGCGCATTGGGACTTTCACCTCCTTCGATGGGTTCATCTAGAAAACCAGCCTTCCAGCGATTGACAATAGCGGAGTATTTTTCTTTGTGTTCCGGGGTTGATTTTACGCCTTCGTAAATGCCCCAGTTAATCTCGTTGAATTCCGGTCGGGCAATGAGCTGATGTCCGGCAGATGCAAAGGGTAGCATACTTTGTTGAGTTCGGCGGAGCTGAGACGTATACACAGCATCAAAGGGAATGTGGCCGTATGTCTGATGGAATTTATGTGCTTGCCGGATGCCGGTTTCGTTCAAATCAGAATCGATTCCACTTCCCTGAATAATGCCTTGTTTGTTGTAATCGGTTTGTCCGTGTCTGACGATATAAATCGTTTTCTTTGTGCTCAAATCGCTGCGATGGTGTTTGCCAACAAAAATATCAATATCAACGATCTCAATCATCTTCTGAAGGGAACCCTATCGGAGGCATTGGGGATGGAGGTAGTGTCGGTATCGGACAATCGGTTAATCATGAAGATGCCGGTGGATCATCGCACCATTCAGCCGTTTGGAGTATTGAACGGAGGAGCCAGTATGGCACTGGCAGAATCAGCGGCCAGTTTAGCGGGGAATCTAATTGTGGATCCCGGCCACTATTGTGTTGGATTGGAGATTAAGGGAAATCACCTGAAGCCTATTCGGGAAGGGTATGTTTTGGGGGTGGCGTCGCCGTTGCATGTCGGGAAATCCACCCAGGTATGGAACATTGATGTGACGGATGAGCAGGACCGGCTGATCAGTGCGATCCGAATGACACTGGCCGTGTTGCCCAAACCAAAATCTGCCTGAAATGGAAGGGGAGCCGTTTATCCTTTTTAAACGTCCGGGAGATGCAACCATTCAACTGGGGCGGTTTCAGGACGGAGCTCCTACCCAATTTCATGTGGCGAGTTTTGATGGAGATCATCAAACGTACTTCGTTAATCTTTCGGAGTTTGATTTAACTAACCTTGATGGCCTTTTGCGTGATGTCTCCACAACGGCCTTTCAGAATGAACTGCATGAATCGGCGGCGTACCAGAACATGGTGATTAAAGCCGTTGACCTCATACATCGTGGAAACCTGGAAAAGGTGGTGCTGGCACGACAGGCCTTTTACCGGGAGGCCATTCATGTCCCAACCTTGATGCAGCGGTTATTTGAGGTGAATGATGCCTTTGTATATCTGAGCTACCTGCCCAAATGGGGGCTGTGGTTTGGAGCCAGTCCAGAGCAATTGCTTCGGGTTCATCAGGGTGTTGCCAGTGCTATGGCATTGGCGGGAACCCGATTGTCTCAGGGTGATTCTCAGTGGACGGAAAAAGAGTACCGCGAGCAGGAAACGGTGGATGGCTACTTAAAGCAGGTATTTGAACAACATGGCTTACAATCTGTATCCTCCAGTGGTGTACAGGATCGATTTGCCGGGAAGATCAAACATTTGTGTTCAGAGGTGCGAGGAGAATTAGATCACCCTGGATGGACTCAGGAATTGATCGATGATCTTCATCCAACGCCAGCGTTAGGCGGATCTCCGAAATCTCAAGCATTGCAATTCATCAAGGAAAATGAAGGATTTAGCCGCCAATTATATGGTGGTTATCTGGGATTTGAGACCGGTGATGAGTTGGAATTATTTGTCAATATCCGATGTGCGCGTGTTTACAACAACGGGATTCTTCAATTCGCCGGTGCGGGCATCAATTCCGGTTCTGTTCCGGAATCGGAATGGAAAGAGACCGAGAATAAGCTCGAGGTCCTTTCTCAACTCTTTTAGTTATCAATCCGCACACCAAGACGAAGCGCGAGATACGGTGAGGTCAAACTGGTTTTGGGACCGGTGCGGAGTCGGTCAACCGACATCCACTTGGTTTTGGACAGATCTTTTTGAATCCCGTATGACCCACCCAGCGTCAACTTACCGGCCGTGAGGTTTACACCGGCAACGGCTCCGGCTGTGATACCCGGATTGGTGTAACGAACTACGCGTTGATTTCCGATGTTGGCATTGTTCACAGAGGTGGAGTTGATTTCGTAATCCTGTTGAATATCCATCATCAATTGGGTATATCCCAGGCTTACGCCGAGGAGTAAATCTACTGCCTTCATGTTCCGAAGGAAGTTATACATCGAAAGGTTGTTATAAGACCAACCCTTTAGTCGGACCGTATTGGAATAAGTACTGTTCTCAACCGTGGTGATGGATTGACCGGTAAACCAACCCAGCGTTGTTCGGCTTACAAATCCATCTTCCTCATTGGATGAGAATTCAATGCCATGCGATACGAGGGTATTGGAAAATTGTTCCAATGTGACGCCGGTAAAGATTTGGTTGAGTTGATCCAGATCAAATTGCGATCTCGTGTACATGTAACAGAAATCGTATGTAGCGCTTTGGTCAAAGTTATAATCGTCTATGTCAAAATAGGGATGATCTTCACTGGGTGAAGTGGTGTTGAGGAAAACGAAATCGAAGTCCTCTTTAAAGAAATTGTGCAATGCGGTATCGGATGCAAAATCATAGAGCAGGACGCGATCATCATCCAACTTGGAGAACAACTTTTCTACCTTGCTTTGGATCGGTTTCCAATCGTAATTACTGAAGTCATCATCTTCATAAAATACACCTATGGATAGAATTTGGTCCTTTAATCCCATGTCGGGATCATTTTTGAGTCGGTGAGCAAAGCTTCGAAAGCTGTACCACCCACATGAATTTTTATCGGCTAATTTTTTAGTTGAATGACATCGACCAAACTGCCCGTAGAAGGTGCCTCCACGTGCCAGGTACTCTTCCTTGAACCGCTTGTACATGTACTTTTCCCGGTATACATAATCCTGAATGGTGCTGTTTTCTTCCATTTCGTGCCACCTGCGAACATCTTCCAGATTGGTGATGGTATGACTAAAAATGTCAAAGTTGGAGTCGAGAAATTCCTGATACAGCTCCGGATGATTTCGAAAATTTTCGATCACCAGATTCAGCGTCTGAGTCACAGAGTATCGGCCATAAGAAAAATCCTCCTCCTCTTCTTCATCGTCATTATAGTATTCCCGATCCTGAAACATGGCTAGTCCCAGGATACTCTCAATGTGAATGTCGATGGAATCATGAGGTACCTTATCGCGTGGAATTAATAAACTCAGCACTTTAACCGCTGAATTCACCCCGCGCTCCAGATCAACGCCAACCAGGGTTAACCGATCCTTTTCCGGCAGGGCCATGTTGTATTCCATCAGTCCTTTGTACGCATCTGAATACTCCTTGAATGCGTAATTTTTCAGAACGCGATACAGTGAAGTATCTCCGGTATTGATGTATTTATTGATGAGCCAGCCGCTGGTTTGACCGTATTCGATCATGATGGTTTTTAGGCCGGCATGCTGATGCAGGTATTGAATGGTTTTCAACCACAACTTGCTGTTGCTTTCCATGAAGGTGTGGTTCTCTCCGGTAATAAAGACCCGATAATCCTGAACAACGGAATCCAATAACCCAAAACCGGCCAGAGAAAGGTCATCCCGAAGGTCCAGCGTATCGGTGTATTTGCCTTCTTTGCCCTGCACTTGAAGTATGGAGGCGACGAGGCAAGCAGATAAAATAAGGTATCGTTTGATGATGCGAAGATTCATGGTTGCAATATAGAACAGCGCCCATGTGCTTGTATTGAAATGTTTGATTAATCGTTGGATACTTCACCCACCGATTCATCCGTAAGAGCGGCTTCCAACAACTCCATATACTGATCATCAGGGATCTCTACTGCTCCAAATTGTTTGAGGTGATTGTTGAGGTACTGCGTATCCAACAGCGTCATATCATCCGATTGCATGTAATCCACCAAATAAACCAACGCCAGCTTGCTGGTATTGCTTTCCCGGCTAAACATCGACTCACCAAAAAAGGCACGTTTTAGACGAATGCCGTACAATCCACCCACCAACTGTCCATCGCGCCACACTTCAAAGGAGTGGGCGTGTCCCATCTCATGCAGCTGAGAGTACACCCGAATAATTTCATCACTAATCCAGGTGGTATCCCTATCGGCGCAGCCTCTGATGACCTCTTCAAACGCTGTATTCATGGCAAACTCAAACGGACCATTTCGATAGAGCCGGCGTAGATTTTTTGACACATGAAAGTTCTCCAGAGGAATGATGCCGCGCTTATCCGGCCGATGCCAGTACACCATGTTGTCATGCTCTGGATGAGCCATTGGGAAGTAGCCATTGCTGTACGCATACAGCAATTCAATGGGATCCGGAATTTGTGGCATCAGGCGATGTGGGCGATTTTTAGCACAAAGATGATGTAGAACAACAGAAAGAGCATGCCTTCAAAGCGGGAGACTTTTTTATCCTGGCTTAGGAGGTAGAAAAAGACCGATGCGGTGATGAGGAAGCTGATGGCCAGCCAATGAATTTCTTCCGGTAAACTTATGGGGTGGATCAAGGAGGTCACACCACACACCGAAAACGCATTGAAGATGCAGGAGCCAAGGATATTTCCCACAGCTATTTCAGGTTTCCCTGCTCTGGCTGCGGCAATGCTCACCGTTAATTCCGGCAGGGTAGTACCAATGGACATGGCCGTTAAACCAAGGATGGCCTCATTCACACCAACGGAAGTGGCTATGGAAATAACCGATTCAACGGTGTATTTAGCGCCAAAGAATACGCCTGTTGCCGCCAATATCACAATGGCGACATCCTTCCAGGGAAAGGTTCGTTTGAGTTCTTCCTGATCTACTTCGGTAAGCGTGTGAACGGCTTCCGGTTTTTCTGATCGGGCCAGGTAGACCTGATACACTACAAATCCCACCAGCAATAAAACTCCCTCAATCCAGGTAATGGTGCCATCCATGAGAAACAAGACCAGCATAGCTGACGAACCCAACATGAAGTGCAGGTCAATAAAGATATATTCTTCTCCCAGGTGGATACTTTTTCGGGACGCTAGAGAGGTGACGCCCAGGATAAGAAAGATGTTGGAGACATTGGCTCCGATCACATTTCCGATGACCAACTCTGTCTTCCCACTTGTAGACGCAAATATTCCGGCAATGAGTTCCGGTAGGGATGTTCCAACGGCAACAATCACCACACCTACCATGAATGGCGACATGTGCATCGCCAACCCAATTCGCTCGGCGGCTTCCGTAAAGTACTTGGCGGCAATGAGCAAAATGGTTAATGCAACCACGAAAAAAAGGATGTCCAAACCCATGCTCCGAAGTTAGTTTAATTTGTTTGCCAGCGGTAAATCCGTCATGTTTTTGAAGGCATTCCCGAACCTATTCGAAACATTCCAAGATTGGGAGTGATCCGATTCATACTGAAACGATTAGCCCCATCAACAAGTGTTTAATAAACACATATTCAGGCAGTTGTGATAGCCACTATTTTATGGCATATAGTTTGGGTAGGAGGAAGTGATCAATCGATTCAATACGAAGACGATTACAGACTATCCTATATGGATCAAGTCTCATGTGTTATACCGGTAACTTCTGTTACCGGTTTTTTTGTGCCGTATTTTCGCAACGTGATTTCCGCCTCGGATGTACTTTGGTCATTGACCCCTGCTCAAAGTCAATGGATTGAATGGACTGGTGCCATCTTCAACCTTCTGTTTCTGATCTTTCTCATCCAACGAAAGGTGATCTGCTGGATCTTCGGAATATTGGGTTCTTTGCTGGTTGTGGCGTTATGGGGATCATACGAGAAACGGTTGTATTCCGAAGCCATACTGTACTTAATCTATGCCTTGTTGGGCGTGTATGGTTGGATCCGATGGCGAAAGGACTCGAAACCCAACCAGGAAATACCGGTTCAGCGTTGGACCATTCAAAAGATCCTCTTAGGGACGGTGTTTGGGATCCTGGGCTCGGTCTCCTTGGGAACCTTCATGTCCCGATACACCGATGCCGATCTACCCTGGGTTGATGCCACCACCTCATCGTTTAGTCTGGTAGCTACGTATATGGAGGCCCAGCGAGTACTTCAGGGATGGTGGTTTTGGATCCTGTTGAACACCGCATCCGTGTTCATCTATCACTACAAGGATTCCAATGTCTTGGCCGGACAAATGGTGGTCTATGCCATATTGAGTGTGGTGGGATTGATTCAGTGGCGACGAACCCTTCAGGAATCCAATCGCTGACGAACTGCTTCGTACAACATCACGGCAGCTGAGGTTGAAACATTCATGGAATCGGCTTCTCCGTGCATGGGGATTTTTACCAGGGCATCACTATGATTGATCCAAAAGTCTGAAATGCCTGTTGCTTCTGTTCCCATAACGATGGCTGTAGGGCGATCCAGGTTTTCACCATAGGGTGATTGGTTGGCTTCCAGATACGTGGAGATAATTTGAAAGGAGTGTTTTCTCAACCATGCATGAACCGATTCGTTATCGGCCTCGGCAAATGGTACGGAGAACAGGGTGCCCAGGCTAGCCCGAATGATGTTGGGATTAAACGCATCTGTTAACGGATTTGCCAGGATTACGGCATCGGCGCCAGCGGCATCGGCCGAGCGAAAAATCGCCCCGATATTCCCTGGTTTTTCCAGTGCTTCGAGAATGATAATGAGCGGATTTCCCGGAACTTGAAGGTGCTCCAGTGAGGTGGATGGCATGGGACAAATTGCCACGGCATTGGCCACTCCTTCGCGGTAGCAAATTTTTCGAAAGACGTCGTCTGAAGCCGTAACCACACGTTGTGCCGCCACCTGATCCGTAAAGTTCTGTAGCTCTTCTCCCTGCCAATGTTCATTCAGAACCATCGCAATGGGTTGAATGCCGGATTTGGACAACTTGATGATTTCACGAATACCTTCAACAACGATCTGCTTTTGCGCAAATCGCTCCCGCTTCTTTTCCAAGCGGATGATGTGCTTAATCAGGTTGTTGGATGCGCTGGAAATATGTTCCATTTCATTCGTCCATGTATTTGCGCAAATCCTCCAATCGCTGTCGTTCCCCGATCGAAAGACCATTTATCCCCACCCGGTTTACCTTTTCAAGTAGTCGGTCCAGTTCGCGCTGACGGTTTTCACTTAATGGTGGGCGTTTCCCATGAAATTTCGTGGGCATCTGAACTTGAAATCCGGATTTCGTTTTGGGTAATATCCATTCTGGTTTGTATCTAAGCAAAAGGAGGAAGGCAACTGTTGGAACCAGCATGGTCCAAATGATCCAGCTTTCGATCCGGCCTTGTCCCCAGAACCAAATCACGGTAATGAGCACGCCGGCAATGGCTCCACCTAAATGGGCTTCATGACCTATGTTATCCCGATTGGATCGGATTCCATAAATCGAAAAGGCCATAAAGAGTAAACCGAATATCCATGAATCAATTGATCCGGGAAGTAAAATGATTCCGATACCCCCATTTGGATAAAGCAGAATGGAGGAATACACCACTCCGCTCACCGCACCGGATGCACCAACCGCCCGGTAATGACTATTGTTTTTGTGGATCAACAGGGATAGTAATCCTCCCACGACCATGCTGCCGAAGTAGATAACCGCCAGACCAACTTCTCCCATCTCGGCCAAAAGCAACCAACTAAACGAATAGAAGGCATACATATTGAAAATGAGGTGCATGGTATTTACATGCAGGAAGCCGGAACCGATCAGTCGAATCCACTCACCGCCACGCAAAATGCGATCGGGGTTAAAGACATATCGTTCAAAGAGGTTTCGGTTGGTAAAGGCTTGCCAACTGATCAGGGAAGTGGTGGCTATAATGATCCAGACAATCATTCAGTATGGCGTTCGATGAAGTCGATCAGCGAATGAATTACCTTAATGTGGATCTCCTGCGCACGATCGGCGTATGGTGATCGTGGAGCACGAATTTCCACATCGCACAAACCGGCCATTTGCCCGCCGTCTTTTCCGGTTAGTCCCACCACCTTCATTCCGCAACTTCGTGCAGCCGCAATGGCGTTGATCACATTTTTGGAATTACCGCTGGTACTGATGGCCAGAAGCACATCGCCTTGTTTGCCAATGGCTTCCACATACCGGGAAAAGACAAACTCATATCCGTAATCATTTCCAACGCATGATAGGTGCGACGGATCGCCCATGGAAATTGCCGCCAGTGCTTTGCGATCTTCCCGATACCTACCCGATAGTTCTTCGGCAAAGTGCATGGCATCGCACATGGAACCGCCGTTACCGCAGGACATGATTTTACCTCCGGCCCGAAGCGAGTCAGACATGGTTAATCCTGCCAGGCGGATTTTTTCCATGTTGGTTGAATCATTCAGAAAAGTGGCCAGGACATCGTAGGCCTCTCTAAAATGCGCTTCAATTTCCTTCGTCATATCACTAAATTAATGATCCTACCCGGAACAATGATCACCTTCTTAGGTGCCTTGCCCTCCAACCATTTCTGAACGGAATCATTGGCTAAGACCAGTTTTTCAATCTCGGCCTTATCCATATCCACTGGGAATTCCATCTGTGTTCGTGTTTTTCCGTTGATGGAGATGGGGTAGTTCTTGGTGTTTTCTATGAGGTATTTTTCTTGGAATCTTGGCCATCGTGCTTCCACCACAGAATTGGAATGACCGCCGCGTTCCCAAAGTTCTTCAGCAATGTGCGGTGCAAAGGGCGACAGAACCACGATCAAATTGTCCAACACCTCCTTACTGCTGCAGTTTTGTGCGGTGAGTTCATTCACGGCAATCATAAAACTACTTACGCAGGTGTTGAGCGACATTCGATCGATGTCGTCCTGAACTTTTCCAATAAGGGTGTGCAGTGTTTTGAGGTTGGCCGCATCCGGTTTGGCATCGGTTGGCAAGTAGTTGCCATCTTTGTCCACGTATAATTTCCAGAACTTTCTTAGGAAACGGTACACGCCATCGATCCCGGATGTACTCCATGGTTTTGCATCCTCCAACGGCCCGAGGAACATCTCATAAAGACGAAGCGTATCGGCACCATATTCTTCGCAGATGTCATCTGGATTCACTACGTTAAACCGGGATTTACTCATCTTACCGATTTCAGAAGCCGTGAAGAGAACCGGTTCATAATCATCGCCATTGGGCTCGAAAATGCCGTTTTGCCATACGCCGTTTTTGCAGATGAATTTGCCATTCTGGAATTCTGGTCGCCAATCGATAAACAGTTTCAAGCTCTGCAGATCCATGTAGGATGGGGCATCCGTTTTTTCATAGTCCCGGATGAAATCTACCAGCACCGGAATTTTTACGAAGTCGTTTTCCTTTTCCTCTTCCGAAAGCAAGGTGGCGCATTTGAGAATCTGCTCACCGTCTATCTTCTCCTTCCGGAGGTAGATGCTTTCAATGATGCCTTGAATCATGCCCTGATTTACCAGTTTTTTGAACGGCTCATCAAATGGCAGCATGCCTAAGTCATATAGGAATTTGGTCCAAAACCGACTGTAAAGCAGGTGACCCGTAGCGTGTTCTGCACCTCCGAGGTAGAGATCTACCTGACCCCAATAATTGATGGCGTCGCGTGAGGCAAAGACTTGTTCGTTATCGGGATCCATGTAGCGCAGGAAGTACCAGCTGCTCCCGGCCCAACCGGGCATGGTATCTGTTTCCCGTTTTCCATGATCCGTATCGGTCCAGGTATCCAATGCCGCCAGAGGCGACTCTCCCGTGCCTGTTGGTTTAAAACTGGTCACATCGGGAAGTGTAAGCGGTAATTCTGAATCCGGTAACGGCGATGGAATGCCGTGTTTGTAAAGGATGGGTATGGGTTCTCCCCAGTAGCGTTGACGACCAAATCCGGCATCACGCAACCGATAATTGGTTTGACGCTTTCCTATTTTTCGTCGCTCCACTTCCTCTAATGCCCGATTGATGGCCTCCTTCACGGAAAGTCCATTCAGGAAATCCGAATTGATGCACGTTCCATCCTTCGCATCGTAGGATGCATCTCCAGGGAACGGTTCATCACCTTTAATGACCTGAACAATAGGAAGTTTGAAGTGTCGAGCAAAATCAAAATCCCGACTGTCGTGAGCTGGAACGGCCATCACGGCTCCTGTTCCGTATCCGCCCAACACATAGTCGGCAATCCAGATAGGAAGTTGTTGTCCGGTAAACGGATGGATGGCATACCTACCGGTGAACACACCGGTGATGTTTTTCACATCGCTCATACGGTCGCGCTCTGATCGGTTTAACGATCGTCCGATGTATTCCTGGACGTCCTTGAATTGGTCTTTGGAGGCGAAGGTTTTGGCCCACGGATGTTCCGGTGCCAATACCATGAAGGTTGCGCCAAATAGGGTGTCGGGTCGGGTGGTGAAAATCGGTAGCTTTTCTGTTTGGCCTTCCACGTTGAAGTCAATGGCTGCTCCGGTGCTTTGACCAATCCAGTTGCGCTGCATTTCCTTCAGCGAATCGTTCCATTCAATGGTGTTCAAACCATCCAGCAATCGGGGAGCATAGGCCGTGATGCGAAGGAACCACTGCGACATTTTCTTTTTGATAACCGGATAACCACCTCGTTCACTCAGGCCGTCCTTCACCTCTTCGTTGGCCAGGACGGTTCCCAATTCCTCACACCAGTTCACGGTGGTTTCCTTTTTAAAGGCCAACCGATATTTCTGAAGAATCTTCTCCCGTTCCTTCGGAGTAAATTCCAGCCATTCTTCGGCGATGAAGTCATCGGCTTTATCGCCACTGTGTTGAACATTGATATTGCCCTCGTGCTCAAAAATGGCAACGAGGTTGTCGATGTGTTCCGCCTTATTGGATCGAGTATTGAACCAATGATTGAAGAGCTGCTTGAAGATCCATTGGGTCCATTTATAATAGTCCGGATCACAGGTTCTAACCTCTCTGCTCCAGTCAAACGAGAAGCCTATTCTGTCCAGTTGTTGTCGGTACCGTCGAATGTTATCTTCCGTAGTTTTAGCCGGATGTTGACCGGTTTGAATGGCGTATTGTTCGGCCGGAAGTCCAAACGCATCATAGCCCATGGGGTGGAGAACGTTGAAGCCATTAAGGCGTTTAAATCGGCTTACAATATCCGAGGCGATATAGCCCAATGGATGACCAACGTGCAAACCGGCACCGGATGGATACGGGAACATGTCAAGCGCATAGAATTTGGGTTTACCGTCCCGCGTTCCATTCTCGACTTTATACAGCTCTTTTTCCCGCCAAATCTGCTGCCATTTATGTTCGATAAACCGATGGTTGTACTGTGCCTCTGACATACGAACTTCCCCTAAGATTGAAGGCGAAAATAGTAAACTTCACCAAAGCCAAAGCCGTGGGATGAGCGGCAAACGCCCTAATTCAGCCGGATGTGGAGAAGTTGAGACTTCTTGTGAAAAACCGACGGAGATTTACTCGGCGTCGAAGTTGTATTTGGCTTTGATTTCGGCCTTGGTCATCGGCACGAGTTTCATGGCCATTTTTATGCGTTCGTTGGGGCGGTTATTACCAGTGTTGCGAGGCTGACCTACAATGGTGTTGGCTGTTTCAATGCCATTCAGCACGCGACCAAAAACGGTGTACGCACCATTCAGATGTTTGGTTCCGGATTCGCTTACCGCAATGTAAAATTGACTTCCGCTGGAGGCTCTCAATGGATTTACGTCATCACTTTGGCGGGCGGCGGCAACCGCGCCAACGATGTGTTTGTATTTGCTGCTGTCAATTTCGGCTGGAATGGTGTAACCGGGTCCGCCGGTGCCATCATTGTTTCGGTTGTCGTCCTTGCTCAACGGATCGCCACCTTGAATCATAAAGTTGGGGATGATCCGGTGAAATTCCGTTGAATCGTAGAATCCCTGCCCAACGAGTTTATGAAAGTTTGCCCGGTGCATTGGGGTTCCCTTATACATGTAGAGCACCATGTTGCCATAAGAGGTAGACACTTCCACCACTGTATCCTTGGGTTCGGTGTTGGTAGTTGGCGTGGGCTCGTCCGAATCATCATCCTTACAGGCATTTAGCGTGAAATGGATGGAGAGAGTCATCAGAACGGCGACGAATTTGAGTACGGTTTTCATGTGATGAACCATTAAGGTGTCCAAATTTAAGCTTTCGGGGGATTTGGTTCGAATGGTTAGAAATGGTTCCAGGAGAAATTAAAACGTTTAAGTGGCTGACCGATTGAGAGGGTGTGGTTGGTAAGGTCTATTTTTCCTCAGGGGAGGGGCGATTGCATCCCTACGAAATTATGGGGAGAATTCAGGTTGCGGTTGGTGAATTTCCTGGTCGTTGGGCATTTTCTTGACGTTGGGAGAAACTGTTCATTCGTTCAACCTCCAAACTCCGAACTTTCACCGGGGTAGGGGTGAGTATGTCCCTACAAATAATCGGTGAATAATCCTGTCGCGTTGAGTGATTTTTTACTGCGTTGGGTAATTGTTTGACGTTGGGAGAATTCATGCATTCAATCTCCCATTTAACGGTTAATTTTCACTGGGGTAGGGGTGGTTTTATCCCTACTCAAAATTGGTGAGATATCGGGTTACGTTCGGTGAATCTGTTCAGCGTTGGGTATTTTCACATCGTTGGGAGAATCTATTCATTCGTCCTGCCTCCAAACTCCGAACTTTCGCAGGGGTAGGGGAGGTTTTATCCCTACTTAAAATTTGTGAGAACATCTGTCACGCTGGGTGAATTCCTGTCACGTTGGGTAAATCCACCCACTGTATCATCAATGGTATTCTATATGGTAAGAGATGTCAAATAGCGCTTAGTTTAATCCCGATTCAACACGTGCCTTCAATGCCCTGTTCATTTGATCAAACCCTTCTCGTACATCGTTTTGAAGATAGCGTTTAAAGAATCGAATCAGTATCCCGCTGAACTGTTCACGTTGAGTGAACCGGGTGAGTCCATTACCCAAATCCTGAACTTCGTAGCCGTGTTGGCCATCAAATAGGCCCGGTATTCCCAAATGGCCCAACCATTCCAATCGATGGTTTTCCTCGCGAACCAGGATGGTTGGTTTCATGATTTTTCCATCGATACGAGCGGCAATGGATTTTCCCTTTTGCACCTCTCCTGTTACCGAGGTGATGAATGGATTCCATTCCGGATACGCCTTAAAGTTGGCAAATACGGACCACACTTGCTTCGGAGTTGCTTGAATGTCAATGAATGTTTGAAGTTGTAATTTCATGTGCTGTGTCTTTGTGGGTTCAAAGGTCAGCACACCCTACAGGCTCACGCTTGACATTTGTCAAGAAATAGATTTGCGCCGGATCCTACTAAAGGTTTCGGGTGTCATTCCCAACATCGACGCTAAATATTGCAATGGAATTTGATTGAATAAGGCTCGTTTGGTTTCAAATAAATGCTGGTAGCGTTCTTCGGCTGAAAGCGATAAAAACGAGAATACCCGCTCCTCAATGGAAACAAAACACTTGGATAAAAACAGCTTTTCCAATCGATCCCAATCGGGTATGCGATGATGAATGGAATGGTAATCGGATCGATAAATGGTAAATAATTCGCAATCCGTCAGCGCTTCAATGTTCCACCGAGCCGGTTGCTCAAACATTAAACACGATAGATCAGTGATAAACTCACCGGGTGATGCAATCCATTGGGTAACTTCTTTGTCCCGGAAGGTGGTGTACACACGCAAATAACCACTTCGTACAAAACTCAAATCGGAATGCCTGTTCCCAATCTTCGTGTGAAAGGCTCCTTTTGTTAGGTCCTGTACCCTAAAGAGCTCTTCCAATTTGGCCAAATCGTCGACATCCACACCAAAATAGGATCGTATGTACGATTGGAGTTCGTTCATTCAACTCTTGGGTTTTCTTCCTGATGGATCGGGAAGGTTAAATAGAAAGTGGTTCCTTTACCTACCTTGGTTTCGAAGCGGATGGATCCATTCATGGCTTCAATCATCTTTCTGGTTATGGCCAAACCAAGCCCCATCCCGGAGGTTTTTGTGCTGAAATTAGGGACAAAAATTTTCGCCTGATTTTCCGGGGCGATGCCGGATCCATTGTCGGACACACGCACGTCAACCGAGGTAGATGATCGTTTGATAGACACATCAATTTTGCCTTTTCGATCAGCAGGGATGGCCTGAATCGCATTCTTGAACAGATTGCTGAATATCCTGTTCAGGTGATTCTTATCGGCATAAACCAGAATGGATTCATCCAGTGATCCGTAATGGAAGAAGATATTATCGGTTTTCTCAAACAGGACGATGTTGTTCAGAATGGACTCACTCAAATTGCAAACCTCAAAATCGTCCACGGGCATATTGGCAAAGTTGGAGAATTCACTTGCCAAACGCGACAATCCTTCAATCTGCTCGATGAGCACATGGGTAACCCGCTTAAAGGTATCTTCCAACTTGTCGCTACCATCGGCCCAAGCTCGCTGAAGATGCTGAATGTTGAGCTTCATGGGTGTAAGTGGATTCTTGATTTCATGAGCCACCTGTCTGGCCATTTCCTTCCAGGCACCTTCACGTTCGGACGCACTTAATTTTTCGGCGCTATCAGCCAGCTGAACCACCATCTTATTGTACTGTTGAACCAATCGCCCGATCTCATCGTTCTGATGCCATTCAATCAATTCATTCCGGGTTCCGTAGCCGGTGCGCGACATCTTATCCCGGATAATCTGAAGGGGTTTGGAAATGCGCCTTGAAACGATCAACGCCAACGCGAATGCCACGATGAGCAGAAAAAGATAGAGGTTCACAAACGTTACCGTATAAGACGAAATCTCCTGATCAAGAATATCCTGTTGCGAGAAATAGGGGAGATTGAGGTAGGCAATAACTTGTCGGCGCTCATCCAACAACGGGATGTACGCCGAGGTAAACCACACATTTCGCAACCGTTCTACCTGAACGATCTGTGAACTCCGCTCTTCCTTCAGTTTGGAAAGTGCATCGGGTTGCATTACCGGAGCCAACAAATGATTTTCGTACAGATCTTCTACGCTGGAGGCCAATAAAAAACCATTGCGATCAAAGAGGGTGGCTTCCACTTTAAATACATCGCCAATCTCATTCACAATCAGTTGCCGCGCTTCCGGGTCTCGAAGTTTTCGGGCGATATCAACCTCATTTTGGATCTGGTTAGCCACCTCGCGGATTTTGTACATCAGTTCATTTTCGGATCTGCGTTGATCGTTTACCTGAATGAATTGAATGGTCACATACAGGGAAATCAACAAGCCAACCAGTACCAGCCCCATCATGGCAAATCGAATCCGTGTGCTTAGAAAGACCTGATCAACCCCCCATCGCGCCATCTCCTGAATGCGTCTGAACTTGAAGGATTGATAGTCATCCAGAGTGCCTCTGGATTGAACAATTTTCTCACGAACGAAAAGATACAACCACCAGGTTAGAATGAGCACCAACAGGATCAACGCAAAAAAGGTGAAGCTAAAACTGAAGGTACTTAATGCCTTTACCAAACGGTTGTCGTATTGACTCAGTACCACGGTTGAACCGTCTTCCTGATGGCTGATGAAGTGCTTGTAACGGGCGTTCATCCCGAAACCGCGTTCCGACTGTAATCGGGATGAATCCAGAATTAAATCATAGGAAAAATTTCCTTTTTGATGAACCAGTTTGTTCTGATTGTAAATCGCGTAGGAATAGTTTTCCAGATTAATGATTTTATGCTCCGGCCGCTTTTGGGCTAGCTGCGGATATTCATACGAACTCTGAATGAATTTGGGCTCCAGGAGGATGAAAATATTGCCATAATGACCATGAAGGTCACAGTTCTCAAACTTCGCGAGGTAGCCATTGAATACCTCATTGCTCTTTACCTGGTAAAAGTGATTTGAGAGGGTGGGAAAGGCTTGAAAATTATAGAGATAGTTGAGGTCTTCAAAACTGTATCGGGTGGTGGAGTTGATGTTGTTGCCAGCTGAATCGAAACTGATGATCAACATATTGTACCGATCCATATATCCGCTGAAATACAATCTGCGAAGTCGTTTTTCAAAAGCGTCTTTTACCTGATCAAACTTTTCAAAATCTTCCGGCTGAAGAAATTCTTCCACCAGTTCATTCTCCATGCTCTTGAACCGATACTCGGCTTCCAAATCCTTATTGAGTATGAGTTTGGAGGCATAGTGTTCCAAATAGGCCTGTTCCCGAATCTGCTGGGTGACATATACGGCCTGCGTAAAGAATACGGTGCAGATTACCAGAAAAAGGAACGACGTTGGCATTAAACGGTTTTCACCCCATTTTCGAACGATGAAGTAGGTGAGGACGCACAAAATGATGGACGGGATCAACCCACTAATCGTGCGGCTGGCATCTACCATTTGGAAGGTGACGAAGGCCAAAATGGCCAGAACAGAAATAAGGGTGGACGACTTCTTAGGGATGGCCTTTCGCCACTCCACGGTAAGATAAACCACTCGCATCCAAATAAGCAGCATCACTAAAACGGCTACTGCAGCAAAGGCCGTAAATCGATTGAGTGATGATAAATTGGTCACATCAAATGAAATGTTTGAATGCATTACCAGGCTTACAATGAGGCCACGAATCAGATCGGCAGCAAAGAGGATGAATAAGGTGAGAAGGGAATACATCACCGATCCTACCCAGAGGGGCGTGTTTGATCGATGCCTTATCAATCGAACAACACCAATTACCACAAAACCAGTGGCTGCAATATGAAGAATCAAATCGCCCAAGGAGGGTAGATAGCTCGAACTCGCAAAAAATTTGGGGTCGAACACGGGCGCAGAATGCAAACTGCTGTGTAACCATCCTTTGTGTAACGCCATCCGCCACATCAGAAAAATCAGAGCCGTAACCGCGGATGAATAGGCCGATAGTCGATTGGATAATCCCAGGCAAATAAGCAGCAGAATCAGCGCAATCAGAATGCCTATCTGATTGTGATCATGCCCGCCATCGGCACCAAAAAAGGATAGGAAAATTTCGTCGCCCCAAACAGAATATTCGGTGTGAATTTTGGTGAATTCAAATCCAACATCTTCCAACGAGTGGAGATAGGTCTTGGGCTCAAAACTGCCCTGTGCAAGCCGCACCAGCGGATGTGCCAATATGCGATCCAGCGTGTCGTTGCACAGCACCAACTCCCAACCGGTGGGATGTTGAACAATCTGAACTCCGGGATGCGAACGCATGGAACTGTCCGGAATCCATTCATTGGTTGACCACTTTCGAATGGCGGTGCTGTCAAAGGCATATACCCGCCACTTACCGGGTAAACTCACCTTACAGCAAGAGGATAGGGTATCATCGATTTGATGACCAGCCTCAATAAGCTGGCTCAGCTCTATTTGTGTACGATCCGTGAGGTTTTGATGATGCTGCTCCGACTGTTCTCTGCTGTTTCCTGATCGGAAATGATCGGATAGCATCAGCCCGATGGCTATCGATAGCAATCCCCAAAAAAGCAGTCGAAGTTGCGATCGTCTCAAAATCCTAAGTTTGGAATCAGATACTGTTTTACGTAGTCAGTCACCGCATCTTCCAAGGTATGGAAGCCACCGGAATATCCGGCTTTTAGGGTCCGATCCATATTGGCGCAGGTGTAATACTGATAGGTCTCACGAAGGTCGTCCGGGGTAGGAAAATAATCAATCTGAGGTTCGAGATTCATCGCTCGAAACACCGCTGTGCTCAAATCATTAAAGGTTCGTGCCGTTCCGGTACCAAGATTATAGATACCCGATTGCTGTTGCGTCTCAAACCAAAACTGAATGACCCGAAGAACGTCCTTGATATACACAAAATCACGACTTTGTTCCCCATCTTTAAAATCTGGTCGGTGTGATTCAAACAGCCGCATTTTACCTGTTCTCTGAATTTGATGAAAGGTGTGAAATACAACGGATGCCATCCGCCCTTTATGGTATTCATTGGGCCCAAAGACATTAAAAAACTTTAAACCTACCCAAAATGGTGGGTGGGCTTCCTGATCTAACACCCAGGTGTCAAAATCCTGTTTACTCTGGCCGTAAGGATTTAAAGGTTTTAAGGTCGGAATGCGCTCAGGTAGGTCGTCAAAACCCAATTCTCCATCTCCATACGTAGCCGCAGAAGATGCATAAATGAACGGTATCTGATGTTCGGTGGCATGTTGCCAAAGTATCTTGGAGTAATTGAGATTCAGTTCGTCAAAAATGGCCGTATTGAACTCTGTAGTGTCCGTTCGGGCTCCAATATGGAATATCGCGGCTGCTTCATATGAACCAGGATCGGCGAGGTAGGCCATCCGATCCACTTGTTGAAGGTATTGGGCGCCGGCGAGATTTGCCGACTTACCGGGTTTGTTGAAGTCGTCCACTAAAACCAGGTTTTTATGTCCCAGTTGATTTAAGTGTTTTACCAGACAACTCCCAATAAATCCGGCTGCGCCGGTAACCACAATCTTCATGATGCAAATGTACATTGTTCATGATGAGGTGGGGAACACCTTTAAAACGCAGAATTGTGCACAATGGCTTATGACAGAAGTGTGGCGCGCTTCGTTGTACTTTTGATTCCCGACCCGTCGTACTGAATATAACCTGATGTTGAGTATCTGCGGTTGTTGAGTTTCCGCCTTTTGAACCGATTCGTCCTATTCGTCTGCCTGATGTTTTTCACTGCTGCCCTCTATGCACAGGAAGAATCGTCATGGCGCTCAAAACGATTGCTGGTTCAACAGGAATATACCTGGTTGGATTCCCAGGTTGTTGCACCCGGATCAGTTCTGGTGGCAGGGTATGATTCTACAATGTACCGGTTGTCGGTAGACGGCCATCAACTGGTCTGGCTCACCTCCTTACCGATTGATTCAATACTCGTTGACTATCGTGTTTTTCCCGCAACCTTTTCGGATACCTTTCGCCGAAAGGACCCCAAATTGATTGATGCTTATTTCCGTGAAAATCCTTTTTCCTATGTTCCGCCTTCGGATCGATATCTCAATCCGGGAGGAGACGATATCAGGACGCTCGGGAATATTTCGCGAGGTGTTGGCTTTGGGAACCGGCAGGATGTAACGGTGAACAGTAACTTGAACCTCCGTCTTTCCGGAAGGATACAGAACGATGTTTCCATTCTGGCGGCCATATCAGACGATAATAATCCGATCCAGCCCGAGGGAAATACACAACAGATCCAGGATTTTGATCGCGTATTTGTACAACTCAACAAAGACAGCACCCAGGTAATTGCCGGAGACTTTCAAATGGTAACGCCGGAGCATTCCTACTTCATGAAGTACAATAAAAAATCGCGTGGTGGACAGTTTCAGCATCAAACTGACATGAAAAAAGGCACGCTGCGTTGGAGTGGAGAGGGAGCTGTTAGCCGAGGGCGATTTTCCCGAAATACCATTCCAGGCATTGAAGGAAATCAAGGGCCATACCGGTTATCAGGAGCCAACGGAGAGTTGTTTATCATTATCATTAGCGGAACCGAACAGGTGTATTTGGATGGGGAATTATTGGTGCGCGGTGAGCAGAATGATTATGTGATAGACTACAACACCGGCGAGGTGACGTTCATGCCCAGCAGATTAATCACTCAGTATTCCCGAATTGTGGTGGAATTTCAATACAGTGACCGCAATTATGCCCGATCCGTTTTCCGTTTGGGGGGGCAATACGAAATGGATCGATGGGGTTTTCGGCTCAACTATTTTTCCGAACAGGACAATCGGAACCAACCCTTTCAGATCAACCTGGATTTGTACGATTCATTAAATGGTAAATCTGCTCGGGAAGTGCTGGCTGATGCCGGTGATGTGGAGTTTGCCTTTATTTCGACGGTTGATTCAGCGGGTCGATACGATCCGTCAACCATCCAGTATTACAAAAAGGATAGCTTGGGGCAATCCATTTTTGTGCATGCTATTTCGGAGCAAACAGGGGTAACCTATTATCATCTCAGCTTCAGTTATGTGGGATCGGGGAATGGGAATTACACCCAAAAAATTTCTGATGCCAACGGAAAAGTGTTTCAGTGGGTTGAACCGGTTAATGGCGAGCCCAGGGGTGATTATGAACCGGTGGAGGTACTCATTGCACCGGAGCGATTGCAGATGGTGAATCTGGGAGTTGACTATCGAGTTGGTGAGAATGCACTGGCAACGGTTGAACTGGCGCGATCGGATAATGACCTGAATACGTTTTCTTCTTTGAATTCCTCAGATGACGTTGGGTATGCCCTGAAAGCCTTGTTTCAACAAAAGGGTCAGGTTATCGGTGGAGCACATCCATGGACGATGGAATCCGCCGTGAGCTATGAACATACGCAGGCTAATTTCACGTACGTGGAGCGATATCGGTCGGTGGAATTTGATCGTCGATGGAATCGTACCTTATCCAATAATCAAAATCAATATGCCGGGTTGGATGAGCATATCCTCACGGCGGACGTGTACCTGCATCAGAAGAAACAAACCTGGTTCAGAACCAATCAAACCATTTATGAACGCGGTGCCAATCAAGGAGGTTATGCATCGGGGTATGGTGTGGGAATCAATCGCAGGAAGGTGCGTGCTGCTGCCGCAGCCGATCGGGTGAATACCGTGGTGGGATTGAGTAATGTGGATGTAACCAATACCTTTTCCAGTTATTCGGGTAGTTTGGATTATCCGGGGAAACGACTCTCGGCAGGGGTGTCCTACCGATGGGAATCAAGTGATTTTGGGAAAATAGGCGATACCTTGTACCAGCAGAGCTATCGATTTGAGCAGCGATCCGTCCACCTTGGGTCAGGAGATTCTTCCAATTGGTCCTGGAAACTGTTGGCCAATCAACGGCTGGATTATCAGGCAACCGAGGAGGGCAGTTACCGGTCGTACACCAACGGACGGGATGCGAACTTGAATGTAGCCTGGAGAAGTCCAACGAGTACCGCCATTCAGTTTACCGGAACCTATCGGGAGTTGGATTTTGCTGATTCTACCTCACCGGTTGAACAAACCGTTCAGGGACGGATGGATTTGCGCCAGGATTTGATCAAACGGGTGATCCAAACACAAACGTACTATCAGGTTGGTACGGGGCAGGAACAACGGAGAGAGTATACGTATCTGGAGGTTGGTGATGGTAACGGAGCCTACATCTGGAACGATTACGACAGCAATGGTGTTCAAAGCTTAAATGAGTTTGAGATTGCATCGGAATTTGATCGTGGCCGGGCCAATTTCATTCGACAGTTTTTGCCGGTTCAAGGATTTATCAAGGCGTACAGCAGTGAGTTGAACACCAGTATTCGGATCCGACCTGAACGTGTTTGGAATCGCAAGGAGGTTGGATTGAAACGTTTTATGGGACGCTTCAGTAATGTGACATCCGTAAAAATCCTAAAGCGCATTACCGACAATCGGGCGAGTTATTTTCTCAATCCGTTTTCAACGGGCATAGCCGATACGTCCTTGTTGAGCACCAATTCGGTGATTCGCATGGTGTGGTCGTTTAACCAATCCAGTCCCATTTTTGGGATTGATTATCAGTGGTTAAAAAACGATGGTAAGCAGTTATTGATTAATGGCGTGGATTCCAGAGCCAATCGGGAAAACAAGTTAAAGGTGCGGTATAACATCAAGCGCAATTGGGAAATTAACTTAACAGGGAATATGGGAAATCGGTCCTATTTCGCCGGATTCCTCACCAGCAGATCGTTCGACTATCGATTTGAATCCATTCGTCCGCAGCTGGGATATTTGTACAAGCAAACAGTCCGGGTGCAGGTTTACTATGATTACTTTGAGGCAGTTAATGGAGCTCAGTATGGAGGGGAGCGGGCGTTCAACCACGACTTCACTACCGAGGTGCGATTGAATTTTTTAAATCGGGGAAGTGTTCGATTTGCTATTGGAATGGTGGATGTAAACTATCTGGGAAATGATAATTCACCCGTAGCCTATGAGTTGTTGGCGGGTTTAAAAAACGGTAGGAATGCCAAATGGAATTTGCAAGTGGAACATCGGTTCACTAACAGCATTCAGGTTTTGATATCCTATGATGGAAGAAAAAGCCTGGACACACCTGTTATTCACATTGGGCGGGTCCAGGCCAGGTATTTGTTTTGAGGTTATTGCAAGACGATTTGCTTTATACTGACAATTTTACCATTCGAATCAACCACGTGAAGTGCATACACTCCCTTGGCGCCAAGTTGCGAAAGATAAATTTTCATGATGTGTTCGGAGGCTTGATCGTCAAAAATGGTTTGACCTGCTATGTTGTATATCTTAACCGAAAGTCCATCGTGTTGAAGTAGATCACCAAACTCTACGTTAATGAAATCATTTGTCGGATTTGGGTATACTTTCGCCATTTTAACTTCATCAAAATTACCGGCCGATTTGTTCAGATTGATGAACAACGTATCCGTTACTCCAATAGTCACGTATGAAGTATCGATGATTATCGATTGATTTCCTCCACCTGTGAAATAGTTGGTGGTGTCATATCCGGATCCGTCACATCTACAGTCTGGAACTCCATTGTGGTACAACCGCAGAACTTCAATTGTGGATAAGGGACGATTATACATTCGAACATCATCCAAGTATCCTCTGTACCATAGTGGGCCATTATTAACCCGGCTTCCGAAGTATTGAGACGCTGCTCCAAAAATCCAATCCATGTCCTTTTTGAAAGTAACTTCTTCATTTGGTTGGAAGTGACCTTTAGGTGCCACATAGTTTACACCGCCTGCCAGATCACAATCAAGATACATGACCATCGAGTTGTTTTTTACATTGTACATGGCTGTAAACATATGCCAGCGATTATCTGCGAGTCTGGTGAAACCCTGATGAAGCATATTCTTTTCGGATTTCCCGGAACCCACGTTGTATTGCAGACCAACATCCTTGTTGTGAACAGCGGCTGATCCAAATTCTCCTTCATACGAGGTGAAGTTGCTCACCATGTGCATAGTCCTGCTGGTATCGGAGAAACGGAACCAAAATGTAACGGTGTGATCTGAACTCATTAAGGAACTGCTATGTCCAACATTGATATAATCATCAATGCCATCAAAGTAGAAGGCTTGATTGGGCTGTCCGAAGCGGTCGGCAGTCAGAGAGGCCCCGTTTACCAGACCGTGATTACGGTATCCGGATGAGTCATTCGCATTTCCATTGAATTGCCAAAATCCAACCAGACCTTTGGATGGAATTTGGGCAAACACGGAACTACACAGAATTACAACGATTGTAGTTGAAATAAACTTTTTCATAATCAGGTTTTTATCGTGGATTAGTGCAACATTATTTTTTTGACGGTGAGTACTGTCCCGTAGGGATCGGATATATGAAGGGTATAAATCCCTTTGGTGCCAATCGCGCTCATATCAATAGTTGTTTGGTTACTTGAAATTGTTTGTTCAATCAACTTCTTCCCTGTAACACTGTAAATTGAAATCTTATTTCCACTCCAGTTTAGGTAATCTCCAGTTTCTATGTTGATCTTATTCTGGGTGGGATTGGGAAATATTCTGGCAACAGTAAATAAGGTATGTGCAGAAGAGGTTCCATCTTTGAATAAGGACAGGATTTCGGTAGCCGTGAGCGCACGATTGTAGATCCGTATATCATCAAGGTCGCCTTTAAAGTACATCGGATTGCCTTTATTTCCGCTAGAAAAATATGTACTGGCTGCACCAACCATCCAATGTTCATTAGCATAAAACCGGACACTGTCAGAAGATGTAAGTGCACCTTGACTTCCTGAGTTATTCTGATTGGTTACCAAAACACCATCAAGATAAAGAGACATCACATTGTTGTATTTGTCATATGTCCCCGCGTAACAGTGCCACTGATTATCGTTGAGGAATGAATCAGACTGGGCATAACTTGCGTGATTATTAGAGCCTGCTGTGCAATTGTAAACCAATCCTTTTGTGGTGGTAAACATGGATGTTACACCCCACTCTCCGGATGCGGATTTTGCATTGTTAAGCAACATCATGTTCGCTGATTTGTCTGAATATTTAAACCAAAATACCAATGAATGAGAACTGGACATTAAAGATGCATCATTCCCAAGGTCTATGTAATCCTGATCTCCGTCGAATGAATAGGCAGAGTTGCTATTGCCAAATCGATCAGCAGTTAGTGATGCACCGTTTACCGTTCCATCATTACCAAAGCTAGAGGAGTCGGCTGCATTTCCTGTGAAAGACCACCAACCGACTAGTCCACTTGTAGGAGTTTGAGCCTCGGTTAGCGAACCCCAAATTAACAGGATCGATATCGAGATCAATTTTATACAAGTTAACTTCATCATTGTAATATGATTTGTTTTATTGATTTGATATTACCCGTGTCGCTGACAATGTGAAGGGTGTACAAACCATCGGCACCTAGGGTGCTCAAATCGATTTGCATGACCTTATTGGCTACAGTACCTTCAAATAATTGCTGACCGGATATATTATAAATCCTCACCTTGTAGCCCACCACTTTGGTGAAGTTGCCGAAATCAATCGTGATTTTGTCTTTAGTAGGATTCGGGTAAAGTTTGGCCTGAATGAAATCACTCTTGGTTGATCCCCAATCAACATCGATGTACAAGGTATCCGTTACCGCTACAACCTGGGTGTCATAGGCTGTTATAAATGTCGTATCAAAAGTTTTGTACGTGATGGTGTCAAATTCCCAAATGGTATCATAAATGGTGGTGTAGGTAGTATCCCATACGCGCGATGTGTCATAAACGGTTGAATATATGGTGTCCCAGATCTGAGCTGTATCGTAATGGGTAACAAACGTTGTATCAAATACAGCATATTCAACAGTGTCATAAACAGTGGAATCAACATTAAAGGAACCTTCGTGATATATCTTTAACACCTCGGTCGTTGTCAACATCCTGTCATACATTCGAACATCATCCAGGCTACCTTCATAATATTGAGGACCATTGTTTTTGGATGTTGAAAAGTACATGGATGCGGCACCAAAAATCCAATGTTCATTGGCTTTAAAATAAAGACTATCTGATGCTGAGAAGTGGCCACCAGCCACGTAGTTTACTCCACCTGAGAGATCGTCATCGAAATAGACTGAAAGAATATTTCTACTGTCGTCAAACATCGCAGTAAATAAATGCCATTGGTTGTCCGCCAGTCGAGTAAAGCTTTGATGGAGCATATTTTTTCCAGATCCACCGGAACCGGCATTGTATTGCAGACCTGTTGTTGCATTAGCCAGCGCGGCGGAACCCCATTCGCCATTATAGCTGTTGAAATTACTAACAATTTGCATGGTGCTTGAGGTTTTAGAATATTTAAACCAAAAGCTTAGTGTGTGTGTGCCACCGCGTATACTACTATGTGTTCCAACATCTATATAATCTCCATTGCCATCGAAGTAATAGGCTGAATTGCTGTTTCCATGCCGATCCGTTGTTAGAGTGGCACCATAAACTGTCCCGTTATTGTATTGATTCACGGAATCCACGGCGTTTCCAGTAAATGGCCACCATGCCACTAAGCCATTCGTTGGAATTTGGGCAAAGCCGCTTAATGAAAGAATGAGAAGCGAGAAGGTGGTAAGTCGTTTTATCATAGTGTGAGATGGATAATTGGTAGTGGGCGCATGAAAAAGAACGGGTTTAATAGGAACCAGCGGTGTTTTTCAGCATAGTGTGAATTTCATGGGTTGGTGTCAGTTGGTGTAAAAATACATGTAAGAAGATGAAATGCAATTGGAAACTGATTTTTTTTGAGGCTCCATAGAATCTATTAAATCACCTTTCTTTGCCGAAAATTTGAGGATGAAGATCACATTCAAAGAGTTTAATATCATTTATCAAAGGCATGTTCAGAAGGTGATCTCATTTTGTACGGAGGACATGCAAGCCAAAATTGCTGCGAACAATGTAGGTTGGGAGGCACCTTACAGTTTTGGATCCTACCTCGAAAAATCTGCCATGCGCTTCTATAAGGCCTACACAGAAATTCCTGAGTCGGCCAGGACTTGTGTAGATATTGGTGGATTTTGGGGAGTTCTACCGCTTACCTTAAAGGAACTCGGCTATGAAGTCACCATGACGGAAGCCTTGAAGTTTTACGACCACAGTTTTGATGAATTATTCGATTACATCCGGACCAATGGGGTTGAAATTTGGGACATTGACCCATTTACAGAGGATTTGGGTAACAGATCGTATGATTTTGTTTCGGTGATGGCTGTGCTTGAACACATACCGGATTCCTTGAACTTTTTTCTGACCAATGTCAAGCAAATTATGACTGCTAATACGGCATTGTACTGTGATGTTCCCAACATAGCCTACTACTTCAAGCGTCGGGATTTGTTGTTTGGAAAGAGTCCTTTGCCCGATATTATGCAGATTTATCGATCTCGGGTACCATTCATTGGGCACCATCATGAATTTACGATTGAAGAATTTATTCGGTTGTTTAACTCTGCTGGCTTTAGGAATACAGATCTGTACCCATATAATTATTCCATCAAATTGAACCTGAAATTTATGCTGCGCTATCCGCTTGCATTTTTGTGTTTATCTATTTTTTCGTCGATGTCAGAAGTTGTGGGCGGAACCTTTTACCTATCGAAGTAGTTGTCCCGTACACGTCCGGTTGTACAACCAGGTTATTCATCTTTAGTGGATTGAAAATCAATCCAGAAATTTTAACATCCTCCAAAAGATTGCTAAATTTCCACGGTTCTTTACCGATGTACTGAAATATGAAATACCACCTGACTCTGATCTTTCTTTGTTTCGTTGGGTTGGCCGTTGCCCAAGACGACAAAGACGACCTTCCGGAAACCGACAATGATGCCGCCAAATACCTCAATGATGGTATAAAAAACGACGCGAAAAATTTAATAGGACTTTCCACAGGAACTATGATCAGTGGTTACCTCGACGTTGAATACGAACGAAAAATCAACAATAAGATTGGAATTCAAGTAGGTGGTTTGTATCGCTTGTTTGAAGGTATTGACTTGTGGGAATATTTTTTGGATCAAGGTATTTCTGAAAGTCAGCTTGCCGATTCAAACAAGTTGACAGGCTTTGGTTACAGTAGTGCATTCAAGTGGTATCCCACAGGCAGGGCGATTACTCAGCAGTATTTTTTGGGAATGAATTACAAGAATAGAAGTGAATCTACTGATCATCTAAAGTATCAGAGACATGATATATATATGTCCCATGGTGTAAAAGGTATTGGTAAGAATAACATAGGAGTGGAAGTAACTCAAGGGTTTGGCTATCGTATTTTTTCATATAAGTATGATAATCGACCTGAGAAGAATTACGTAGAACCGGGTTTCTTGTACTTGTGGACGTTCAAAATCGGCTATTTCTTTTGACTTGAATTGATATGAAAATTTACTCTTTAAGCATATTTCTTTTCCTACTGTTTTTGGTGAGTCCTGATAACGCTAATGGGCAGAAACTAAAGGTTAAGGAGAAGTCCGGGAAGGTTTTTAAATTGAAGGCCCCCAACATCCTGGACATGTATCAAGATGGAAATCAGTTTTGGTCAATTTCCAGGAGTAGCGGTGGAGAATATTTTGTTGCTCGGTACGACAAAAACATGAATTACGAGGATGGTAAAAAAGTACGATTCGATTACCATGGGAAGTACTTGGAACTGACTCAGGTGGTTCAATTTAAGGGGGAGTTTTATTTCTTCCTAACCTTCAATAATCAAGCTGACGGAAAGCTGTATCTGTTTTTTACCGTCTTTGATTCGGACGGACTTGTAACGGAGCCAGAGTTAGTCAAGGTCGCAGAAATGAAGGGACAAACAAAGAAAACAACTGCCCCTAGATATCGGATTGTGCCCAGTGAAGATGAACAGCATCTATTGGTTTTAGGGTTTCCAGCGGTTAACTTAAATGCCAAGTGGAAGTGGACCATCTTTGGTGTATATCGAACCATCAATCCCTCAAAGACAACATCGTTCTCTATGTGGGTTTTGGATCGGCAAATGAAGATCGTTAACTACCAGAAAAACCACAAAATTCAAACGGAAGAGAGTTCGGATAAATTCGAGTTCCGTGATTTTAAGATAGCGGATGACGGAACCATTTATATTCTAGGCAAGAACCTTCGAATTCAAGATTACAAGGAAGATATCCAGGATAAAGTCAAGAATAAGAAAAAGAGAAGTGCAGATAAGGATTGGGCTGATTATCATAGTTCGGCGTTCATTCTTGAACAAATTTCACCGAGCGGAGAAATTCTTCAATTCTCGACAGATCAGGAAATTCTCTATAGCGATATGTCTCTTATCATGAATGATAAGGGCAAATTGGGTCTGATGGGTTTGATTGGGGAGGTTGCGGGCGGCAGATTGGTTGCCACAGGAGTTGAGTATACGGATCTAAACATTGAAAGTCTGGAGGCTAATGACATTTGGTCTGAATTGTTTAGCGAGGAAGTGTTGGATAAGGTGAACGACATACGTGTGGCTAAAAACAACCTATCTAACAAAGGCAAGCGCAAAGCATCAAGACGAGATAAAAGAAAGACCAGAGAAGAGAGAGAATTGGATGAACTGAGAGCAAGAGCAGCTTTGAACGTGTCAGACATTGCATTCAGCGGCTATGACGCTGAAGGGAAGCCAGTTCTCATTTTGGAAGAAAGATGGATTGAGGTAGTTGCCACTACTCGCACGGATAGCCGAGGAGTATCTACGACCACCTATACGTATTATTACCATTATGGTGATTTAATTCTTGTTAAGTTCGAGGAGGATGAGGTAATTCAGAAGCCTTTTAACAAATCCTACGTCACAACCAGAATCTTGAAAAGTCCTTTGAATGTGATTACCAAAGATGAATACATATACATTTTAACAGCAAGCCACATTATCCGAACGGAGGGTTTTATGGATGATTTTGCTACTTATAATCTAAATGAAGATCGAAAGGGTAAAACTAAATTGGACGGATTTTTTGGTACCTATTTTCATTTCCGAAAGGCTTTCAAAGATGGTACAATCGTTGCCGCAAAGCAACGTCGCAAAAAGACATTGTGGTCTAAGATTGAAATTAATTAGTTCGCTTGTCTGCCATTCAAGAATATCAGCTTCACCATTCGGGCATTCTGAAAGGAATCAACTGGTTGTAGTATGAATCGTTGCTGTAAAGCCACTTGAACCTCGGGTTGATAATAAACCACCACATCACCGGATGTTACCTCGTCAAGTGATCGGGTAAAGGTTGTTTCGGCACCGTGATCATTCATGCGTTCCAGGTAGTACCAGTTGTGGGCACTGTATTCCGGGTCATAAAACACAAACCGGCCCTGGTACCCATCCTGATCCATTAGACGAAACCATTGGGTCATGGAATAATAGTCATTGTGTTCAGGTCGGATGGCGGTTTCATGCATTCGTTCATCTGCCCGAATCAGCCAAAACCATCCACCAATTACCGATAGAATCCATAAGGTGATCACCCTGATTCGTCCCCGTGTCATCCGCAATCGTTTATCCAGGAATTGAGCCAATGAATAACACCCGGAAACAGCCAAATAGAATAGAAGTGGAATGATGGGTAGCAGGTACCATTCGTGCTTGGTGGAGGCGCTTTGAATGATAACAGCATACAACAGAACGGCAATCAACATCAGCAAAATGCCCCGTTGCCTCCACTCTTTGCGAACGAAAATGAGCAATAGGGAGGCTGGAATCAGGTAAATGAGACCATGAAGCTGATCCTGTAAAACCTCCCAATAAAATTGCGGATAATACCCTGCAGCATCAATGGCGGAGGCATAACGCCCACCCAGGTCATTCATCCACACCCAATGCAGATAACCGGGCTCCAGGAGTTCACGAACCACATAATACCAGGACATGGCAAGAATCAACATGCCTATTCTGGATAGGAGGAGGATGACGGATTCTCGCTTCCATCCTTTGCGTAATAACCAGTACACTCCCAATGCCGGAAAGAAGAACAAGGCCTGTGGCCCCTTGGTCAATACCCCAAGCGCTACGGCTAGGGTGAATCCACCAAACCACCTAAAGCGGTGTTCAGATGTATTGGACTCCACATAGCCGTGAAAGGTGCGGAGTTGAAGCAGCATAAAAAAGATCATCAGTCCTTCGTAATCGGCGCCATGCAGGGCGTGAAAACCATTAAGACCGGCACTGCAAATAGCCAGCATACCAGCCAGGAAACCAATCCATCCGTTTCCAATGGAATGTCGTGACCACGATATCAAGAGCCACCCCATCAGCACTCCTGACAGGGCAGATGGAAATCGGGCGGCAAATTCAGTTGGGCCAAAAAGATGCATGCAAAGTGCTTGAAGCCACACCAATAATGGGGGCAAGGTGCGATGAATGTCGGAGCCTCCCTGAAACGTGGGTATCAGTGCCAATCCATCCCGATACATTTCGTACGAACTGGTGATGACACGGCTTTCGTCCCAAAGTTGAACCGTCCACACACCGAGATTGAGAAACAAAACCGGAACCGCCAGAACTGTGAACAGGATTTCGGGTAGGTAGCGAAATCGGATTAGTTTTCTCGGATCCATAACAATCGTCTAGGATGATCACCCTCCAATGGGAAAAGCCACAGCGAATCCGAACCGTGAAGTTCGTATCGTCGTTGTACGCTCACTCCCCAATCTTCCGGTCTGGAGTGGGATAGTCGGGTGTGGGTGATGATCTTGTTCGCCGTATCCAATTGATAGCTGGCCATGTAGTTGTAGTTCTTGCGAAGATCGATGAAGGCCTCACGCAATTCGTGGATAGTCCATTTTTCCAGGCTATCGTTTTCCGGCCATCGAAGTTCGCTGTAACCTGCCGGAGTGATGTGCAGGGAACCATGGCCCCGGCCGTCGTAAATCAGATAACCCGTTCCTCCGGCATTCCAGGGGAAGGTGATCCATCCGGAATCATGAAGCACTTCGAATTTGGATAATTTCCACATACCACGAAGGAGTTCTTCATCTGATGGAGAACTGGGCTGTTGGCACCCCAAAAGCATCAGTGCGCTCAGGAGCGCAGGTACATAACTAATTTTCCGTAATCGATTTGTGCGCGGCATGCATCCAGTATATCGCCCCCTAAAATAAAATCGAATGGCTGATAACCCATACGTTCATACAGGGCGGTCACGTGATCAAGGTTCATTACACCCACAATTAGGTCGTTCAAGCGAACATTCCCAACCCGAAGCCGGCTGAGTTGAACGAATTCAGCGGTCAATTTTTCCGGTCCAATTCCGGAGGTTTCGTTATCGGCCAAATGTACCTGACGAAGACTGGGAAGTTGCTCGGCCATGCGACTACTCAACACACTTTTACTGGCACCCGTATCAATGAGGATGCGAATGGAATGATGGTGAATGGACCCCTTACAGAACAGGTGACAACCTTGTTCGCCCAGATCTATGCGTTCCAGGAATATCTTTCGCTTCAATCAGATCAGGGGTTGTCCGGTCATTTCTGCCGGTTGTTCCAACTTCATTAGTTTGAGGATGCTGGGAGCCACATCGGCAAGTATGCCATCGGTTGCGGTGCCTGTTTGATCCGGGAAGATGATGGGAACCGGATTAACGGAGTGGGCCGTGTTAGGCGATCCATCCGGATTAACGGCATTATCCGCATTTCCGTGATCGGCAATTATAACCGGATGATAGCCATGTTTGGAACATGCCTTTAACAATTCACCAACACAGGCGTCCACTGTTTCACAGGCCTTCACAATGGCGGGGAAAACACCCGTGTGGCCAACCATGTCGGGGTTGGCAAAGTTGATGCAGATGAAGTCGTGCTCCTCTGTTTCCAGTGCGGCACGCACTTTATCCTTCAGTTCGATGGCACTCATTTCAGGCTTCAGGTCATACGTGGCCACCTTTGGTGATGGTGCCAGAATACGATTTTCACCCTGGAATGGCTCCTCCCGACCACCACTGAAAAAGTAGGTAACGTGCGGATATTTTTCCGTTTCAGCGGCCCGTAGCTGAGAGCAGTGTTGCGTTTCGAGGTATTCACCCAACGTCATCTTGAGATCTTGCTTGAAGAAGATGACGTTCACATCCTGAAAGGTTTTGTCGTATTCCGTCATGGTGTAATAGTTCAACGCCAGCGGATGCATATTTTGTTCGTGGAAGGCCCGTTGTGTCAGGGCTTCGGTGATTTGTCTGCCGCGATCGGTTCGGAAATTAAAGCACATGACTACATCACCTTCTTTGATGCGTGATTTTGGATCGGCAGAGGTGATGACGGGTTCAAGGAACTCGTCCGTGATGTGATTTTCATACGAATCCTCGATGGCTTGAACGGCGTTGGTGTCCAATCGGCCAATTCCATTCACCATGGCGTCATAGGCTTTTTTGACCCGTTCCCAGCGCTTATCCCGATCCATTGCATAGTAGCGACCAACAAGGGTGGCCAGCTTGGATTGACCCAGTCGGGGATCATTCAACAGATCCTGAACAAACCCTTTGCCGCTGTTCGGGTCGCAATCGCGTCCGTCCAAAAATGCATGAATAAAGGTTCGGTCACCGGCCCCATGGGCATTGAGAATGCGCAAGAGCTCCAGGAGGTGTTCCTGGCTGCTGTGCACGCCGCCATTACTCACCAGTCCCATTAAGTGAATGGATCGATTCTGATCTGCACAATCGGTCAGGAATTTTTTAAAGTTGGGCAGATCCTGAATGGAATTATCGGTAAAGGCATGGTTGATTTGAACAAGCATTTGGTAGACAATCCGCCCTGCGCCAATGTTGAGATGACCCACTTCCGAATTTCCCATTTGACCTTGTGGGAGACCCACATTTTCGCCATAGGTTTTGAGTGTGGCGTGGGGAGCCGTGGCCAGCAGGTGGTCCATCACGGGAGTATTGGCTTTGGCAATGGCGTCGGTGTGATCGCCCTTTCCAATTCCCCAACCATCAAGGATCATGAGGATGGCTCGTTCGCGCTGATTTGTCATGATGCAAAGATAAAATCAGATGTTGGATTCGGGATTCGGGATTCGGGACGGATTATGGAGGACGGATTACGGAGTACGAACGCCTGTGTATGCCTAAATAACGTTGACCGTTTTCATACTTAGCTTAACACCTTGTTTGGATATGATAACTCAGTGTTAGAAAGATTTCCTCTGGCTAAGGTACGAACCTTTTTTTCATATTCCATTGGTGTTAAATATCCCAACTTACTATGTGGTTTTTCCTGGTTGTACAATTGCACCGCACGGTCAACTTTTAACATTAGATCCTTCGGTGTTTTTATGCTCCAGTGGATCAGGTAGTTGTTCTTTATTATGCCATTGATCCGTTCAGCTTTACCGTTTTCCCACGCAGCTTCACACATGCTGTTGGACATGGCATAGCGCTGTGTAAGTGATAAAAATTTGTCGTCATAATATTGACCGCCCCCGTCTGAATGGAACACCAGCCCCGCAGGTATAACACCCCTTCGGGTCTTGATAGCCATTTTAAGTGCAGGCAATGAAGTATGTTCAGTCTTTAATCTGGCCGAGGTATGATGCCCTACGATCCTTCTGGAGTAGTTGTCAATGATGAAGGTGATGTAGTAAAAGATACCTTCTACCTCGAAGTAGGTGATGTCACTGCTCCATACCTGATCCACAGCCGTGATGGTTCTATTGGTCAATAGATTAGCAAAACGGATCACACCCGAACTGTCCGTAGTCCTTCGGTAATTACGCCTCCGTTCAACCTGGAAGCCACACTCCCTGCAAATGGACTCAAACTTGTCTCTGCCTACAAACACCGGATTAATCTTGTAATACATAGCCCTGCTGTTCATCGTTGGATGATCCTTACGGATTTGCTTGATCAGATCTACCAAAAGAAAAATCTCCTCCTGCTGACGTTTGCTTCGTTGTAAGCACTGATGAAAGTTCTGCTTACTTGTACCCATGGTTCGATAAAGCATATTGAGACTGCAGTTCAACTCATGACGGTTTTGCCAGAAGTAGATCATGGTTCGGTCCCAAATTTTTTTTTGATATCAACCTGATAAGCCTCTTCAGCTAAATCAATCATTTTGTCTTTGAAGTCGATCATGATCTGTTTTTGACCAACCAGTCGCTCAAGCTCTGCGATCCGCTTTTGAAGGGCAAGTATTTTGGATGTATCACTCTTTGATTCCACAATTGTTCTTGTCGGTTTTGCCTTTTGTGAATATAGCTCAATCCAGCGATATACCGATTTATCAGTAACCTCGTGTGCTCTGCATACCTGGGAAATCGTCGTGCGCTTTTCCTGAATCTCCCTGACCAGTTTTCGCTTTAACTCTTCACTGAACGTCCGACGTTGACGCTCCTCAGTGGTCATCCTAAATTGTTTAATGTATTTGCTCATTTTAGTCGATTTTCAATCTCTAAAACGGTCAATCTATTTCAGGCATCGACACGCCTATTTAACCTTCGCTCTTTGCTCTTTGCCTTCTTCTAATAGATATCAACCGAACACAAACCTCACGCCCTCAAGCCCTCACGTCCTTCCACGTTCACGCCCTTCCAATCTCACGCCCTTTCATCCTTACATATTCCGCGTGTAACTCTATTTTTGACGGACTATGAATGATCATGCCGCCAATGAGGAACACCTGGAAAGTTCCGATTTTATCTCGGACATCGTTATTGGGATATCCGATGGATTAACGGTTCCGTTTGCCCTGGCAGCCGGTTTGGTGAGTGCGGTGGATTCCAATCTCATCATCACCACGGCCGGTATCGCTGAAATCGCTGCGGGAAGTATTGCTATGGGCTTAGGTGGATACCTGGCCGGTCGTACCGAGATTGATCATTACAAGTCGGAGCTCAAGCGAGAGTACGAAGAGGTCGAAATTTATCCCGACAAAGAACGTCAGGAAGTGATGGACGTCTTTGAAGAATACGGAATCAGCAAGGAACTGCAGGTTGCCGTGGCCGATGAGATGAGTAAGGACAAGGATCAGTGGGTACGCTTCATGATGCGGTTTGAATTGGGACTGGAAGAGCCTCATCCCAAGCGAGCCGTTCGAAGTGCGTTAAATATTGGCGTGGCATACATCGTGGGCGGACTCATTCCCATGATACCCTATTTCATCACAGAAACACCGCTGGAAGGTCTGCAATGGTCAACCATCATTACGGTGGTTTGTTTAGCCATCTTTGGGTATTTCAAAAGCAAGGTCACCGGTCAGCCGCTGTGGGTGGGCACATTAAAGGTGGTGGTGATCGGTGTATTGGCAGCCGGAGCCGCCTTTGCGATTGCGTCGTTGTTGAGTTAACTCACACCCGAACCTGTCATCTGATTTAGGGTAGAACTACAATTCGTCGGGTAAGCCATTCCCCGTTTGTGTGCAGTTGCACCAGGTAGGTTCCCGGTTTTAGGGATAGTGGAACGATGGTCTCATCGGCAGTCAACTTCCCGGTCATGACCTTGCCGCCTTTCATATCCAATACCTGGTACGTCACCGGTTGACTTGTTGTCCGTTCAATGGATAGCCATCGTTGCGCAGGATTAGGGTAAATGCGGATGGTGTTGGTGCCGAGTGCTGCGGTTTGAGCTGACAGGACCGAACCGGAAATGTCGAGATCCGTATCCGATGAACACCCTGAATTATTTTCCACTTTCAAGGAAACCGATAACAGGTCAAAGGAATCAAATTGCAGAACGGGGGATCGCAGGGTTGATTGTTGTCCGTCACTGAACTCCCATGTATAGGTGTTGGAAGGATCGGTTGCTTCGGGGGTAAACACAAACGTTGATCCTACGTGGGAATACATGAACTTGGACGATGGAACCGCATTCACTGTTACGTTTTTCGATGTTCCGGTATAGCATTGTTGATCTTCAACGGGAAGTAACTGAACAATGAAAGATTCGGCTTCATCGGTTTTAGTTAAGTTGTAGATGTGGTAGTTCACCGAGTCGAGATCGGTATTGCCATCGCCCCAAATCCAGGAATAATCGATCGATGGATCCGAGGTGATGTCGAACCACATTGTGTCGCCGCTGCACACATCATCTGCCTTGAAATCCGCTTTAATCTGCTGAAAGACTTCGATCGGGAAGGAATCCATGGCATAACATCCCGCATAGCCAATCTTACCAACCACCACGTGATTACCCGCGTTGGCTGAAGCGATGATGATGGTATCGTCGTGATTACTGGAGTAATAAAAATCGTTTAAGTACCACTTGATGGAGGCATTTTGTGGGCTGACACCGGCAATAAAATCGCCCGACTGATTCTCGCAAAGCTCCGTTGGTCCGGTAATGTTGATGGAAACATCGGCTATTTCAATCGTATCAAATACGATGGCATAGCAACCGCGAACATCTTTGTACTCCAATCCAATCACCGCCTCTGTTACCGGGGAAGTGAAGGTGAACGTGTCTTTGTTAAAGGGCTTGTTCGTTGGCAGGTGCCAACGGAAGTAATTGGCACTTACATCATGCGTGGTGGTGTTGATCACCGTGGTTGGTTCTCCAAAACAGGCATTTTTTACATCAAAGGTGGGCATAGGGTTCTGGTAAATTTCAATCTCGCCATTCGACTCATTCGCGCATCCGGTATTTTGATCCGTCACAGAGAGAAAGACGATGTACTTCCCGGCGGTATCCAACACCCTCGATGGTTCAAACGCCGTTTGCGTCCAGGTGTCAATTTTCCAGGAAAAACTCAAATCACGTCCGGATGTATCTGTGGTGTTTTTAACTGAAATGGATTCGCCTTCGCACGACGATTTTGTGGTAAACGTACCAACAGGAAGTTCGTGAACATTCACACGGAAACTGGTGGTGTCCCAACATCCGCCCTGATAGTAGGCTTTTAAAATAAAGGTGAGACCAAACTTATCCTTCACCTTGAAGTTTAAATCCTTACTGCTGAAATGCTCGTCATAGGGTATCACGTTCCAGTCGAACAGGAGTTGTTGGGTGGCATCGTAATTCACCGACTGATTGGTCAGCACCACTTCGTCCTTGCCGTCGTAACAGGCGTTTGGATCATCAACCGAAAATTTGGCAATAGGTTGATAGGT
>JACJZW010000007.1 GCA_020635355.1 Flavobacteriales bacterium
TCCTTTAGACTTGTATACCGATCTTAGTAATAAAAAAAGGTTGATAGAAGTGAGGTAGGATGCACTAGGTAGCCCCTTCAGACTAATGCTCTATCGGGGATTAAGATCCTACTTCATTTCCATTGACAGAACTCGAATAGAAATTTGGGAAAGACCCATTATCAAGGAGTTGAGTCAAATCAATGGTTTCTACCAACCTTCAAATTGTATGCTATGCAAGTTACTTCAAAAACACAACAGTTTGTTGGTGTAGACATCAGTAAACTGACGCTGGACATCTGTATTCTCGACCCGGAAGAAGGGAAGAGCCTGTTCCGGATCAAGAACACACCAAAAGCGATTAAATCCTTTCTAAAATCCTCATGCATTGAACCCAGTATCATTGCCATGGAGAACACCGGGCGGTACAATCGCTATTTATTGGATGTATTGGGCCAGACGGATCATCAAGTGTACGTCATCTCCCCTCTGCACCTAAAGCGGAGTATGGGACTAACCCGTGGCAAGGATGATCAGATTGATGCCTACCGGATCGCTCGCCACATTCAGTTGCATCATCATCTGGAGGATCGTTGGGTTGCCGAAGATGACCTTCTTCAGGAATTAAAGTTTCTCTTAACGGAGCGCAATCAAATCCGGGAGAGTTTAAGCAAGATCCGGGTGCGTGTAACCGAACACAAGCTTCTGGATGTGGGCACATACCTCAAGAAACTCAAAAGGCGCGACATCAGACGAATAGAGACACTGGAGGCAGATCTGAAAGAGGTTCAGCAGGAAATACATCAATTAATCATGGGTGATGATCAGATGAGAGAAGTATTTGAGTTTATTACCTCAGTTCCTGGAGTAGGCAAAGTTCTGGCGTGGAATCTGATTGCCCGAACGAACAACTTCAAGAAGATTAACAACCCGCGTAAACTAAGCTGTTATGCGGGACTGGCACCATTTGCGCACCAATCGGGAACATCGATCAGGGGCAAATCACGGGTGTCACCCTTTGCAGACAAACGACTAAAAATGCTCTTTCACATGGCGGCTATGGTGGCTGTGCGATGCGATCAGGAACTCCAACAATACTACGAACGCAAGGTAAAGGAGGGTAAGAGTAAGATGGCGGTACTCAATGCTGTGAGAAATAAAATCGCACATCGAATCTGTGCGGTGGTTAACAAGAAAAAAATGTACGAACCAATGTTGGTTTTATCATAGAAATCCCCGGTCGTAAGATCGCCCATTGCAGGCACAACCATTGGAATAACCAGTCTCTTAAACGTTTGGCTCACCCAACGTTATGCTCAACGTGAACACCATTGCTGCTGCAACGTATCTGATGTATGATGCCATTTCCTTTTCCTCCCAACTCACGCCCAAATCCCGAAACTCGAATCACCCAGCCAAACCTGCCAGGCGATAGTAGTATTCAGTCTCTGAAAGCTTAACCTTTACCGCCAGTTCAATGAATTTCAGCTGGGCGTTGATGACATTTTGTTCCCGAGAATTCACCAGAAACAAGGAACTCTCTCCCCCATTAAACTTTTGCTGTTCACCCAACATTAACGCTCGGTAGTTATTAACCAATTGCCGCGATTGTTGAACTTGATCACGCGTCATCTGAACCGTATTATAGGATTTCAAGGCCTGCTGATGCAACTTTATACGGACTTGTTCCTGTTCCAACGCATTGATCTTTAACGCCGATTCATTTTCCCGAAGCTGCCCACGGGATGATCGTAGTAAAATCGGATATCGTACTGAAAGGCCCCATTTGTAATTCTGGGTACTCACCACCGGTGCAGAACCGGCCACGGGCTCAGTTAAAGCATTGTAACTCACATCCACTGTTGGCTTAAGCTGTTCCATGCCCAGTTTGCGCTCAATGTCCAGAACATCCCGTTTGTAGTTGTACCCTCTTAGAACCGGATGACCATCAATACCACTCCAAAGCATGGCCGTGTCCGGAAGAATCCTGTTACCGTTGGATAGTGAATATAGATTGGGCGGTAGAATGGAATCAGATAACTCCAACGGACGGTTATCGGCAAACCACAAAAAGGCATTCAACTCGATCTCTGCCTGCCTGATTAGGAGTGCCTGTTCACTCAATTGTAAGCGCCGATTTTGAACCTGTAGGAAGGATTCCAAGGTATCGATGGCTGGAATATCCCCCAACCGATAACTGTTCTTTACTGCAGAGAAACGTCGCTCGGTTAGCTGAACCGCTTCCAGATATACGTCGTACATATGACGGTGCATGACCCAGGTCCAATAAGCCGATAGGGCTTCATACATGGTTTGGTTAATCAACACGTCGCGTTCGGCTTCACTGGATCGAACGTATACATCGGCTTTCTTCAGCTCCGCTCTGCGCTTATCCATCAACAAACCATTACCCAGTGTCCAGGTGGCACCGGCATAGATTAAGCCTCCTCCCGGTACTTTATTCTCCGGGTTGAGATAGGTGCCGGAATTCTGTTCAAATCCGGACTTAAGAGAAAGTCCAAACCAGGTTGGAATCTTTAACCCACCGTCCAACAGGTTGTAATAACTGGACGACTGATATTCTTTATCCGCATAACTCCCGTAAATCACAGGATCAAATGCCCCGCGCTTCTCCAATTTACCGGCCTCCGCCTGAACAGGTATCAACTGAGCCTTTCCTATTGCCGGGTGATACAGACGTACCAAATCCCGTACGGCATCCTCTGATAGTATAACCTTTTGTGCGGCAGCTCCGGATGCCGTTAAGCACAGAAGTAGAAGGATAAAACCGATTTGTTTCATGCTCATTTCGCTGCTGATTGTTTTCGATCCGACGCTTCGCCTGAATGATAGAAATCAGGTGGGAATCCGTTCAACTTACGCCAGAGTTCGTACCATATCGGCACATCCTTCAGCAATGCCATACCAACCGCCCCGGAGCCAACGCGAAGTTTATCGGGCCACGCTCTGGCTGATGTGTCCGGTGCCACCAGCACCCGGTATGTATTATTTGAACTGATAAAATTATCAATGGCTACCACCCGTCCGGTGTAGGTCCCATACGAAAGATCAGGCCACCCCGAAAAGGCAACAGACGGCCATCCATCGAACATAAACTGAACCGGTTGATCCAGATTGACCAGTGGTAAGTCCATCGGTTTTACATACATGGCTACCGCCAAATCAAAGCGGGCCGGCATGATGGTGACCAAGGGTTCACCTTCTTTCACCGTTTCACCAATTCCTGTTTTTACAGCTTTGGTAATAAAACCATCCTGTGGAGCAGTAATCACATAATACCCGAGACGAACCGAATAATTCATGTATTGATTTTGCATCTTGGTTACCACCGCCTCTGCGTCGTACATGGCCGACATAGCATTGTACTTGTCCGATTCAATCTTCGACAGCTTTTCAGCATACTCATTGCCCAGATTATTCAATTCCACCTCGGAATTGAGCAATTGATTTCGTGAGGCAAGTAATTTGGTTTCTGCTCCAATCATCTTGGCATAGGCTTCCTGCATCTTCATTCGTCGATTTTCCAAATCCGTGAGGGATTTCAAACCATCCTCCTGCAGCTTTTCCATCCGTTCAAACTGCTTTTTAGCGATCTCATGATTCACGATAGATGCCTCATACTCCGTACTATCGGACTGTATTTTAAGATGGGCCTGCCGGATGTAATTTTCGGCCTGTGCCATTTTGAGATCACGCACCTTAAGCAGGGCCGTGATTTGCCGGTCCAGTGATTTGATTTTATCCATATAGGCTTCAACCGCCAACTCCTTTGACTCGATTTGATCCTGCGTACGCGACAGCAGTTGTGGGTCAAAGTATTCGTCCTTTATCTCCGAAATGGTGAGGATGGTGTCTCCTTTATTCACCCGATTCCCTTCCTGAACATACCACTGTTCAATTCTTCCTGCAATGATGGAGTTGATGGATTGTGGGCGTTGATCCGGTTGCAAGGCAATCACTTCCCCCTTGTTTCGGATATTCTGAGTCCAGGGTATAAACATGATTACCATGAACACCAAAAAACTCAATCCGAACATTCGCGCAAGTACCTTTACAAACCGATGGGTCTTGAGCATGCCAAAGGATTGATAACGAGATCGATCAACCTTTCCTTCTATTCTATTTTTACTGATGTTAAGCATAGGATGAACGTTAAGATGTTTGTTCTACAATTTGTCCGTTCCGCAAGAGAACACATCGATCAAAATCCTGATAGCCATTGTCATCCGAACAAATCACGATGGTGGTGGCGTCGTGTTTTTTCAGTACGTCCATCATTTTTCGCTGATCATCCGCCGGAAGTCCTCTCAACGGATTGTCGAGCAATAAGAGGTCTCTGGTTCCGGCCAAACTTCTTAGGAAGAGAATTTTTTGGCGGACACCGGATGGCAGGCCCTTTCCCCCCGGAAGAACGATGGTTTCATATCCCTCATTCAAAGATTCCAGGTAGTCCTGCAAACCAATTTCATTCACCAGTTGAACAATCTGTTGATGATCCACTCCGGGTCTGTTCAGGGTGATATTTTCCATCATGGTCCCGTGAAAAAGTTCCTGGTGATCCAGGTTATCACCGATCCTGCTGAACAAGCGATTTACATCCCAATTTCGAATGGGTAAATCATTGTACACGATGGATCCTTTAAAGTCGTCATATAATCCGGCAAGAACCTTTAAGAGCATTGATTTTCCAGATCCAATATCCCCTGCTATCACCACCTTCTCACCCGACTTGATATGTAGATTTATTTTATCCAATAACGGCACTTCCTGATCGGGGAAGGCATACCCTACGTCGCGAAGTTTCACCTCTAACGGTCCTTCCGGTGATTGCACGGAACTACCCTGATCATCCCGATCCAACGGAATATCCGTTACCAGTCCGATTTTTTCAATGGACGTGAGCACGTCATAGATGGTTTCCATACTCAATATGAGCTTTTCAACTGAGCCCAGTACCAGGATGATAATGATTTCAGACGCCACAAATTGGCCAATGTTCATCTGTTGATCAATCACCAGCAAGCCTCCAATAAAAAGCAGACCTGTGGCGATGATGATCTTAAATCCCACCAGGTGGACGTATTGGATCACGAGCATCTTAAAATGAGCTTTTCGTGCCCCGAGATAGCCTGCCACCTTTTCATCGGTTTTGTCCAACGCCAATGTAGAATCTCCGGCTCGTTTGAACGTGGAGAGCGACCGTGCCAGTTCCTCCAACCAATGAGCCACTTCGTATTTGTAAGAGGATTCCTTGAGACTGGTTCGAAGTCCTCTTCGGGCGGTAAACCGGAAAATCAACAAAATGATGAGCAACAGCGTCAGGCTGAACAGGATGAACACCGGGTGGTAAAGTGAAAGCAGTATCAACCCGAAAATCACTTGCAGTGAAGCCGTTGAAAAGTCCACTAGAATCTTTGACAATCCCTTCTGAACGGAAAGGGTATCGAAGAACCGATTAACTAGTTCCGGGATGTGATACCGATCGGTTACGGATAATTTAAGCTTTGGAATTCGGTAGGCAAATTCAAAAGCGGATCGGGTAAAGATGCGTCGTTGCAAACTCTCGGTCACACTTAGTTGCATGATCTGCATCAAGCCGGTGAGCCCAACCCCCACAATCACAAAGAGGACCAGAACAATCCAGGAGGTGGATACCTGACCACCGGAGATTAAATTGATGATGGCCTGAATTCCCAGCGGTAGTGATAGCGATATCAACCCATTAAACAGTGCATAGGTGTAAAGAGTGAGAATTTCCTGCTTATCTACTCTCAGGAGATTAAAAAATCGTTGGACGGTGTTCATGTACTAAGGTTTAGTGGTATTTAGAACAAGGGATAGATAAAAGGAACGAAGGCCGGAAATCCCCTCAGGTGTGTCGGTTAAAGCCGGAAGATGACCGGCAAAATGAAGTTGGTGATGAAAACCCTCAATAACAGTCGAAATCAACGCATGGGCATAGTTGAATTTGGGATTGATAGCTGTTACCAAATCCGCCAATCGCCCCACCAGTTTTTTATAACCGGCATAGTAACCAACCCGATTGGATTCATCCACTTCCTTGGTGAGATAGGCCTTGGCCGATTCGGAAACCACAACATCGCGCAAAATACTCAGCGACAGAAAGTTGATCATCTCATCATCCTCAATACTATCCATAACGGCACTGAGTGCATTGAGAAGCCGATCTTCATCCGTGGAAAGATTGGACATGGCAAACACAACCTTGTACTCTAAATACCCCCAGTACCAGGACATAAGATAAATCAGAATCTTATGCTTGTTTTCAAAATAGCGATAGACCGAACTCTCCGTAGTACCAATCTTTTTAGCCAGTTTACCTATGGTGAAGGCTTCCAGGCCCTGATCATTGATCATCTGTAGAGATTCACAGACAATACGAATTCCAAGATCCGAAGTGGTTGGATCCTTCACGTAGATATTCCGATTGATGTCTATGTGCAGGTTATCAAATAACTGATGCATGTTGTTGTAACACGTTTTGATTAAGAATGATTGACATACTATGTAATAGAAATGTAATACAAACAACAAAGATAGTATTACTACTAATGATCAAAACGGGACAAAAAAAATGGGGACACCAGGTCCCCATTTCAATTTCATGTTGATCACTCTTACACGCCTACGTCGTGGTTTACAGATTCCAGGAGGTAAGGGTGGTTAACTGGGTACAAATTCTTCTTAGATAATGCATGAAGCACCCAGTAGATAAAGAATCCGGCAAAGGCCATGGTCATCCCAATTTCGAGCATTCCAAAACCAGAAGCGTCTTTCACGGTTCCCGGCATAATCATCAGATACAGATCCAACCAGTGACCACACAGGATGATAGCTCCGGCAATCAACATCACTTTTGGATTTCGCTTGGCGTTACGCATCATCAGAATGAGGAATGGCAAGAAGAAACACATGATGATATTGGTTCTGAACAACGGTTTGAAGTGAGGAGTGGTTCGTTGAACGAAGTAGATGGATTCCTCAGGAATGTTTGCGTACCAGATCAACAGGAACTGAGCAACCCAGATATAGGCCCAGAAGATACTGAATGCAAACATGAATTTTCCAACATCATGAATCACCTCGTCTGATACCATCTCCATATATCCTTTTGACTTCAGCCAAAGGGTAAAGAAACCAATCACTGTAAGTGTGGTAACAAAGGCAATGGCAAAGTTGTAAACGGAGTAGATGGTTGAATACCAGTGAGGATCAAGGCTCATCATAACCAACCAGCTCAAAATGGAGAAGCTGAATGCGAAGAATACCAGGAACCCGGCAGAGTAACCCACACTCTTTTTATGAAAGGTAAGTCCTCCTTCGGCATCTTCTTTATTCGAAAAACGCACCAGAATGAATCGGAATAACCACCATACTGCAATGATAATGGGTACACCATATAAGAACCATCCCTTGTTCAGGAACCAGGTTTTGCTCTCAAGGATTTTATCGAATCCGGCATCGCCTTCTTGTAAACCAAGACCCACATATTCTATCCAGTGATAGAGATGATCACGCCCAACATATAAGACTATTGCAATCGTAATAAGTCCGATCGGCAAGTAAGACGACATAGCTTCCATAATGCGTTTGAGCAAGGTGGCCCAACCGGCATTTGCCGCATAGTTCACCGCCATGAAGAACAAGGCTCCAACTGCAAACAAAAGAAAGTAGTAAGAATTCAACAGGAAGTTGGCCCAGATTCGAACCGAACCGGTTGAGTGTTCAGCATGATGTTCTTCGGCATGTGTTTCTGCCCCGGCATCGCTGTGGGTAGCCCCTTCTCCGTGATCTTGCCCGGTGTTAACCACCATGGCCGTCTCGTTATGACCGGCTTCTGAATCGGTAGAATTCACCTGATTCATACCCAGAAAAGTGAGTAACAAACCAAGAATGAAGACGCCTCCCACGATCATTCTAGACCGCTTGGTGAAGACGAACTTTTCGTTTTTTACTTCCGTTATATAATGGTGTCCCATTGGTTGGTCTTTATCCGTTTTTACTTTACAAAATAGATTTCAACTCGACGGTTTTGCTCCCGTCCTTCTTTGGTATCGTTGGAAGCGATTGGGTGATCGGCTCCAGCACCTTTGGCTGAAAGTCGTCCACCGTCAATTCCTTTTTCCGTGAGGTAATCGCATACAGCCTTTGCCCGGATTTCGCTCAATCCGTCCTGAATGGCCCCCGCATCCGTGTCGGAGCTGATGTGCCCAACCACAACGGCTTTCAATTCCGGATGATTGGTCAGGTAGGTAGCCACCTGATCCAGATAAGGCTTGCTATCATCCTTCATCTTTCGATATCGGATATTGTCGAATTTCACATTCTGCATCGCTCCCCAAATGGTGCGATATTCCGTTGCATCTACATCGGCAAACTCGAATCCTGTTAACCAGGCTGGTTTCGCTGAAACAATATCATTCGACGTAGCCACAGGAGCTGCAGCACCTTCTTCGGCATACTGAAAGGCATCACCTAAGCTCAATGAGCGTACGTACCAAACCACTTGCCAACGCTGTGCAGGCGTTAAGACAGATGCATGTGATCCCATATTCCCCTTTCCATGTGTAATGGTGTGGAACACTTTTCCGTCGGGAAGTGACTTTATATAAGCATCGTCATACCCACTCCATGGTGGAGGAGGATACTGACCGCTTTTAATCACGCCGCCGTCGTTCTTGCCCTTCATTCCATGGCAGTGCTGACAATTGCGATTGTACAATACCATTCCGGCGTCTACGTTGGCATGAGTAGGTGCCAAAGGATTGCTCCATGTAGCGGATGCTTCATAACCTTCAGGGTAACCGAGGTATCCCAATTGACCTTGAGCAACGGTACCTGGAACAGGTTCGCGCATAGTCATACCGTATGGATTATGTTCCATTTCACCGGTTTGCGTATACGCCTCGTACGCTTCGGAAACGTACATGTTCGGTGAGTATTCAATCCCGGGATTATTTCCTCCGCTGTAGCAACCGGAGTTCAGCACCAGGGCTACCGCTGCCAGAGCAATACCGGATCGTTTTATGGTTCGATTCTGCATGTTTCGAGGCTTCTTATTGGTCATTCATTAATTTCTTAGCCTGGCCAACCCAATCTTCCCGTTCAATTTTTCCTGGGAAGTATTTGGTAAGCTCTTCAATGGCTGTAATGGCTTCCGGTGTAAGTTTAGCAACCTGCTCGTATGTATAGATACCGAGGTCATTTAACTTACCTTCATATACCGGCCCAACACCGGAGATTACTTTCAAATCATCCTTAGCTTCTGAGGTTGCTGATCCCACAACAGACGACAATAAACTCATTCGATTTGCTCGTTCCTCGTCCGATAATTCAGGTGCAGCTTCTTCCTTTTTGCTAGGTGCCGCAGCTGGTTTACTCGCTTTCGGGGCTGATTGGGTCTCTGAACCGGTCAAATTTCTTTCGCGGATCTCAATGGCACCACCATCAGTCATGATGGAGTCCAGTTCAGTTCGGCTGATTTTATTGAGTTCAGATGGTTCAACGGCCAGGAACAGACGGTCATCTGTTTGACGAGGGTCAATGATATCTGGAATTTTACCGTGGATCATTTTGGCTCGAATGAAGAATAACAAACCTATACCGAATGCCGTGCACAAAATGGTGGTTTCAAACGTTACCGGAACCATACTTGGCACCATCATGTAGTTCTGAGGCTTACCACCAATAATCATTGGCCAGCTTTTGAACGTGTGTAGATGGTTGGTCATCGTATAGAATTGGAGCAACAATCCAAGACTGAACCCTGTGAGTCCGCATAGAAAGGCTCCAACGGTTAGATTGGATCGTTTGATTCCCATCTCTACATCCAGGTTGTGGACCGGATATGGGGTATAACAATCGAAAATCTCGATGCCCTTCTTCTTCAATTTTTGAACGGTGGACAACAGACTATCTCCGTTGTCATACACCCCTACGATCAATTGTTTATCTAACATAGTTTCGTCTTCAAAAAATCTTACTCTCTGCTTCTCAAAATACTTTTCACCTCAGACATGTTAATCACCGGCAAGAACTTACTGAACAGGAAGAATGCGGTGAAGAACAAACCAAGTGTTCCAACAAAGATTCCAACTTCAACATAGGTTGCGGAGTACATTGCCCAGGAAGAAGTGAGGTAATCACGGTGAAGTGATGTCACGATGATTACAAATCGCTCAAACCACATTCCGATGTTAACGATGATGGACATCACGAAGATGAACCAAGGTGTAGTTCTAGCCCATTTAAACCAGAATACCTGGGGAGCAAGAAGGTTACAACTCATCATAATCCAATACGCCCACCAATACGGCCCAAAGGCACGGTTAAGGAAGGCATATTGTTCATATTCCACTCCGGAATAGGCCGCGATAAAGAATTCAGTCAAATAAGCTACACCTACCAGCGATCCGGTTAACATAACTACTTTACACATCGCTTCAAGGTGACCAATGGTAATGTAGTTCTGAAGGTTCAGTACACTTCGGGCAATAACAAGAAGTGTCAATACCATACCAAATCCGGAGAAAATCGCACCGGCAACGAAGTATGGAGGAAAGATGGTGGTGTGCCAACCCGGAATCACCGAGGTCGCGAAGTCCATAGATACAATCGTGTGAACGGAGAGTACAAGCGGTGTAGATACACCAGCAAGAATCAACGAAACAACCTCATATCGATGCCAGTTTCTGGCTGATCCGTTCCAACCCATGGAGAAGAATCCATACCAGAATTTACGTGCTTTGGTTTTAGCTCTGTCCCGAACCGTTGCGATATCCGGAATCAATCCCAAATACCAGAACAACAGCGATACAGAGAAATAGGTAGAGATCGCAAAAACGTCCCACAAAAGCGGCGAGTTAAAGTTCACCCACAATGATCCAAAGGCATTTGGAAGTGGAAGAGGCCAGTAACCCAACCATACACGTCCCATGTGAAACAACGGGAACTGTGCGGCACAAATTACCGCGAAGATGGTCATCGCCTCCGCACTGCGGTTGATACTCATCCTCCACTTTTGACGGAAGAGCAAAAGAATGGCAGAAATCAGCGTTCCGGCGTGACCAATACCAACCCACCAAACGAAGTTGGTAATATCCCAACCCCACATAATGGTTTTATTTACTCCCCATGTACCAATTCCTTCCCAAACTGTCCAACCGATACTCACCACGAAGATCATCAGACATATAAATGAGATGGAGAAACCTAACCACCACAATTTGGTTGGCTTGTTTTCGATTGGCCGGCAAATGTCATTACTCACATCGCTAATCGACTTATCGCCGGTTACGAGTGGTTCTCTTATTGCTGCTTCGTACATCGTCTTACTTTCGGTTAATTATTATGAATGATGAACTTCAGTTGAATTTTCCTTTCGGTTTCTGATTTTGGTGAGATACACCACAGATGGCGCAGTATCAATCTCTTCCAACATCTTATAGGCTCGTTCATTGGCAAACATCTTGGCAATGGCGCTGTTTGGATCATTTCGATCTCCAAATACAATCGCGTTGCTTGGACATGCCTTTGCACAAGCTACATGTGCTTCGCCGTCTTGCAACTTGCGATTTTCACGCTTGGCTTGAAGTTTAGCCATTTGAATGTTCTGAACACAGAAGGAGCATTTTTCCATAACCCCTCGTGAACGAACCGTAACATCCGGATTCAATACCATACGACCCAACTCTGTGTTGAAGTGGTAATCGAAATTCGGGTTAAGGTTGTATCGGAACCAGTTGAATCGTCGAACTTTATACGGACAGTTGTTTCCGCAGTATTTCGTACCGATACAACGATTGTAGGTCATTTGGTTCAGACCTTCTGAGCTGTGTGTGGTTGCCAATACCGGACAAACTGTTTCACATGGTGCGTGATCACAGTGCTGACACATTACCGGCTGATGTACCACGGTTACATTATCGTAGTGTGAATAATCATTATCCTCCTTGGATAATTTATCCAACCCAGCCAATTCATTCTCTTTGGTAGAGAACTCGCCTTTATGGAAATCCTTATCGATGTGACTTGGACCTACCCGAACACTGGCTGTGGCATCTTCGGCTACTTCAAATGCGTAATATCGATCCACACGAATCCAGTGCATTTCGCGCCGACGACGAACTTCCTTACGACCAACTACGGGTACATTGTTCTCAATAGAACAACTTACGATACACGAACCACATCCTGTACAGGCATTCATGTCAACGGCCATACCCCAGTGATGTCCCTTGGAGTAATCATACTCCTCCCATAGGGATACAATATGTGGTTTGTGCTCGTTGCGAACGTTGTTGTGATCACGGTATTCATCCAACGTGGCTTCACGCATGAAATCACGTCCTTCAATGCTGTTGTGTGTTTGAGTTTGAGCAAACTCGTATCCGCTGTCTACCTTTTCCAAGGTCACGGTACCGGCATGGTAATTCACACGACCACCCGATACACTCACCATTGGGTAGGCGTTTTGCCCCAAATCCGTTAGGTCATTGTCGTTGTTGTTCACAGCCTTCCGTCCGTATCCCAACGCAACACCTACAGTTCCTCGTGCCTGTCCAGGTTGGATCAACAGAGGGAGTTTCTCAATGGTTGAACCATTACAGGTAACTTTTAACCAATCGCCTTGCTCAAAGCCATTTGCCGCAGCGTCTGACTTGCTCATGGTGACATAATTATCGTAAACTACCTTGGTTACAGGATCTGGTAATTCATGACACCATGGGTTCATCGCCCAGGTACCATCTTTAGGTCCCACTTTTTGGTAGAGAACCATTTCCATTCCACTAGCTGGTTTGCGTTTGGCAACATCGGCAGCAGCGGAAGAAACATCACCTGCATAACTCACAGATGAACCGCCGGAAACGGCGCCTAATCCATCGTGAATGGTTTGATTAACATCCAGTCCTTGTGCGGTTAAATAGTTTACCACCCAAGTATGAGAAGCCTGATCGTTCTCGGCTGCTTCGAGTTTCTCTCCAGCCCAGGCACGCAGAGATTCAGCGGCAGCCCGTGTATTAAATACTTTACCAATCACCGGTTGAGAAACAGTGATGGAACCTTCCATTGGTTGATGAACATCCCAGCTCTCGAGCCAGTGGTTATCCGGACAGATAAAACCAGCCTTTTGGGTGGTTTCATCCATCGTCATGGATGTGGAGATCACACTCACACCAGACAACATGCCGGCAAGCGATTCTCCTTTGTGGTAGCTGTAAACCGGATTACAGTTCACAAATACCGCTGCTCCACATCGTCCGCCTTTTACATCGGCTACAAAAGCGTCAAACGCGCTTTCGCTGTAGGTGGAGATAGTGTATCCTTTGGACATATCAATGGTAGAACCATAGTTGCCCAACATATTATTTATGCCATTTGCAAGTTGCTGATCCGCTTGATTATTAGATCCGCAAACTACCAATGATTTTCCTTTGGCCGCCACCAATTCAGTAGCGATCCGATCCAAACTATTTCCAGCTAACTCATGTGACTCAATGCCCGATAGTGAAGCATTTCCTGTTTTAGAGGCTACCTTGTTATATAGGTTTGCCAAATACAATCCTTGCTTGGATGGTTGAATCGGGAAACGATAATCGGCATTGGTACCGGTCACACTCATCAGGGATTCAATCTGATAGTGCTTGCTCATATTGGCATTCTCCGGAGATGGCACCCGTCCTTTGCTGTAATCAGCCTGGAAGCGAACCGGAGAAATCCAGGTACCGAGAAAATCGGCACCAAAACTCACAATCACCTCGGCCTTATCGAAGTGGTAATTGGGAACGATTGCTTTGCCGAAATCTGCCTGGTTGGCAGATGTGATTCCGGAATAGGAAATCGGATCATATACCACATGTTTCGCACCGGGATAAGCCGCAATAAAGGCATCGATGGATGCTTTCATAATTGGGCTGGTTACCGTACGTGTAACCACGTGAATACCTTTGGCTGATCCGGCTTTCAGAGCAGCAACCACCTGATTGTCTACTTCCGTCCAATCGGCTACTTCCTCACCATTGATGACTGGATTCGGAATTCGATTGGTGTCGTAAAGCGACAAGATGCTTGCCTGACCTGTGGCGTCCAGACCACCTTGACTCAGAGGACTGTTTGGATTACCATCCAACTTGATTGGACGTCCTTCCCGTACCTTGGCCATAATTGGAAACCCTTCATTGTACACACCACAGCTGGTGGCATAATACAACGGCACACCAGGAGTAACCGTTTCGGGTTTGTTGATGTATGGAATGGCGTATTTGATTGGTGCTTTGTTACAAGCTGCCAATGCTACGGCACTCACACTAAAACCAAAGAATTTAAGAAAGTCCCGGCGATTGGATGACAGTTCCTCTGCATCACCAAAGATTTCATCCATTGGAAGCGACTCAGAAAACTCGTTGCCCTTGTTAACGGGGGCAGTTGCAATTGGTTCGAGCTCCTCTATCCCTTTCCAGTATTTGTTCGAATTACCCATGTGGTTATCGTGTAATGATTGGATTCAAGATTAATAATGGCACTTAGAACATTCCAGACCGCCGTTTTGAGCTACGGTAACGTAGTGCTCGCCACGGGCTTTCATGGCCTTGTGAACGTCTTCATAATATGCGTTGTTCTCCACGTCGATACCGCGCTGACGGTGACAGTTCACACACCATCCCATTTGCAGACTGGAGAATTGATATACTTTTTCCATTTCCTCAATGGGACCGTGACATACCTGACACTCTACCTTGCCCACCGCTACGTGCTGTGAGTGGTTGAAGTAGGCCAAATCAGGTAAGTTGTGAATACGTACCCATTTAATCGGCTTTTTCTCCAGATTTGGATCGTATGTGGAGGTTTCAGGATCAAACCCAACAGCCGCATACAATTTCTTCAACTCCGGTGAAACCTCACCCGCGTATTTGTCTCTAAGCTGTGCTCCTTTGTGGCAGTTCATACAGGTATTCAAAGATGGAATACTCGCGTGCTTGCTCAAGGATGCCGTGGTGTGACAGTACTGACAATCAATTCCCATTTTACCGGCATGAAGGCTGTGATCATAGGCGATGGGCTGATCAGGTGAATAACCTTGTTGAACCCCAACTTCATTCATACCGTAGCCGTAACCCCAGATTCCGAGAACCAAAACCAAACCACCAATAACCACCAAGGTTACAATGGTTGGATTCCAAAGCTCTGTGGTTGGCTTGATTTTTCGTTCATACCATCCGGGTTGAGTGGTTTCGGGATGTTTCTCCCGCAACATGGCTTTCACATTGCGCATTACTCCATACAGCAAACCGGCGATGAGCAAAAGCACAATGACCAGAATGATGATGGCAACAAACGTGGAGTTGTTATAGAAAGTTCCTGACATCTAACCTAAATTTCGTTTTGGGTTGCGAATCTTTGTTAAGTCGCAACGTGCTGATTTTTAGCCCCTTATTAACAAGTATTACCAAAATCTTGCACAGTTGCAATCGCGGCAAATATAAGACTGTATAATCCCCTCGAATTGACCAAGTAACCCACATTTGACAATTTAGAAGTCATCTAAATAAGGGTGATATTCGTCAGTTACCGAGGTGATTTTCAGTGGTCTTTATTGTTATCGTATGCGTTAATAATTTCCTTAACCAATCGGTGACGCACGACATCCGACGTATCCAACCGAACCACCGAAATTCCCCGAATATTTCCAAGAATGTCAATGGCCTTATACAATCCCGATCGCTGGTTTTTGGGAAGATCCACCTGACTCAAATCCCCGTTGATAATCATTCGGGCGTTGGGCCCCATTCGTGTCAGGAACATTTTGAGCTGCGTCTCAGTTGCATTTTGGGCTTCATCCAGGATAATGTAGCAGTTATTCAAGCTTCTACCCCGCATAAATGCCAACGGAATCACTTCAATCACTCCGGACTCCAAATACTTCTGATATTTATCGTGTGGGATCATATCCATCAGCGCATCGTACAACGGCTTCAGGTATGGGTCAATTTTCTCCTTCAAATCTCCTGGAAGGAATCCTAAACTCTCACCCGCCTCTACCGCCGGTCTGGCCAGGATAATCCGCTTCACCTCCTTTTGCTTCAACGCGCGTACAGCAATGGCTACCGCCGTGTATGTTTTTCCGGTACCTGCTGGCCCAACAGCAAAAACAACGTCGTTTTTTAGCGCCTCACTTACCAGTACTTTCTGATTCTTGGTACGTGCCTTCACCATGGTTCCCTTTGGTCCATACACCAGGACATCCGGAATGCCACCCTCTTCTCCAGAAGGGGTTTCCTCGGGTTCTGAGCCCAGCATGGCCGCTACATCCACATCGGTTAGGTTGGGATATCGCTCCAAATGGGTGAGTAGGTCAGTCAAGGTCTTAGAAAACTTTTCTAATTCCTCCACTTCACCTCGCGCTTTGATTTCATCTCCCCTTGAGGTGAGGGTTAAATTGGGGAAGTGAGCCTTAAGAAGTTTTAGATTGGAATTGTCTATCCCGAAAAATCGAATGGGACTGACGTTTTCAACGCGGAATATTTTTTCGGTCAAATGAGCGTCTATTGGTGAATTTGATTCAGGTTCTGAGTGTTAATTTCGCCTCCAAATTTAACCGTTTTAGCACAATTTGAGCCTCGTCACATTTACAACCGATTTTGGTCCAAACTCCATTTATACCGCTACATCCAGAGCCGGTTTGTTGGGGAAGGAATCTGTGGCGGGCGTCATTGATCTCAGCCATACGATTGAGCCCAATAACATTGCCGAGGCGGCTTACCTGGTACATACGGTTTACCCGGATTATCCGGATGATACCATTCACATTATTGCGGTGGATCAACGGCATCGGACCCGAAATCCGGAGTTGGTTATTCGAAAGATCAAACAGCAATACTTCATCAGCTACAATACCGGATTACTGAGTATGATTGACGAGGAGCCAAACGCCACCTACTGGATAGCAGGCACGTATGATGGTCGGCATTTCACCTCAATATACAAGGTACTGAATCAAATAGCCCTACAAATTGCCCGCAACGATTTTTCGGGCTTTGAACAGGTAAAGGCGGATAAGGTGATGCAGAAGTCAACCCTTCGTCCGGCGATGAACGATGAGGAAATTGCCGGCAATGTGATGTACTTTGATGAACGCGGTTTTGCCTATACCAACATCCATCAATCGGATTTTGAACGATTTGCTCCGGATGGCCGCGCTGTTATCCGTCTCACCCGATTTGAAACATTGGAAGCCGTGCTTCCCCATCTTTCAGGAACATCACCCGGATCGGCCGGGGCCTTTTTCAATGATCGGGGCTACCTCTGCATTGGTATCTATCACGATGATACCCGCTCACTGCTTGGTTTTAAACGCGGACATGTTATATTAATCGAACATTCATGATTGTACGACTAGTAAAAATGACGTTCTACGCAAAACATCGGGACGATTTTGAACGGTTGTTCAACGAACGCCGCCATCTGATCGGCACTTTTCCGGGGTGCCATTCCGTTGATTTGCTGAAAGAAGTATACAGCGGTGAAGAAACCATCGTTTACTTTACCCGGAGTATCTGGGATAGTGAAGTAGATCTGGAGAATTATCGTCAATCGGAATTGTTTCAAGATACTTGGGAAAAGACCCGGTCTTTATTCGCCTCCAAGGCGGAAGCCTGGTCTACCGAATTGGCAGCAACCTTCCCGGATTAATGCATAGAAACACGTATTATTGTCCACTAAGAATTCAGAATTCATGAGAACTAAGAAGTTGAAGTTAAGATGGTTTTTGGTATTCACTTTTCTGATCGGCTCACAAACCGTATTCGGTCAGGCTGATCGAATTCTGCAAGCCATTGAAGACGGAAACTATAAACGAGCCTTGAGTCTGGCTGAAGAGTCAGAGGAAGATCCCGAATACAAGAAGGATCCGGAGGTGTACTTCCTCAAAGCTGAAGCCTTGCTGGAACTGATGAAGGATGAGTTCTGGCTCAAAAAGAATCCGGAAGCGCTCAAGATGGGCCTCAAAGCCTTGGACAAAGGCAAATCTCGAACAGAAGACAATACCATTTGGCCGGAGTATTCGGAGTTGGTGGACAAATATGTTGAACTGAATGACATGGAGGCCTACAATAACTACCGGGTAAACCGGTTCTCCAAGGCCATTGGTCAGTACCTTAAAAGCAATGAACTAAACGGCAATAAGATTTCCCTGTTCTGGGCTGGAAAATGTCACGTAACCTCCGGGGATACGGCTGAAGGTGAAAAGATCTATCAGTCGGTTATTTACTGGGCCAACGAACAAAAAGCTGAAGGCAAAAAGGTCTCTGATAAATTGTTGGAGCCGTATGTCCATTTCGCCGATAAATATTGGACATCCAAAAAGTTGGATTCAGCCAATATGTACTTGGTTTCTGCACGGAAAATTTTTGGTGGAACGCCTAAGATCGACTACTACCAAAAGGAAATTGCCAAACAACAAATTGACGAATTACCACCATCCAGCTTAATGATGGAGGTAATCCAACGGGCGCTTAATGATTTTCCAACGGACACCTTCTTTGTTCGGAAGGAAAATGCCCTGTACGTATATTTACTCCGAACGTATTACGACAATAAGGACACGGCAGCGCTGGATACCATGTTGGATGAGTTCACTAATCAAAAGATCTTTCGTTCTGAATCCGAGCATGCATCCAAGTTCAAGGAGTCTGACCAGTTCCTGGACAACAAAGCTGAAAATGTAATCTGGAAACTCGTCACCTATTACAGTAAATACGATCACATTCCGATGTCCAACTTTATGTGTCATCGGTATATTCAGCAAACAGCTACCTCCCAATCCAAGGAGGATATTAAAAAACGCTACCTCGTGATCATCGACTATGCCGCACGATCCCGATCCCTGTTTTTAGCGAATCAAATCCTCACCAACGCGCTGAAGATGTACAAAAACGATCCGGAGTTCCTGAACATTCAGAACTCCTTGATCTCCCAGTTTTCCGGTAAAGAACTCAACGTTGCAGACCTTGGAGCACTGTATGACATGAGTCGGCGTAAGGAAGGATTGAAGGCCAAACCAACGGAAGACTTCCAAAAGCTCAGCGAATTTTACATGGATCAACTGATCCGGGATAAGCAATACGTAAAGGCTAAAAAACTAATCCTGGAGCATAAGACTATTGTGGCTGATAACCCTATTTGGGATCTTAAACTCAAGTATCTGGCAAAAGAAGATTTCTATTGGAATTACTTTGAAACACGAGTGGTGGATGAGGAAGTTGCCGGTATGCTGGTGAAGGGATTTGAATGGAATGGCGATTTGCTTACATGTGATGCCGGTACCCTTAAGCCCGAATTGCAGCAAAAGGTTCAGAATCGAATCAATTACTTCCGACGTCAGGCCGGTGTCCCTGAAATTGAATTGGATCCACAATTGAATGAATGGTGCCAAAAGGCCGCACTGATCATGGAGGCCAATAAAGGGATGAACCACGACCCCAAGCCCAATTGGTCCTGTTATTCAGATGAAGGGCGTGAGGCGTGCAAGTATTCTCTGCTCACCACTGGTGCACACACCACCATGGCAGTTACCTCCTTCTTTGCCGATAATCGAAATCCAAATCTGGGTCACAGGCGATGGTTGTTATTCCCCAACAGCAAGTACCTGGGTCACGGTTCAACAGAAAATTACTGTGCACTTTGGGCTTTGGACGATTCCGGAAATGTTGACACCAATTTGTATAAAGAACGATTTGTGGCCTGGCCGGCAGAAGGATTGATCCCTAAAATGATGGTGTTTGATCAGTGGTCGTTCTCCATCAATCAGGATTTATCAGGTGCTAAAATCACGATGACCGAAGCAGGTAAACCCGTTACCTTTACCCAAAATCCGATGGTTGAAGGATATGGATTGTCTACCCTGATCTGGAAACCACAACTCGATTTCAGCACCATGAGTGGAGATCGTACCTTCCAGGTGGTGATTCAATTAAAGAATGGTCGGAAATACACCTATTCCGTCACCGTCATGGACTGGGATGCGGTAGGTTACTAACCAGTCATATTTCCGGAGAACATCCGTACTGTGATAATTTGCTGGTAACTTTGGGCGAATGCCCAAACGAAACACAGGATATCATCGGATTTTTCTAGCCCTTGTTGGACTGTTCTTCGTTTGTACCGACGTGTGGGCCCAATTGGGTTTCACTGAAAATAAGGGTCAATGGAACGATGAGATTCGTTTTCGGTATGACGTTCCGGGAGCCATCATTTATCTGAAAGATGGCGGACTATCCATCTTACAATATGACGACAAGGCCTGGGCGGAGTTGATGGAAGAACACCATCAGCGGCGGCATGGTCTGGGAAAATTCGTTGATCAGGACATCCGACTGCGGTATCATCACTACGCCATCGACTTCCATCAAAGTTCCGTTCAACCCGTTGGACAAGACCCCTTTCCAAGTTATTCGAATTATTTTTTGGGAGATGAGGCCTCCAATCATGTTGGGCATGTTCGCTCGTATCGATCCGTTTGGTATCCGGGTGTTTTTCCCAACATCGATCTGATATTCCGATCCGACCACGGAAATTTAAAATACGATTTCGTATTACATAAAGGAGCCAACCCGGCCGACATTGATTTGGTGTATCGATTTGTAGATCAATTGAAAACCGATGGGGCCACATTGCAGGTAAAAACATCCATCACCACCCTGATTGATTCCATCCCTACAGCCTACATGGAAACAGAAACGGGAAAAGAAATCATTCCCGCCTCCTTTACCTTAACCAAGGATAACCATGTTGGTTTTAAGCTTCATTCATCGAACATAACATCGAAAACAGTGATTGATCCGGAAGTAGTGTTTGCCACCTATGCCGGAAATTCTGTCGACAATTTTGGCTTTACAGCTACCTACGACACACTTGGTCATCTGTATGCCGGAGGAATAGTAACCTCCCCCGATAAAAACTTCAATGCCAATGGCTTCTATCCAACCACGTTCGGCGCGTTTGATCGGACGTTCAATGGAGGCGGAGACGTATTTGGCAATGGGTTCCCATGCGATATTGCGCTCAGTAAATACAGTGCCGATGGCTCCCAACTGCTTTATGCCACCTATCTGGGTGGGCAGAGCGATGAGTATCCGCACAGTATTGTGGTGGATCACAATTTTGAGTTGATCGTATTTGGGACAACCTTTTCAACCGACTACCCAACCACCACAACCGCTTTTCAAAAAGATCTTGCCGGGCAAAGTGATATCATCATCACCCGGTTCAGTTCAGATGGTTCTGCGCTGGTAGGCTCCACCTACATTGGCGGATCAGCCCGTGATGGCTTAAATGAAGAGGGTATTCTCAATTTCTTTTATGCCGATAACTTTCGGGGTGAAGTGATTGTTGGCGATGATGGGGTGATTTACGCTTCGTCGTCTTCCCGCTCAACAGATTTCCCCACAAAAGATGCTTTTCAGCAATCGCTAAAAGGCTTTCAGGATGGCGTGATTCTCATGATGAATCCAAACCTGAGCACCATGCTTTGGGGATCCTACCTGGGAGGATCTGAGGGCGATGCCCTCTATAGCGTTGACCTGGACTCCAGTGGGAAGATGTTGGTTTCTGGAGGTACCAAAAGTTCGGATTTGCCCAAAGCCACGGCCAAGTTTGGCTCAAGCGCTAAAGGCGGAGTTTCGGATGGAATGATCGGGATATTAAATCCCCAGACAAAACAGCTCGAAAAGATGGCGTATTGGGGCGGGAACAATTACGATCAAATCTTTCATCTGGAACTGGATTTTGAAAATAAGATCTATGTGGTTGGCCAAAGTTTAAGCAAGATGCCGGTGATTGGCAACGTGTACTCTGAGCCTAATTCCGGCCAATTCCTCACAAAGTTTGATGCAGATTTAGATAACATTGAATGGTCTACTGTGTGGGGTTCCGGGGATGGTGCGCCGGATATTACGATTAATGCCTTCCTGGTTGATGAATGTCGAAAGATCTTTGTTTCCGGCTGGGGTGGGGAAACAAGTCGTAAGAAAACCAGCAGTACCGACAATCTCGAGCCCACTCCGGATGCCTATCAAACACACACCGATGGGAGTGACTTTTATCTCATCGTATTTAGCAAACAAGCCAAAGAGCGACTGTACGCCACATTCTTTGGCGGTCACTCCACAGCCGATCACGTTGATGGAGGTACGAGCAGATTTGACAAAAAAGGTGTGATCTATCAATCTGTTTGCGCAAGTTGTCCGGAGGATCAATGGACCCATAAAATCAGCGATTTCCCCACCACAAAAGGCGCCTACTCAGAAGACAATAAAAGTCCACGATGTTCCAATGCATCCTTTAAGATTGCATTTGGGAATCTGAATCGTCCACCGCGAATGGCAGATCGAACGTTCCGGGTAACGGCTTTGGATACCTTGTTTGAAGAATATTTCATCAACGATCCGGATGACGACAGCATCTTCGTTACTCTATCGCCAGATGCGCAGCTTGCCGGTAAACTGGTCAACTTTCAAGCACAGAGCAAGGCGCTCGAAGTGTGGTCTCAAAAGATTGGATTCGCTCCCCGATGTGAGGATGTGGGTGACACCCTTTTACTCGATGTATACGCCATAGATCAGGGGTGTCCTTCGGTGAAGGATAGTTCTGCCACCATCCGCATTATCGTGGATCCTCCACCGGTGATCGATCCGCCTGAAACAGTCTGTCTCAAATTTGTGGGTGACAACGCCATCCAACTGACCTGGGATCCCATCAGCCCTAATAAATATTTTGATTATACAACCTTATATCGCATCAACCCAAATGGGACAGTGCAGGCACTCCAGCAATTCACCACAACCAACGGATTGACGTATACCGATGATCAGGTCAGTTCGCCAAAGACGACCAACTACGTTTACTATTTGGTAGTGACCAATCTCTGTGGCGAAGACGGACCAGAATCCGCTAAAACATCCACCACAAAGGAATTTGAATCTCCGATTGAGGCCACCTACGTAACCACAGCAACCGTCACAGACAACAATGAAATCCTGATCCGATGGGCTCACTCGTTGGAAGAAGACTTTGGTTATTACGATGTCTACAAGAAAGTAAACTCGGTAAAAGACACCTTTATTTATCTGGGATCTACATATCAATTGTTGGATACCACCTTTACCGATCCTGATGTAAATGTCAATTCCACCTCGTACTGCTATGCTTTGGTGGTGAACGACAATTGTGGCCATGTGAGCAAGTTGAGTAATCGGGGATGTACGATCGTTCTCGACGGGGTCTCCACACCTTTCAGACATGATGTAAACTGGAACAAATACGAGGATTGGGAGGAAGGCGTTAGTCATTACATTTTGTCTAGGAGTGTGGATACGGGTAGCTTGATGCCTATTGCTACTACCTCCTTCAATGAGCGTAATTATGTTGATACGGTATTCAATTACGACTGGGGCGGATATTGGTATCGTGTTACAGGTTATGAAAATGCCGGGGCGTATAACGAGGCCAGCCAGTCGAACAAAATTTATCTCATCCAACCACCCTTACTTCACGTTCCAAATGCCTTCACGCCGAATCAGGATGGCTTGAATGAACTGTGGAACCTGGTGCCGGTATTTGTCAAGGAATATCATCTCAAGGTATTTGATAGATGGGGATCAAAGGTATTTGACACGGAGGACAAGCACGCTGATTGGGACGGCTTCATTCGGGGAGTTCAGACTGCCAATTCGGTCTACATTTACACCGTGCGATACACCGGTTGGGATCGGTCCGTTCACTATCAAAAAGGGACGGTGACGTTGTTAAAGTAGCCTTTAGGGAACAACATCGTCAGCAATTATCAACCATTTGATAACGGTTACAGAACATGAAGCATCATGTATTAACCGAACTTGCGTCATGCAACTCAATGATAAAAATGTCAAATTTTTATTGTATACCTTTGTAAACAGTTGCGTGTTAAGTGAAACCATGATGCCACTGAACTACATCCGAAAACTAACCAGTAAACATATGCCTCGTTGGGTGGTACTGAACATCGATATGATGGTTTCGGTATTTTCCTTTAGTACGGCATACTTTCTCATCCAAAATGTACGACATGCCGAACTTAGCCTCAGAGGCCTAATTGTTCCGCTCGTATTGGTGGTCACCTTCCGACTAATTGGTATTCTGTTTAGCCGATCGTATAAGGGCATAATCAAATACACCAGTTCTCAGGATGCGATTCGTATCTTTTTTGCTGTCACAGGCAGCACGGCTGCGGTTGTGGTCATTCAGCAATTGGTCTTGTTTCTGACAGGAACTAAGATCGTTCCGCTTTCTGTTTTAGTTGTAGACTACACGATTTGCCTGGCCCTATTAACCAGCTTGCGATTGGGATATAAATTACTCTACCGATCATTGAGTAGATCTCGATTTCAATTGAAGCATAATGCACTTATATACGGAGCAGGACATACTGGAATGATTACAAAGCGCAGTATTGATGCCGATGTAAACAGTGATTTAAAGGTTGTTGCCTTTATGGATGATGATCCGAAATTAAGCAACAAGACAGCTGAGGGACTTCCCATCTATATGACTTCCCGAAGGTTCCACTACTTAATCAAGAAATACGACGTTAAGGAACTGATCATTGCGATACATGACCTTTCTCCTCAAAAGAAGCGAAAGGTCATCGAAATGGGATTGCAGTACAACCTGAGTATTAAGAATGTCCCTCCGATCGAGTCTTGGATCAATGGACAATTCACAACCAACCAGATTCGCAACGTAAACATTGAAGATCTTCTTGGACGTGAACCCATCAATCTGGAAAATCGGAATATCGAAGCATCTATCAAGGGAAAATGCATTCTGGTTACCGGAGCAGCCGGTTCCATAGGGAGTGAAATTGTTCATCAGTGTTTGAGTTATCAGCCATCCAAATTAATCCTATTGGATCAGGGTGAAACACCATTGTATGAGTTGGAATACTCCTTAGACCGAAGTTCAGCCACCACGGTGGAATTGGTTATTGCCGATGTATCCAACAAAGGCAGAATGGAAAAGGTGTTTAAGATGTTTGAACCGGAAATCGTATTCCATGCGGCAGCCTATAAACATGTGCCTCTGATGGAAGAAAACCCTTATGAGGCCATTTCCACCAACGTGTTTGGGACAAGGAACGTTGCAGATCTTTCCGTTCAGTATGGAGTCGAAAAATTTGTTTTTGTATCCACAGATAAAGCGGTGAACCCCACCAATATTATGGGGGCGTCTAAGCGGATGGCCGAAATTTATGTTCAGTCGTTAAACAACTTCCTGAGCATTAAGGACGACAATCACACTAAGTTCATTACTACGCGATTTGGAAACGTTTTGGGATCCAATGGTTCGGTGATCCCTCGCTTCCAGGAACAAATCGAAAAGGGAGGGCCAGTAACGGTTACGCATCCTGAAATTACGCGTTACTTCATGACCATTCCCGAGGCATGTCAGCTTGTATTGGAAGCCGGTGCCATGGGTCAGGGTGGTGAGATCTTCATTTTTGACATGGGTGAATCCGTCCGAATTGTTGATCTGGCAAAGAAAATGATTCAGTTGTCCGGCTATCAAATTGGACGCGATATCGAAATCGAGTTTACGGGGCTTCGTCCGGGTGAAAAGCTCACTGAAGAGCTCCTTAATAAGGAAGAAAATACCATTGGAACGCACCATCCTAAAATTATGGTTGCCAAAGTTCGGGAATACGATTTCAATGAAATCACCGATTCCATTCAGACCCTGTACGACGTACGTGATCGTATTACTAACAAACTCATTGTCACCACGATGAAACAGATGGTTCCGGAGTTTGTGAGTAACAACTCAAGGTACGAAGAACTGGATCGAAAGGCTTCTCCTGCACGAGCCTGATCGGTTTTTCAGATCATATACCTCAAAGACATCAACAAAAAAAAGGTGATCAATTTGATCACCTTTTTTCATTTATACCATTACGTCAATCAGATGGTAGACTGAACGTGCATGATGTCAGTAATTCGTTTTTCGGCCAGGTGTGTTGCTGCTGCCTGTGTATGAATTCCTTCAGACTCTGCCAGATTGTAGATCTTGGTAAGCGTGTCGTAAATGCGCTCGGTATCCCGGATAGCATTTTCGCGGTGATACCCGGTGTACTCAGAATACACGTTGATCAAACCACCTGCATTAATGAGAAAATCCGGAGCGTATAGAATGCCTTTGTTTACGAGCATATCGCCATGGATGTCCTCATCTTCCAATTGATTATTGGCGGCACCGGCAACGATTTCACACTTTAAACGATCAATGGTATCGTTGTTAAGGATACCTCCCAGGGCACATGGAGCAAAAATCTCAGCGTCTGTGTCGTAGATATCGTCACCACTCACAACCACGGCTCCGAATCGTTCAGCAGCTTCTTTGAGAGCGGCTTCATTCATATCCGAAACGTAGCACTTGGCTCCGTCCTTGTGCAAATCTTCCAGCAGGTGCATACCCACTTTTCCGACGCCCATTACAGCGACCTTTTTACCTGCGAGTGAATCAGATCCCCATTTGTGCTTAGCTGATGCCTTGATGCCTACATAAACGCCATAGGCGGTTACAGGAGATGGATCTCCTCCTCCTCCACGGCTCTCAGGCAAACCAACCACGTGATCAGTTTCCATGTTCACGTACTCCATATCCTGGGTAGTGGTTCCCACATCTTCTGCTGTGATGTATTTTCCAGCCAGGTTGTTCACAAACCGACCAAAACGACGCATCAACGCCTCATTTTTCTGGGTGCGGGCATCGCCAATTATGACGGCCTTGGCACCTCCCAGATTTAATCCGGAAATAGACGCTTTGTACGTCATCCCCCGACTCAAACGAAGCACATCGCGAACGGCTTCAGATTCATTATTGTATTTCCACATTCGAGTGCCACCCAAACCAGGTCCGAGAACCGTGTTGTGAATAGCGATCAATGCCTTCAAACCCGTCTGATTGTCATTACACACCAGAATTTGCTCGTGGTTGTGTTCAGAAAGGTTTTCAAACATATTCGTGTGGAGTTGGTTTTTAAGTTCAGATACTTCGATCATCGTGTGATAGTATGCGTGTGAAATACGGCTTACTTTTGCCGGTGCAAAATTACTCTTTTTTTATCCAAACAAACAGGAATCTTGAGACCTCTCCTCTACCTCAATAAGTACTTTATCAAGTATCGTTGGTATCTGATTCTTGGGATCATTTTCATCATCTGTTCCAACATTTTTGCCATCCTCATAGCCCCGGTTGTTCGCACGGCCATCGACAGTATGATTGACAACATACGGGTATATAATATGCTGGATCTTGGGGCGCCTGAAATAGCTTCCCATGTGGCTCGAATGGCGCTGTACTTTGGCGGATTGGTATTGGTAGCCGCGCTGATCAAAGGCGTCTTTATGTATTTCATGCGCCAAACCATCATCGTGATGTCGCGCAAGATTGAATTTGACCTCAAGAATGAAATTTTCTCCCAATACCAACGGTTGGGTGCATCCTTCTACAACCGAAATTACACGGGTGACTTGATGAATCGAATCAGTGAGGACGTCAGTCAGGTTCGAATGTACCTTGGACCCGCCATCATGTACACCATCAATCTGGTGTTTTTGTTCATACTCGTTATCTCGGTGATGGTCTCCATCAACCCCGAGATAACACTCTATGTGTTGCTCCCTCTTCCCATCCTGTCCATCTCCATTTACTATGTATCGGAGATCATCAACAAGCGAAGTGCTGTTTTACAAGCTAAATTATCCGGGATTACCACCTACGTACAAGAGGCGTTTTCCGGCATCCGTGTACTGAAAGCCTTTGCGGCAGAGCCTTCCTTCACCTCCGCGTTTGAAGATCGTAGTGAAGACTACAAACAGCAATACATGCGATTGGTTCAGGTAAATGCGCTGTTCTTTCCATTGACCATGATGCTGATAGGCCTGTCGGTTATTATCACCATTTATTTTGGGGGCAAACAGGTCATTGAAGGGACGTTCAGCTTTGGGAACATTGCCGAGTACGTGATCTACGTGAATATGTTAACCTGGCCTGTTGCCTCATTAGGTTGGGTCACCAGCATTATCCAGCGCGCTTCTGCATCACAGGAACGCATTAATGCCTTTCTGGACGAGGAACCGGAACGAACATCAGGAAACCCCGTTCAATCGTTTAACAATTCCATTCGATTTGAGCATGTTTCGTTCACCTATTCCGGCACATCCAAGGCCGTGTTAAAGGACCTGAATTTTGAAATTAAGAAGGGGCAAACCATTGGCATCATTGGGACAACCGGTAGTGGCAAGTCTACACTGGCTTCACTCCTACTTCGTTTATATGAGCCCAATGATGGTTCGATCTTTTTGGACAATCATCCCATCGGTCAATATGACTTGATCGCCTATCGATCGTTGTGGGGTTATGTACCCCAGGACATCTTCCTTTTTTCTGAATCGATACGGGAGAATATTCTGTTTGGTCGGGAGGATTTGAATGGAAATGATGCCGAGACATTTATACAGAAATACGCCTCCATGGCGGATGTTTGGAAGGATATCGAGTCGTTTCCCAAACAACTCAATACCATTCTTGGTGAACGCGGTATTACGCTGAGCGGTGGACAAAAACAACGCGTTGCCATTGCGCGTGCCCTAATTCGTGAACCTGAATTGTTGTTATTCGATGATTCTTTGTCGGCCGTTGACACCCATACGGAACGCACCATCAAACAAAATCTTAAGTCCTACATGAAGGATCGGACCGTGATTCTCGTGTCACACCGGGTTTCATCCGTAGAAGATGCCGATCATCTCCTGGTGATGGACGACGGCCGGATTGCCGAACAGGGAAGTCCATCCGATCTTATTAAATCCGGCGGATTGTTTGCCGCAATGGTTGAACTACAGTCTAGTCAGGACAGTGTTCCAACAGCCGATTAGGATATTCTGCATCAAAAAGATCGCTCCGTCACCTGATTGGATGAAAATGTTTCTTTGGGTTGATCGGATAATTGCTTTTTTTTGATGGGCGAAACAGGCTGAGGCGCATATCGGATATGCATAACAATCATGAAAACAAGGAGGTCTTCTCCAAACGCGTTCGAGCGGGGAAGCGTACGTATTTCTTTGACGTAAAAGCTACGAGAGGAAACGACTACTACATCACCATCACCGAAAGCAAAAAGAAATTTGACGACGGCAACTACGTGAAACACAAGATCTTCCTGTATAAGGAGGATTTTAACAAGTTCATGGATGCATTTACCGAAACCGTCAATCACGTAAAATCTGAACTGATGCCGGAATATGACTATGAGGAATTCCAGCGTCATGACGACGAGGACGAGTAAGTCCTGAAACACTATGGTTAAATATTACTGGATTTTTGGGGGGATAGCAGGATTGAGTTCTATTCTGCTCGAGTATTTGTTGTTTGGCGGACACATTGGGTTTGAATCCACTGGTGGCGTTTTGCTGGGCAAGTATGCGGCATTATTGGTTTGTGTGGTCTTTGCCATCATTCTGATCCGTAAATTGAACAATGGAATCAGTTTGATGAGATGCATGTTTTCAGGTTTGATGATCGGCCTCATTGCCTCATCGGTTTCTACCGCCGGCTACACGGCCATGACCTACCCCGATGGTGCCTTCATTCAAGAAGCAAAATCCTATACCATCCAAACCTGGAAGGATCGAAACGCCAATGATCCGGAAGAATTAAAAAAAGAAGCCGAGGTAGTGCAACGCATTGAAGATAATTACTCCGTTAGAACCCATGCGTTTTTCGAATTGACAGGTTACGTGGTTGGCGCACTCATCTTTTCACTTTTCACAGCCGTTTTCGTAGCGAAACGATCCAGTTTAACAGGCAATTATGGCAACGAACATCAACAGTCAGGAAATTCAAATTAATCGTTCAGCCAACAAGGTTGTTGACTTTCTTTCCGATCTGAATAATTACGCCTCCTTAATGCCGAAAGAGGTAAACATGTTTGAAGTGGAAGGTGATCAAGCCACGCTCCATGTAGATGGATTAGGAAAATTTCAACTCGTGGTATCTGAAAAGACAGCGGATCAGATTGTACTGAAACCATCGGGAAAATTGCCTTTTGACTTCGACATTGTATGGACCGTAACACCGACCGCTGCAGGAAGTTCCGTTTTAGGTACGATACGCGCGAATCTCAACCCGTTCATTAAGCTGTTAGCCGAGCCCAAGTTGAGATCATTTGTGGATGCGCAGGCCGTGAACATGCAAACCTATTTGGAGTCTTCTATTCCAGAATAATGTCGGGGTTCATCCGCATTCTACGGTTTACCTGGGCGATCTATTTTCTCCTGCTATTCATTGTATTCTTCCTACTCTTTTACCCATTTTTTAGAATCTTCCTCTATCGTAGGAACCGATATCCCATTGCTCATAAACTTCGAGCCATTTGGGGTAGGATTATCATGTTCCTGAGTGGCTTAATTCCGTCTACCACCTATGAAGAGCCCTTGTCAAAAGACCAGTCTTACGTATTCGTGGCCAATCACTTTTCGTATTTGGACATTTTGAGTCTCAATGTGCAGGTTCATCACTACTTCCGTTTTATGGCCAAGAGCGAACTGGGTAACATTCCCCTGTTTAAAATTTTCTTCCGAACCATTGATATTTCCGTGAACCGCAAAAGTACCCGCGCCTCTGCCAAGGCATTTTCCTACGCCAACCGGGCCTTGGCCGAAGGCGACAGTCTTGGGATCTTCCCGGAAGGAGGCATAGGTGAATCCGTTCCCATCATGAGGCGATTCAAACCGGGAGCCTTCCGTATGGCTGTTGAAAACAACGTACCCATTGTACCCGTATCCATATTGGATAACTTCAAGCGCATGCCTGGAGGCGGACTAGACAATGGCGGTACGCCCGGTAAAATGCGAGTTGTGGTACACAAGCCTATTCAAACAAATGCCATTGAGCTGGATGAGATCCCGGCGCTGATGGACCAGGTGTATCACATCATCCAAAATACCATTAATACCGCTAACTTTGACGGCGCTGAAAATGAAGATCACGGATCAGGTAATTAACGAATTGGCTCATCTGGCCAGACTGGAGTTTGATGAGGAATCACGTCCCAGGATTAAGGCCGACTTGGAGCGGATTCTGGTGTTTTGCGAACAATTGAATGAGGTAAACACAGAGGGTGTCGAACCATTGGTTTATCTGTCGGATGTTACGGATGGTTTGCGTGATGACCAACCCAATCCACCGCTTGCAAAGGATCTTGCACTTAAAAATGCCCCAAAGGCGGATTCAGACTACTTCAAAATTCCCAAGGTCCTTAATAAAAAGGACCGATGAAGGTGTACACCGGCATTGGTGATCAGGGAACAACCAACATCCTGGGTGAAAAGGGCGTTTCCAAGAATGATGCCCGTGTAAATGCCTACGGAACCATTGACGAACTAAACAGCCACGTTGGGTTGATTGGAACTTATGCGCTTGCACACCCCTACGTTGAACAATTACGGTGGATTCAGAATCACCTCTTCACCATTGGATCCGAGCTGGCCTCCACGCCTGAGGCGTTGAAGAAGCTAAAACTCAAACAAGTGGGAGCCATGGATATTCAAACCCTGGAACAATGGATAGATGAGCAAACAGCCGATCTCTCCCCACTTCAATCGTTTGTATTGCCTGGTAGCTGTCGTGAAAATGCTGTTTGTCATGTGGCGCGCACGGTGTGCCGAAGAGCGGAGCGTTTGACCGTTCATCTGCACACACTGATTCCGGTTCATCCCGAAACCCTCATTTTCTTGAATCGATTGTCTGATTACTTCTTCACGCTCGCGCGTACCATGAGCCGTCTTGCCCAACAGGAAGACATCATCTGGAAACCGAATAAAGACTAATTACCGACCTCCCTGCTGTCGCAGATATTGCTCGTATTGGAGCTGATCCAACTCGGCTTTGCTCAACTGACGTTGCGGTTGTGCACCACCAGACTGACTCATTTCCTTGATTTGCTGAACACCTATTTGTGCCGCCTGAAAATCAGGACTTACCGCCAAGGCCTTCTTAATATATTCGGTAGCCACGTTGGTGTTCCCCATATTGAAGTACAGTTGCCCCTTTAGGTAATAAGCAGCGGCTTTAATATCCACCATTTGAGCACCTTGTACCGATGGAAATTCAACCAAAGTGGTTCCTGAATCAGCCAAAATTTGATCCAGTCGTTGAAGGTAGGCCTCCGGTGCGTTTCTGTTAGACTCAATTTTGGCCAGTTGGAAGAGATAAACCAGGTTGTGATTCTTCTCGTACAGTTTGTTATACTTTTTAACGGCATTGGTGTAATCACCGGTAATTCCCTGAGACTCGGCCACCATTTCCATCAGCACATCGTTATTGGGTTGATCATTGAGGAGCTTTTCACCCAACTTGATTCCGGCTTCAAACACCCCATTTCGCATATACAATCGGGCAAGTGAATCTGTGTATTCAGTGTTCGATGAATCCCGATCCAAAATATAGTTGAGCGCAACAATGGCCGTGTAATCGTCCTTCGCTTTAACGGCTTGTTTGTACACACTTAGGTGTCGGTTTCCATTGTTACCGTGCTCTTCCGATGTTGAGGTACAGGCAGTTAGCGTTACTGCCACCATCACAAAACTGATGAACTTTTGCATTCGTGCTGATTGATTTCGGCAAACATACAACTCCTTGAGGAGTGAGCGGACCATCAATGATGATTTGACACCAAGCATCGACTAATACCTGATCGAGCACTTGGTTATTAACATTTTACTCTTAACTTTGTGGACAACTACTACTACTAATAATGCTGTGATGAAAATCAAAGCTGTGCTACTGCTTACTGGAATTTTTATGGCCGAATGGGGGTTTGGCCAATGTTCCGGACTCGAAATTACCGTCGACAAGACGCAACAATGTGCGCCGGGTATCATCCGGTTCACCATCAACAATCAACCTTCTGGCTCTACCATTCAATGGGACTTTGGAAACGGATGGGGAACTTCCGCCGATACGGCATTTGAGTTTTTTCTCGATGCCAAGGTGATTAATGCCCGTGCATTGGTAACGTTTTCTGGTGGTTCTCAATGTACCATCGATTCGCAATCTATTGCTCGTGTGTTGGCCAAACCAACACCCAAGTTCGAAGTTTCCAGAACAAAACTCTGTGATGGCCCTGACACGGTAACCTTTGTCAACACCACCCCTAATACCAAAGAAATAAGTTGGATTGTGGATGGAAGCAATTATCCAAAAAGTACCGATACCCTCATTCATGACTTTAAGTCCTCGGGATTGAAGGATATTAGCCTCATTGTTGAAGACAGTTTCGGATGCACTTCGGTGAAAGTATTTAAAGACGTGGTTACCGTTCATCCCGATATTGATCTAGAATTTACCGCGGATGTACGAACCGGTTGTGTCACTAAATCCGTGAATATCAGCCCCAACATTTCCCAGAATGGTGAGACTATCGTTTCCTATCAATGGAACTTTGAAGGTGCTGAAAACGGAATTCAATACGCTAGTAGCCCAACAACGTTAACGTATAAACAATCTGGTGAATATGATGCTTCTATTTCCGTTGTAACCCAAAACGGTTGTACCCATTTTCTTAAAAAGGAAAACTACTTCCAATTTGGTGATTCAATTAATTTGAACGTGAAGTTCTCATCTCAACTCAGCTGTGTTGGAGACTCCATTATTGTTACGGCACAGGTGAAGGAAAACGGTCTTTTCAAATGGAATCTATCCGGAAATCCCGGAATTAGAGAAGTCACTCCAAAGCAGTTATATGTTAGTTATGACAACCCGGGTTCCTATGGTCTTGCTCTTGAAATGTCGAACAACGGCTGCTTTTCTAAAATTGAACTTGATTCCGTAATTCAAATCAAAGAAGTAAAAGCCAATTTTTTTAGCTCAGATTATTACCACTGCTACCGTCCACATATCAGTCATTTCACCAATCTTAGTGCAGCGAGTCACAATCAGGTAATGACCTATGAGTGGAGTTATATTGATGAAGCAGGTCAAATCATACATCAATCAACCCTAAAAAATGACTCAATCAACATTACAGAGTTTGGACGATATGATGTGCAGTTGGTAGTAAAAGACATGTATGGCTGTAGTGACACCGTAGTCAAGCATGATCATCTTCGTGTGTTGCCTATCAAATCCAATTTCTTGAGTGAGGAATTTGTGGGCTGTGTTGGACAGGAAATTACGTTGCAACATAAGACCCCAAAAAGCTCCTATTTATCCACCGATACATTCAACTGGACCATTTACGATAGTTCAGACTCGTTGATTTTTAGCGGAAGTGGCCCGGAGTTCAAAAACACCTTTAACAAGGTTGGGTTCTATCATGTACGGATGATCGCTGCCAATACTATTGGCTGCATTGACACATCCAAAAAAAACAATTACATCGAAATCATCGAATCCAAACCGGAATTCCGGGTGGATGATACCGTGGTATGTGCCGCGCAGAATTATGTCTATCTGAAAGCAGAATCAAAACCAACTAAAGCTAACTTTAGCTTCGCCTGGAATATTCGAAATCAAAACGACTCCTCCGTAATTTCTGTTGGGTTTGACACCACTCACATTCAAAAAATACTAATTCATCAGCCCGGTAAATATTCTGTTTCCTACATCCATCGAATTAATCAGGGATGTTATGATACACTGATTAAAAAAGACCTCATCCAGGTTAATGGAATTAAAGGACATATCAAGCTGGACAAGAAATTTGGCTGCGAGGGGACAATTATCTCCCCGAAATTCGTCACCACCACCAACGTTCATGAAAGTTCACCAGTTGACTCACTGATTTACAGTTGGGGTGCAACACCTTTTTCTTCTGAAAATCTTCTCGAAAATTACGCCACACCTGCCCCATCCATTCAGCTCAGTAAAGCCGGATTGTACAACATAAGTATGCGTGTAACTAATTCAACCGGCTGCCGATTAAACATTTCATCTGACACTATTCAAATTGGCATCAAAGCAGACTTCAATGCCAACAAATATGAATTGTGTGTGAACGACACTGTCCTGATTACATCCAACAGCACCTCGTTCATTAACTTTAGGGAATGGACCGTATCAGGTGATGGTCAATTTGACTTTGACACACTTGGAAAATTTATCCCTCATGAAAATGGCCAGTATAAAATCAGATTGATTGCCGGGTACAACCAACAATGCTTTGATACGATAACCAAGGATTTCCAATCCGTTAAAGTGACCAGCCGTTTCAACACCTTCAATTCTGACCTTTTGTGCGCACCGGCATACGCCCAATTCGTATCGGAATCTCAGAATGCAGATTCGCTCTTTTGGGATTTTGGCGATGGCACTAATCTGGTAACAACAGATCTGAGTGTCGCTACAATTTATCAACGAAACACGGTGCCTGGAAAGGGGTATGTGGTGAGTCTAATAGCACACAATGAGCTAGGATGTGCAGATACCTTCGTTAGTCCATATCCGGTTAACGTCATTGGGCCGCAGCCCAAAATACAATTGGAAAACTTTAATGGGTGCGAACCGTTGAATGTTCGTTTTAAGCATCAACATTCCGGTGCAACGTCTATCCTGCTTAATTTCCGCGATGGAAGTGAACTCGACACTTCTATCACAAACTCCCATGTTTATTTTGTCAAAAACGGCTCGTTAGAACAGAAATTTATTCCATCAGTTTACGCCATAGATAGTTTGGGTTGCTCTGCAATTGCAGAATCCAAGGATACCATTGTTGTTCGGAAATCCCCTATTCTGCCAGGATTGGACACCGCCCTATCTTCCTGTTTTCCCGGTAATATTGATCAAAATTACTTCGATCCGGAGGTGTTGGAATACCGTTGGAATCTAAATGACTCCTTCATCAGTCACAAACCGAGAGTAATTCAATCTGATCTTGCGGCTGGCACATACAAACTTGAACTTCAGGTATTTAACCAACTAGGCTGTTCAGACACCAATATCAGAACGTTTCAAATTCATCCACTTCCTGAAATTAGTTTGAACGACGGCAATTTTTGCCTGAATGTTCCGGGAACTTTGTCCGCCAGTATTACCAACAATAATCCAGACAGTCTCTCCTGGAAATGGTTCATGGAATCACCGGACAGTACCTATGAGTCCCATACAAACTCGTGCCTTGTTACCTTTTCGGTTCCGGATAATCACCGCATTATCGTTGAAGCCACAGATCAAAATCAATGCATGGGACACGCATCCAATCGTTTTTTGGTGCATTCGCCCGACTCAATTCCAGTAGGAAGCATCAACTATACAACCTTCAACGAAGCGAACGATCTGTTGGTTAACTGGGATAACAATACGTCTGAATTCGTTGCTTCTCAACAGCTCATTGATGGCAATGGAAACCTCATTGTTGGGCAAGGGGTTCAATCCAATCCGGAATACCGACTAACGTATAAAGGCATCATTCCTACGGTGTGTTTCCGACTGTTGAATGCCGATGACTGCGGATATCAAGGCATGCCTTCCGGCGAGCACTGTGCAATGATTCTACGAACGGCCACGCCAGCGCCATACACCGTATCCCTTAATTGGTCGCGATATGCTGGTTGGGATAATATCGCATTTCAACTCCTTTATCGTAAAAAGGCAAATGGCGCCTATGAAGAGGTTGCCAAACTGGATGGCAACGCCCTAAGCTACACCGATTCCATGTTGTGCGATGACTCATACATTTACTTCATTGAGGCGCATCATGCCGATGGGCGTATCACCCAATCCAACCGTTCGCTGGCGAAACCCAAATACATCTCCAATGAACTTCCGATTGATGTTGAGGTAGTTTCGGTGAAAAACGAAGCAATCGAAGTAAGCTGGTTGCCTGCTCAATCATCCAATATTCAACACTATCGTTTGGAGAAAATGGATTCAACTGGATTTTATGTCCTGGACACCAAGATTTTCGATGCTCAAACGACCAATTTCCTTGATCAAAATGTGCAGGTGAACGACGCGAGCTATCGGTACCGATTAACGTCAACAGACCACTGCGGATCTGAATCCAATCCCGGTTTATATGGTAAATCCATCCTCCTTCGAGCACAGTATTCCGATCACAAATCTACTTTGACCTGGAATTCCTACGAACAATGGCAGGATGGTGTAAAACACTACCTGGTGCAGCTTAAAACTCCAAACGGATACGAAACATTAGCCACCGTTCCCGGTAATGTACTTTACTATACCGATCGGGAAGTTCATAAAGAAGTAAAAGGCGAATACTGCTATCGCATTTGTGCTGTTTCCTATTTTGACAGCATTCAGAGCCTCTCCAATCAAGTATGCATCTTTGGTGAATCCTTCATGTGGATTCCAAATGCATTTTCACCAAATGAGGATGACTTGAACACAGTGTTCCGACCAACAGCCAATTTCATTAATATGGTTCAGGACGGCACTTATCAGACCTATGAAATGAAAATCTACAACCGATGGGGTGAGCTTCTATTCCGCACCACAGACATTAACGAAGGATGGGATGGTTCCTATCGCGGAGAGCAAACTCCTCCATCATCCTATGTTTATCACATCCGAGCCAAAGGATTGGACAATGTGATCTACAACTATAAAGGCACTATCAGGCTGATGCGATAAGTCGCATGTGAATGAAGCCTCCTTAACGGGAGGCTTTTTTTTATCAGCCGTAGCGGATTCCGTATGTTTGCACCAAGCTAAGAAGTATGTTCGAGAATCTCTCCGGTAAACTTGATAAGGCCTTTCAGACCCTAAAAGGTCAGGGCCGAATTTCTGAAATAAACGTAGCCGAAACGGTTAAGGAAATCAGACGTGCGTTGATTGACGCCGACGTAAGTTATAAGATCGCTAAGGACTTCACGAATAACGTCAAGGAACAAGCCCTGGGGCAGAACGTTCTATCCAGCGTTTCGCCCGGTCAGTTGATGACCAAAATAGTTTATGACGAGCTCCGGGAATTGTTGGGAGGCTCTACTTCTGAGTTTAACACACAAGGTAATCCGGCAGTTATTTTGATCGCCGGCTTGCAGGGATCTGGTAAAACCACCTTTTCCGGTAAACTGGCGAAGATGATCAAATCCAAGGGCCGAAGACCGTTGCTGGTTGCCGGTGACGTGTATCGCCCTGCTGCGATTGACCAGCTGAAGGTCTTGGGTGAACAGGTAGATGTAGAAGTTTACACCGAACCGGAAAGCAAGGACCCGGTTTCGATTGCCCTTAATGCCATTAAACACGCTAAAATCCAACAACACAACGTAGTGATTGTGGATACCGCCGGTCGGTTAAGTGTGGATGAGGCCATGATGGATGAAATTTCCCGCATTAAGAAAGCAGTTAATCCAAATGAGATCCTCTTCGTTGTGGATTCCATGACGGGTCAAGATGCGGTAAATACGGCCAAAGCCTTCAATGACGTTCTGGACTTCAATGGCGTAGTACTCACCAAACTGGATGGTGATACCCGAGGTGGTGCAGCCCTCACCATCAAGACGGTGGTGAACAAGCCAATCAAGTTCATCAGCAACGGTGAAAAAATGGATGCCATATCCGTTTTCCACCCGGATCGGATGGCCAATCGGATTTTGGGAATGGGCGACATTGTTTCCTTGGTTGAAAAAGCTCAGGACAATTACGACCAGGAGGAAGCCCGAAGACTTCAGAAAAAAATCCGTAAGAATCAGTTCAACTTTGACGACTTCCTGAAGCAGTTGGATCAAATCAAAAAGATGGGAAATCTGAAGGATTTGATGGGTATGATTCCCGGTGTTGGAAAAGCTATGAAGGACATCGACATCTCTGATGATGCATTCAAGGACGTTGAAGCGATTATTAAATCCATGACACCTCAGGAACGGGAAGCTCCTGACATGATTGATGGATCACGAAGAAAACGGATCGCACGTGGTAGTGGGACGTCTGTAACGGAAGTCAATAAACTCATGAAGCAGTTCGAGGACATGCGAAAGATGATGAAGAGTTTCAACAAAATGAAGCCCGGAAGTCGTATGCCCAACCTATCTTCTTTCGGAAGACGATAGTGTGCTTTTAGATCAACTTTAAAGGTAATCTCCTTACCATTAAACTTGTAATTATCAGAATTTTACATAGGTAGTTAGGAATTCATTCGTCGATGGATTAACTTGGTTAGTCTAATACGTATGACCGTGAATAAACTTATTTCCTTGCTAACCTTACTCCTGGCTTTTCAATTTGTTTCTGCACAAAATTTTCTGATCAATGAAGATTTTGCCACCGCCAATGACACCGTTCCACCCAGCGGGTGGACAAATCGATTCATCTATGGCGACAATGCAGTAGACAAATGCCAATTCTCCACCGCAGTGTTCAACTTCGCTAAACCATTGGTGAAAAATTATGCTGTATTTGATTCCTACAACGGGGGGTCTCCTGGCGGAACAGCCACCAATTCGTTGGAAGAAGAGATGACGTTGATCTCTCCAACCGTGAGTACGTCATCCGTTTCAAACCTCACCTTGTCTATCGACAAGCAAGTGTTCATTCAAGCCGGAGCAAATGCCTATATCGAAGTAAGTACCAACGGTGGCAGCTCCTGGACTATCGTTTGGAGTCAAACCAGTGCCATCGTAGAAGGAACACCCAGTAATTTAAAAATCAATCTGGACAGCTATAAAGGGAATTCGTCCTTCACCATCCGATTCAGATGGTACAATTCAGTGACCACCACCTATCGAGGATTCTTTGTGTTGGACAACGTTCAATTGTATGAAAGCAAAGCCATCGATGTTCGTGTAAGCGAAATGGTTGAAATGTATGATAATTCATGTCCCAGTGCCAATCAGTCACTGCTATTCAAGGTCTATAACGCCGGAACATCTACCGCCACCAACGTTCCTGTTGTGCTGAAGGTCGGATCAAATACGTACTATGACACCGTTGCATCCATCGCGGCTGGCGCTACCGGGAATGCTTTTGCATCGCAAACCATTAGCACATCATCTGGCGGGACATTTGACTTTTCTGCCTATACCACCTATGCATCCGATCAGGTGGTTGCCAATGACACATTAAAATCTACCCGACACTCCTCCCCTCCTCCAGCCGTTCCAAGCGGTGGATCTGTTTCCCAGTGCGGAGTAGGAAGTGCAACCCTTACCACGAATGCCAATTCAGGCGACAGCACCTATTGGTTCCTTCAGGCTTCCGGTGGAACCGATGTGGGCTCAGGAAACCCGTTTGTTACGCCGTACCTTGATAAAACCACCACCTTCTACGTGGAGAATTCAAGAGCTACGGAGAATTCATTCACTTCGTCGGCTGGATTGTATCGTTTTAATGCAGCACCTAATGGACCCGGATCGATGTTTGACCTTTCGGCAAAAAATGAAATCATCATCGATAGCATCTCTCAGCATTTTGCGTATGCCGGCACGTACATCATGAACATCTACTATAAATCCGGCACCTATAAAGGATCGGAATACAATTCCGGGGCATGGACCAAGTTGGATTTGGTTACCGATACGTTGGTAGTCTCCGGATACGGCTCCTTCTATGTGATGAAACTAAAAAAACCTCTGCGGGTTCCGGCCGGAAGTACCTATGGCTTCTATGTAGATGCTCAAACAACCAGCATCACGTTTACAAACGGTGCCCTCGACGATGAAAACGCTGATGTTCGCATTGTGGGAAATACGGTACTAAGTGACAACTTTAATGGTGTGCTCACAGGCTACTACTGGAATGGACAGGTATTCTTCCGCAAAACCTGCTCCACCGGAAGAAAAGCACTAACCGTCAATATTAAACCAAGACCTAAAGGTGTTTCTCTGGCACAGGGATCATCCTTTGATGGTGTATACCGTGCCGGAACAGTTACGGATTTCGACATTGCATCCGAAGGACGGACCATCGGTTATGAATTGCAACCACCCGCCGGATATTCAAACGCCGATTTTGGAACCAAGTGGTACGTGAGTGCACTGGACATGACCAGCATCAACGGCACACCTATTCCAACAGGAGATACAACCCTTACATCACCCGGTTCATCCAATGGATCCATGACCTACACGCCTTCGAATGGTTGGGAGGATAGCACTGTTGTGATTACAGTTGCTATTTACGATGTCGTGTTGGGATGTGATACCGTCATTGAGCGACACATTTTTGTTGCTCCAGCACCTAATCCAAACTTTGAAGCACCCAATGTATGCCAGGGTGCCTCCATGGAATTCTCCAATAAAACCACCATTGCGAGTGGATTTGTTCGCTATGTCTGGTACTTTGGCGATGGGGATTCATCCACCTTCGAAAATCCCTTCCACACCTATGCTCAGTACGGAACCTATTCCGTGAAATTAGTTGCCACCTCGGATTATGGTATTCAAAGCGACACCACCATTCAGGTTGAAGTATACGAGATCCCGGATGTGAAGTTTACCGTAAAAAATGCCTGTGAGGATGTCGCCGTAGAATTCACCAACTCCACCACGATATCTTCAGGCACACTGGCGTTCAATTGGAACTTTGGTGATGGCGGACTTTCCACGTTGACCAACCCAACACACACCTATGATAATCCCGGAGGCTATCAAGTCACCTTAGTAGCGTCTGCGAATGGTTGTTCCAATAAACTCACCAAATATGCCAATCAATTTGCCCGCCCATCTGCCAACTTCTCATCGGCAGGAGGATGTGTTGGTGAAGAGGTTCTGTTTGTGAACAGTTCTTCAATTGAGCTTGGAGAGAAATTGGGTAGCCGTTGGAATTTCGATGATGGAAATCTGGGCACCCTGAACAATCCAACCCATATATTCTCAACCCCAGGAATCAAAAATGTTCAGCTCACTTCCGTGTCGCAATTTGGTTGTAAGGACTCAGTAACGGTTGCCGTAACCATAAAGCCATCGCCCAAAGTAGACTTTTCATATGACAAGAACTGTCAGGCCGATCCGGTTGTGTTTACCAACAAAACCACTGAGCCGTCGGGTGCCACCGTTATTTACACCTGGGATTTTGGTGACGGGACCTTGTCCACACAAAAAAGCCCAAGCCACCAATACACTAATCTGGGCTTACACACGATCATGCTAAAGGCTCAATCCGATAACGGATGTAAACAGGAAATCAGCAAGGAGATCAATATTTTAGTTCAGCCAGTTGCCGATTTCAATGTAGGTAGTGTGTGCTCAGGCGAAAGTGTGAGTTTCGAAAATAAAACCAAGGTAAAACAGGGTGATGTAGAATATCGCTGGTTCTTTGGTGATGGGGATAGTTCTCACTTCACCTCACCTGTTAAAATCTACAACGTGGATTCAACTGAGATTTTTGTGATCAAGCTCATCGCCAAAGCAAAAGATGGTTGTGAAGATGTAGTACAGAAAAACATCACGATTCATCAAAAACCGAAATGTGGGTATACCGTTGTTCAATCGAAGCAGGATCGCCGGACATTCACCTTCATTCCAAATGACCAATCGTATGAATCAAACGCCTACACCTGGATTTTTGTAGGTTCTGGCGTGTATAATGAGAAGAGTCCCACACACACCTTCGAATATTACGACAATTCGTACCCGATTATCCTGGACATTACCGGAGACAACGGCTGTTCATGTTATGATTCGTCACGATTCCTAAAAACAAGCTGGCCGCTAGCTATCGATGAGCAGGAACTTCATTCGTTCCGGGTGTATCCTAACCCTTCAACGGGTATCATTTCACTCAAGAACACGTCGGATAACGCTTCGAATCTTCTTGTTGAGGTTCATGCCGATGATGGTCGATTGGTGGCCTCATTCGATGACCTCTCCTGGACCGGCTCAGAAACAACATTAAACCTAAATCACCTTACCGGTGGGGTTTATTACCTGACGTTAAACAACCTCGGACTAAAAGAAGTACACCGCATTGTATTGATCCGATAAAACGGAACTTCTTTTTTGAGTCAACTACACCCGATACGTAACTTTGTCTGATGGCAGATAAAGATGTTCGGGATATACGTCGGACCTACGATCACGATGTTTTGTTGGAAGAAGATGCCGGAATGGATCCGTTTGCACTTTTTTCCCGATGGTTTGATCAGGCATTAGCATCGGAAATGGAAGGCACCGCCATGACTCTGAGTACAGGTGGTGAGCACCCGTCCTCTCGAACGGTGTTATTGAAAGAATTTCGAAACGGTGAATTTGTCTTTTTCACCAACTATGCCAGTCAAAAAGGCCAGGCGATTTCCAACCATCCAAATGTGAGCCTGTTGTTCTTTTGGCAAACCCTACAACGCCAAGTCCGAATCCAGGGCCAGGCTACCAAGGTGTCTGAACAGGAATCTGTCGACTACTTTCAAAGTCGGCCGTTCGAAAGTCAAATCGGGGCATTGGCATCACATCAAAGTGATGCTCTTGTTAATCGAGAGGAATTGGATCAGCGATATGAAGATCTGTTGGAAGTTTATCGGAACAAGACGGTACCTAAACCCGATCATTGGGGTGGGTATGCCGTTATTCCGGAGCGAATAGAGTTTTGGCAAGGACGTCCAAGCCGACTCCATGACCGGTTACTTTACATTAAATCCGGAAACAACTGGCAGCGCAAGCGCTTATCGCCCTGATATCCTATCGGCGGTTAATTTGTTTTGGATCGATTCCCCGTTTCTTCGCCATGTCTTCCAGGCGCTTTTGAAAGCGGGATTTCTTCACCGTAACCTTTTTCTTCTTATTCGCTTCGATTTGCTTATGAAGCTTGGCATCATCCACAATGAAGGTTTTGAAGAAGAAGTTCTGACCGAAAGTGATCATGTTAGCCAGGAAGTAGTAATAGCTCAAACCAGCCGAATAGCTGTTGAACCAAACCAGCAGCATGACCGGCATCAGGTACATGATCCACTTCATTTGACCGGTCATTCCGGTGCTCTGTGTGTTGTATAACGTATAGAGGATAGACGATCCGGCCATCAACAGGGTAAACAAACTGATGTGATCCCCGTACCATGGAATTTCAAAGCCATTTGGGAAGGTAAAGACGCTATCGTACGTACTCAGGTCATCCGCCCATAAGAAAGCTTTATGTCGCAATTCAATACTGGAAGGAAAGAACCGGAACATGGCAATGAGAATCGGGAATTGGATCAATTGTGGTAAACAACCTCCGAATGGACTCACACCGGCCTTTTTATACAGCTTCATTTGCTCTTGCTGCATCTTCTGCATATCGCCACCGGTTTTGGCTTTAATCTCCTCCAACTCCGGTTTGAGCAATTTCATCTTGGCCGACGAAACATAGATCTTGTACATCGGCAGAATGAGCAGTCCTTTGATAATGAGGGTAAGCAGAAGGATGATCAATCCGTAGTTATTGGAGAAGTTACTCAACCAATTAAATACCGGAATGATCAAATACTTATTCACCCAGCCAATAATTCCCCAGCCCAATGAAACGGTGCGTTCCAAATTCACATCCAGTTTTTTCAGGGTCTGATAATGGTTCGGCCCAAAATAGAACTGCATGTGTTGGTTGAAGTTGCTATTAAAGTCGTATGGGATGGAGTAGGTTGATCGATAATCCTCCACATAGTTGTCAGAATTCACTTCAGCGGTGGCAACCGTTGTTCCTGATTCTTTCAATCCTTCCGGGAAGATCAGCGTAGACATGAAGAACTTCTGCTTATAACTTACCCAATGAATATTGGTTTGAAGCGTCTTCTCTTCATAGTCCCGCTCACTTAGATTTTCAACGTCTGATTCGTTGAAGTACTTATAGTAGATGGTTGAGAGGTTTCGCTCATCTTCGAGCGATCGTTCCTGTAGCGGCGCCTTTACCTCCCAGCGCATGTCAAACGTATTGTGTTTTCGCGCGATTTGATCGTTCAGGTTAACCAGTTCGAGGTTATAATCCACGAGGTATTTCCCGTCCAATTTGTAATGTTGGCGAATTTCACCCCCGTTTACTTTGTGCGTCAAAATAATGGAGGAACTATCGGCTTCCGCCAATTCAAAATCCAGCTCTGATGTTCGTACGACACCTGATTTCAGTGGTATGGTGAAGTCAAATTTACTTTCATCTTCACCAAAGAGAATGAGTTTGGATTTCGCGCTATCTGAACGCTGGTATTTCTTCAGTTCCAGTTCCGCAATTCGACCACCTTTTGAGGTAAGTTTAGCTCGAACAAATTCATTTTGAATCTGATGAAATACTTCCGGTAGTTGAACCTGAGCTGGTGAATCAACCACAGCGGTATCCTCTACTTCGGCAACTTCCTCTTCGGCAACAAACTGGGCCTGATTGATAGAATCTTCCAAGGCGTTTACCCGTGCAATGGAGTCCTCAATGGCTTGCTGACGATTGAGTTCAGCACTATTTTTTGATGTAAAAAACAGGTAACCTGCAAAAATCAGAAAGATCAGGAGGTAGCCTATTATTGAATTTCTATCCATTCAATCGTGATAAGGGCTGCAAAGGTAGGCGGATTGTCCAAACAGGACAACCCGCCTTCCAAGTGTTTGAAATCTTAACAGCGCTGATTAACGCGCGTTGCTTACGAAGTGCGCAGGGCCTTAGGCGCAGCAGCCTTAATCTCCTCGTTGGCGCCAGCTTCGAATTTGCTGAAATTGTCGTTAAATAATCCGGCAAGATGATTGGCTTTTTCGTCGTATGCCGACTTATCCGACCATGTGTTTCGAGGATTCAAAACCTCAGATGGAACATTAGGACAAGTTGTTGGCATTTGAAGTCCAAAGACCGGATGTTGTGTGTATTCAACCTGATCCAGTTCACCGTTTAACGCTGCCGTAATCATGGCACGTGTATTCTTCAGACTCATTCGTTTTCCAATGCCAAATGGTCCACCACTCCAACCGGTGTTCACCAACCACACATTCACATTGCTCTCGCGCATTTTTTCGCCAAGCATCTCAGCATATTTGGCCGGATGCAATGGAAGGAAAGCTTGTCCAAAACACGCACTGAAAGTGGCTACAGGATCAACGATTCCAGCCTCGGTACCCGCCACTTTTGCGGTGTAACCGCTGATGAAGTGATACCCCGCCTGGCCTGGATTCAGCTTGGAAATCGGAGGCAAAACACCAAAGGCATCTGCCGTCAGGAAGAAAATATTCTTAGGCGCAGTTCCAACGGATGGAACCGCGATATTGTCAATGTGGTCAATTGGATAGGCAACACGCGTATTTTCGGTTACCGTCGTATTGGTGTAATCAACCTCATTTGAATTCGGGAAGAATCGAACGTTCTCAACCAGGGCGCCTCGTTTGATAGCTTTCCAGATTTGTGGTTCTTTTTCTTCAGTGAGGTCGATACATTTCGCATAACACCCGCCTTCAAAGTTAAAAACGGTGTTACCGGACCAACCATGCTCATCGTCACCAATGAGTTTGCGATCCGGATCGGCAGACAAGGTTGTTTTTCCTGTACCGGACAAACCAAAGAAGATTGCGGTGTCTCCCTGTTCACCAATGTTGGCCGAACAGTGCATTGAAAGAACGCCTTCGTTTTCCGGCAGGGTGTAGTTCAAAACTGAGAAAATTCCCTTTTTCAACTCACCGGTGTATCCTGATCCACCGATCAAGATGATCTTGTTGGTGAAGTCAACGATGGTAAAGTTATGCTGACGTGTTCCGTCAACAGCAGCATCCGCATTAAAGCTTGGAGCGGCCAGAATAATCCATTCAGGTTGTTGATTGGCTGCTTCTTCAGCAGTAGGCCGAAGGAACAGGTTATTGGCGAACAGATTCTGGTAAGCCGATTCGGTTACCACGCCAATGTTCATTCTGTAATTCTCATCGGCACAAGCATAGGCATCACGCACATAAATTCGTTTGCCTTCGTAATGCTTGATGACTTTAGCCAATAAGGCATCAAATTTCTCACGTTCAAAAGGTTGGTTTACACTTCCCCACCAAACGGTGTTTTCGGTGGTGGCATCCCGAACCACAAATTTATCTTTAGGAGAACGGCCGGTGAATTCACCGGTATCCGCAGCCAATGCTCCGGTGCTGGTAAGTTCACCTTCTTTGTTGTTCAGAGCATGCTCAATCAATTCATCTACCGAGAGGTTTAGGAATGCTTCTGAAGCATTCGCCATGACCTTTTCAATGATCGGATTGTTTTTCATTTAGTGTCGCTTAACGTTTTACTCAAAAAGTGGTGCAAAGGTAAACCACTATCCCAATTATAAATCGTCAACCTGAAATCTTGACATTGTACCCCTGCTGGATTAACAGTTCTTTTAACCGGCTTTTGAAGTCGCCTTGAATGATAATTTCACCATCCTTTACAGACCCGCCTGTTCCACACTGTGTTTTGAGCTTTTTACCCAATTCCGTCAGGCGTTCATCCGACTCTTCAAATCCCGTTAGCAAGGTAACCACCTTGCCTTTTCGATGCCGTTTATCCAGCCGGATGTAGATGGTTTGTGCACCGGGGTCAATCACCTCGTCCTCATCCTCCTCATAATCCGGCAAATTATCCGGATCGGTGCTGTACACCAATCCACCCAAATCACTCAAATCCCGCAGTTTCTTCTTTTTCATACCGCAAAGATACTCAGTTGGAGAGGGTGGAAGGCGACTGCACTGCCGCCACAATCGCGCGAACCTGGACCGCTTCTGAAACATCGTGAACCCGAATTACGGAGGCACCGTTGAGCAAGGCAATGGTATTTAATGACGTGGTTCCGTTGAGGGCTTCACTTGGATTCACGTCCAGCAATCGGGTAATCATGGACTTCCTTGAGATGCCTACTAATAAAGGACAACCCAACACTTCCATAAGCGCGGGAATCGCTCGCATCAGTTGATAGTTGTGTTCCAGCGTTTTCCCAAATCCAAAACCGGGATCCAGCATTACATCCTGAATTCCAGCCGTTCTAAAGGCAATGAGCTTCTGTTCGAAGTAGTGCATCACCTCTCCAACCACATCCGTGTATTGAGGATTTTTTTGCATCGATTCTGTTTTTCCCTTTTTGTGCATGGCGATATACGGTGTACCCAACTCACCCACCACTGGGATCATGTTGTGGTCATCATCTCCGGCACTGATGTCGTTAATAAGGTGCGCGCCACAGGAAACCGCTTCCCTGGCCACCGAGGCCCGAAAGGTATCTACCGAGATTAACGTGCCTCGCAATGATTGCCTCACAGCTGTAACCACTTCCCGGATTCGCTCTAACTCAAGATCTTCAGGTACCGGAGTGGATCCGGGCCTACTGCTTGATGCTCCGATATCCAGTATATCGGCGCCCTGTTCAACCATTTTTTCAGCGTGGTGAACAGCTTGTTTTACATCCAGAAACTGCCCTCCATCAAAGAAACTATCGGAGGTAATGTTGAGGACTCCCATGACGAGTGGTTGGTAAAATGTGCGTAACTCACCGCCAATCTTCCACTGGAACGGCCTGAAAGTCACGGGATTTTGTGATGACTGCATATTTTTGCCTAAAAAATTCGCTTGCCGAAAACAGTTGACCAATATAGAAGCGCCATGGCACAATGCCGGGATATTTTCGAAAAAAAAACCCGGGATTATGGCACCGCGTGGCGCATACTTCGCCCCCAATCGCTCACGGATCAGATATTCATTAAGGCTCAGCGAATCCGAAGTATTGAAGAAAAAAAGGAAAGTCGGGTTGGAGAAGGCATTGATCCGGAATACATCGGTATTTATAACTATTGCATACTTGCCCTGATTCAACTGGAACTAGGCGAAACCGAACCCATGGAAATGGACCCGGATCGGGTGTTGAACGCGTTTGATGCAGAGGCTGATAAAACGATGAACCTCATGCTGGCAAAGAATCACGACTATGGTGAAGCATGGCGGGATATGCGTGTTTCAACCTTCACCGATCTCATTCTGATGAAGATCCTACGCATTCGTCAGATCGAGGACAACAACGGCGAAACGCTGATCTCTGAAGGCCTGGACGGCAACTACAGGGATATGATGAACTATGCTATCTTTGCTTTGATCCGCCGATCTGAATCCCAATGAAGTTCCTCATCCAATTTTGCCGTGTTATCGTTGGCCTGCTCTTCATTTTATCAGGCCTGCTTAAACTCAACGATCCAACCGGTTTTAGTTATAAACTTGAGGAATACTTCACTGTTTTTGCCGGAGATGTAGAAACTCAGCAGGACTCACTGCGGGTTGCAGTTTCATTTGGATCAGGTACCCCAACCATGTATTCCCGCGAGGTTACGACCTCTGATTCCATCCTGCCGGTGGTATTTACACCTTCGCTTTTACCAATGCAGGTTGTGGAGCGGGAAGATGGCACCCTGGATTCCATTCAACGTATGGTGGTAAACACACTGGTTGAAGGGTTTGAACTTCGTTCCGACACCTTTATTCAAACCATTGTAACTCCGCATGCTCACATCCGCGTTCTATCGGGTTCCAATGAACTAAGTGCGGTGGATCATACCATTAACTGGAATGAGACTACCTCTCATGAATCCAATGTTTCCGGCTTGTACAAGGCCCAATCCTGGATCTACGATTTCTTCCTGTTTTGCAAAACCAAGGCACTCTTCTTCGCCATCTTCGTAAGTTGGCTGGAGGCCATACTCGGTTTTGCCCTGTTAATTGGTTGGCAAGCCCGATTTACCATCTGGATGATTGCCCTGATCACCATCTTCTTCACCTTCCTCACCTGGTATTCCTGGCATTATAATAAAGTGACGGATTGCGGATGCTTTGGCGATGCCTTGCCGATGGATCCCAGACAATCGTTTTATAAGAATGTCGTCATTGGCGCACTCATCCTAATTTTAATCCTGGGCGCAAAACGGATCAAAGCCGTATTCTCTAACCCGTTTGGCGTAAAGTTTTTAACCATCGTTACCATCTTGCTCATCGGCTTTAGCCTCTATTGCCGACATTTCCTTCCGGTAGTGGATTTCCTCAAATTCAAAGAGGGCAACGATATTAAGGCACTGATGGAGGTGCCCGAGGGCGAACGCAAAACGCCGCATGTGATCACCAAATATCGGTATCTGTCAAAAGATGGAAGTGGTGAGGAAATGATCGTGACCTTCGATAGTGAGACCAACTCCTTCACCCCAAAAATTGATTACGCCAAGTACAAATACGATGCGGTAGTATCGGAAGAGGTTATTGCCGAAGCCTTTACGCCTCCCATACATGATTTTAAAATTCTCAATGCCGATCAGGATGTAGATTACATCGAAGATTTCTGGCAAGGTGATGATAAGCTCCTGTTGGTATTTCACGATTTAACGAAGTGCAACGAGAAATCCATTAAAGAACTGCGTGAATTGGTGGCACAATGGACCGCATTGGACAAACCTGTATGGGCTCTTACAGCCAGCTCTGCCTCTGAAGCCGAAGAATTCAGACACAAACATCAGATATCTGAATTTGATTTTAACTACGGCGACAACACCCAGTTGAAGTCCATCATCCGTTCTAATCCCGGTGTGGTACTCATCACCGATTCAACGGTAGTCAAAAAGCAGTGGCCTTCTACCCGACTGCCAACATTCAAGAAACTGCAGCGATTGGCTGATTGATGTTTGTTCTCCGAAAAATAGGCTATGCCATCCTGATCCTGTTCAGTGTTGCTACGGTTGTATTTTGGTTATTTAGCTTCTCATTTCCCAGTCCGGAAGAAATTCTGGTGACCGACCGCACGGATGAATCAACCCTGAACGCGATTCGTGAAGAGTTAAAACTGGACCAGCCAAAAGGAGTGCAGTACATCTCGTTTTTGAATGACCTCTCCCCGATTTCTCTGTATCCCACCAACAATGTTCCGGATGTCCATCATGTCTCCCTCGGTTTGGGTTCCAAAGCCGTTGTGCTGAAACTGCCGTATCTCAGGCGATCATTCATCACCGGTCAGCCAACTGCCTCATTACTGATTGAAGCATTCAAGGGCACACTCATTCTGGCGGTTTCTGCCATGGTGATGGCCACGTTGATTGGGTTGATATTCGGGGTATCTACCACCTTCTTTCCCGGTGGATGGATGGATCGAAGCATTGTTTTTTTATCGACCCTGGGAATCAGCGTTCCATCCTTCTTTTCAGCCATTATCTTAAGTTGGCTGTTTGGATATGTACTTCATCAAACCACCGGATTGCCGGTTGTGGGTTCCTGGATAGAATTAAATGAATTGGGTGAACGCGTGATTCGATGGCCCAATTTGATTCTTCCGGCTATCGCGCTGGGAATCAGACCGCTGGCCATTATCACTCAGCTCACACGAAATTCCATGTTGGATGCACTGGGTCAGGATTACATCCGCACCGCCCGTGCGAAAGGTTTGGGAACAACAGCCGTTTATTTCAAGCATGCCTTGAAGAGTGCCTTAAATCCGGTGATTACCTCTATATCCGGGTGGTTTGCCTCCTTGTTGGCCGGTGCCTTTTTTGTTGAGTATATTTTTAGCTGGAAAGGATTGGGTGCCTTAACCATTCACGCATTGGAAACCAGTGATCTTCCTGTTGTGATGGCCGCGATTGTTTTTATCGCCGCCATTTTCGTGGTGATCAACTTTTTGGTGGACGTACTCTATACGTACCTTGATCCCCGAATTCGTTTATCATGAAGATCATTCTGATCGGGTTACCAGGTGTTGGAAAATCGTATTGGGGACAACGGCTGGCAAGTCATCTGAACGTTCCTTTCTTCGATTTAGATCTTCTCATCGAACAAACCGAAGGCAAATCCATCTCCGACGTATTTGCTCAACAAGGAGAATCGTATTTCCGGAAGAGTGAACAGATGCACATGAGTAAGCTTCTTTCCGATACCCGTTCGATGGTGGTTGCCACCGGTGGAGGAACGCCGTGTTATGCAAATTCCATGTCGGTTATGAAAAAATCCGGTATCACGGTGTACTTGAAAGATGAGTTAAAATCCATTGCTGATCGAATCCGTTCCGAGGACGGCATCCGACCACTCTTTGCGTCGATGGGGCAAAATACCGAAGTTGTGCTCCGTAAAATGTTGGATGAAAGAAAGGCATTTTACGAGCAATCCCACATCATCACTGACGTTTCAGGACTTCGAAATCCGCACTTATTCACAAAACGGCTGGAATTATTCACAGGTACAACCTGATTCGCATTTCATGTGGCTCAAAATCTTTAACATTGCTCGTGAACTCGCGAAGACCTTAGTGTCACAAGGGTTCGCGTATTATTAAGAATTAATTATTTAACTCTAGAAACATGAACAAATCGGATTTGATTTCAACAATGGCTGCCGAAGCAGGCATCACTAAAGCACAAGCTCAAACTGCATTGAATTCCTTCCTGGATTCTTCTTCATCAGCTTTGAAAAAAGGTGACAAAGTAATCCTCGTAGGATTCGGTACTTTCTCAGTATCTAAGCGCGCTGCCCGTACAGGACGCAACCCACAAACTGGAAAAGAGATCAAGATTGCAGCTAAGAAGGTTGTTAAATTTAAAGCAGGATCTGAGCTCTCTAACAAAGTGAACTAAGAGTCCTCTGCTTGAAGATTTTAACCCTGGCGGTATCCGTCAGGGTTTTTTTGTGCCCATTATTCCTTGATAAACCGAATGGGATATCGGTTACCGGCATGTTGAACAATGAGGGTATAGATGCCGGAGGTAAGATCGGAAACATCTAAAACGGCTTCGTTCCATTCCCCGGACTTCCGTATAACCGCACCTTTTTGATCGAGGATCATCCAGGCAGTGGTTGCCTTTTCGTTACTGTTCAGGTGAATCGTCAGGACGTCCGTGACCGGATTAGGCGAAATTTTGAATGGAGAATAAGTTGCTTCAAGGGGAATACCCAATGATGCGGAATCAAACTCTTCTACCACAATGTAAAATCCCTGGGCCTTATAGAGGTACCCATTGGAGTCCAATCCCATGGAATCACAGAATCGATCCGTACATTTTTTAACCGAATCCGAAACGGTCAAGCATACGGTGTATTTCTTATTCATCGGCATAAATCGCTGAGGATTCCGACTGGTGGAATACCAGTTCTCAAAATCCCACAAATACGTATGTGATGATAGGTTGGAGCTGTGATTAGCCAGCCGGATGGTTTGGGAAGGCACCGTATCCTGATGAATCGTGTAATAGGCGTAGCAATAGTTCGTTGTGTCCACATACCGGTCTTCACAGATGGAGTCGGTGCATTGAACATTGGAAATCACCAAACAAATGGAAAGTGAATCCCCTTGTGTAGCCGATAATTCGGCATACGGATCCGTTGGTTGCCAACCGTTGATAAAGCTGGTTCCGGAGGTTGATGTAACTGTCCATTTCCATGAAGTGGCGGATGTAGACTTGCTTTCCAGGAAAATCTCTGCCGAGGAGGAAGTCCCCTTTTTGGTGAGGGCTTCGAATTGTGCGTCGCATGGTTTGGGATCATCTACGTTCACCCAGGTGGTACTTTGAGTTGTTAAACCCGGCCATTTAAGACCAATAGAGTCACAGTACTTCTGATCACAAACCCCGTTATTTTTGACTTGAAGACAGAGTTGAAATGTATCCTTTCCAGAATATTTAAAGGTCAGGTTCCGACTAGACTTACTTCCAATAGGTGTTCCATTATTAACCGTCCAGAAATACTGATTGTTGAACTCTTCCGAACTGTAGTTATCTACCCGCAAGGTGTTGTCAAAGGGATTGTCCTGGACAGCAATAAACTTGGAATAGCAAGGTTTGTAATCCATATCTACCACCAAACTAAATGAATCCTGCACCAGTCCGTTGGATGAATCTGCGATATAGCGCGTAACTGTATATTTACCTGTTGAAGGAAAGCTGTGCTTGATTAAATTGACATAACTCGTCGGGTAGCCTGATGCGTTATCATAGACGTAATCGGCAAACCCATCACCAAAGTTCCAACGCTCATAAGGCCAACTCTGGAATGATGCCGCAAACGCCCGTTCGGTTGAATCAGCGCCAGTTATGGTAACCTCACTAAATTTTGCATCGTAGTCATCAACGAGTTTCAAATAATAATCCTTCTGAATTCCCTTGTACCTGATGTACAGACGAACCGCACCTCCTTTGCTCGCACTGGAACTTATAACCGGATTGACATCAGTAGAAATGGTTGAGTTAAAAAATTTCCACCAGCACGTGTCAAAATTTTCGGCTGTATTGTACAGGTAAATTTTTCCGTTGTTTATCCGCTGAATGGCTTGTGCACGCACCACAAATAAATGAAAGGTATCCTTGTAAAGAGCGTGACACCCGGAGTTGCCCCAGACTTCCCTTTCAGCAACGTATACTCCAGAGGTCAAGTAGTGATGACCAATTCCTGTACGGTAGCTAGGATTGATAAACTCCACGGAATCCCCGTCACCAAATCGATATATCTCCCGGTTATAATAGGTTCCAGAACTGTCCATAAAAACCAGATCACCATTAGGTACAACCACCTCATAATTGGAATCGGTCACATCCCACAAGGCTTGGTCATAGTGCAGTTTGCGGAAGAGTGCGTCACATTGAGATTGAGTGGGAGCTATTCCCACCATCAGAGCTATTAGTACAAGACAAATGGATAGCAAACGGTTCATGGGTTGGTTTTAGACTGATGATGTCTAAAGCCAGCTGACCGTTGCCTGACATGAATGAATTATTTTATCGGGTGTAGTGTTTTATCCAATAAATAAAGCATGGACGCCATGGAGGCACACCCCAGTTCCAACTCTCGTTTGTTGACGTTCTCAAATACATCATCCGCCGTATGATGAAAGTCGAAGTATCGCTGAGAGTCGGGCACCAATCCCAACAACATGAGATCCGCATCAATCTTGTTAAGTGGTTGAGCCAGCGGGCCGATGTCTACACCACCGTATCCAAATTCAAAGAAATGCAGACCATAGGGTTCCAGTAGTTCCCTGAACGACTGAATCATCTTCAACTGCGTTTCATTACCCACTAAACTAAATCCGCGAGGGGTAAATCCGCCACGATCACTTTCAATTGCCACCACGTGATCTTCTCTCAAGTCGTGCGCAATGGAAGCATAGGATTTACCTCCCATATTGCCGTTTTCCTCATTCATAAACAAAACAACCCGGATGGTATGTCGGGGTCGATAGCCGGCAGCTTTTAACAAGCGAAGTGCCTCCATACTGTGTACGATACCGGCACCATCATCGTGTGCACCTTCACCCAAATCCCAACTATCCAAATGTCCGCCAACCACCATGATTTTATCCGGAAACTCCGATCCGCGTAGTTCGCCAATCACATTGTAGGACTTCTTATCCGGGTTCCAGGTTGGATTGATGTTCATCGAAAGGGTGATTGATGGATTCTTCAATAACTGATCGTGAATGTAATTGGCATCCTCCGTTGCCAGTGCCACGGCAGGGATCTTGGTTACTGTATCGGAATAGCCCATGGAGCCGGTGTGTGGAAAATGGTCAGACTCCAACGTAGTCATGCTCCGTACAAACACCCCAATGGCGCCGGCAGCAGCAGCTTCCACGGCTCCCCAATATCGTTGATCCACACAGCCACCATACGCGTCAAACGTGCTGATTTTACGGGCATCCATTGGGCGGTTATAAAACACAAACTTCCCTTTAACTTTTTGAGGATCCAGGTTTTTGACTTCTTCCAAACTCTGCACTTCAATCACACCCGCTGTTATTTTTCCTTTTGATGCCACCGATCCGCCTAAGGTGGCGATCCGAAGCTCCCGGGGCTTACCCGAATTAATCCATGCTTGTTCCAGATTACCTCGATCCCAATGAGGAACCTTGATTTCCTGGAGGTACACGGTGTCTAACCCCATTTTCTTCAACACCTGTTCTCCCCAAACTACAGCCTTATCGGCTGCAGGAGAACCACTTAACCGATGACCTACTGATTTACACAGAACACGAAGATTATCATAGGCCTCACCATTCACCAGGGCCTGGTCATAAATGGTTCGAATCATCGTAGAATCAACCACTGATTGGTGCGATGAGTTGTCAGCTTTTGTCTCCTTGATCGACGAACAAATCAGAAAAAGCACAATGGTGAAGGACGAGATAAGTTGATTGAATTTGCTCATTTGCGTGGCATGGTTCTTGACACAAATCTAGAAGAATTTAACCGCAAGCAACGTTTCCAATCCAAAGTGCGTTATTTGAATAACTGAAGAACTTCATGAAAACAAAACGAATCCTTGGCCTTTCCATTTTGGCCCTATTTCTCTCCCTCGCCTTTACGTCCAAAGCTCCCGGAACATCTGGGATTGAATTCTTTCACGGTACGTTTGATCAGGCAAAAGCCGACGCTAAAAAATCCAAAAAACTCGTGTTCATCGATGCCTACACCACCTGGTGCGGTCCATGTAAATTGATGGCAAAGAACGTATTTACGGATGCCGCTGTTGGCGAATATTACAACAGCAACTTCACCAATCTAAAACTAGACATGGAGACTTCTGAGGGTCAGTTTGTCGCCAAAAAATATGGCGTTCAAGGATACCCTACCTTCCTGTTTCTGGATGGCGATGGCAATCTTGTTCGAAAGGAAATGGGTTATGTAGACGCCAAGACCTTTATAGGTTACGGAAAGAGCGCCCGGAACGATAAGAAATAGTCCGTTCTCTTATTCTTCCAAACACGTTTCACGGAACTTCTCCGGGAGCATTTCGGGTCGTCTGATCTCGTAATTAAAACACACCATTCTGGTCTTTACTTCAGCCAACACCTTATCCGTTGATGTATTAAAGAGGGTATATACCAAATCAAATGATCGGGAAGATGGATTCAGAATTCCAAGGCTGATCGTTATCGAGTTTCCATGAAAACCTTCTGAGCGGTAGATAATTCCGGCATCTACCTGAATGAGCGATGATCCGAAGAAGTCAATCTCCGAGTAGCCCATGGATCGCAACCACCTCAACCGGCATTCTTGCGCCATAATAAGAACCCGCTCATTTCCCAAATGATTGCCGTAGTTCAAATCACTTACCGTAATCAGGTACTCCGTGGTAAACAGAACCTTTTCCGGTTTATCTATTTCTATTCTGCTCATGGGGCGAAACGTTGAAACCAACTGGTTATTTCTGAGGTAAGCGTGGCGGCCCTTCCCAATTTTTCATCAAACAATACAAACGTGATGGTGGCACGAGTGCACAGTTCGTCACCCACATAAATGGATTGCTCAAAGGCTATTTTTCTGCCAGACATCTCACCTAAATGGGTGCGTATGTTGGCCGTTACACCATTATTAACTGCTCGTTTGAAATCGATATTGATGTTTACGATGAAGAATTTCAGACCGGTTGCAATGGCCAATTCTCCCACCCCACTTTCCTCCAATGCCCTCCATCTGGCTTCCTCGAACAATTCGAGATATCTGGCGTTGTTAACATGGGCATAGGCATCACAATGATACCCGCGAATTCCCACTTCCATCCGATATTGCATGGCACAAAGTAACGCAAATCAGTTGCACACTCCGAAAACAATCCTGATAACCGGAGGTCGCGGTTTTATCGGCCGTGCACTTACCCACCAGCTCAAAAGTCGCGGCCATCGGGTTCGTCATTTATCCCGATCACGTCGGCCTGATACCTTCTATTGGAACATTGAAAAAAGTGAGATTGATCCGGAAGCACTTCGGGATGTTCAGGTCATCATACACCTAGCCGGGGCATCCGTGGCAGAAGGACGTTGGACTGCAGGTCGAAAAAAATTACTTCGGTCGTCACGGATTGATTCGGCTAAACTCCTTTATCGTGCACTGGTAGAATCCGGCGCGAATCTGGAACGCTTTATCAGCGCATCGGGAACAGGGTATTACGGTGTTTCCAATGAAAAAGCATTTGTGGAATCAGATCCTCCAGCCTCCGGTTTTTTGGCTGATTTGTGTGTTGATTGGGAGCAATCGGTTCAACCCTTTACCGACTTTGGTGCTCAGGTTACGGTGAACCGTATTGGTATCGTGATGCATCCGGATGGCGGTTTTGTAGCCAAGCTCAAACCACTTGTTAATGCTGGTCTTGGAAGTATTTTGGGCACCGGAAAGCAGATTTTACCGTGGGTTCATCTGGACGATCTTGTCGACGTATTTGTACAAGAAGTGGAAGGCGTCTTGCACCAACCTGTTTACAATATCGTTGCACCGGCGACAACCACTCACGCTGAGGTGATGCATGCCTTGGCACACGCCGTAAATCGAAAAATATGGTTACCGAAGGTACCCGGATTTATCATCCGTCTGGCATTGGGCAAGCTTGCAACAGAATTGTTGGAGAGTCAGGATACGCAACCGGCTCAACTGATCTCCGAAGGATTCGTTTTTCGGCATCCCACCATTGACAACACCTTCCTCTTTTAACGGGATTACTCTTCTACGAGGTGAGCTTCTTCGGCATCCTGAAATTCAACATCGGCGTAGCGATAAAAAGCAGCCGAATATCCGGAATACATAAAGGCATTGAACACCACCTGAATCACCAGCTGGATAATCAGGCTAATGATGCCACCAACCGTTCCCAAAAGGGCTGAAATGCCCGTGGCAACCAGGCTTACCATCATAAAGATGATACCGGCCACAATACCTACGATGATAATTTTACCTGCCCCTCCCATTCCGATATTTCGCCAGCTAAAGGTCATAGCTTCAAACACACCTAACTTACCATGGACAATTGCACCCGGAGCGGCCGTAAACCGCAGGGCAATCCAGATCACGAGAAGACCGCCAATAAACAACAACGCCAGATTGACATAGACTAAGGTGAAAGCCACCACGGACAACACACCGGCTATGATGCCGATGAACACAAATAGCCCAATGAGCTTAATGATGTCGCGGTTCATGGATCGTCTTAGTACGTCCCCCATATTGGCTTCGCCCTTTAAGAGGATGTCTTCGCTAGCCAATAACATGGCGTTCGAGAACCAGGCAGAGATGATAAAAATGGTTCCATAGATCAGGATCACAACCAGGAATATCATACCCGGATTCATTCCCTTGAAGATGGACTTGAACAGGTTGTTTTGCTCTTCCATGTCTCCGAAACTTGGCCCTTTCCCATACTTCTCCAATACCTCCCGAAGGGCATCCATATCGAGGAATGCCGAAAAAACTCCAGCCATTACCAACAGAATAACGATGCCATTAATAATGGAAAAGACCAATGACGGCATCATCATTTTACGGGTGTGGAAGAAGATTCCGTTCCACAAATCCTTTTTAAACTGTTCAATTGTCTCCATCAGCCAAATATAGGTAAGGAGAGTGAATCTCATTGAGGACGGAGGACGGAGGACGGACGACGGAGGACGGACGGCGGAGGACGGAGTACGAAGGACGGACAGCAACTAGTCCCCTATTCTCCTGATACACTAGTTCTCCATACGTATCTTCACAACACTGCCCAACACGAAACATTCCACGCAAATCCATCAATAGTTCAGGGTAGTTCGTAATATTGAATCAACATGGCTGAGACACTACATCAGAAAGGAAAATTTGGAACCGCCCCGGTATTCCTAACCGCAATTTCCACCATCCTGGGAGCCATTATGTTCCTTCGATTTGGTTTTGCGGTGGGCAACGTGGGTTTAATTGGCACGCTGTTGATCATCTTTTTTGGTCACATGGTGACCATACCTACCGCCATGGCACTGGCCGAAATTGCCACCAATCAAAAGGTTGAAGGCGGCGGAGAATACTACATCATTTCGCGATCATTTGGACTGAATATTGGGGCGGCCATCGGCATTGCCTTATTCATGTCCCAGGCTATTAGTGTGGCCTTTTATGTCATTGCCTTTTCAGAAGCCTTTGAACCGCTTCGCGGGTACTTACTGGAAGAAACCGGTTTCGACTTACCCAAACGGGTCATAGGCGTGGTAAGTGTGGGGTTATTGGCGCTGCTCATGTATTACAAAGGAGCGAATACCGGTATGTGGATGCTCTATGTGGTGGTTGCCATCCTCACGGTTTCCTTAATTCTATTTTTTGCCGGAACAGGACATTATGAGGGACCTCGAGTACTGCGGGCGGAGAACCTCGATTTCTTCGTGGTCTTTGCGATTGTATTCCCTGCCTTTACCGGGATGACAGCCGGTGTGGGATTATCGGGCGACCTGAAGGATCCGAAACGATCAATACCTCAGGGAACGATGTTCGCCACCGTCATTGGAATGGTGATCTATGTTTTGATTGCCTTTAAGCTGAGTGGTTCTGCCTCGCAGGAGGATCTCCTCACTAATCAACTGGTGATGTCCAACATTGCCATTTGGGGTCCAATTATACCCATTGGCCTTGCCGCCGCAACCATTTCCAGTGCACTCGGAAGCGTCATGGTAGCCCCTCGAACGTTGAACGCCATTGCTTCGGATCGCATCATCCCTGTTCCCAGATTGAATCGTTGGCTAGCTTATACCCGTAAGGATAACAATGAGCCGGTAAACGCATCCATGGTTACCTGTGGCATTACCTTCTTTTTTGTGTTGATAGGCGATGTAAACGCCGTTGCCGAAATTATTTCCATGTTCTTCATGGTAACGTATGGATCCATTTGCACGATTTCCCTTCTGGAAAATTTCGCATCCAGTCCAGGTTATCGACCATCTTTTAAATCCAAATGGTACATCAGTGCCATCGGAGCCATCCTGTGCATCTACATGATGTTTAAGATCAACTCGGCTTATGCCACCCTGGCTATTGGGTTGATGGTAGGCATCTACTACGTACTGAGTTACTATCGAAAAGATAAGAGCGATCTCGCGAATATCTTCTCCGGGGTGATCTTTCAGATTAGCCGCAACCTGCATGTTTTTCTTCAAAAGGCGAACAGTGAAGACAGCGAATGGCGCCCGTCTGTCGTGGCCATTTCCAAAGACAGTTTTAAGCGATACGCCGGCTATGATTTACTTCGATGGATTTCCCATAAAAAAGGTTTTGGTACCTACATCCATCACATCGATGGTTATCTGAGCAAGGAAACCGCCGAGATGTCCAAGGAATGCCTCCAACGCCTGATCAAGATGGCCCAGGTAAGTAAGAGTAGTGTATTTGTGGATACCATCGTAAATCCAACCTTTGGAGCGAGTGTTTCTCAAGTTCTTCAACTGCCGGGTGTTTCCGGAAAGGAAAACAACATGGTTTTGTTCGAATACCATGAAAGCGAGCCCAATGAATTGCAGGAAATCATTGACAATTTTGGCTTGATCAAAGCGGTTGGATATGATGTGTGTATCCTGTGTACCAGCGAGAACAAATTTGGCATAAACCATCAAATTCATCTCTGGATTACCAGCAGTGATTATCAGAATGCAAACCTGATGATTTACCTGGCGTACATCATCCTGGGCCACCCGGATTGGAAAGGTGGCGTAATCAAGTTATACGCCTTGTTTTCTCAGGACGATAAAGCCGAGCAGAGCAAAAAGCTTTTCGAATCCGTGAATACCGGTAGATTACCTATTTCTGCCAATAACGTGCAGATCCTCACACGGAAAGAGGATACGCTCATCACAGATGTTATTAATCAAAAATCCCGTGATGCGGATCTCACCATTGTTGGCTTCCGAAGTGAATTCGTCAAAAAACTAGGAGCCAAAGCATTTGAGAAATTGGATACCACCGGCTCCGTACTGTATGTAAATAGCGAGAACCAGAAAGAAATTAACTAAGCGGATGCTCCGGTAGTCCGTTGAAGTAATTCCCAAGGATGGATTCCAGTTCCAGTTCACCATGTGTGATCTGTTCAATCTTGGCCCAAAGATCAGGGGCTAGTAATTCCTTTAAAGGTTGGTCAAGCTTCATAATCCGTGGAAACACCTTTTTTATTTTGTTGTCCCAAACCCGGTAGTAGCGTAGCAAATCATCCGGATACACCACTTTGCGTTTGGTTCCTTCATCAATACCTCTGAATGGAAAAGAGATGTTCAGGTAGCCGTAATCATCGGTCAATTGTTCTCCCGGGTTAATGTCCCGAATGGCAATTTCAAAATCATATGCGGTGGTGAGGCAGTTGGAGCTAAAACTATGGTTTACGTACCTCCCGTTGTCCCAGCACAACACCAAATTCCCTTGATTATTCCGGAAGGTATAGGTATCGAGAATGGTTTGATAAATGGATTCCATTTGCTGAAATTCTGACGGGCTGAACTCACGGTCCAGTTTATCGAGTACCCAGGTAATGGTTCCGGCTGGTATGAATTGGGTTGCTACAACCCCGTAACCAACTTCATTGCTGATGAATTTCAGCTCGGTGTGCGGATGGATCATGGTGCTTGGAATGGCCTGCATTCCAATACAAATGTGCTGAAAAAGTACATCGATTGATCTCTACTCAATTTAGCTTTTTAAGCTGATTTTCAGAGACTTACCAAAAGTCAATTTTCACGAGTGCAGCAACTCCTTCGCATTCTCAATGGCCGCCGTAGTTGGTGTGTCTCCACTCAACATTTTTGCGATCTCCTGAACCCGATCTTCTTCCAACAATTGTCTGATTCCGGTAACACTCTCACCTTCCGTTTCCGATTTATACACGAAGAAATGAGTTTGACCCTTTGCGGCAATTTGGGGTAAATGGGTAATGGCAAACACCTGTAAATGATTGGACAGATCACGCATCAAATCAGCCATCCGAAGGGACACTTCACCGGAAACACCCGTATCGATTTCATCAAAAACAATGGAGGGCAACGCCCGATGCCTGGCTAATTCAGATTTCATCACCAACATCAAGCGAGATAATTCCCCACCGGAAGCGGCGGTTTGAACCGGCTGTGGTGCACGGCCCTTATTGGTTGATATGAGCAGTCGTATGGAGGTGGATCCATGACGGGAAAGCTGCTCATTCTGTTGTAATTCAATTCGGATTTGAGTGGAAGGCATTCCCAACAAGGCAAGTTGGTGTTCCATGTTATCCGTTATGTCCTTTAACCGACCAACACGCTTTTCGAGGAGCTGCTTGGCCAAATGCCAGGAGCGTTCCGATACGTCCTGAATCTGACGGGAAAGGTCATCCATCTCGCGCTTGCGATCGTCATTGGACACCAGAACATCGTCTAAACGGTTGCGAACCTCAATCAGTTCCGAGACATCGTTAACCCGATGCTTTTGCAATAGTTGCTGCAAGAAATGGATGCGTTCATTGGCTTGATCCAACCGATTATTGTCTACACTTAACGACTGACCAAACTGACCCAATTCACGCACAACATCCTCCAGTTCAACCGTTACGGACTGCAGCCGTGCGGTTAGGTCCGATAAACCGGATTGATCACCTGCCAATCGGGATAGCTGTCTGGAAAAAGCTTGAAGCCGATCCACCATGGATTGATCCATCTCTGCTGCTTCTTGAACCACCGCGGAAATGATCATACCAATTTCTTCCGCATTTTGAAGCAAACCGGCCTCGGATTCCAAATCCTCCAATTCCTGTTGCTTAAGATTGGCCTGATCCAGTTCGTTCCACAAAAAGTTGTTATAATCGGCTTGTGCTGCTTCCTGACGATCGGCTTCCTGGAGTTCCGATAACGAGCGTTCCAGCTTGCGTAACAGGGTATACTGTTCCTGGTAGTTCGTCAAAAGTTCTGTTGTACCACTTACGGAATCAAGCCAATGGAACAGAAAGGCCGAATCGGATACGCGAATGGTCTGATGTTGAGAGTGGATATCAATCAGTCGCTCTCCCAAATCCTTCAGCACATTCAAGGAAACAGGTGTATCGTTTACAAATGCACGGGATCGTCCTTCCGGCAACACTTCCCGACGGATAATGGTCTCATCCAGGTAGTCCAGGTCATTGGCCCTAAAAAACTCCAATAGCCGGAGTTGTGAGACGTCAAACACACCTTCCACAATACTCTTTCGATCGGCCTGAGCAACGGCCTTTAGGTCAGCCCGTTCACCTAGAATCAGACCCAATGCCCCGATAATAATTGATTTACCTGCACCTGTTTCTCCAGTCAGAATATTCAGACCACTTCCCGGTTCGATGTGCAGGGACTTAATCAGAACGTAATTATCGATTCGCAGGCTTTTGAGCATGAGACAAAAATACTTCAGTGGCCAAATCAAATGGATAATTGTCCCATCATTCGATGCACAATTCTTCCAACAGCGGTGATTGACACGCCCAACGTGATTCATAACCCATCGTTGATGTAGGTTCTACCATGGAAAGCGCCGAGTGTGTAACTTCGCAACCGATGGAAAAGAAACGTCCGCTGATTTTGGTCAGCAACGATGATGGTATCACCGCACCGGGAATTAAAGCCCTGGTTGAGGTGGTGATGGAATTTGGAGAAGTGGTGGTGGTTGCACCGGATAGTCCGCAATCAGGAATGGGACACGCCATTACCATTACTGAACCGTTGAGACTGGATCAATCCAATTACTTTGGTCCGGAAGTGCAAGCTTATCAATGTTCAGGTACGCCGGCTGATTGTGTTAAACTGGCCATTGACAAGGTGCTTCACCGCAAGCCGGATTTACTGGTTTCAGGCATTAATCACGGTTCCAATTCTTCCATTAATGTGATCTACTCCGGCACCATGTCGGCTGCCGTGGAAGGAGCCATTGACGGAATACAGGCCGTTGGCTTTTCACTGTTGGATTATGCATTGAATGCGGATTTTGATGGTGCCAAATCCATTGTACGTCGCGTGGTAAGTGGTGTTTTAAAACACGGCATGCCGGCAGACACGTTATTGAACGTGAACATTCCAATGGGTCCGGTGGAGTCACTGAATGGCATTAAAATATGCCGACAAGCGCGGGCTAAATGGGTGGAAGAATTTGATGAACGCACGGATCCGTATAATCGACGATATTATTGGTTAACAGGGAAATTCAAGGATCTGGATCATGGAGAGGATACCGATGAATGGGCCTTGAAGCACAATTATGCTTCGGTGGTTCCCGTACAGTTTGATTTAACCGCTCATCACGCCATGGGCATCTTGAATACCTGGGATCTAAATGAATAAACTCGATAAACTCTGGATTGGCATTGTGACCGGATTGGTGGCGCCACTAATCCTGCTGATCATCATTTTTCGGTTCACCAATTTTATGGAAGATTTTGGTGACACCGGAGCACTGTTCGTGAGTATACCCTATACCGCTGTGATTCTGCGTCCCACCTTACTCATTAACCTGGCCATCTTCCTGTTTTTTATCAACCGGAATTATATGCGATTTTCCAGAGGCATGGTCATGAGTACCATGTTGTACGTGATCTTCATTGCCTGGATTTTCTTCACTCAATAGTATGAAATACTTCCTCATTGCCGGCGAACCGTCTGGAGATTTGCATGGGTCAGGATTAATTTCAGCCTTGAAAGATCTTGATCCGGATGCTCAATTCCGTGGAATGGGTGGAGATATGATGATTAAGGCCGGATTGCATGCGGATGCGCATATAGCCGAGTTCAGCATTATGGGTTTTGTGGAAGTGCTGGGTAATATTTTTCGCCTTCGCCGATTGATGAATGATCTGATCCAGGCTGTGGATGACTTTCAACCCGACCGGATTATTCTAATTGATTACGGCGGATTCAATTTGCGGTTTGCCAAACGGATGCATCAAAAATCACGACAGGTTGATTATTACATTTTGCCAAAGGTTTGGGCGTGGAATGAAAAGAGGGTAAGGAAAATCAAGCGCTATGTCCATAAAGGTTATGTGATCTTCCCGTTTGAAGAGGATTATTTCCGACAACACGGCGTTGATGCCACCTACGTGGGCAATCCGGTTGTAGCTCAAAATGAAGCGGTTGGGAAAGCGAATGGGCCGGTAGACATGAACGAGCATCAGATTGTTCTGTTACCCGGCAGCCGACGGCAGGAAATCAAGCGTATACTGCCGGTGCTGTTGGAATTGCCGCATTCCTTTAAGAACTATACGTTTAAGCTTGCCTTGCGAGAGGCATCAGATCTCGTCCCGTCTGATCTTCCATCAAACGTTGAGGTGGTGTATGGCCACACCCATCAGGTTATTCGGGAATCGGTTTGTGCCATCGCTACATCCGGAACAGTTAATCTGGAAACAGCGCTTTGGAATGTTCCCCAAATCGTGGTGTATAAAGCCAATGCCCTCTCCTATTGGATTGGCAGAATGGTGGTGAAGATTAAATACATTTCTCCCGTAAATCTCATTTTAAACCGTGGTCTGATAGCTGAACGAATACAATCCTCGTGCAATGCCATAACTTTGAAACACGATCTGGAACAACTTTTGGATCCTCAAATCAGACAGGAGATTCAGCATGGTTATCGCGAACTAAAATCGATGTTAACCAATAGGAATGCCTCTATTTTTACGGCGAAAAAAATACTAGAACACAAGGAGTAACAGCATGAATAACACACATAAATACTGGATGTTGGTTTTTTTAACTGGTTCGTTAGCAGCAACCGGATGTAAGTCCCGAAAGCCCAAAACGGTTTCAGAAAATGCCATCCAGGTAGAAGTAATGTACACTCAAATGCATTGCGGAGGAGCAGCTCCTTCTCCTGAAATACTGGAGGAAATGGATAAACTGAAGCCACTGGAAAATACAGTGGTTTACGTGGCGAAGTTTAATGAGGAGTCTACGACAACAAAGCAATACAAAACCGACAAAGCCGGTTTGCTTACTGTGGAGATCGATACCGGGTTCTATCAAGTGTATCTCTACAATCCAGTTGAACTGTTGAACGATTCACTGGAACGTTCAGAGCGCGACAAGTGCGAACGATACTGGAAACTGGAACATCGTGCACCTCTCGGCTATAAGGCCGGCAAACCCATTCCACCGGTTGTCTTTAACAAGATGTGCAATCCTTGTGATGAACCCAAGCCCTAAGCACATTAATCACCGCTGGCAGTAGGGCAACTCAAACAGCATACTCGTTCAATAGAGCTCCCAAGACATACGTCGTGGAAATTGAAAACTCCATTCCATAAAAAAAGGTGTTCAACCCACGCTGAACACCTTTTGATACGTTTTATTGGATGGCTTAGAGATTTCCTCGTCGCTCCTGTTCCCGTTCAATTGACTCAAACAGCGCTTTGAAATTCCCTTTCCCGAAGGATTTAGCTCCACACCGTTGAATGATTTCATAGAACACCGTTGGGCGATCTTCTACCGGCTTGGTGAACAGCTGCAATAAATAGCCTTCATCGTCGCGATCAATCAGGATGTTGAGTTTCTTCAACTCCTGCAAATCTTCATGAATATCACCAACGCGGTCCAGAACATCTTCGTAATAATTATCCGGCACATAAAGGAATTCAACCCCTCTCTTACGCAATTCAGCAACGGTGTGAAGAATATCGTCAGTGGCTACGGCAATGTGTTGCACACCTGCACCACGATAGAATTCGATGTATTCTTCAATTTGTGACTTTTTACGGCCATCAGCTGGTTCGTTTATCGGAAACTTGACGTAGCCATTTCCGTTGGATACCACTTTGGACATGAGGGCAGAATATTCAGTTGAAATATCCTTGTCGTCAAACGTGAGCAGCAACTGGAAGCCCATAACCTCCTCGTAGAACTTCACCCATTCATTCATCATTCCCAATTCCACATTTCCCACGCAGTGATCAACATGCTTCAAACCAACCGGAGTGACCTCAAGGGCATTCCATGGTTTCACATATCCTGGCAGGAATGGTCCGCTGTAATTTTTGCGTTCCACAAATTTGTGAATGGTTTCACCATAGGTGTGAATGGCAGATACCACTACCTCACCATTTTCATCTTGAAAAACGGTAGGTTCCATATAGGGTTTGGCCCCGCGTTTGGTTGTTTCTTCAAATGCCGATCGGGCATCGTCTACCCATAAACTCAGGAATTTCACCCCATCACCATGGGCTTTCACGTGCTCAGCTATTTCCGAATCGGGTTTAATTGCCGTCGTTAATATTAGGGTGATTTTACCCTGCTTAAGCACGTAGGATGCGCGATCGCGTACTCCGGTTTCCGGGCCGGCATAGGCAATCAACTCATAACCCCAGGCCATTTGATAGTAATAAGCCGATTGTTTTGCGTTGCCTACATAAAATTCGATGTGATCCGTTCCCAAAAGAGGAAGGAAATCAACTTCGGTACCTGCAGGATCTAGAACTTCTCGTTGCATTGTTTCAAAGTTTTAATGGTACAAATATGGGGAAAATCCTTCAGGCCAATGGCCAAATCCGTGCTTTCCCGGTTTACGGTTTGGGGTAAAAAAAAATGCAGTCGGTTTGACTGCATTTTCCTTCGCTTACTGAATTAATTATTTGTCCTCCTCTGACGTATCAGATTCAGGTGCCGATTCCTCGGCAGTTGGTGTTGTTTCTTCTGCTGCTTCATTGGCTTCTGCTTTCACCTCTTCCACAACTTCTTCGGCCTCGGCTACTACTTCGGCCGCTTTTACTTTTGCTTTTGCAACAGGAGCTTCATCAGTAGTTTCGGCTTTCTTTTTACCACGACGTGTGCGTTTGGATGAAGAAGACTTAGAGGTATCTGCCGCTTTTTGTTCCAGCATCAACTCATTAAAGTCAACCAATTCCATCATGCACATCTCAGCGTTGTCACCTTTACGGTTGTGCGTTTTAAGGATGCGGGTATATCCTCCTGGACGATCTGCAACCTTTTCTGCAACGTTACCGAACAACTCCTTCACAGATTCTTTGTCCTGAAGGTAGCTGAATACGATACGACGAGAGTGTGTGGTATCATCCTTGGCTCGCGTGATCAATGGTTCAACAAAACCACGCAATTCCTTTGCTTTGGCAGTGGTGGTGAAGATTCGTTTGTGTCGAATCAGGGATGCTGCCATATTGGAAAGCATGGAGCTGCGGTGTCCATACTTTCGCCCTAAGTGATTAATTTTATTTCCGTGTCTCATTCTGCTAAGTCAACGTGACGACTTATTCGTCGTCCAGATTGTATTTAGAAATATCCATTCCAAACGTCAGGCCCTTGTCTCGTACAAACTCTTCGAGCTCTGTAAGGGACTTTTTACCAAAGTTTCGGAATTTCAACAAGTCTTCAATTTGGTAGCTAACCAATTCACCGAGTGTTCGGATCTCAGCAGCCTTCAAACAGTTGTACGCTCGTACAGACAGATCCAAATCAGCCAGAGACGTTTTGAGCACTTTACGCATGTGCAAGGTGTTCTCATCAACCTCAGCTGTTTTGGTTTTAACCTGGCTATCGAGCAGGATGCTTTCATCAGAGAACAACACCAGGTGCTGAATCATGATTTTAGCGGCTTCTTTCAAAGCATCTTCCGGATGAATAGAACCATCGGTGGTTACTTCGAAAACCAATTTTTCGTAATCCGTACGTTGTTCAACCCGGAAGTCTTCCACTCGGAATTTTACGTTTTTAATAGGCGTGAAGATGGAATCAATAGGAATTAATCCGATTGGCGCATCAGCAGGAAGATTTTCTTCAGCTGGTACATATCCTCGACCTTTATCAACCGTAAGTTCCATTTCGAGATTTACGAAAGGCTCCATGGTACAGATAACCAACTCAGGATTCAGGATTTCGAATGCATTGGTGTAGCGGGCGATATCACCGGCGGTGAACACATCCTTACCTTTAATGGAGATGTAGATCTTTTCTACTTCTTCTCCTTCAACCACACGCTTAAAACGTACCTGTTTAAGATTCAGGATGATTTCAGTGAGGTCTTCAGTGATTCCTTTAATGGTGCTGAATTCGTGGTCAACACCCGGAATTTTAATGGTGGTAATGGCATATCCTTCCAGAGAAGAAAGGAGGATTCGTCGCATGGCGTTTCCAACGGTTACACCATATCCTTTTTCAAGGGGCGAGAATTCAAACAGACCGTAGTTGTCTGTTTCCTTATGCATAATAACCTTATCCGGCTTTTGAAAATTCAGTATTGCCATATCAGTTCTTTCTTTCAGGATTATTTAGAATACAATTCGACGATAAGCTGTTCCTTGATGTTCTCTGGAATTTCATCGCGTTCCGGATAGTTCAGGAAGGTGCCGCTATATGCGTCCTGATCCCATTGCAACCAGCTAAATGCTTTGCGGCTAACAAGAGAATCATTAATAAACTCGAGTGATTTGGATTTCTCACGAACCTCAACCACGTCACCAGGACGAAGTTGGTAAGATGGAATGTTGGTTACAACACCATTCACCAAAACGTGTTTGTGAGAGACAAGCTGACGTGCTCCACGACGGGTTTTTGCGATTCCGAGACGGAATACGGTGTTATCCAATCGCGATTCCAAAAACTTGAGCAAGTTTTCACCGGTAATACCTTTACGACGTGCCGCGCGATCAAACAGATTAGCGAACTGACGCTCCAATACACCGTAGGTATATTTTGCTTTTTGTTTCTCAGCAAGCTGAATTGCGTATTCAGACTTTTTGCCACGACGACGGGAGTTACCGTGCTGTCCTGGAGGATAATTTTTCTTATCGAGAACCTTGTCCGGTCCGAAAATCGGTTCGCGGAACTTACGTGCTATCTTCGACTTGGGGCCTGTATATCTTGCCATTTATTCTTCTTCTTTCTGCGTTAGCAACCTTTATACACGACGTCGTTTAGCGGGACGACAACCGTTGTGTGGAAGTGGGGTAACATCCGTGATGGACATCACCTCAATACCAACGGTTTGCAGGGTACGGATAGCAGATTCGCGTCCGGCACCTGGTCCTTTTACAAAGACGTTTACTTTTCGTACACCGGCATCGGCAGCAATCTTTGCACAATCTGTACAAGCCACCTGACCAGCGTATGGAGTGTTCTTTTTAGAACCACGGAATCCCATCTTTCCGGCACTTGACCAGGAAATAACCTGACCTTGTGAGTTGGTGATGGAGATCAACAGGTTGTTGAACGTCGCTTTGATGTGCACCTGACCGATGGCATCGACGTTTACCTTTCTCTTCTTGGTTACCTTCTTACCGGTTGCCATTCTTATTCTTTAACTAGTTCTTACTTCGTTGCTTTTTTCTTACCGGCAACAGTCTTTCGCTTACCTTTACGGGTACGGCTGTTGTTTTTGGTTCGTTGACCGCGCAACGGCAGTCCTTTTCGGTGACGAAGACCACGGTAACACCCGATGTCCATCATTCGTTTGATGTTCATCTGTGTTTGTGAACGCAGTTCACCTTCCACGGTAAGTTCATCACTGATAAACTGGCGGATGTTGGCCTGCTCATCGTCATTCCACTCATCAACCTTCTTATCCCAGTCCACACCGGCACTGGTTAAAATCTTTTGGGCGGTAGACAAACCAACCCCATAGATGTAAGTCAATCCGATTACACCGCGCTTGTTTTTAGGTAGATCAACACCTGAAATCCTTGCCATAATCCGTTATTATCCCTGTCTTTGTTTAAACTTTGGGTTCTTTTTGTTGATCACGTAAATCTTACCTTTACGTTTAACAACCTTGCAGTCAACACTGCGTTTCTTTACAGAAGCTGTTACTTTCATCTTATTTGTATCGATACGTTATCCGACCTCGTGAAAGATCGTACGGGCTCATTTCAACTTGCACCTTGTCGCCAGGGAGGATCCGGATGTAGTGCATACGCATCTTTCCGGAAATGGTGGCGATGATGACGTGGCCATTCTCCAATTCAACACGAAACATCGCGTTAGATAACGCTTCGGTAATCGTGCCGTCTTGTTTTATCGAATCTTGCTTTGCCATGTCTTCTTAAGGGGCTGCGAAATTAGCTAATTATCAAATTAATTTCAATACTCAATTTATGCAGATATCGCCCCACCTGTTGAACTACGTCCTTTGATCCGACCCGACTTCATCAAACCGTCGTAATGTCGCATCAGCAGGTGACTTTCAATTTGTTGCAGGGTATCGAGTACAACCCCTACCATGATCAGCAATGACGTCCCACCAAAGAACTGAGCGAACTGGTTGTTCACCCCGAAAATGATGGCGAATGCCGGGAAGATGGAAACAAACCCAAGGAAGATGGCTCCTGGAAGTGTAATCCGCGACATGATGCTGTCAATGAAGTTGGCTGTTGCACGCCCGGGTTTAACACCAGGAATGAAACCACCGTTACGTTTCAGGTCATCTGCAATCTGATTTGGATTGATGGTGATGGCCGTGTAGAAATACGTAAACAATACAATCATGATGAAGAATACAAAATTGTATGTGAAGGACGTATAGTCTACAAATCCTGAAACAAACCCTTGCCAGGTGTCGCTATCCGGGAAGAATCCGGAGATACTTCCAGGAATAAACATCAGTGCCTGAGCAAAGATGATTGGCATTACACCAGCTGCATTCACCTTGAGTGGAAGGTATTGTCGTACACCTCCATATTGTCGGTTTCCAACAATTCGTTTGGCATACTGAACTGGTATTCGACGTGTACCTTGTACCAGAAGTACAACCGACAAGATCACCAGTAACCAAATCACTATTTCGATAACGAAGATGATTGGTCCACCATTGTTGTTCACTTTGTGGGCAAATTCTGCCAGGATGGAGTAAGGCAACATCGAAATGATACCCACCATGATGATCAGCGAAATACCGTTTCCTAAACCGCGATCGGTGATACGCTCACCTAACCACATGGTAAACATGGTACCCGCCACCAGAATACATACGGAAGAGATCATAAACAACGAAGGCGAAATGCCCGGAAGAATAGCGTCTCCTTTTGTACCCTGGAAGTTGATGATATAGCTGATCGCCTGCACCGCTGTGATAGCAATGGTGAGGTAGCGCGTAATCTGATTCATTTTTCGTCGACCGTCTTCCCCTTCCTTCGACATTTTCTGGAACGAAGGAACGGCAACTGTGAGGAGCTGAACAACGATGGATGCCGAGATGTACGGCATAATCCCCAATGCAAAAATGGAGGCTCGTTCGAACGCCCCACCTGCGAAGGTGTTGATCAGGTCCAACAGACCTTTGGAAGGATTGCCCTGGTTCATCAAATCCAGTGCGTTTTTATCGATACCCGGGAGACGAATAAACGTTCCCACACGGAATACGGTCAAGAGCAACAGCGTGTTCAGGATCCGCGTTTTCAGCTCTTCAATGCTGAAAATATTGCGTATGGTTTGAATCAGTTTCTTCATGACAATATCTCAGCTTAAATCGTTTCCGCAGTTCCTCCGGCGGCTTCGATTGCAGCAATGGCTGCAGCCGAGAATGCATGTGCCTTAACGGTTACACCGGCTTTCAATTCTCCGTTTGCCAACACCTTGATTCGGTCTGTTTTACCAATCAGGTTGTTTGCGTGCAATACTTCCGGAGTAATTTCCTTGAACTTGTATTTATCGGTCAGAGCCTGGATCTTACCCAAATTAAGGGCGATGTACTCCACGCGGAAAGGATTCTTAAATCCCCCTTTTGGCAATCGACGCTGAATAGGCATCTGACCACCTTCAAAACCAGGTTTACGGCTGTAACCTGTTCGGGATTGTGCTCCTTTGTGACCTTTTGTGGAGGTACCTCCTCGTCCGGATCCTTGACCACGACCTACTCGCTTTCGCTTTCTTACAGAACCTTCTGCAGGCGTTAAATTACTCAAGTCCATAATTATCTTTCAACTTTTACCAGGTGACTAACCTTTTTGATCATACCTAAAACTGCAGGCGATTCCTCCAGTTCATTTGATTGATTCATTTTTCTCAATCCAAGCGCCTCCATCGTACGTTTCTGACGTTCCGGACGGTTGATTACGCTTTTGATTTTTGTAACTTTAATCTTTCCCATCGTTATGGTGATTATCCGTTAAATACTTTTTTCAAACCAACACCTCGCTGTTCAGCTACGGTGAATGGATCTCGCAATTTGGAGAGCGCATCAATGGTTGCCTTCACCACGTTGTGTGGGTTGGAAGAACCTTTTGATTTCGCCAATACGTCGTGTACACCAGCGCTTTCCAACACCGCACGCATCGCACCACCAGCGATAACACCGGTACCGTGAGAAGCAGGTTTGATGAAAACTCGTCCACCACTGTATTTACCATATTGTTCGTGAGGAACTGTTCCATTGATTACCGGAACCTTGATCAGGTTCTTTTTGGCATCTTCAATTCCTTTCTGGATAGCATCGATTACCTCGCCCGCCTTACCCAGACCATGGCCTACAATGCCGTTACCATCGCCCACTACAACAATGGCAGTGAAGCTGAAGGTACGACCTCCTTTAGTAACCTTGGCAACCCGGTTGATAGCAACCACGGTGTCTTTCAACTCAAGGTCAGTTGTTTTAATTCGTTTAAGTGTTTGTGTAGCCATGATTTCTTAAAATTTCAGTCCTCCTTCTCGTGCGCCTTCGGCAAAACTTTTGATTCGTCCGTGGTACAGGTAACCGTTACGGTCAAATACCACTTCCTCAATACCGTTGGCAACTGCCTTCTCAGCCAGGGCTTTACCGGCTTGGAATGACTGTTCTACTTTAGTTCCCGCAGCAGCCTCAGTTACAGCAGATGAATGTGCTACCAAGGTACGTTGAGCCTGATCATCGATCAATTGACCGTAGATCTGCTTGTTGCTTCGGAAAACAGACAAACGTGGTTTTGTGGCCGTTCCGGTGATGTTTTTACGGACGCGGCGCTTAACCTTTAATCTTCTTTGAACTTTCGCGTTTGACATGTTAATGTTATTTAGCGGCCGACTTACCGGCTTTTCTTCTCAATTCTTCTCCAACGAACTTCACACCTTTTCCTTTGAACGGTTCAGGCTTACGCAGTGAACGAATTTTCGCTGCAACCTGTCCGAGCAATTGCTTGTCATAAGACTCCATCGTAATGGTTGGATTCTTACCTTTCAAAGTTTCGGCAGTGATACTAATTTCTGTTGGCACTTGCAGATAGATGTTGTGGGAGTATCCGAGGTTTAATTCCAGGATCTGACCATTTACTTCTGCCTTGTAACCAACCCCAACCAGCTCTTGTTGTACTTTAAAGCCATTGGAAACACCTTCTACCATGTTATTAATCAGCGCGCGGTACAATCCGTGTTTGGATTTGTGATCCTTGCTTTCAGTCTGACGTTTAACCATGATCTGGTTATCCTCAACAGCTACTTCCAGTGCTGTATCAAATGGTTGAGTGAGTTCACCTTTTGGTCCCTTAACAACTACCTCGCCGTTGTTGACTTTAACTTCAACTCCGCTTGGGATAACTATTGGGTTATTTCCTACTCGTGACATAATTTCTCTCTTCTTCTGTTCTTAAATTACGTAGCACAACACTTCACCGCCGATGTGCTCCTGACGCGCTTCCTTGTCGGTCATAACGCCTTTGGAAGTTGACATAATGGCAATTCCAAGTCCGTTAATAACTCGAGGCAAGTTGTTGGCGTGGCGATATTGACGCAATCCTGGTTTAGAAATACGCTTGAGTTCACGGATCGCCGGAATTTTGGTGATCGGATGATACTTCAAGGCAATCTTGATTACACCTTGTGGGCCGTTTTCCTCGAACTTATAGTTCAGGATGTAACCTTTGTCGAACAACACCTTCGTGATATTCTTCTTGAGGTTAGAGGCCGGAATCTCAACAATGCGGTGATTTGCTTTGATCGCATTGCGAATTCGGGTCAGGTAATCTGCTATCGGATCTGTATTCATTCTCCTTTACTTCTTAAAATCGATTTACCAGCTGGCTTTTGTCACTCCCGGGATTTTCCCATCAGAGGCCATCTGACGGAACATGTTTCTGCACAATCCGAACTCACGCATATATCCTCTTGGACGACCGGTGATGTTGCATCGGTTTCGTAGACGAACCGGAGAGGCGTTTCGGGGCAGTTTTTGCAACTCTTCGTAACGACCTTCAGACAGAAGCAGTGCGCGTTTCTCAGCATAGCGGGCGACCATTCGCTCACGCTTGCGCTGCCGGGCTTTCATTGACTCTTTTGCCATATCAATTATTTTGGTTTTTAAACGGCACTCCCATTCCTTTCAACAACTCGAGACATTCGAGGTCATTGGCGGCTGAGGTTACGAACGTGATGTCCATACCGTTAATCTTGTTCACTTTATCAATATCAATCTCTGGGAAGATGATCTGCTCGGTTACACCCATGGTGTAATTACCGCGACCATCAAAACCTTTATCACTTACACCCTGGAAGTCACGTACCCGTGGAAGGGCAATGGCAATCAGGCGATCCATGAATTCATACATCTGCTCACCGCGCAAGGTCACTTTACACCCGATTGGCATATTCTCCCGCAATTTGAAGTTGGAGATTGCTTTTCGGGAATAGGTTGCCACAGCTTTCTGGCCAGCGATGAGGGTCATTTCTTCCACCGCGGTATCCACTTGCTTTTTATCGGCAACCCCAGCCCCAACACCCTGGTTCAGGCAGATTTTCTTCAGACGCGGAACTTGCATAACGTTCTTCCAGCCAAATTTTTCTTTCAGCGCTGGAACAACTTCCTCGTCGTACTTCTTTCTCAGATTTGGAACGTAGTTTTCCATTATTTGATAAATTCTCCAGTTTTTTTAGCGTATCGCTGAAGCTTTCCATCATCATTCCGACGTCGCCCAATTCGAGTAGCCGTACCATTTACAACTACCTGGAGTTTGTCGATGAAGATTGGAGCCTCAAGCTTAACGATTGAACCATCCGGATTTTCTGCATCCGGTTTGCGGTGTTTGGTAACCATGTTTACGCCCTGAACGATTACTTTTCGTTCAGCAGGGTAAGCCAATACCACTTCACCAGTTTTTCCTTTATCACGTCCGGAGAGAACCTTAACGGTATCACCTTTCTTGACGTGCATTTTTGCGATCTTCTCTGTTTTATTCGCCATGATTACAATACTTCAGGGGCAAGTGAAACAATTTTCATGAACTGACGGTCTCGCAATTCACGGGCAACAGGGCCGAAAATACGAGTTGCGCGAGGCTCATTTTGAGCGTTGAGCAGCACACAGGAGTTATCGTCAAATCGAATGTATGATCCATCCGCACGACGGTATTCCTTCTTTGTCCGAACCACAACGGCCTTAGACACGGCACCTTTCTTTATACCTCCTTGAGGAAGAGCAGATTTAACGGTAACAACAATTTTGTCACCAACACGGGCATAACGTTTACCGGTACCACCCAATACACGAATACAAAGAACTTCCTTGGCTCCGCTGTTATCTGCAACTTTTAGTCTTGATTCCTGCTGTATCATCTTACTTCGCCTTTTCTACGATTTCCACCAAACGCCATCGCTTGTTTTTGCTCAGCGGGCGTGTTTCCATAATTCGAACCACATCGTTCATAGCGCACTCATTCTTTTCATCATGAGCAGCAAACGTAGAGGTCATCTTTACGAACTTACCGTATTTCGGGTGCTTCTTACGACGCTCAACGGACACCGTAATAGTCTTGTCCATTTTGTCGCTTACAACAACTCCTACGATCGATTTTCTTGCGTTTCTTTCCATTACTTTCTCCGTTACAATTAATTAGCTGAGGAGCTAGCCGCCTTGCTACGGGCGTTGATTTCTGTCATTAATCGGGCAACGATCTTACGGCTTTCGCGAATCTTTCCCGGGTTTTCAATCGGCGACACAGCGTGATTGAATTTCAACTTGGCCAGTTGCTTGCGCTCCTCGCGGAGGTTTGCGTGCAACTCCTTGTTGTTCATTTGTTTGATATCCTCGTTGGTCATCTTAAGCGCTGTAATCTGGTTTAATCACAAACTTTGTATTTACCGGAAGTTTTTGTGCGGCAAGTCGCATTGCTTCTTGAGCAACGTCGGCTGGTACGCCTTCCACTTCAAATAGGATGGTACCTGGTTTTACAACCGCCACCCAATATTCCGGTGAACCTTTACCTTTACCCATCCGTACTTCGGCTGGTTTTTTGGTAACCGGTTTGTCGGGGAAGATTCGAATCCAAACCTTTCCTTCCCGTTTCATATATCGGTTGAGCGCGATACGGGCAGCCTCGATTTGTCGAGACGTGATCCAATGTGGCTCAAGGCTCTTGAGACCGAACTCACCAAATTCAATTCGGTGACCGCGTCCTGCCAGGCCTTTAACACGGCCTTTCTGCTTCTTACGGAATTTCGTCCTTTTTGGAAGTAACATTTCTCTTTCTCCTTAACTGGTTATTCCTATCGTCGTTGATTTCTTCGTCGTGGCATTGGAGCACCACCTTTCTTCCGATCGCCCTTCTTGTTCTCACCCATTCCCATGTTGATGGACAGATCGCGTTTTCCGTATACCTCTTCTTTGAAGATCCACACTTTCACGCCAATCTTTCCGTAAACGGTAAGGGCTTCAGATAAGGCATAATCCACATCGGCACGGAAGGTGTGCAATGGAATTCGTCCATCTTTGAACTGTTCCGTACGAGCCATCTCAGCACCGTTCAAACGACCGGAGATGATGACTTTAATTCCCTGAGCTCCCATTCGCATGGTGCTGGCAATGGACATCTTAATGGCGCGCTTATACGCGATACGTCCTTCGATCTGTTGAGCGATTGACTCACCCACCAATTTGGCATCAAGCTCTGGGCGTTTGATCTCAAAGATGTTGATCTGAACGTCTTTTTTCGTCAGTTTCTTGATCTCTTCCTTGATCTTATCAACCTCGGATCCACCTTTACCAATCACGATACCCGGACGAGCTGTGTGAACAGTAATGATGATTCGCTTCAAGGTGCGCTCAATAAGGATTTTTGAGATACCACCTTTAGGAATACGAACACCGATGTATCGGCGAATTTTATCGTCTTCGGCAAGCTTTTCTGCGAATGTATCGCCACCGTACCAGTTGGATTCCCAACCGCGAACGATGCCCAATCGAAGGCCTACTGGATTAACTTTTTGTCCCATTTATTCTTCTGTTTCGGTTTCAGCTACCTCGGCAACTGCGATTCGATTATCACTAACAACCAGGGTGATGTGGTTTGAACGCTTCCGAACCCGGTGTGCACGTCCTTGTGGAGCTGGCTTGATACGCTTAAGCGTACGACCTTGATTCACAAACACCTCTTTTACAACGAGATCCTCTTCAGATCCCAATCCATCGGCTTTTTGCTTCCAGTTTGAGATGGCTGACAAGAGCAACTTCTCCAACTTCTCGGCGTATACCGGCTTCTGATTGAACTTCAGGATGTTCAATGCCTTTTCGACTTGTTCGCCACGAATCTGATCCGCCACGAGACGCATCTTTCGCGGAGAAACCGGGCAATTGTTCAATTTTGCTACTGCTTCCATCTGTTACTTCTTCTGTGTATGGCCTTTAAACGTACGTGTTGGAGCAAATTCACCAAGCTTGTGTCCTACCATGTTCTCGGTTACATACACGGGAATGAATTTATTTCCGTTGTGTACCGCGATGGTGTGACCCACGAAATCCGGGGTAATCATAGACCGGCGTGACCAGGTCTTAATTACCGTTTTCTTGCCGGCTTCGTTTTGAGCGGATACTTTGCGATCCAGCTTATAATCTACGTAGGGTCCTTTTTTAAGTGAGCGAGCCATCTACTTATTTTTTCTTTTTACGTTCAATAATCAATCGGTTTGACTGCTTCGTACGGCTACGAGTTTTCAAACCTTTTGAAGGAATACCTTTACGTGAACGTGCCTGTCCACCTTTTGACTTTCCTTCACCACCACCTTGTGGGTGATCTACCGGGTTCATCGCTGCAGGACGAACTCGTGGGCGACGACCCAACCATCGGTTCCGACCGGCTTTACCCAAACGTACCAAACTGTGGTCTGGGTTGGAAACTGTACCTACAGTTGCCACACAAGCCGACAAAATCATACGGGTTTCACCAGAAGGCAATTTGATGATGGCATATTTACCGTCACGAGCCATTAAGTTGGCTGATGTTCCGGCTGATCGACAGATTTCTCCGCCTTTACCAGGTTGCATCTCAATGTTGTGTACAGTGGTACCAAGTGGCATTTCTGACAGTGGCAACGTATTGCCAATCTCAGGTGGAACACCGGATCCGGACTCAACGGTTTGACCAACTTTCAAACCAACTGGAGCCAGTACATAACTTTTAGTTCCGTCTGAATATTCAATCAGTGAAATGAACGCCGATCGGTTTGGATCGTATTCAATTGTTTTCACTTCTGCAGCACCAGCTTTAGAACGCTTGAAATCGATTACACGATAGCGGCGCTTGTGACCTCCACCGATATTACGGACGGTCATCTTACCCTGGTTATTTCGTCCACCGGACTTCTTGATCGGAGCCAGGAGGCTCTTCTCAGGCGAGTCTGATGTCAATTCAGCGAAGCTGTTTGCTACGCGGAACCGCTGACCAGGAGTTGTTGGATTAATTCTCTTTACTGCCATACCTTATACACTTTCGAAGAAGTCAATAGTTTGATCATCCTTCAAACTCACGATTGCCTTTTTGAAATTTGGTTTCTTTCCGTTGACAAAACCTGACTTTGTGAACCGGAACTTTCGTTTTCCGCGGTAGATCATCGTGCTGATGTTTTCTACGTTCACTCCGTACATTTCCTCAACTTCCTTGATGATCTGCGGCTTGCTGGCATCCTTGTCAACCACAAATGCGTATTGATTCAGATTCTCTGCCAGTCGGTTTGATTTTTCCGTGATCAACGGTTTAACTATAACCCCCATCTCAGTTTCCTTTAAAATTGGTTTCCAATTGCTTGATCGCCTCTTCGGTAAAAATCACGTTTGCGGCTTTCAGGATGCTGTATGTATTCAGATTGTCAACGCTCAATACTTCCGTGTTTGGAATGTTTCGAGCCGACAAGTATACATTGCTGTCTGTACCAGCTGTGATCATCAACGAACGTGTGTTGGACATATCCAATCCCGCGAGCATACTCACAAAAGACTTTGTGCTTGGAGATTCCATTGCGATGGCATCTACTACACTAATTTTATTGTCCTTTGCTTTATAGCTCAACGCTGATTTACGGGCGATTTCTTTGAGCTTACGGTTCAATTTGAATCCGTAACTACGTGGACGTGGACCGTGGAAACGACCACCACCAATCATGACACCGGATTTAGCTGAACCAGCTCGAGCGGTACCAGTACCCTTCTGACGCTTGAGTTTTTTGGTAGAAGCGGTCACTTCACCTTTCTCCTTGGTCTTGTGTGTACCTTGACGTTGATTTGCCAAGTACTGCTTCACATCCAGGTAGATGGCATGGTCATTTGGCTCAATGCCAAAGACATCCTTGGAAAGGCTTACTTCCTTTCCGGTCTCCTGACCCTGACTATTTACAACTTTCAGTTTCATTATCTCTCTACAATTACGTAGCATCCCTTGTGACCGGGAACTGCACCTTTCACTACCAGCAGATTGTCCTCAGGAATAACCTTCAGAATCTGCAAATTGATCATCTTCACACGGTTGTTACCTGTGCGTCCCGCCATTCGCATTCCTTTGAATACACGTGATGGGAAGGATGCCGCACCAATGGATCCCGGTGCACGACCTCGGTTGTGCTGACCGTGTGTTTGACCTCCAACCCCGGCAAATCCGTGACGCTTAACAACACCCTGGAAACCTTTTCCCTTGCTGTTGCTGATGACGTCAACAAATTCTCCTTCGTGGAAGATATCTACACCAATGGTGTCTCCCAATTTGATGTCAACATCAACATCAGATCGGAAATCCTTGAATTCTGCACTCACTGCCTTAGGTGTTGTCTTTGCCTTTGCAAAGTGACCTTTCAATGCAGCCGTTGTGTTCTTCTCCTTGCGCTCCCCAGCCGAGATTTGCAACGCACGATATCCATCGTTGTCTACACTTCTCAGTTGAGTAACCACATTGGGTTCAGCGTGAATAACGGTACACGCGATGTTCTTACCATCTTCATTGAAGATGCTGGTCATACCGACTTTTTTGCCAATGATCCCTAACATGACTATACTTTAATTTCTACGTCTACACCACTTGGCAACTCAAGCTTCATCAAAGCATCAACCGTTTTTGAGGTTGAGCTATAGATGTCCAGTAACCGCTTGTAGGAACACAATTGGAACTGCTCTCTTGCCTTTTTATTTACGTGCGGTGAGCGGAGCACCGTATACACTTTCTTTTCCGTTGGCAAAGGAATGGGACCGTTCACAACGGCACCTGTAACCTTCACGGATCGAACGATCTTCTCAGCCGACTTATCGATGAGGTTGTGATCGTACGACTTCAGTTTGATTCTGATCTTTTGATTCACCATGACTGTTAAGCTTTTGCGGTACTACCCTTCAAGTTTGCGAGGATTTCACTTGCCAGTCCGCTTGGAACCGGATCGTAGTGAGAAAATTCCATGCTGGATGTTGCACGACCAGATGACATGGTACGGAGTGAGGTTACATAACCAAACATCTCGGACAACGGCACCTTGGCGCGAATAACCTGAGAACCTTGCTTTTCGTCAACACCGGCCAACTGACCACGACGACGGTTAAGGTCTCCCATGATATCTCCCATATAATCCTCAGGAGTAACTACTTCAATTTTCATAATTGGCTCTAGCAACACTGGAGAAGCTTTGCGAGAAGCTTCACGGAATGCCTGACGAGCAGCAATTTCAAAGGACAATGAATCCGAATCCACTGCGTGGAACGATCCATCAAACAAGCGAACTTTCAAATTCTCAACCGCATATCCGGCCAAGACACCATTCTTCATGGCTTCCTTGAATCCTTTTTCAACCGATGGGATGTATTCACGTGGAATAGAACCCCCAACGATTTCGTTCACAAACTGCAAACCGGTTTGACCTTCGTCAATAGGGCCTACTTCAATCTGGATGTCGGCAAATTTACCACGTCCACCTGTTTGCTTTTTGTAGGTCTCACGGTGCGTTACGGATTGCGTAATAGCTTCCTTGTAAGCAACCTGTGGTGCTCCCTGGTTGGCCTCAACCTTGAACTCACGTCGCAAACGATCAACGATAATTTCGAGGTGAAGCTCTCCCATTCCGCTGATAACTGTTTGACCAGTTTCATCATCGGTTTTAACCTGGAAGGTTGGATCTTCCTCAGCCAGTTTAGCCAAGGCCATACCCAACTTATCTACGTCGGCTTGAGTTTTAGGCTCAATTGCAATACCAATTACCGGATCAGGGAAGTCCATGGATTCAAGCACAATCGGGTGGCTTTCTTCACACAGTGTGTCACCTGTACGGATATCTTTAAATCCAATCAAGGCGGCGATATCACCAGCGTGCAATCGCTCGATCTGATTTTGTTTGTTGGCGTGCATTTGGAAGATACGTGAGATACGTTCCTTCTTCATGGTTCGCGTATTTAACACGTATGAACCAGACTCCAACATTCCTGAGTAGGATCGGGTAAAGCAAAGACGACCTACGTAAGGATCGGTTGCAATTTTGAATGCCAAGGCGGCAAACGGACTGCTTGGATCCGGCTTACGGGATTCTTCTTTATCTGTTTTTGGATTAACTCCGTTGATGGCTTCCTGATCCAATGGAGAAGGAAGCAGTTCCATCACGTAATCCAACATGGTTTGAACACCTTTGTTTTTGAAAGCAGATCCACACAACATGGGAACAATTTTCATGCTCACGGTTGCTTGACGGAGGGCGTCCAAAATTTCGCGTTCAGTGATGGATTCAGGATCTTCAAAGAATTTCTCCAGGAGGGTATCGTCGAATTCGGCAACAGCTTCCAAAAGCTGCTCACGGTACATCAACGCTTCCTCCATCATGTCGTCAGGAATAGGTACTTCCTGGAAGGTCATACCCATATCCTCCTCGTTCCACACGATACCGCGGAAGTTTACGAGGTCAACAACACCTTTAAATTTATCTTCAGAACCAATTGGCAACTGGAGAGGTACGGCATTACTGCCGAGCATTTCTTTTACTTGACGACACACATTCAGGAAGTCGGCTCCCTGACGGTCCATCTTATTCACAAAACCAAGACGTGAAACGTTGTAGTTGTTAGCCAAACGCCAGTTGGTTTCAGATTGTGGCTCAACACCATCAACCGCACTAAAGAGGAATACCAATCCGTCCAAAACGCGAAGTGATCGGTTCACTTCAACGGTAAAGTCAACGTGACCTGGGGTGTCAATGATGTTTACGTGAAAATCATCGCCACGGTATTTCCAGAATACGGTGGTTGCAGCAGAGGTAATGGTGATACCACGTTCCTGCTCTTGCTCCATCCAGTCCATGGTAGCAGCACCATCGTGAACCTCACCAATTTTGTGAGAAACACCGGCGTAGTAAAGAATACGTTCAGTTGTAGTAGTCTTACCTGCGTCAATGTGCGCAGCGATACCGATGTTACGTGTATATTTAAGGTCTCTTGCCATGGTTCTTATCGTGCTCTGAAGTGAGAGAATGCCTTGTTGGCTTCTGCCATCTTATGAATATCTTCTTTTTTCTTTACAGCGGCTCCTTCATTCTTACTAGCGGCCAACAATTCACCGGCAAGTTTTTCAGCCATTGACTTTTCGTTGCGCGAACGAGCGTATCGGATCATCCATTTCATACCCAAGGCGATTTTACGCTCAGGGTGAACTTCGATCGGAATCTGGAAGGTTGCACCACCAACCCGACGAGCTTTAACCTCAACGGCTGGCATTACATTATTAAGTGCACGACGGAATACCTCGATGCCCTCTTCCTCTTCAGACTTTTTGTCTACAATATCAATGGCGTTGTAAAAGATTTTGCGAGCGAGTTCTTTCTTACCCTGCCACATCATGTTGTTAATAAAACGCGTTACGGTTGTATCGTTAAAACGCGGATCCGGCAACAACGGCCGTTTCTTGGCACTGGTCTTTCTCATTACTTCTTAGGTCTTTTCGTTCCGTACTTACTACGTCGTTGCGTTCTGCCATTTACACCAGCTGTATCGAGCGCTCCGCGCACGATGTGATAGCGCACTCCTGGAAGATCTTTTACCCGACCTCCACGAACCAGTACGATACTGTGTTCCTGAAGATTGTGACCTTCACCTGGGATGTAGGCGTTCACTTCTTTTCCGTTTGTCAATCGAACCCGGGCTACCTTACGCATGGCCGAATTCGGTTTCTTTGGTGTGGTGGTATATACACGTGTGCAAACACCACGTCGTTGTGGACATGAATCAAGTGCTCGAGATTTACTCTTCACCACCATGGATTCACGCCCTTTCCTTACTAATTGCTGTATTGTAGGCATTTTATACTCGCTTCGCGTTTTTCAAAAGGTCTGCAAAGGTAGGTCTTTGATATTAATTTGCAAACGGGTCAGCATAAATTTTCAAGAGTTTTCCAACATCTGTCGGATAGGAAAATGTGTGACCGGAAGAAGCCCGATTTATTACGGGTTATTGCACTGCAAAGATCAGTTCTAAATTGCTAAAATTAGTTAGCGGAATTTCGGGCACTTGTGCATTTTGTTGGTGATTTTCCGGAAGGCTTGTCGCTCGTCCCGTATCAACTGATTGGAAAGCCCTTTTTGAAAATAAATTTGAATAAAGGAGTAGTTATCGTTTTCCCCCGGGTTCCCTCTTGGTGTTCCAGCAGCTCCGCTGCCGTTTAACGATCGATCAGCCAGATCAGCCGCCACATCGCCGCGAACTTCCCGAATCACGTTGTTGGCGTAATAGGTCCCGGATACATCGTCGATATAATCCGTAAATGATTTCCGCAAGGACAACTCCACTCCCACCATGACGGTATTCCCAACTAATTTACGTAGCCCGATGCCAAGAGGAAGTACGCCAGAAATGAGTGAATATGGTTTTGAACCCGGAATGAGCCCCTGCCCTTCTGTCCCCATTGGTTGTAGTTCATAGACCCGGTTATTCAACGTGGCTTTCGGGTTGAATCTAAAAACGCCTAATCCTCCAAATCCATACAACTCGAAGTGCAACTTACTTAGCTGTCTCCATCGCAATAAGTTTACGGCAACCAATTCACCGGTGAGTGAAAGTTCTGAGATGGAGCTCGAGAAACTTAGATTTCTATTGCGTCGAAAGTATTCCGCGCTAAATGCATCATCTCCAACCACCTGAGCTTGATTAAAATCCGTTCGAATAGCAAGCCACTTATATATGTTGTACTTGGCGCTCAGATTAAAATTTCCCCGCACTGATCGCATATCAATATCGAGAAAGCCATCCTTCCTGGATTTGAAATTCCCTCCCAGATCACCAAAGAACATACTGGCACCCGCACCCATCCTGAGTTCGACTTTGCTTTTCTTAAACGTTGCATTCTGTGCCACCGCAGAAGGTGACCAAATCAGCCAGGAAATGATGCATGAAAAAATGAAAGAAATCGAAGGATTCTTTACCACTATTACTACTCTGCTCGGACAACCAAAACGTTATCCTTCTACAAAGTAACAAATTATTGGTAGAAATGCTTTGTTATCCCTTCTTGAAGTTAGGGCATTTTAAGCCGTGGTTGCGTTTTGCACTGAACTTCACAATTCGTTGTCGCGCCTGTCGCTTTCCAAATCCTTTGGCCAGTGTTAACTGCACGAACGAATAGTTATCGTTGGAATTGGGATTCCCTCGTATGGATCCGGCTTCAGGCGTGGTGAAGTTGTTTCGTTCGCTCATTTCCGCCGCAAGATCACCCCGATGTTCCCGAATTAACTCCTTATCCGCATAGTTGCCGCTCACATCATCAATGTAATCGGTAAATGATTTGCGCATGGAAACTTCAAACCCGATGTACAGGTTGTGTAACACATCCTTTCGAAAGCCAAAACCAAAAGGGACCACGTGAGAGGTTAAGCTATATAGTTCTGTTCCCGGCAAGATTCCCTGCCCTTCAGTACCCAATGGTTGTAAATCCACCCATTGCCCTTTGTAATAACCCTGGGGATTGAAGCGTATCAAGCCGTAGCCGGCAAAGGTGTATAGCTGCCAAGTGCTACGCTTATTTTTCATGAACCGGGAAAGGTTGATGGATAGAAATTCCACGGTGAATGACATCTCTGTCAGTTCGGTTTTGAAGTTTAGGTTGCGTTCATACCGGGCCCGGTCTCCGGAATGAGCATCATTACCGGTGAGTGTAGTATGAAAGACGTCTCCTCGAACCGCAATGCTGTTGGACAGATTAATCTTCAATCCGGCACTGTAATTCTGCCTGGTGGTGGCAATGTCCCAATCAAAGAAACCCGCCTTTCCGCGACCGGCACTTCCGCCTAAATCACCAAAAAAGAGCGAACCTCCAATTCCGGTTTTAACTTCAAGAAAAGATCGTTGATACAGATCGACCTGTGCGTGGGTCGAGGTGACAACTGATGCGAGAAAAATCGACGATAAGACCATACGTCGAGCACTTGGCAACATCATAAAAGTAGTAGTAACATCAAACTGGTTTTCAACCGAAAACCTAGGCAAATATAGAAACATCCCCTGGACTGAGGGGAGAATCAATGTCACATTGTAATCGGAGAATGGTTAGGCGTAGGTCACCTGACGCACTGCATCCACAATGCGTTGAACGTTGGGCAGATAGGCATCCACCAAAGTTGGAGCATAGGGCAATGGTACATCGCGGCTCGTTACCCGGGCAACCGGAGCATCCATGTAATCAAAGGCGTGCTTCTGCACCATGTATGAAATTTCAGAAGAAATGGACGCCAACGGCCAGGCCTCTTCTACTACCACCATTCGGTTGGTTTTTCGAATGGAGTTAACCAGAGTTTCAACGTCCAGTGGACGAACCGTTCTCAAGTCGATGATTTCAGCGTTTATACCAGCTTCCTGCAACGCCGCATCTGCTTCCTCAACTACCCGCATCATTTTCCCGAAAGACACAATGGTTACATCCGTACCCTCTTTCACCACATGCGCTTTTCCAAGTGGTAACAGATATTCCTCTTCTGGAACTTCCCACTTGAGTCCGTACATCTGCTCACTTTCCATGAAGATCACCGGATCATTGTCGCGAATACTGCTCTTTAACAGTCCTTTGGCATCGTATGGATTGGAAGGTACAACCACCTTCAAACCAGGGGTATTCGCGTACCAGTTTTCAAAATTTTGTGAATGTTGAGCCCCAAGCTGTCCCGCACTTCCCGTTGGACCTCTAAAGACCATTGGACAAGTAAAATGACCACCGCTCATAGAGTTCATCTTCGCTGCAGCGTTGATTACCTGATCAATGGCAACCAAGGAGAAATTGAAGGTCATGAACTCCACAACAGGTCGTAAACCGTTCATGGCAGCTCCAACGGCTATCCCCGCAAATCCCAACTCAGCAATAGGCGTGTCAATGACCCGCTTCTCGCCAAATTCTTCCAACATACCCTGACTCACCTTATACGCACCGTTGTACTCAGCGACCTCTTCTCCAATAAGGAAAACAGCATCGTCCCGACGCATTTCTTCGGTTAAGGCTTCTCGTAAGGCTTCTCTGAATTGGATGGTTCTCATTGATCAAATTTGAGGCGCAAAAATAAGATGCAGATTTGGGATTCAAGAGTTTGGTTTGGGGAATGGATTGGGGAATGGGGTATGGGGTATGGGGTATGAGGAATCCATCGAGACGAAGTCGTTGCACTAGGAGCCATTCAGAAAATACCGGAATCAGAGCACATTGGGAAGCTAACCGTTTCATCAAATCGCCCCTATTCCGCTATTCCCCTATTCCACGAATCCTCTAATCTTCTGATTATCCAGTTTTCAAGTACTCTACCCGATAAAACCACCCTCGTTCAAGCCACGGAGCAAAACAGATGCCGAGGCTCTTTCTTACTGCTTGATGATTAAGCGGTGTACCAGTCCCTTTTCAGTGGTGAGCATGATGAGATATACGCCATCTCGCCAGGTGGTCGCATCGATCCCAGGTTGATGCTCATACAGCTGATCTTGATGCAGAACCAAGCGACCTTCCATATCATACACCGTAATGCCGTTCAACTGCATAGTTGTTTGGATAAAGACCATGCCGGATGTTGGATTGGGGAATAGTCGTACTTCCTCCATGGTCAATGGCCGAGAAGTTGAGTGATTACATGAATCCACTTCCAACTTATAGATCACCCGTTTTTCGCACCCATTGCTGTCTGTTGCTTCCACCACCAGTTCCTTATTTTTCTCCGCTACATATTCATACAACCTCACTTGTTTACCCGTGTTCCATGCATAAGACTTAAATCCTTCGGAAGCACTAATCACCACCGTATCGCCTACGCAAATCTCTCCCGAAGGATAAACCTTGATTTTCAACTCTTTGGGACTCTCATCTGAAATGTACACGCTATCCTTACATTCCTTTCCTGCACTATCCGTAAACTCTACCCAGTACCAACCCGCTTCTTTCACGGTTCGGACACGCCCTGTTTTACCACCTTTCCATGTATAGGATGCATACCCATTCTTCGCCTCCAGAATAATGGAATCCCGTCCGCACAAGTTGGATGATGGCCAAGGTTCAATAATGTGAGGACAGGAATCACAATCCACAACGGTTACATAGATATATGCCTTGGAAGAACAGCCGTGTTCGTCCACGCCTTCAACCCAAACCTTTTTGCTTTCATTTGGCAAAAAGGCTATGCCATTCACATGTTGTTTTCCATCCACCGACCAGGTATATCGTTTAAAGCCATACGTGGCCTCCAACTCCATGGAATCTCCTGAACACACCGTCGCATTCTTTGGGTTAGCCCCTATCGCGATTTCCTTCCCTCCCTGAACCACCAATACCGAATCAACACACACTGTAGAATCCTGCTTGATCGCTACCACATAGTACCAACCCGGTTCTGAAACCCGAATAATCCTATCGGTGGATTTAGTACTCCAGGCATAGTGCCAGTAGCCACTTTTAGCCTCTAAAACCGCGGTATCGTGATCACCGCAAATCACCTTCTTTTCAACTCCTATCAGATCATCACATTCTGAACAACTGTCTTTCACCGTAACCTTAAATTCTTGTCGGTGCTCACATCCATGAGGATCAATGGCTTCCACAACATAATTGGTCGTTGTCTTTGGATCTACGGTAATCTTGTTTACGTGCTTAGCCCCGGTACTCCACCAAATGGAATCGTAATCATTGGAAATTTCAATGACCACCTTATCGCCCTTACAGATCACAGCCGGGTTTGGATTGGTAGAAATCGTTATGCCTTTAGATGATTTTGTAATTTTAATGGAATCAGTACATGTCTTTCCACTGCTGTCTGTTACGGTAACCACGTACCATCCATCGTCTTTAACCACACGTGCTCTTCCGGTTTTTTTATCGGACCACTCATAGGATTTAAACCCTGTTCTGACTTCCAGAATCACCGAGTCCTTGTCGCCACACAGGTGCGCATCGGGCCAGGCCTCTATCAAACTATCACATTGCCCATTTCCACAATTCGTGACGGCGTATTGAATGACCTTTCTGGCCCCGCAACCGTTGGAATCCTTCGCCTCAAGAATGACATACCCAGATTTGGACGGATGAAGCACGACCCTTCTTCCTGTGTCACCTGTATTCCACGTATAATCAGTAAAACCGTGGTTTACCTCAATAATGAGTGAATCGCCTGAACATATCGTACCATTCTTGGGATTGGTGGTAATTTTAGGTTCGATGGGCGTTTGAACGTGTACCGTAAGGGAGTCATAATGGGTGTGTCCGGCAGAATCATACGCCCCAGCGTAATACGTACCGGCACTACCCACCACAATGAACCGATTGGTGCTACCGGTGCTCCACGCATAGCGTACGTAACCACTTGGGGCTTCTACCTTAACCGAATCACCCTTGCAAATGGTAATCGTTCCATTGGGACTAATAGCAAATTTCTTTTGTGCTGATACCCCCAGGGTCAAGGCAGACAAAACAAGAAGAAACAAGTAACGCAAGGACCTCATCATGGTGCGGAATAAACTTAACAAAGATATCATGCCCACACATACAAAAATCAACCTGTGTGGATTATTGATTCACCAAAATCACACCACCTGAATGTTATTTTGTGACCGTCAACCATGCGTATACTCATCCTGCTTCTTGCCCTAACTACTTCGGTCATGACATCCCAAGCATCCATTTCCTATTCCATTGCCTTTCCGCGTGCCAATGCCCACTACGTTACCGTTACCATCAGCGGTCAGGTAGATGCCGGAAAGCACACGCTTATCATGCCGGTGTGGACTCCCGGTTCATATAAAGTTCGTGAGTTTTCACAGCATGTGGATGGGTTCAATGCCGATCTTGATGGAGCGGATATGCCTGTTCTTCGGGCCGACAAAAACACCTGGGAAGTTACTACCTCCAAAGCCGGTAACCTTCGTTTCACCTACGAAGTATACGCTTTTGAATTGGGTGTTCGAACATCCTATGTTGATGCCACCAAAGCCTTTGTACATGGTGTAAGTGCCTTTATGTACTGGAAAGGTCGGGAAGCTGAGTCGATCCTTCTGGACGTATCGAATCCGTCCTCTTGGAACGATGTTTTTGTGTCGTTACCCAAGGAGGGCAATAGTTGGAAAGCGGCTAATTTTGATTTACTAGCCGACAGCCCCATTGCGTGTGGAACATTCGATTCGGTCACCTACGAAAGTGGCGGATGCCCGCACACGGTAGTGATGATTGGGAAAGGAAGTTACCAGTTGGATACCATTGCCAGGGATTTTAAAACAATCTCCGATATCGAGGTAAACCTATTTGATGGGGTTCATCCATCCAGCCAGTACATCCATTTTATTCAAAATGTTGATCAGGGAGGAGGCGGACTCGAACATCTGAATTGTCAGACTAGTCAGGTAAACCGATGGGCGTATTCCGATGAGAAAAAATATCGAAGTTTCCTGGGTCTCGTGGCTCATGAGTATTTCCATCTCTGGAATGTCAAGCGCATTCGACCAATCGAATTAGGGCCGTTTGATTACACCACCGAAAATTACACTGACCAGCTTTGGGTGGCTGAGGGCATTACATCCTATTATGATGACCTATTCTTGAAGCGGGCCGGTTTTCATACGGAAGAATCATATCTAGATGTGGTATCATCCTCCATCAACCGATTGGAAAATATGTCGGGGCGAAATGTGATGACCCTGGACGAGGCTTCCAAACTCGCCTGGATAAAGGCGTATCTGCCCAACGAAAATTCGCAAAATGTCACCATCTCCTATTACAATAAAGGGATGTTGGTTGCCTGGCTACTCGATCTCAAAATCATGGAGATGACTCATGGCAAAAAGCGATTGGACGATGTCATGCGGTTGTTATACTCCAACTGGAAGAAGAACGATGTTGGTTTTACGGTGGATGAATTTGAACAGGCTTGCTCCTCGGTTGCCGGAAAATCGCTGACGGCATTTTTTAACACCTACGTGCGATCAACCACCCCTCTTCCATACGACCAGATGGCCAAATACCTTGGATTGGAACTGAAGAACAAAGCCGATGTACAATCTGCTTTTCTGGGAATGCGTATTAAAGTAGAGGGTGGCAAATCCATCGTCTCCTTTGTCCAATCCGAAGGACCCGCCTTGTTTGCCGGTATGCAGGTGAACGATGAAATCATTGCCTTCGATGGGTGGCGTGTACAGGGAGATCTCACCGATGAAATCAATCGCATGAAACCGGAAAAAGAGGTGGAAGTTATCTATTCACGAGATGGCGAAATGAGACGTTGCAAGCTCACCCCAATACCAAACCAAACGGTAGAGTATCAGTTGAAGCGCTTGGAAAATCCGTCCAAGGTCCAGGCCGAAGCGTATCAAAAATGGCTGGAGAACTAATCAGCGAATACGGTACACCGGATGAATCAGATGGCTTCGTTCATAACGCGGACTATGCTGATAGATCCAATACAGCTGTTGTTCGCCATGATCTTTAAAACCGGCAACGGAATCCATCATCGCATTGTAGCCGTTCCTGAGAACCGAGTCTTGTTGAAGAAGTAAGGCTGCCTCATCTTCAAATACGTAGGGTGAATACCATTCCTTTTGTTGAAGGACAGCGTCAAAGAAGTTCCAGTTAAAATATCCGTCGGGAGCCTCCGGCTCCAACACTTCAATGATGAATCGGGCATGGGCATTATTCAGAGGTATGAGCCAATCACCCTGATGAAAGGTCACGTCCTGTTCTGATGTGCTCACCTTGGTTCCGTGATGAGCATAGTGCTTTTCATACGGCTGAGGATAGGTCGAGAAGGTGTCGATGTGAAAGACATCTACACGGATTGTCGTGTCTGATTCAAGTGCTTCCATGTTCACGCCACTGGCCTTCAACCGCTCTTCCACCTCCACGAAGCCTCTGCGCAGGATATAGGCTGTGGGACGTGACACCTTATGTTGCGGTTTCATCCATCCCCAGTAGGGAATTTTGGTGGAATACGGTTTGGTACGGTCGTAGAAAAGTCTGGGCTCACCGCTAATGTCACTGGGCTTATAACCTGCGGCATATCCGTTAAATACCCAAGCTCGGACCTGTGATGAATCCAACGTCCAATCCAAGGCAATCGAGTCCTGCATGCCCAAGTTAACCTGCCAGCTCACCTTCCAATCTTCCAACGGATTCAATCGCATCTCCTCCACACACGACCAAAGAAATGAATAGGTAGCTTCCACCCGTTGTTCGTAAGGTTTGAGCATGTGTGTTTCGGTAATATACCCTGGGATTCCGAGCAAAGCCAGGTAGCCGGTTGAGTACCTGGGCATATCATAAAAGGTGGCATAGCCATTTTCCGGCGAGACACCATGTACATTTACATACGGCACCATGGGAAAGCCGGCTTTCCCCATCGCCTTTTCAAGGTGAGGGGTCAAGGTATCCCGCAAAGCGGATGTATACGGTTCACCGATTTTATCTTCCTGGGTACTCAAATAGGTCATGACGTAGGGATAATCCGCCCCATTGCTCACATGAGTCTCCACATACAAATGGGGATCAATTGCCTGAATAAGTTGAGCGAAGGTTCGGGCGTTTCGGGAATCGCTCTTAACAAAATCCCGGTTGAGGTCCAGATTCTGTGCATTGCCACGAAAACCATATTCCTCGGGTCCGTTTTGATTGGCCCGTGTGGTTGAATTCCGATTGAGGGCTCCGCCGATGTTGTAAAATGGAATGATAAAAATATCCGTATTCGGAAGCCAACGCTTCTGGATGGAATCACTGTTGAGGAGATCGTATGCCAACATCATGGAGGCATCTACACCGTCGGGTTCACCGGGATGGATGGCATTGTTGATCAGTAACCTACTGTGTCTACTGTCCGTATATTCCTCCAGATGAGCATGATGTTTACCGGAAAGCACCACAATGTGGAGCGGATAGCCGGCATCGGTCATACCGTATTCAAAGATGCGTACCCGGGGTGTTGAGGCTTCCAGCTTCCGCCACCAATCAATTCCTTCCTGATAGGTTGGTGTGGTGTTTTTGGATTCGCTCAATCGAAATGGAGGAACCGGCAGATCCGAATGTGGTGCCATGCAACCCATAAAAAACACAACCAACAGGGCGATAAAAAAAGACCTCATGGTGCGAAGGTAGCTGGTTTACCCACACCGTCTTATCCATCTATTTAAAGCCGGTAAAGGATGCCAAAGGCGCGGAGGGGTTGTAAACTAAGTGCCGAGAAGTGACCATTCCATGAACGCTGGTCAGTATAAGCCGACTCCGCATAAACTCCAACACGCTTAGTAATTTGATACTTTACGCCAAGTACCGCACCATAATGAAAGAACCCATTTTGGCCAGAGAAGGGTGATTCTCCTCCACCGATTCCTCCAAATGAAATTCCCGAAAACTTGCTATGATGCAAGCCAAAGACTGGTCCAATGAATGGTTTTAATGCTTGATTACCACCTAAGAAATGAAGACCTTGCATCTCCCACCAGAACTCATGCATCTCCCCAATTTCCACGGAACAATCGGCGCAATGCACACTTGGAATCGTTGTGAAGGATTGTGTGATCCAACTGAACGTTGTAACCAAGCTAAACTGTTCTCCCCTGTAATGCGCACTCACCCCTATTGGTACAAGTGGATTGGATTTTATCCTGGTATGATCAAAATTCCTTTGATGGTAGGATATGGCCTGAAAACCATCAAACCTCACACCCACTTCAAATGCATTCTTCTCTTGTCCAAAAGAAGGTAATGACGTTGTGAGAAGTAGAACAAGGAGAATATGTTTCATGGTTCGGGTCACTCAAAGATAGGTATCTCATTGGATCACTGTTGCCAGCAGCGCACGAGCAAGGTCATTTGATATAATGGAGATGCAAAGGCCGTACCTTCTGTGAAGCTGAAACGATCATTGGGAAATGTCTCTTTGTAATATCCCAATTGCGCCGTTCCTCCGGCCTTAATCATCACACGATTCATATCCAGAAGCAACCCCAAATTGGGTCCCAGCGTATACCGCGTTAACTGAATGGCCACATCCAGATCGTCTGTTCTAAAAAAATGTTGTTGGATCATTCTCCGTCCAACATCTGCCTGAGTAGACAAACCCAAATACGGGCGAAAAACCCGCCATGACTTGAACGCTTCCCACTCCCAACGAAAGGACACGATCTCATCGTTATGTTCCTGTAGCGTCTGAAAGACATTCGCCGATGATGCATACCTGTTTGTGTGGTACGTGGTACTAAACGAAAACGCATGTTTCGTGGTTTCCAACCGAAGCATCGCTCCCGAAGAGCGACCAATCAAGGGTTCGTTGGCAGATGTATATTCATTCATCAACTGATCGCCATAAACGATAAATCCCAAGTGAAGGCGCTGGAAAATGGATGTATCCGCTTCTGCATGGACTACTGATACAAACAGAAAAGCCAACACGCCGGAAAATAGAAGTCGATTCATCGGTCAGAAAACAAACGGCTTTTCCATCTTGAAATTATCATTCGGTTCCCCATCTTCGCCCCATGCAATGGGAAGGCAACATACGCAAGATGCGAAGCGAACTGGGAGAGGTGGTGAACTACACCCTCCCCCTTTACGACATCCTGGAACCTGGTGATGAAGTAGCTATGAATGAGCTCGTTGGTAAATCCATTCAGCTCAACTTTGATCACGCCATCCACTGCGTTGTAACCGGTAAAAAAATTAAGAAGGTGTTTGGGGAAGGCATGAGCTATGATGCTTTCATGAATTCGCCCGAAGCTTCTCCCAGCATCATTCGCCCGGAACTTAGCCGGATTCACGAAGGAATTGCCCTGCGGGATTTTGAATGGGAAATGAAGCACCACATGACACCCCACATCGTGTATCTGTCCAAAACCGCCGGCGCCAAGGTGGGTGTTACCCGTGAGCGTCAAGTCCCCACCCGATGGATAGACCAGGGTGCCGTGGAAGCACTGGCCATTGCCCGAACCCCATACCGACAAGCGGCAGGCCTGATTGAAGTGGCACTCAAAGATCACATTGCCGATAAAACCAATTGGCAACGCATGTTGAAAGGTGAAGTGGATGAAGCCGATCTGAAGTTGATTCGCGATGGGTTGATTTCCTTCGTTCCCGATGCACAGAAACAATTTCTCCTAACCGACTCTGAAATCGTCCGGATCACCTATCCGGTATTGGCCTATCCACCGAAGGTAAAAAGTTTAAAGTTGGACAAAGAGCCAACCATTGAAGGCAAGTTGATGGGCATCAAAGGACAGTATCTTCTATTTGACGATGGCCGGGTCATCAACATCCGAAGTCACGCCGGATATCGTGTTAAACTTGAAGCGTGAGCAAGTCAGTTGATGTCTTGATTATTGGAGGAGGACCTGCCGGTTTTTTCGCAGCCATTTCATCCAAAACCCATCACCCGGATCAATCTGTTTGCATTCTAGAAGGGAGCAACAAGGTGCTTTCCAAGGTCTTGATTTCAGGCGGGGGCCGATGCAATGTAACCCACGCCTGCTTTGATCCTAAACAACTCATCCGATATTATCCCCGTGGGGGCGATTTTCTGTTAAACCCTTTTAAAACCTTTCATTGCGAGCACACGGTTGAGTGGTTTGAATCCAGAGGCGTTTCGCTCAAAACCGAAGAAGACGGGCGTATGTTTCCAGTTACCAATTCGTCCAAAACCATCGCCGATTGTTTGGAACGGGAAGCTAAAAAAGCATCGATTGCGGTTAAAACAGGTGAGCGCGTTACCTCCATTTCCCCTTCCGATGGTGGCTGGATGGTTCAAACGAGCACCTCTATTTGGAAGGCACGCAACGTAATTCTGGCAAGTGGAAGCAATCAACTCATCTGGAACCAATTGGAGAGGCTGGGTATTGAAATCATCGAACCCGTTCCATCCTTGTTCACCTTTCGTTGTGCGCATCCCCTCTTCTCCGAATTACCCGGCATAAGTGTCCCAACCGCTCGGTTAACTTATGAATCCATTTCAACTGACGGACCGCTATTGATTACGCATCGCGGTTTATCCGGTCCGGCAGTCTTGAAACTGTCGGCTTGGGCTGCGCGGGAATTCAATCAAGTGGATTACACCTTCACCTGCCGTATAAACTGGTTGGGGAAATCCCGGGATGCGGTTGAATCTGATCTTTTGGCTTACGCCGATGCTCATGCAAAAAGCTATGTGCGCAGCCAACCATTATTTGACCTCCCAAAACGATTGTGGACGTCTATACTCAACTTCTGTGATATATCGGAAAATAGGAATTGGGCTGAGTTTGGTAAGAAGCAACGGACATCCCTGGTGGAGGCATTAACGGCAACAAGGGTGGAAGTCACCGGAAAAGATACATTTAAAGAGGAATTCGTAACCGCCGGGGGAATCGCACTTCATCAAATAAACCCAAAGACGATGGAACTCATCGAACATCCGGGTCTATTTGCCGCTGGTGAAGTTCTGGACGTTGATGCTCTGACCGGTGGATTTAACTTTCAGGGATCGTGGACAACGGGATTTTTGGCGGGAAAAACGTTGGGAACGAAGAACGAGTAACGGATAACGGAAATCTAAGATCTAAGCTAAGTTCTAAAATCGAAGGTCTAAGCTAAGGTCTTAGCTAAGGTCTAAAATCTAAGTTCTAAGATCTCTTTTCCTCGAACGCCGTAGCTTTAGCGGAGGCGTTCCTCATTCCTCATTCCTCATTCCTCATTCCTCATCCCTCATCCCTCATCCCTCGAACACCGTAGCTTTAGCGGAGGCGTTCTGATCTCAAAACTCAGAACTCTAAACCGCCTCCTCCTTCGTCCACTTCATCTCCGGAACATTGGGATTTCTGCGGAAATAAAAGATTCCCAGAACACCCACCAACATCAGGACAACCGATATGATTTCGGCTTGGGTGATATCCATTCCGGCGATGTGATACACCGCGTTTACGCGAATTTTTTCTACCCAGAAACGTTCAAAACCGGCGAAGATGAGGTAGATACTGAATAAAACGCCGGGGACTTTTATCCGCTTGCGGATCGACCATAAAACGAAGAACAAGGCAATGCCGGCAACCGCTTCGTAAAAGGGTGTTGGCCAAACCGGATTCGCCAATACCGGTGTTATACCATCGGCACAGTGAATGGACACACCATCTACTTGATCGCAAATTCCCGCCACATTGTTTGGGTAGTTGTACGCCCACATCCAATCGGGTAAGAATCCCGGCTTGGCAAGTGTATTTACAATGCCCCAATCACCATCGCCACTCATGTGGCAACCAATCCGCCCAACGCCATAGGCCAACATCATGGCTGGTCCGCCAACATCCAACATATGTCGCCAATGGATCTTTGCCTTATTGGCCACATACAAGATCGCAGCACCTCCTACAATTAACCCACCATAGAAGGTCAATCCGGAAAATGGATTCAAAAAGGCACCGAGGGGGTTTTCAATAAACTTGTCCCAGTGCTCCATGTGGTCAAACATCTTGGCTCCAAACAACCCGGCAACTGCGGCAACAATGGTAAAATTTCCCATTCGTTGATATGGGTGGAGTTGGTCCATCTCCCACTTGGGTTCCGGATAGAGCTTTTTCGTTTTCAGATATTGAAGGTACTTGCTCACCACCATCACCAGAGCCACCACGATACCGGCGGTCACCGATCCATCCAAACTCAGAATCTTACTCTGCGGATCGGCAAAAAATTCCTTCGCATTTACAATGAGGTAGATAAACTTCCATCCGAATAGAAAGCCCACAAGGGCGTTGACCACGAAGTCCATGGCAGCAGGCTGACCGCCCACCCATTTCTTTCCCGACTTGGCATGGAGCAAACCTTCCTCCTCTTTGCGTTTCAACTCCCATCCCATTGTGAGATTTGCCAGGAGGAAAGAAATCGCCACAAAAAAGCCAAAGGTATTGATGTACACCAACGCGTAAATCTCAACCCCGAAGAGGTCGCGAAACAGGTAGTAAAAGTTTGGGAACATGAATTAAAATGATGGGTTGAATTCCGTGGCGATAATACCACATCTTCATCACATGTAGGTTGTTTTACCGATAAGCTTCTGCCTCGTTTGGAAGAACGGCTGCATGCTTTGGGCCCAGAATGTTCGCATGGACATGACCGGATGGATTCACCTCTAGAAGCTCAACCCGCATGGGAACATTTACCCATTCCTCCCGGAAATCAGCTTCAATCCGAACATAATTTTCCGTGAAGCCCAGCATCTTGCCGTCGCGTTCTTCCCCTTCAAACAAGACAACACGTTCACTGCCCAGATGTTCCCGATAGAAGGCCGCCTTCTTTTTTTCCGATAAAATTCGGAGCATGGATACCCGCTCATTTTTAACCGATTCATCCACCTGCTCCTCCATTTTTCGAGCAGTTGTATTGGCCCGAGCCGAATACGGAAAAACATGGAGGTAATTTACGGGCAGGTCCCGAAGGTATTCGTAGGTTTCCATGAACTGATCATGGGTTTCACCGGGGAAACCAACAATGACATCAACCCCGATACACGCATCCGGCATTTGTTTTCGGATGTGTTCAATACGTGAGGTATAGAGCGATCGCTTGTATTTGCGGCGCATCTTCTTGAGTAATTCATCTGAACCACTCTGAAGAGGTATGTGAAAATGTGGAGCGAATCGATTGGAGTGGGCCACAAAATCAATGATCCGATCTTCCAACAGATTGGGCTCGATGGAGGAAATCCGGAAGCGCTCAATTTCTTCAATCTGATCCAGTTCAACGGCCAGATCAAAGAAGGTTTCCTCGGTCCCCACACCAAAATCACCAATATTCACACCTGTCAGAACGATTTCCTGAACACCGGTTGCGGCGGCTTCACGAGCCACTTTCAGTGTTTCCTCTATGGTATGGCTTCGACTTTTTCCACGTGCTAGGGGTATGGTGCAAAACGTGCAGAAATAGTCGCATCCGTCCTGAACTTTCAGAAATGTGCGGGTACGATCACCAAACGAAAAACCGGGAACAAAATCACGTGTTTCCTTAATACTGGCATTGTGCACAATGGCTGCATCACGTTCGGCTTTGAGCTCATTCAGATGCTCCAGTAGATTAAATTTCTCGGCCGCACCCAATACCATATCTACTCCGGGAATCTCGCTGATTTCTGTTGGCTTCAACTGGGCATAACACCCGATGATGATCACCGATGATTCCGGATTGGTTTTCTTGGCTTGCCGGACCACCCGCTTACATTTTCGATCGGCATTTTCCGTTACCGAGCAGGTGTTGATCACATAGATATCGGCCGATTCATTGAATTCGACCAAATCAAAACCGGAATCCTTCGCCTGCCGACCAATGGTGGACGTTTCCGAAAAATTCAGTTTACAACCCAGTGTATAGAAGGCAATCGACGCCATGCCGCAAAGATAGTGTGGTTACGTGTATTACTTGCCCCCGGATTGAACGGCTTCCAATACAGCCTTTCGATGGGTCAGAATGCTGGCGGCATCCTCCGGATGGTTCATGGAAAATTTTTTCCAGATCAATCCATTATTCCAGGCTAACAAGGTATCCTGAATATGGGCAAAAAGCGCAGCCTGCCAACGAAATGCATAGTATAACAGGGCTCCAAGCCAGGCACCGGTTATCAGTAAACCAATGAGCATTACCAAGTCCAGCACCAGGTTTATCGCCATCCCAATGCCATACATAACACTATCATACAACTCCATCTTTTTGATCGTACGATCGGCGATGCGCTTTCCGAATTCGAAAGATAGCTTAAAGATAAACCACGAAAGGACAGACGGCACAAACCAGATTAACGACAGCATCAATTTCAATGCTCCCGGTGCAGGCATAGCTCGGGGAAGTTGATGTTTTTCGCGGATGGTTTGATATCCTCTGAGGTGATCCGTAAGCACCGACGTACCGTTTTGCGCCTCATCTTGAAGAAGTTCGGCCAACCGATGTTGCTGTTTAAACCATTGATTGTTCTTCACTACCAATCGGTTAACCGGTGTCTGTTCTGCCCGTAACACATCAAAGCCGGTCTCAGCCAGGGTTTCATATCCAAGCGGCACATGCACAACCAATTCTTTTAAACGAGTATGCAAGGCGCGTGTGAACATGTTCATCGCATGGCTGTCGCTCTTTCCCTCTTCCCGAAAATCGTTGAGGAAAATGGGTTCTTGAAAATTCAGGAAGAGCTCCTTTCCAAAACCTTGATAAAAACTGTAGTTGATGCCAAGAGGCACAACGGCCACGGTGAGTTGTTTATCATTCCGCCCTTCCATGTCGTTTACTATCCGGGCCGTTCCTTTTCGAAGAGTTCTCAACCGCTTTTCCGGTGCAGAATCCCCTTCCGGAAAGATCATCACATGCTGATCTTTCTGAAACAGGTCATAGAGCTGATCATACGATCTATTGTTTTGAACAACGCTTTCCCGAACCTCTCCGTCACGCACACGAAAAATGGGAATGAGTTTGAGACTCCGAAGCACCAGGTTGGACCACGCCTTTTTAAACACATCACCGCGAACAAAAATTAAGGTAGCCTTTTTGGTGAGCGACGTTACGATGGTTCCATCCAGAAAACCATTTGGGTGATTGGCAGCAATTAATGCCGGTTTAGCCTTGGGTATATGTTCTTCACCGGATATATACATGCGTTTGAAGTAAACGCGATTGTATAACTGGATGAATATTTTGATGACGTAGTACAGCATGGATTACCCTTCTCCCACCGATGCAAAGGTATTGCCGCTACAATCGAAGAGCAAGCACGGATGGAAAAGTAAACGTTTGTTATTCCGGCATAGCTCCCTCAATACCAAGGATATCGGTAATGGTTCGTTTGATCTCCCGAATTTTGAAGATCCGCATTTGCAGGGCCACCACCTCGTCATCCTCCGTAGCGGCTTCCATATCCTTCATGGTACGTTTCAGAACGGAATCAATTTTATACAACTTCAAATAATTGAGGTTGGCGATGACTTCGTTTTGATAATTGTCATTATCGGTTTTCACAAAAATCTCGTGAACGGCTCCCCAGTTGGGACTCAATTCGTATTTAAGCGACAGGATATTGGCGGCCATCTTTCCAAGGATTTTGTGCCGGGTATAAAACTCTTCGGTTAAGTTGCCGTGAACGCCGTAGAATTTTTTGGCGTCCAGAAAAGCTTCGCCCAAATCAGCATTCTCGAACACATATTCGTCGTGATCCAGTTCGGAAAAAATGTATCCCGCTACGTCCACATCCTCGGAATAAGGTTGATCACCAAAGCGAATAAGGGTATTGATTAACGCCCGCTCCCGGAATTGCAGATCTTCCTCTCTGGGTGGCTCAATGGGCAGTCCCGGTTGGATAAAACTAATTTGTTCCGATTCTTCCCGTTCCCGTCGTCCACGCTGCTTTTGAATTTCATTGCGCTGACGTTTCGCTTCCGCCAGCAGTAATTCTTCGTCAAATTGGAGAAGGTTGGACGTTTCCCGGATGTACGCCGATCGCTTTATTGGATCGGTAATTTTCGCGATGGACGCAACCACATCACGGGCCGTTTCGCTTTTGGCCACCGGATCTTCCCCGCGTTCTGCCAGCAACATTTCGGTTTTAAAGAGAACGAAGTCCTTCTCATTGGCCGAAATGAATTTCTCCATTTCCTCGCCACCAACTTTTCGGCACCAGGAATCCGGATCCTCGCCATCAGGGAATACCACCACCCGAACGTTCAATCCACCTTCCAGCAGTAAATCCACACCGCGCATGGCGGCACGTATGCCCGCCTTGTCGCCGTCATACAACAGGGTGACGTTATCGGTGAATCGCTTAACCAGCTTTACCTGGTCTGTTGTGAGTGCCGTCCCACTGGTAGCCACCACGTTTTTAAGGCCGCTCTGATAGAGCATGATCACATCGAGGTAACCTTCTACCAGCAAGGCTTTGTCCCGGGTCCGGATCTCTTTCCGCGATTCATAAAGACCATAGAGAACAGCTGATTTGTGATAAATCTCATTCTCCGGGGAGTTAATGTATTTGGGACTCTTGGCGTCCTTTTTCAAATGCCGACCACCCAGCCCGATGATCTTTCCACTTAAGTTGCGAATCGGAAAAATTACCCGTTCCCGGTAAACGTCGTAATGCCCGTCGTTGTGGTTTTCTTCATTCCGGAACTTAATTAATCCGGCACGAGCAAGAATGTTTACGTCGTAGCCCATTTTCACCGCGGTTCCGGAAAACGCATCCCAGCTATTCAAGGCGTAGCCCAATCGGAACTCCTCCATCGTGGATGGATTGATGCCTCGGTGAACGAAGTAGGAATGCCCAATGGAGCGACCTTCTTCGTGGTTGAGCAAGACGTCATGGAAATACGTACCCGCATATTCCATGGCTACAAAAAGGGAATCGCGAAGTTTTACCTGCTCAGAAAGTTCTTCCTGATTGGAATTATCCTCCTCAATTTCGATGTGGTACCGATTAGCGAGATGTCGGAGTGCCTCCGGATAGGTCATCTTCTCCACGTCCATCACAAAGTCTACCACGTTACCTCCCTTTCCGCACCCAAAACATTTATAGATACCCAGATGCGGACTCACCTTGAACGAAGGCGTTTTTTCATTGTGAAACGGGCACAATCCGCCCAGGCCGCTGCCGGAGCGCTTTAACTTGACGTAATCCCCTACCACCTCTTCGATGTTGGCGGCGGAGAAAATCTGATCGATGGTTTGTTGCCGGATCACCGTTGCAAAGTAAATAAAAGCGAACAAGCGTTCTGCAGATCGTTTGATTCAAAACCCAACGGGTTGTTCGGAATTTCGGTATTGTCTTGACATCTTTGTGCCGATGAGTCTTCAACACATACAGCAGCGGTCGGATGAACTATTCGAATCCATCGTGGCATTCCGACGTGACATGCATCGAAATCCCGAATTATCCTTTCACGAAGTAGAGACTCAAGAACGCATACGGACATTTTTGACGGCTCACGACATGGAGTCCACGGTTTGCGCCGAAACCGGATTGGTGGTGCTGATCAAGGGTAAAAATCCGGAAAAAGCGGTGGTGGCCCTTCGGGCCGATATCGATGCCTTGCCCATTCGCGAAGCCAATCAAACGGATTATTGCTCCATCAATGACGGGGTCATGCACGCCTGCGGACACGATGTTCACACATCCAGTTTATTGGGGTGTGCCGTTATTCTGAACGAATTAAAAGATGCATTTGAAGGAACCTTTAAGCTGATTTTTCAGCCCGGAGAAGAAAAACTACCCGGAGGGGCTTCCATCATGATTCGGGAAGGAGTGCTAACGAACCCAGACGTGCACTCTATGATTGGTCAGCATGTAATGCCCCTGATTGATGCCGGAAAAGTGGGCTTCCGATCCGGTTTGTACATGGCCAGTGCCGATGAGATTTACATCACCGTTCACGGGAAGGGCGGGCATGCCGCTCATCCGCATCAAACGATCGATCCGGTATCCGTTTCAGCACACATAATTACGGCGCTTCAAACGATTGTTAGCAGGAGCGCCAAGCCATCCATACCATCGGTCCTGAGCATTGGTAAGATTATCGGTAATGGTGCAACCAACGTGATCCCCAACGAGGTGTATATGGAAGGAACCTTTCGCACGTTTGACGAAAACTGGCGTGCGGAAGCGCATCAACTCATCGAAAAAAATGTAAATGGCATCGCTCAATCGTTGGGAGCACGTGCGGATGTTGAAGTACGTAAAGGCTATCCCTACCTGGAGAATAACCCAGAGGTAACGCATCGGGCCCGACAATGTGCCGTGGAGTATCTTGGAGAAGAGAATGTCGTGGATTTGGATATTTGGCCGGCCGGTGAGGATTTTGCGTTCTACTCTCAATTGGTACCATCAACCTTTTACCGTCTGGGTACCCGAAATGAATCCATGGGCATCACCTCGATGCTGCATACGCCCACCTTTGACGTGGATGAACGATGCCTTCGCATTGGCCCGGGGCTGATGGCTTACACCGCCATTCAGGAGTTGGCCTTTCGCTGTGAATCGTAAGTCAGCCGGACACAGAACATCACTGGGTAAGCGAGGCGAAGAGGATGCGCTCCGTTATCTTCAACATTTGGGTTACATCCTGTTGCATCAGAATTTAAGACTGGGAAGATCTGAAGTAGACCTGGTGATGAACGATCACGATGAACATGTATTTGTTGAAGTCAAAACCCGCTCCGGCCCAAGTGACATTCTGCCCGAGGAGAACATTAAAACCAGTCAGTGGAAGGCGTTGCAACGAGCGGCAGACGTGTATTGTCGCGAGCAAAAAAACGCCTTTGGCGTCCGATTTGACATTGTTGCTGTGACCTACCATCAGAACACGCGAACACTGGTGCATCACAAGGATGTGATTTTGCCCATGGAAACCGTTGATTAATTGGGTTTCAATTGTTATTTTCGCGCCCCTTTTAAAAACATTTAATACACCAAATGGAAAAGAAACAGTATGAGTCTGTGATCATTTTGACACCCGTACTGTCTGAAAAACAGATGGAAGATGCCATCGCAAGCTACAGACAGTTGATCACAGAAAACAATGGTGACATCATCCACGAAGAGAACTGGGGACTCACCAAGCTTGCTTACCCGATTCAGAAGAAGGTTACCGGCTTCTATCACATTTTCGAATTTGCCGCTCCGGCCGACATCGTTACGAAGTTGGAATTGGCGTATCGACGTGATGAGCAGGTAATGCGTTATCTGACAATTTCCCTGAACAAACACGCCGTTAAATACAACGAGCGTCGTAGAAAAGGTGAATTCAACAAACCTAAAACTGAGGCTAAAACTGAAACTGAATCCGCATCATGAGCAAAAGAAAGAACAAAGGAAATTACGTTTTCAGTAACCGACCCGTTAACCAAAACGTAAAGAAGTACTGCCGATTTAAGAAATCAGGCATCAAATACATCGATTACAAAAACCCGGATTTCTTGTTGAAGTTCGTGAATGAGCAAGGTAAAATCCTTCCTCGACGAATCACCGGAACATCCCTGAAGTACCAACGTAAAGTGGCTCAAGCCGTTAAACGCGCCCGTCACATCGCGGTTCTTCCGTTCGTAACCGATCAATTGAAATAAACGTCAACCTCCAAAGAAGATATACGATGAAAGTAATATTGAAAGATGACGTAGCAAACCTGGGATACCGTAACGACGTTGTTGAAGTGAAAAACGGATACGGTCGGAACTACCTGATCCCACGCGGACTGGCTGTAATTGCCACTCCTTCCAGCATCAAGGTGGTTGAGGAAGAAATTCGTCAAACACAGCGAAAGCAACAACAAATTCAAGCGGCTGCTCAGGAAATGGCCGACAATCTCAACGGGACTACCCTTACTATCGGAACCAAAGCCGGTTCAAATGGAAAGATCTTTGGTTCGGTAACAACCATTCAAATTGCCCAGGCATTGAAAGATGGTGGATACGATATCGACCGTAAGAAAATTTCGTTGAAAAACGATATCAAGGAACTTGGCGATTACTCTGCTCAGGTTAATCTTCACCGGAATGTTTCCGTGGAAATTGCCCTGAAAGTGGTGAGTGAATAAGCTCCTGAATTGATTTTGTAAAAGCCCCGATCTAACGATTGGGGTTTTTTGTTTTATATGGATTCAGGACTCCTTGAGATACCTCATTCCCGATCCCTCATCCCCATTAAGTAGAAAACGATTCGCCACACCCGCAGGTCTCTTTGGCGTTGGGATTGCGGAATTCAAAACCGCGTGAATTCAATCCTTCTTCAAAATGGATCTCCATTCCATACACGTACATAACGTGGGATTTATCCATGATCACATCGATGTCATCAATTCGAAACTGCTCATCCTTTTCGGTTTTGCCATCAAAGGCTAACAGGTATGATAAGCCACTGCAACCGCCACCCTTCACGCCTATTCGCAAGTAAGGCGCCAGTTCCTTATCGGACGATGCCTGAATTTCATGAAGCTTTTTCAAAGCTCCTTCCGTGAACCGTACCGGCACATCTTCTGTTACTTCCTTTGACATTATGCTTCCATTAATTTCCAATCAAATGTAGGTATAAAACAGACCAACCACGGGTAAGCCAACGTTTCTGAATTAATTTTACAGCCCATACGTATGACACTTCTAGAGATCAATTCGAGCAACTTGTTTATCGACATTCTGCAGTTTACCGTACCTACCCTGATTGTCTTTCTCGTAACCTATTTATCCTTAAAAAAGTTTTTGGATGAAGACTACAAGCGCCGGCAACTTGAGCTCAAAAGCAAGTTGGCCGATGAATTAACTCCGGTTAAACTTCAGGCGTATGAGCGACTAACCATCTTGTTGGAACGACTCAAACCTGATAACCTTGTTCTGCGTTTGGCGAATACCAACATCAACGCAACAGAATTTCGCTACCTGCTCATTCAGCAAATCAATGATGAATTCAACCACAATGTTTCGCAACAGATTTATGTAAGTGATCAGGCCTGGACCTTGATTAAGGCTATTCGGGAAAATACCATCAACCAGATAAACGACGCCTACGCCGGATTGAGAGAAGATGCCCGTGGAACAGAATTGGGCAAAAACTTCCTTCAGTTGGTGGTAGAACGCAATGATCAGTCGGCCCAACAAGCCATCCAATTCCTAAAGAAAGAAATTGACATCGTCTTCGGTATATAAATACGGTCTCCCGTTTGTTCTTCTCATCCTGGTTGGATGCCGGTCGCCCTACACCCATTTCGGAGGTTCAAACCTGGTGCAATTGGATTCAACGCACAAGGAGTCGGAGGTCTCACTTGAGCAATTAATCGCTCCTTATCGCTCAGAAATAGAAGAACGGGTATCCGATACCGTTGGTTTCCTGGATCATGCCATGGCGGTAACCAAGCCTCAAAGTGAATTGGGAAATCTGCTAGCCGGTTTTCTTCGGGATTTCACTCGGGACTCTCTGGGAATGGATTGCGATTTTGCCTTGTTTAATAAAGGGGGCTTCCGAATCCCACTTCCCGGAGGAGCTATCACCGAACGACACATGCTGGAACTTATGCCGTTTGACAATACCATAGTGGTTCTCTCCATGCCGTATCCGGTGTTATCGGAATTAGCTCATCAAATTTGTCGGGCCGGTGGTGATCCAATGGCTCCGGAAAGCACACGTATTTATTGCCAGGGCAGCGAAACGCTGATTAAACTGGAAATCAATGGTGAGATGTGCCACGCAGACAGCACCTACATTGTAATAACATCGAATTATCTCGCTGATGGCGGTGACCGGTATACGGCATTTGGCAAAGCCACCAAACGATACGATACCGGTGTGTTGGTGCGGGATGCCTTGCGTTGGGGATTTCAACACTATACCAATGCCGAAAAGCCGGGTACTTCAGCCATTGATAATCGATTTAAAATTGTTCCATGAAACGTCGGGAATTTATCGGGACTACACTGAAGGCCGGACTGGGCTTATCCCTTGGCTTATCCAGTTCCATTGTGGTGGGCCAGGATCGATCCCGATTACAGATCCTGTATACCAATGACTGGCACAGCCGGATTGATCCGTTTCCTATGGATGGTGGACATTACGCCGGATTGGGTGGAGCTTCCAAACGATTGGCGTTAATCAACCGGTTGCGAAAGGACGTTAAGCACACCCTGTTGTTAGATGCCGGAGATATCTGGCAGGGAACACCTTACTTTAACTTCTTTCATGGCGAATTGGAATTCAAATTGATGACCGCCATGGGCTATGATGCCGCCACGTTGGGTAATCATGATTTTGATGCCGGTCTTATTGGGTTGCAAAATCAATTACCCTTGGCTGGATTTAAAATTCTCACTGCCAACTATGACTTCAGCAACACCATTCTGAAGGATGCCTTCAAACCGTATTCGGTTTTTGAGAAGGGTGGTACCCGGGTGGGTGTCTTTGGCATTGGAATAGAATTAGCCAATTTGGTTCCGCCATCCTTATGCGAAGGCGTGGTGTATTCAGATCCGATAACGGTAGCGAACGACATCGCTTCGAAGTTGAGAAAAACCGAGCAGTGTGACTTGATTATATGCCTGTCCCATTTGGGCTATCAATATAGCACCGAGAAAGTAGATGATATTAAGTTGGCAAAGGCCAGTTCCGAAATTGATTTAATCATCGGTGGACATACCCACACTTTTTTATCAGTACCCACCGAGGTGAAAAATATTTTGGGTCGAGTTATACACATTTCGCAAACAGGTTGGGCCGGGATTAATTTGGGAAAAATTGATTATGAACGACATAGCCTAAAATCGCCCAAAACTGCTTCAAGCGCCATGTTAAAAATTTCTTAAATCTCCCAGCGATTTTAATTTTTTTTCTAAACTTTTTTTGGTCAATTTAGCCTCCGATTTCAGCCGGGAAGCCCACTATTACTGGCTATTTCGATCTAAACGACTTATAACTAAAAACTTAAATGGTAGAACACGAAGAGGTCTGGAAAAATTGTTTGTCTCTTATAAAAGACAATGTAAATCCACAGAGTTTTAAAACCTGGTTTGAGCCGATTAAGCCGCTCAAGGTAGAGGATAAAATTCTGACCATCCAGGTCCCTAGCCAGTTCTTTTATGAATGGTTAGAAGAGCATTATGTTACGTTATTGAAGAAGGCCCTGGAACGGGAATTGGGTCCCGGATCCAAGCTGGAGTACAACATCATTGTAGATAATAACAGCAACTCTCGTAATCCACACGCATATACCATTAACATGCCTACCCGTAACGCGGGCTTCAACAATAAAAATGAAGTGGGCATTCCATTGACCGGAAATACCAGCATTCGGAATCCGTTTATTATTCCTGGTCTGAAAAAGCTGAATATCGATAGTCAGCTCAACCCGAATTATACCTTCGAAAACTTCATCGAAGGCGATTGCAACCGGTTAGCCCGATCAGCGGGTTATGCCGTTGCCAATAAGCCCGGCGGAACCGCCTTCAACCCATTAATGATTTTTAGTGCGGTTGGTTTGGGTAAAACCCATTTGGTTCATGCCATCGGCAACCGGATCAAGGAAGTATCACCGAACAAATCGGTGCTGTTTGTTTCATCCGAAAAATTTGTCAACCAGTACGTTGATTCCTGTAAAAACGGCAACAACAACGACTTCCTGAACTTCTATCAGTTGCTGGATGTGTTGATTGTTGACGACGTTCAATTCTTCGCCAAGAAGGAAAAGACTCAGGAAATATTCTTCCAGATCTTCAACCACCTGCATCAAAATGGAAAGCAGATCATCCTCACCTCAGACCGCGCACCGCGTGACCTGAAAGACGTGGATGAACGCCTACTCTCTCGATTCAAGTGGGGACTCTCAGCGGATCTTCAAGTACCGGACCTCGAGACACGCATTGCGATTCTCGAACACAAGATGTACGAAGATGGTATTCAGCTGAGTTCTGAAGTGGTTGAATATGTTGCGCACAACATTGACACCAATGTTCGGGAATTGGAAGGTGCCTTGATCTCTCTTCTGGCACAAGCTTCCCTGAATCGAAAAGACATTGATCTGGATCTGGCTAAGAAGATGGTGAAGAACTTCGTGAAGAATGCTTCCCGCGAAATCTCCATCGAATACATTCAGAAACTGGTATCGGACTTTTATTCCTTGTCCATCGAGCAGCTTAAATCCAAAACCCGTAAACGGGAAATTGTTCAGGCTCGTCAGATTTCCATGTACTTCGCCAAGCAACTCACCAAGGCTCCGCTTAAGAAAATTGGTATGCACTTCGGTGGTCGGGATCACTCCACGGTTATCCACGCCTGTCAAACGGTAAGCGACCTGATGGATACCGATCGCAAATTCAAGAGCGATGTGGAAGAAATCTCCAAGCGCATTAAGATCAATACCTTTTAGAACACGCATGGATTCGTACGAATCCATTTCCTAAGTAATTTTTTAATGCCTTCTATGAGGGAGTTTTTCCTCTTGTGTCCGTGATTTTCATCGGCTACGGCTTTGGGTAATCAGGTTTGTTGTGATCAAGAAGGGTGTCACGAGCGGATGCTCGCGACCGTTACTCGAACTTGTTCAACCATCCAAATCAACTGTTCGTTCAAGTCAAAAGAAGGGTGTCAGGAGCGAATGCTCGCGACCGTTACTCGAGCTTGTTCAACCATCCAAATCAACTGTTCGCTCAAGTCAAAAGAAGGGTGTCACGAGCGGATGCTCGCGACCATTCGTGCGAAGATGCTCGCGACTATTACTCGAACCTGTTCAACCTTCGAGATCAACTGTTCGTTCATGTCGAAAGAAAGAAGCCACAAGCGGATGCTCGCGACCGCTCCTCGAGCTTATTCCGCCTTCGAGATCAACTTTTCGTTCATATCAAAAGAAAGAAGTCACGAGCGGATGCTCGCGACTGTTCCTCGAGCTTATTCCGCCTTATAGATCAACTGTTCGTTCATGTTAAAAAAGAGTGTCACGAGCGAATGCTCGCGACCGTTCGTGCGAAGATGCTCGCGACCGTTCCACGAACATGTTCAGCCTAACAGATCAACTGCTATACCTCATTCCCGATTCCTCATCCCCCATCCCCAAAAAAAAACGCCCCGAATTTCTTCGAGGCGTTCAGTCATAAGTGACGAATTCTTATTGCTTCTTTTTCTTCATGAAGTCAACCACAATAGGTGTGGCGATGCAGATGGAAGAATAGGTTCCCACTCCCACTCCAATGAGGATGGCGAAGGTAAACCCTTTCAATCCCTCTCCTCCGAAGATGAAGAGAATCAAAACAACCAACAGGGTGGTCAACGATGTCACCAACGTCCTACTCAACGTTTGGTTGATCGCGTCATTAATAACCCCTGCGGTGTTGGTCTCATACTTGTGTGTTCCGAGGAATTCACGAACCCGGTCAAACACTACCACCGTATCGTTGATGGAGTAACCCACCACCGTGAGGATGGCGGCAATAAATGCCTGGTCAATATCCAATGAGAATGGCAATATTCCCTGGAAGATGGAGTACACCGAGAACACGATCAATACGTCGTGGAACAGTGCTACGGTAGCTCCCAAGCCGTATCCCCATTTGCGGAATCGCATCACGATGTAGAGGAACATACCAATCAGGGAGATAATTACCGCCCATGTGGAAGCCACTTTAATGTCTTCCGCGATGGTTGGCCCCACTCTACTTTCGGATAGAATGCTGGCTTCCTTCACGTCAAACTTCTTCAATCCGTCCAACACCTTTCCTTTCACCTCGGTACCTACTTCCTTGCCTTGATCAGCAATTCTGTAGGAGGTGGTGATCTTGTAGTGACCAGCTTCTCCGTATCGTTTTACTTCGATGTTATCATCGGTAATGACGTTTTTCAATTCACCTTTGATTTCCTCTGTGCCCGCGGCATTGTCCACTTGAACAACGTATGACCATCCACCTTTAAAATCCACCCCGGTACTCAATCCACGTGTAAACATGGACGCAATACCTGCCAGGATGATGATGGAAGACACAATGTAGAATTTCTTACGGTTACCGATGAAGTTGAAGTTGAAGTCCTTCAACCAGTTTTTGGAAATGTTGGTTCCAAACGATGTATCACGTCCTTTGGCGATGTCACGCTCAACAAACAAACGCGTCAGCGCGATGGAAGTGAAGAGAGAGGACAAAATACCAATCAACAGGATGATACCGAAACCGGCAACAGGACCTTTACCAAATACCTTCAAAATGATGGCGGCAATCAAGGTGGTAACGTTCGCATCAACGATGGATGAGTACGCCGCCTGATATCCGTGTTTAACCGCTGCCTTGAATCCTTTTCCGGTTCCAAGTTCTTCCTTGACCCGTTCAAATATGAGCACGTTCGCGTCAACCGCCATACCAATGGTCAGTACCAGACCGGCCATACCGGGAAGTGTGAGCGCCGCACCAAAACCAGCCAGAACCCCCATAATAAAGAAGAGGTTGGCTAACAGAGCGATCACGGCATATAAACCACCGCGACCGTAGTAAAGCAACATAAAGATGATAACGGCAATGAAACCAACTACCAACGAAATCAAACCGGCCGAAATAGCCTCCTGACCCAAGGTAGGTCCAACGGTGGTCTCTTCAACAATATTGGTTTGGAACTCCAGTTTACCCGCTTTCAGGATGTTACTCAAATCCTCCGCATCTTCCATGGTGAAGTTTCCTTCGATGGATGATTGTCCGTTCGGAATAGGACCTTGAACCGTTGGTGCGCTGTATACCATATCGTCCAGAACGATGGCAATGGCATCCTTTGGTGTTTTGCTGGAGGCCGCTTCTGTAATGATCTTCCATTCGCGAGCACCCTGATTGTTCATGGACATGGATACCTTATACTCACCACTTGGTTCAATGGTTGGTCGGGCGTTGGTTACCACATCACCGTCCAGAGCAGGTTTGCCATTGGAAGAAGTACGTAGGGCGTACAACATATAGTAGTTGCCTTCTTCATCGGATGATTTATAACTCCATTTGAAGCGAATGTCTTCCGGCATAACGGCCATCACATCCTTATCGTTCAGGAACGAATCAAAGAACTCCTTATACTTTTGGTGAACGTAAGCTACGTGAGCAGACGGATTCCACTGGGTACCTTGTTGGTTAACGTTTGGAATCCAACGCGCAAAGATCGGTTGCTTGATCAATGCCTCTTCCTGGGTCATTTGTCCCGTACTGTCATTGAGCGCATTGGTATCTACTTCGGCAATGGCATTGGAATCTCCTTCAACCGGTGCAACTTCTTCAGGAGCAGCTTGCTCCCCGTCTACTGCTATGGGTTCAATCGCCACTGGTTCTGCAGATGGTTCAGTGGCAGACTGCGTACTTTCAGCCTCATCCATTCCTTCCTGCAGCTTGGCGGCAATCACCTTGTCGGCTTCTTCAAGATATTTAGCAGCTTCTGCATTAGGATACACTTCCCAGAACTCCAATTTGGCTGAACTCTGCAAAATGCGGCGTACCCGATCAGGATCGTCCACACCCGGAAGCTCTACCAGAATACGTCCATTGTCCAGCAACTGAACGTTAGGCTGTACCACACCAAACTGGTCGATACGTGCCTGAACGATCTTATATGTACGTCCGATGGCACTCTTGGCCTCCCCTTTCAGGAAGGTATAGATTTCATCGTTGGTGCTATTGAACTGGTTTGGCAGCTGGCTCTTATACTCCTTTCGATAGAAGATTCGTGCAAGGCCCTTTCCACCTGGATTGATGGCATCGTATTTCTGTGCAAAGAGATCCACAAAACTTCCCTGACCCAGGTATTCCTTTTTGGCCTGATCAAGGGCTTTCAGATATTGAGCATCATCTTCACCTTCACCGGCCATTGATTGAATCATCTCCGGAACCGATACTTCCAGTGTAACGTTCATCCCTCCCTGAAGGTCAAGTCCGAGGTTGATTTCCTGTTGCTTACACTCCTGGTAAGTAAACTTGGCAATTCCCAGATTCAAGACGGTTTCAGGACGAAGGGAGTCGATCACTTCCTTGTAGGTTCGTCCGGTCTCTTCTGCTTCGGCTTTAGCCTTGCGTTCTACGTTCTTGGTTACCAGCGTAAACGACAACTGGTACAGACATACCACGGCAAGCACAACAACCAGAACCTGTACAAATCCTTTGTTTTTCATTCGTTTAAATCAAATAATAGACAGCGTAACCCTACGCTGTTTCGAAAGTCCGCAAAAGTAGTAGAATTTTTTGAGCGCATCGAATCAAAATACGCAATTCTTCCCAGCTATTTATTGAACTCGTAAGCCATACGAATAGCACCGATTTCCGTTACATTTCAAATTCCTATTTCTGTAAACAGTCTACGAATACATCAGAGTAACTCAGACGTGTTGTATCTTTCCAAGGTATGACCAGACTGGTTGTTCTAAGTCTTCTGACGTGGTTATTCCTACCAGCTCATGGTCAGGAGTGGGTGGTAGATTCCGTTGATTATCAAGACCTCTCTCCCACCTATTACCGAAATCATATATATGACGTGCGGTTTGAATATGTTTCGTTTGGTGGCGGAAATTCAAGGATGGAATTACAAATACGTCAAACCAGCACTCAAGGAGATACACATGTGTTCATGTCGATTTCTGCCACTGAGGTGGACGATACGATTCCGAGCTACATTGGATTTCAACCGTATTCAAATCTGATATGGGTAGGGGATACCGCGTATGTGGTGGGACTAACCAATCCTGGAAAACATCGGCATTATTTAATTGGCATATACAACCAGCAAATTGTATCGGTGAATCGGTTTCCGGACATGATACCATTCTACTGGATTAAACTGGTGGGTGGAAAAGGTGGAGTCGCCGCTTTTGTAGAAAACGCCGGGAATCTGGAGATGTACTTATTCCAGGGCGGATACCTTTTTTTCAATCATACGTTTGAAAACACCAGAGCCGTTCACATTTCCGATGTGGATTGGACCAATAATTTGGTTCTGCTGTTTCGAGCGGAGCTAAAATCGCTGGAATCTACCTTGAATTTAACGGTATCTGATTTTTCCGGCTACACCATTTGGAATCACACCATTCAAACCGATAGTTTCCGTTTAGGGTACCTGAATCCCATGTTCTGGCCATCCAACTCGGTCTCCCTTTTGTATTCGAATCCGTATTATCTCACCTGGAAAAATCCGGATTATACCATCAGCGATCTCACGACCAATTATCATTCCTTCTACCGGTTGGTTGGCTTTGACGCCTTTTCCGGAAATCAAATCAGAACGACCGATTTAAAACCGTCCTTGTGCCGACTCAATCAGGATGGAAATTTGGTCAATATGATTTACCATCAACCCACGCTGGTGCGTGATACGCTGGTAATTGGCTACCAATTGTCAACCGATTTGGGATTAAACCTTCCGTGTGTTGCGTGGGTAGATTCATCGCACCAAGTAGTGAACTATAAGCGGTTTACTGAACTGCCCGGTGGACTTTCAAACACCGATCGACTTTTGAATATTTTTCCGTCCGAGTCAGGGGTAGCCATGGCCTTCACCCCCACCTCTGGAACCAACTTGTTTAACACCTTCCTGGGCATCTCATCCGAAAAATGTGCCTCAGCCAATTGCACAGATGGAACGTGTGATGACGCCTCCTTCCCCAATCATCTTCCTCGTTCATTTGGTGCAGGAATGGATTGCCAGGAGCGATTTTGTCCTCCCTATTTTCAGTCCTTCCGATTGCGCTCCAGCTGGTTTATTAACGAAGCACCCAACGGACAACCGGAGGTATCTGCCTCTATGGTCACCATTCGCGGCATGCGGGATGATCAGGTCTATTTCAGGGAACCACTGAGAAATTTGTATCGCAACATTGTCTTTTCGGGCAATACAACCTCCTACAGAAACATGAAGGCCGATGTTTGTTTGCCGGATTTTGATCAGTGTTACGCCCTATCGTTCGACTCCCTAAAGACCAGAAAATATCGGATGGATTTAATCCTGGAATCGGATTACTACACCTATGACGTGACGTCCATAGATTTCCCTATTTCGGACACCTTTCAACTTTACATCCGGAATGGCCAATTCAGTACTACGTGTGAAGACCAGATTCTTTCATCAACCCATGTTTACCCCAACCCAACATCTGATCAGATTGTCATCGACCACCCGGGCAGCGGGTTATGGTCGAGCTTTGAATTGTATGACCTAAGCGGACAGAAAGTTCATTCCGGTCAGTTCTTGAACTACACGCCATCGCGATTGGACGTTAGTAAACTGCGTTCGGGAATGTATGTTTTGCTGATTTGGGATGGTGAGGGAGTTCAATCATCCAAAAAGATCATCAAGCTCTAAAGGCTCTTTCTGGCAGAAGCTGTGCTCAGCACTTGAACACAATGATCCGAAAACACCTTGAAGGAGTGATCGAAATGACTGTTGTTCACAACGATCATATCTACGGAATCCCGATGGGGCATCATGTGTTCCTCGTACGCCGGCATAAAATGCTCATTCCATTGATACCGGATCATTTCTTCGGGAATACCCCGCTCATTCAGATCGCGTTTCATCCGGCGCTTGAACATGATGTCGGGTCTGGCTTCAATAAACACCTTAAGGTCGAACAACCTGGAAAGTTTGTCTTCGGCATAGATAAACAAACCTTCGATGATGAGGATGGGTGCCGACTTAAACACCAATTCCTTTGGAAACGCTCCCGGATTGTTGAACGTATATTCAATCATTCTCACCTCCTGTCCTTTGGCGAGTGTTTTTACATCCCGTATCAAACGCTTGAAATCAATGGCCTCCGGAAGATCAAAATTTACCTCGCCATTGGCATCCACCTGCTGGTCTGATAAACTTTTATAATAATTATCCTGAGAGATAACACAGAGTTCGTTTGTATTGAATTGCTCGCGTAACCGGTTGATAAACGTGGTTTTACCCGAGGCACTCCCCCCGGCAATTCCTATGATGTATGGTAGGGTTTTGGACATTCCGCGTCAAAATTAAGGCACTCTTGCAATTCTTTTCATGTTGATCCGTCTTCACACACATGAATATGAATTCAGGGCGATTATCTACCCAAACGATGCATTTATCGAATGACTAAACTTTTATCAGGAAACTTTAAACACTCACAAAGTTTCCAAATTACTTTTGCGGCCGATTTTAATGGAGACCTCAGAAAAGTTGCTGATCCGTTCACTGGAAATGTTCATGCGCTACGGCATTAAGAGCGTAAGTATGGACGATATCGCCAGTGAAATGGGCATGAGTAAGAAGACGTTGTACCAATACGTCAAGGACAAGCGCGACCTGGTTAATCAATCGGTGAATTACCATTTCACCCAGGATCGGGAAGCGTGCAGTCGTGTGCTTGGGCACTCGAGCAATGCCATCGAACAGATGTTGGACATTGCCTCCCATGTGATTCAGATGATGCGTCAGATGAATCCGTCCACTATTTACGATTTGCGGAAATACTATCCGGAAGGATGGAAAAAATTTGAAGAGCACCGAAAAGTATTCATCGTATCCTGTATCCGGGATAACATTCAGAATGGAAAGGAAAACGGGTTGTACCGACCTGAATTGTCCGAGGATGTTATCGCCAAAATCTACATCACATTGATTGACGCCTCCGTTAACCCAACCTCCGAATTGGCCGAACTTCAGAATTATTCGGAGATTATCCGACAAGTAATAGACTACCACCTCCATGCCATCACTACTCATGAAGGCCGGGAGTATTTATATAAACACATCGAAGCCCTCAACCTATGAAACACCCCAAAACACGAGTACTCATCTCCGCGATTCTGATGCTGTTCTCGTTGTCTGTTTCTGCCCAAACGCAGAAAATGACCTTGAGTCAGGCGGTTGATTATGCCTTATCTCATTCGGCTCAGGCGCAAAACGCCAATCTGGACATTAAGAACAGTGAGCAGGAAGTAAAGAGCATCGTCTCCACCGGTTTGCCTCAGGTTAACGGATCGTTCAACTTTACCCACAACGTTCAGATTGCCTCCATGCAATTGCCGGATTTCATTTCGCCGGCAGTTTATGGCGTTTTGATCAATGAAGGTTTGCTGCCCCAGGATCGATTCCGGGCTGGTATGCCTCAAACCGTACAATTCGGTGCACCCAGTTCCTTGACCGGAATGGTTAATCTCAATCAATTGGTATTCGACGGAACCTACTTTTTGGGATTGAAAGCAGCCAAACAGTACGTCTTATTGTCGGAATTCCTCCGTGATAACACGCATGCATCAGTATCGGAACAAACTCAGAAAGCCTTTTTTGGTGCCCTCATCGCCGAACAAAATGTTGGTCTGGTTGATCAAAGTCTGATCAACATCCGCAAGACGTATGAAGAAACCCTGGCCCTTCAAAAAGCCGGATTTGCTGAGCAGTTGGACGTGGATCGACTCAAACTGTCCATGACACAACTGGAAACACAATCATTGAATCTCAAGTTACAACGCGACGTCTTGATGAAGATTCTTAAGGTTACCATTGGAATGGATGTAAATGCGCCGCTTGAACTAGAAGGCGATCTGGCTAATTACCTCAAGGTTGCACCCACCGCTACAAAAGCCGATATCCAAAATAGACCAGAGTACCAGGTGTTGCAGCAACAGCTCATCATGGACTCCATGAATATCAAGCGGTACAAAGTGGGCTATCTTCCTTCCCTTACCCTGAATGCTTCGTACCAACAAAATAGTTTCGCCTCGGAAGCCGAATTCAAAGGATTAGGCAAAACATGGAATCCGGGTACCAGCTATGGCTTCAACCTGAGCATCCCCATCTTTGACGGTCTGTACAAACAGGCCAAGCTTTCACAGGCTAAAATTCAGCTGGAACAGGATCAGAATACGTTCCGCCAAACAGCCAATTCCCTCTTGTTTCAGGCCGAGCAATCCAAACTGAATTTACAGATGCAGGAACGCACCTTGGCTACTCAAAAACAGAGCCGCGATCTGGCGCTCACCATTTATGAAACAACCCTGAAAAAATTCAATGAAGGTGTGGCAACTTCCTTCGAACTGGTGAAGGCCGATTCTGATAAAACAGCGGCCGAAATCGACTATCACAATGCCATATATCAGCGTTTGCTGGCACAAATAGAACTTGACAAATCCCTCGGAAACCTAATTAAGAAATAATGAAATCAACCAAAATCTTAACCGTTCTCACCGTTTTAGCTGTACTTATTTCAGCCTGCGGTGGACCAAAATCCAGTGAACTTGATAAGAAGAAGGAAGAACTGGCCAAAAAAGAAAAGGCATTGGCTGATTTAAAGGCCGAGATCAAAACCCTGCAAACTGCGATTGAGCAGTTGGATACTGAAATGCGCGACAATTCCATTGCCGTGTATGCCGAGGAATTGCGAAAAGGAGAGTTTAAGAACCCCTTCCAACTTCAAGGATTGGTGGAATCCGACCAAAATGTCATGATTACCCCTGAAGTTCCGGCTCGGATTACTTCCATCGCCGTACGCGAGGGTCAGCACGTGGAAGCCGGTCAGGTTATTGCCCAATTGGATGCATCCATTGCACAATCTCAAGTTGCCGAATTATCGTCGGCATTAACACTAGCCGAGACCAACTACCTCAAGCAGAAAAGCCTATGGGATCAGAAAATCGGTTCAGAGATGCAATACCTACAAGCGAAAAATCAATTCGACAATTTGACGAAGAGTTTGGAAACAGCCAAAAAACAATTGGCCAAATACACGCTTCGCTCCCCTATTTCCGGTACCGTTGACGAGATTATGGCCAACGCCGGCGAATTGGTTGGAAGCATGACCGGTGGTCCGGTTGCCCGGGTGGTTAACCTGTCGAGCGTAAAGATCAAAGCCAATGTTTCTGAGAAGTATGTAGACCAAATCCGCAAGGGTCAGGAAGTGGAAGTTTACCTCCCCTCCATTGATCTCACGCTTCGCGAGAAGGTGGAAGCTGTTGGAAATGTGATCGACGTCAACAACAGAACCTTTTCGGTATACGTGCGACCCACATCGGCAAAAACGCGATTGAAGCCAAACATGTTAGCTTTAATTACCGCGTATGACTTTGTGGAAAGTGAGGTAATCACCATCCCAACGAAGCTGGTTCGAAACGACAACGGAACCGATTACGTACTTACACTTGAAAAGCGCGGCGATAAGCGAATTGTACGCAAAACACCGATTGAGATAGAGAAAGAATTTGCTTCACTTACCATCGTTAAATCCGGATTAAATGCCGGAGACCTCATTATTACCGAAGGGTATAACAGCGTGGTGGAAAATGATGAAGTAAAAATCATGAATAAGAAGTAAGCCGAACCATGGATAAGATTAAAGAAGTAATCAAGGAATTTCGGCTGAGTTCCTGGTCGGTTAACAACAAGACCTCGGTCTATGTGATGATGTTTATCATCACGTTAATCGGTTGGATGAGCTACGGCTCCATGCCGAAGGAAAGCTTTCCTGAGATCAAGCAACCAACGGTGTACATCAATACACCCTATCCAGGTAATTCACCGGTGGATATGGAAAATTTGGTGACCCGTCCCATTGAACAGGAAATCAATACCATCAGTGGGTTAAAGAAACTCACGTCAACCTCCATTCAGGATTTTTCGGTGATCATAGCCGAGTTTGAATTGGATTTGCCATCAGCCGAAGTGTTGCAAGAAGTAAAAGATGCGGTAGATCGCGCTAAGCCAGACTTACCAAACGACCTTCCGGCTGATCCCAATGTAATGGAACTGGACTTCTCTGAATTTCCGGTAATGAACGTCAATGTATCCGGGAACTATCCGCAGAAAAAACTGAAGGAATATGCCGAATATCTGCAGGAAAAATTCGAAAATCTTCCTCAGGTATCCGCAGCCGACATCAGTGGATTAACCGAAGAAGAGGTAGAGATTGCCATTGATCGGGTTAAAATGGAAGCCCTGGAAATCTCGTTGAACGATGTGGAGCAAGCCATTACGGGTGAGAATATCACCATGAGCGGCGGCGACATTAAGAGCATTGAAGGAAGTGATATCACCCGGAGAAGTATTCGGATTGAAGGGGAGTTTAAGGACTACCACGATATTGAAGATGTAATCATTAAGAATGAATTTCAGAACATCGTCTATCTCCGCGACATTGGTGAAGTTCACTTCGGACAAAAGGAACCAACCAGTTTTGCACGTCTGAATAACAAGCCCGTTGTTACCCTGGATGTCAAAAAGAAAAGCGGTGGGAACTTGTTGGATGCTGCCGATGGTATTCAGCGAATCATTGACAAGTCTAAGGAAGACGTACTGCCAAAGGATTTGGAAATTGTGGTTACCAATGACCAATCCAAATTCACTCGGATGACGGTGAACAACCTCGAGAACTCCATCATCATGGGTGTAATTCTGGTGGTTGTGGTCTTGATTTTCTTTCTAGGTCTCCGAAACTCACTGTTTGTTGGTATTGCCATTCCCCTGTCGATGCTGATGGGTATTGCCATCCTGAATTTTGGAGGCACAACCCTGAACATGATGGTGTTGTTCTCCCTCATTCTCGCCTTGGGGATGTTGGTGGATAACGGCATCGTTGTAGTTGAAAACATCTATCGACTGCGAACAGAAGGCAAGAATGCCGAACGCTCGTCCAAGGAAGGTGTAGGCGAGGTTGCCTCAGCGATCATTTCATCAACCGCCACTACCGTTGCTGCTTTCGTTCCCCTCCTCTTCTGGAAGGATTTGATGGGTGAATTCATGAAGTATCTGCCCATTACCTTGATCATCGTTCTCTCTTCATCCCTGTTTGTTGCCCTTGTGGTTAACCCGGTACTCACAACCGATCTTATGAAAGTGGGTGTACAGGAACGAAGTAGAGGAAAACGCTTCTGGACTCGAATGCTCATTGCCTTGGTAATTGGCATTGTGCTGGTTATTCCATCCGGTACCCGAGTTGTTGGTGGCTTGTTTCTAGCCGGCTTTTTGATTTCGGTCATCAATCGGTACATCCTTACCCCGGGTGGTCATTACTTCATGGAAAACATGATGCCCAAACTTGAAAACGGGTACGCACAGTTTGCCAGTTGGGCACTCCATGGAAGCCGACCAATATGGTTGTTCCTGAGCATGATTGTGATGATGTTTGGCTCGTTGATGTTTTTCGGTATGAGCAATCCTAAGATTGTATTCTTCCCGGAAAATGAGCCGAAGTACGTCAACATTTTTGTGGAAGCCCCATTGGGAACCGACATCTACAAGACCGATGTACTTACCAAGAAATTGGAAGAGCGGGTGAAGTTGGCCATTGAGCCTTATGGACATTTTGTTGAGGCCACATTGGCCCAGGTGGGTGAAAAAACATCTGACCCCAATGAAGGTCCACAAAGTGGATCCTCCCCTAACAAAGCGCGGATTACTGTTTCCTTCATCGAATATGAAAAACGGGCATTGAGCGACTACGAATTGGTGAGTACCAGTAAGATCATGCAGGACATCAAGGATTCATGCCGTGACTTTCCGGAAGCTCAGCTCACCTTTGCCAAGGACAATATGGGACCTCCGGTTGGGAAGCCCATCAACGTGGAAGTAAAGGGAGAGGATTATCTCACGCTGATCTCAGAAGTTGAACGCATCAAGAAAAAGATGGAAGACGCCCAAATCCCGGGTGTTGACCAACTGAAAACCGATCTTGAGCTGGGTAAACCCATGTTGAATATTTCTGTAAATCGGGAAGCAGCCCGACGATTTGGCTTGAGTACAGGTCAGATTGCTGCCACCCTGAGAACCGCCTTATTGGGTAAAGAAATCACCAAGTATAAGGAAGGCGAAGACGATTACGAAGTTCAGCTGCGATTCAAGGAGAACTACCGATATAATCTGGACAATTTGTTGAATACCGTAATCACCTTCCGAAATATGGCTACCGGTAAAATTTCGCAGGTTCCCATTTCGGCTGTCACCAACGTAGATTTCAACTCGACCTATGGAACGGTAAAACGAAAAGACCTCGATCGGGTTATTTCCATCTACTCAGAGGTAGAAGAAGGGTTTAATGCCAATGAAATTGTAGGCAAGTTCAAAACCCTACTCGCCGATCACGACATCAAGGAGGGCTATGAGTTTAAATTCACAGGAGAACAGGAAGAGCAATCGGCCTCCACTGAATTTCTTATGGGAGCCATGTTATTGGCCGTATTCATCATCTTCTTGATCATTGTAACTCAGTTCAACTCCATCGTAGGACCTGTAATCATTATGTTCTCGGTGTTGTTCTCTACCATTGGGGTATTCTTAGGATTTGGAATATTCCGAATGCCGTTCTCCATCATGATGAGCGGGATCGGTATTATTTCCTTGGCCGGTGTGGTGGTGAATAACGCCATCGTACTGATTGACTACACCAACTTGCTCAGAGAACGAAAACGCGCGGAATTGGGCATCAGCAAAAGCGAACGACTTCCGAAAGAGATTGTACTAAGTACCATCGTAGAAGGAGGAAAAACGCGATTGCGTCCGGTGTTGCTAACAGCCATTACAACCGTTCTAGGGTTGGTTCCATTGGCCATTGGTATGAACATCAATTTTGGTTCGCTGCTTCGCGAATTTGATCCACAGTTCTATGTTGGTGGAGATAACGCGGAATTCTGGGGACCTATGGCATGGACCGTAATCTTCGGATTGGTCTTTGCAACCTTCCTCACGCTCATCATTGTACCGGTTATGTACTGGCTCAGTGACTCCCTGACCCATCGAGTAAAAAAACTCTTTGGGGCCGGACGGCGTGAAGCAAATGTGTAATTGTGTTGACTTAACTTAGTGTATAGAAAGGGAGCCTCGGCTCCCTTTTTTTTATGCCAAAAGATGGATGAATCCTAGTGATCCCATAGACGGTTTGTTGAATTTAAATGAACCCGAGAATGGTTCGCTAAACGGTATCAAGAAAGTTATTCAATTTACCTGGTGACGCAGATATCCGTACCCAACGTGAGGTAGGAGTGCGAATGACGAGTTGTTCTATCCGAGGGCGGAAGAAAAACCCAACGTTAAACCTTTTTACTAACCGGTTATGCTGATTTGAGTGCGATTTGTTAGGGATGGATCAGCCCCTACCCCTGCATGAGTAAGGAGTACGGAGTGGGAAGGACGAAGTGTACTCCCAACGCGGAAGAAAAACCCAACGTCGAAATTTTTTACCAACCGATTGTGCTGGTTTACTTGCGATTTGTTAGGGACGCATTCACCCCTACCCAGGCGTAAGTTAGGAGTAAGGAGTGAGAAGGACGAAGTGTTTTCTCCCAACGTGGAAGAAAATCCCAACGTTAAACCTTTTTACCAACCGATTGTGCTGATTTGAGTACAATTTGTTAGGGACGCATTCACCCCTACCCCGAGGAAAGTTAACCAAACCGGTTCGAACCAGCTTCAAATGCTGAACAACTAAACGCTTAAGATTTTCATCGATCTTCAAAATCGATTGAACGCAAAAAAAGGGCGTCCAAGTGGACGCCCTTCGTATTAATAGTTAAGTAAGATTAGTTGTTTGAGATGGTGTACATGATGGTCAAGGTAGTTGCATCATCAAAGTCGATGTCGGCATAGCTACCAGCCGTTGGATCCAACTCCAGTGAGTAGTACAGGTTATGACCGTTGCTGGCTCCGTCTCCTGTATAGCAGGATCCGATTTTAGCCACTACCGTTTGATCTTTGGATGCCAGGGTAATTTGTCCGGCACTTGCACCTACTGTACCGTCACCATTTCCGGCATCGGCAGCAGCAGTAACTTTCAAAAGCATTCCACCTGGAACAGTTCCGCTGGAAATTTTAGCAGATACAGTACGTGAGGCTTCAGTGGTTGATCCTACGATAGAAGAGTAGTTGATCCAAACTGAGCTATCTTTGGCGTTTGCAAAGCTTACTGGCAAACCGGCTTCAGTTGGGGCATCAACCGTTAAGGTAATAGATGTGGAAGATTTGGCTTCGAGGTCAAGAATAGCAACCTCTGGAATTTCGATTTGAACGGTGTGATCGTCTGTTTCGTTGTCTTGTGCGTTAGCGATCGTGGTGAAGGCTACTCCTAGAATAGCCATTGCAAATAATTTTCGTTTCATAAGTATTCTAAACATGCGTTGTTTGATCTGCCTACTTCCAAGCGATGTGCCAAAAAGCTAAAACATTGAATTTCAACACCATGCCAAAATCACACTCCCACAAATTGAATCATTTTGGGAATTCAATTTCATTTTGGTGTGACATTTCTATATTGCGACAACAAAATACAGGCCTTTGAACTTTCCGACCTCCTTCCCCACTCTTCACACGCCACGAATCCTGCTTCGATCGTTTAATGACGGCGACAATGATTTCATCTTTGACCTCCGAAAAAGTGATCGAATTGCCCAGCACATTATTCGGCCATTGATGACCCACCAATCAGCTGCCAACACCATGTTGGAGAATATTCATTCCGGGTTCAGCCAACAGCGATCCATTTCCTGGGTTGGTGAAATACGTCAAACCGGTGAAGTAATGGGAAGCTGTGGGCTGATGAATATCAATCAAGCAGACTCAACAGCTGAGATTGGCGGAGAGATGCTGGTAAGTGGATGGGGAAAAGGATATGCCCTGGAGGCAGTGGTTACCATCTTGAATTATGCCTTTAACGTTTTGAACCTGGTAGAGATCGAAGCGAAGGTTCTATCATCCAATCGAAGTGCCATTGCCCTAATGACCCGGATTGGATTCCTAAGAGACAGTGCTTTTGAGCAACTGATACACCATGAACTTGGAAACGGGATCTTACATCGATACACCCTCTTACCAAACAACTTTAGCCAACACTTATCCACGATGCAGAAAAATCAACCCGAATGATTTTGCATAATTAGCGGATGGACGAAATTTGTCACCACCTCAATTATCCAATACAATGCGAAAGGAAAGTAAGAAGTTTCTAAAACAATACCTCAACAATAATTCACCAACCGGTTTTGAAACCGCCGGCCAAAAGATGTGGCTGGATTATTTGAAACCCTACATTGATAAATACGAAGTAGACGTATACGGAACAGCCATCGGAATGGTGAATCCGGGCATGGATTACAAGGTTGTCATCGAGGCACATGCCGATGAAATTGCCTGGTTTGTCAATTACATAGACGACAAAGGCTACATCTATGTTATACGAAATGGAGGCAGCGATCATCAAATTGCGCCATCCATGCGGGTTAAACTCCATACCAAGAAAGGACAGGTTGATGGCATCTTTGGATGGCCGGCCATCCATGTCCGGGATCGATCTAAAGAGCCTACCCCGTCGTTATCCAACCTTTGCATAGACGTGGGAGCAGCCAGTAAGGAAGAAGTGGAAGAAATGGGCATTCACGTGGGAACCGTTGCCACCTTTGATGCCGATGCCATGGAACTCAACAAAAAGTACATCGTGGGAAGAGCCCTGGACAATCGGGCAGGTGGTTTCATCATTGCCGAAGTTGCCCGAATGCTGAAAGAGAATAAAAAGAAACTTCCATTTTCCCTGTACATCGTCAATTCCGTTCAGGAAGAAATTGGCCTTCGGGGCGCTGAAATGGTGAGCAGACGAATCAAACCAAACGTCGCTATTGTAACCGACGTGTGCCACGACACCCACAGCCCGATGTACAACAAGAAAGAACAGGGTGATACGAAATGTGGAGGTGGGCCTTGTGTGACTACCGGACCAGCTGTTCAGAACAACCTCCTGAACATGGTCATTGAAACCGCAGAAAAGAAAAAAATCCCATTTCAACGCATGGCCGCATCCCGTTCAACCGGAACAGATACCGATGCGTTTGCTTACAGCGATGTGGGAGTAGCCTCTGCCCTCATTTCGCTTCCATTGAAATATATGCATACAACCGTGGAGATGGTGGATTACGACGACATCGAAAATGTAGTCAAACTGATTTACGAATTTCTTGTTCAATTGAAAGCGGGACATGACTTCAGGTACTTTACGTAACTTGAGTCACGCTCCTACCTTTTTTGAAATCCGAATTTTGCACGATATGAAATCTATCAGCCAACTGACACGGCTCACTGCCGCCCTATTTGTGATCGGATTGATGAGTTGCTCAACGCCATCATCAACCGGACAGGTACGATTGGACGCCCAATCGTTCAATCAGCAAATTAATGCCACATCCAATCCTCAGATTATTGACGTTCGGACGCCGGAGGAATACAATTCCGGCCATTTAACCAATGCTCAGAATCTGAATATCTATGCCTCCAACTTCAGTCAATCACTTGATTTACTGGATAAAGACGATACCGTGTTTGTGTATTGCAAGGCCGGAGGGCGAAGTGCACAGGCTGCGCAGCAACTGGTGGCTAAAGGTTTTAAGCACGTATATGATCTCAACGGCGGAATCATGCAATGGCAAAAAGCCAAGCTACCGTTGGAAGGCGATTCCAATACCAAATCCACGATGCCCGGTATGAGCGTACAGGATTTCGATTCATTAATGTTGGCCTACCCGTTAGTAGTGGTTGACTTCTACGCCCCATGGTGTGCTCCCTGCAAGCAAATGGCTCCCTACCTTAAAAAGTTGTCCGAGAATTATGACGAGACTAAGTTGAAGATCGTCAAAATTGATGTGGATCAAAATCAAACGTTGCTCAACCACTTCGGCATTGACGGTATTCCCCTGATCAAGTTCTATCACAAAGGCCAATTAGTTAAAGACCATCTTGGTTTCATTTCAGAAACCGATATGATGGCGGTTTTGAAACCCTATTTGGATTGAGGACAGAATTCAGAGGACGGATTACGGAGGACGGATTACGGAGGTCGGAATTGCTTGTTTGTGAATTCTGCTGAAACCAATAGATATCTTGGTCGGGTGTAGTTAGCCCCTATCTTTGGACAATGCGTTTGAAGATTGGAGCGTACATAGTATTCCTGGCTATCTTACTGGCTTCCTGCAAACAGGACGCTCAGCTACCGAGTGTTCACTCCAATCTTCCTCCGGATCATTTTCCGGCCATTTCCTATCCCTCAGATAACGCACCAACTCAAGCCCGATTTAAACTCGGCAAAAAGTTGTTCTACGACGTGGTCATGTCGAGGGATAGCTCCATTTCCTGTGCATCCTGCCACAAACCGGAATGGGCGTTCAGCGACCAGGTGGCACTGAGTCCAGGTGTAGAAAATCGACCTGGTGTCCGTAACGCTCCCAGCCTGGCCAATGTAGCCTACCTTCCCTACTTCACCCGAGAAGGTGGCGTGCCTACGCTGGAAATGCAGATTCTGGTTCCGATTCAGGAACACAACGAGTTTGATTTCAACATTTTACTGATCGGAGAACGACTTCAAAGGGATTCATCCTACATCCGAATGAGTCAGGAGGCGTATGGCAGGGATCCCGATTTCTTTGTAATCACCCGCGCACTGGCCAACTTTGAACGGAACTTAATCAGTGGACACAGTGCGTATGACGATTATCTGTCTGAGCGATCCCAGGCATTGGCACCGGATGAACTAGCCGGGATGAACCTGTTCTTTAGTGAACGCACCAACTGCTCCGTGTGTCATTCAGGGTTCAACTTCACCAACAATTCCTTTCAAAACAATGGCTTGTACGAGGTGTATTCCGATATCGGCCGTAAACGACTCACCGGCGAGGAATCAGATCTGGCCTTATTCAAGGTTCCCAGTTTACGGAACGTTGGTCTTACCGCGCCGTATATGCACGATGGCTCACTGGAGAATCTGGAAGACGTGATCAATCATTACAACAACGGAGGGGAAAACCACCCGCATAAAAGTAATCTGATCCGTCCGCTGGGATTGAGCAACAAGGAAAAACGGGAATTGGTGGCCTTTTTACACGCGTTATCGGATCCGGTATTCATTTCAGACCCAACGTTGCGACCTTAATCCCCGAACGCAAACGCCACTTCACACCCCAATCTGAATGGTCTTCTTTTGGACCATCCGGCATCAAATTGAGACACAAAAATTCCTAATTCTGGCCCTACCATTACCTGAGATTTCTCCAGATCAATAACATACAGTGCGGATTGATTGAAGGCAAGATGCAATAACGGTATTGGTTCCTTACCGGCGACCCCATTGTCTTGCGATCCAAGACCCAACTTCCAGGCATAAACCGACGGTTTGAGTGTGGAATAGAATTGCCATTGACCGGATGCCAACATGGTGCCGATCGGTAATCCAATGAAATGATACTTCAGTGGCCCAATCGGTTCAGCAACAAATCCGGTAACCGGATCGATTTGTGATTCAAATCGAACATCATTGGCTAGACTCGTACCATACCGTGCCCAATCAACACCCAGATAGAAGTCAACTTTATCCCTATTAATTATCCTATATGAATAGGTTAATCCAACCGTAAATATGGGACTTTCCGTCACGTTTGAATTGGTAAGGGAAACCACGTCATGGCTGAGACCTGAGAATAAACTCACCTGGTTACGTAGACCATCGGACTGACCAACCGCCCCCGTAGAACTTGCCGCCATGAGCAGGATACAAACAATTCGTAGTTGACTCGACATGTTCCGAAGGTAGCACAATCCATTCACGGAACGAACCGTACTCATCGAATTGATTGCACCTAGTCCGACTTTCCAAAAGCCCAGGCCAGTTCGCAGCCAAATCGGATGGGTCTGCGGTTAGACCATCCGGCATCAAATCGGTTTACAAATACGGAGATTTCCGGGCCCACTAATAACTGCGTTGCCCCCAGGTTAGCCACATAGCAAACCGACTGACCTACCGAACAATGGAGCGCAGGAACCTGCTGTGTATTCGAACTCCCATCATTTCCTAAACCTAGTTTGGCCGAATAAATGGATGGCTTCACCACCGTTGAATATTGCCATTGGTTGGTAGAGAATTGAGCAACCAGGGGAATCCCTATAAAGTGAAATGACGATGGGCCGGTTGGCACGAAACGCAACCGTTGCATTTCGTCTAGAACCTGATCCTCAAATCGAAAGCTGGAGAATCGGAGCCTGGTAGCATATCTTGACCAGTCCAAACCGGTATAAAGAGCGAACTTGTCTTTCTTATAAATACGCTCGGTGAATGCCAGACCAAAGGTAAATCGGGGATCTTCCTCGATAAAATTAGTGGACAGAGAGGCCAGGTCAAAGCTAAATCCACTAAAGACGCTAACCCGATGTTGCAGACCTCCTGTTTGAGCAACGGTCTTGCTCGCTGTTAAGAGAATCAAAAGCTTCAATAGAAGTCTAACTCGTAGCTGCATAAGGTCGAAGATATACCGTTTACTCCATGGAATTCAATGAATTTCGTAAACTGGCGTTATTCTTACCTCCCAAAGGCCCAAGTAAATTCACATCCCACTCGTACAGGTCTTCTGAAAGACCATCCAGCATCAAAACGATTAACAAAGACACTAAGCTCCGGCCCCACTAACAGTTGCGATTTGCTCAGATCCACCACGTAACAAAATGATTGCCCCACAACGCAATGAACAAGAGGAATCCATGGCACTCCAAACTCATCCGTCTTTCCTATTCCAGCTTTCGCGGCATAAATTGATGGCTTAACCGTTGTTACCATGCGCCAATTATGATGAGAGAATTCTGCAATTAGAGGAACTCCAAGGAAATGGAATTTTATTGGCGCAATTTCAAAACCAAATCTACTAGAGTCTGTTGGGTCTACCGTGAAGTTTTCACCATGCAAGTTTATTGCATACCCAGTGCCATACCGGGACCAATCTAACCCTGAATAAATGGAAAAATTGTCTTGTTTAATGATTCGTTCAGCAAGCGAAAACCCAACTATGATACTGGGTAAATCTTCAATACGTCCATTCTTCTGTAAAAACAGAGACAGATCATAACTTATCCCACTAAAGACGCTCACCCGATGTTGAAGACCTCCTGTTTGGGCATAGGCTGAGTGCATACCACACGACAAGCCAAGGAGCAGTGTTAATTTGATTCGCCATTGCATAAACGGAAGTTACCTTAAATGTTTGTTAGAATCACGCGCTCAACAAAGGGCCTGTATGAAATAGACGAAAAACGAGCCTTACTATCGAACAACAGCAATTCTCTTATACTCAACGGAATACTCACCTAAAATGCGCAACAGGTAAACCCCTTCCGGTTGATGGTTTACATCCAACACCACGGCATTATCCTCCAAATTGGGTTGCACCTCAACCATCCGTCCAGTAGACAGCTCTATAAGTTCAACTGCTTTTGGTGTGTTATCCGGATGGTATGCTACATGTATCAAATCCGTTACTGGGTTGGGCCAAACCCGGGTATTTGGTTTATGAACATCGTTTGAAGTTGACAAGTTGATCACACCATGCCGGTAAATCACCCGATTCTTCGAAGCGTCTTGCCAAGCCAAATGTATATCGTGTTGATCAATGACCACATCGGGGGTTTGTTGCCGAATGGATCCCTCCAAACTCAATGTCACCGGAGCAATCGATCCCTTAAACACGTCATCCGGGTTCCCCCAGACCCCTTGAATGGTGGATGTATTACCCTGACTTTCTTGATATACTACCATTAAAAAATCATCTCCCTTGGCCACCTTGGGATAATCTTGTAGTAGGGAGGTGCTGTTGGGGAACTCACGATAGGTTCCTCGTCCACCATCCAAACGACTCACCGAAGCCAGGTTAATTTTGGTTGAACCGGATGCATTACTTCTCCACGTCACATAAAGGCTGTCGGCAAAAGCTACTGCCTCCGGGCCTGTTGATGGACAACCTCCGATTTTCCAGTTATTGGGATCAATGTGCGTCACCTGATCATACGAACTGCCTTGGTCGGAAGAATGGCTGTACCATATATCCCGTATATCGCTGTCGTTATTCCGAAACAATACCTCCAATCCGTCCGAGTCAAACAGAATAAATCCCGGACAACAATCGCATACTTCACCAGGTGCCGCTCCTGAAGCGGAACGTGGATTGGCAAATGAATTACCGGCGTCATTGGAAACGCGAACCACATACGCGGGTTCCAACCAGTTTTCATCAAAATTCATATACGTAACGGCTGGATGTCCGCCCGGCCCAACCGACACTTCCGGGAATCTACTTCGGTTATGAGGTGAAACGCGAATTGTGTCGCTAAAGTTGAGTCCACCGTCAACCGATCGCACCACATAAACGAAGCCATCCATCTCCGGCTGGGATTTAAACGCCACAAAAATGGTATCTCCCTTGCTCGCCAAACTTGGCCCTGCCCATTCTGTTGCAAATGCAGTAACCCCTTTCGGTAGTATGTTCAAAGGTGTACTGAATGCCGTATCCTCCCATCGGCAGAAATACACCTCGCGGTTCGTTTGCCGACCCCACATCACAATCGGGCGTCCTCCGTCCACCACACCAATCTTGGGGCGGGCACTTCCAACCCCTGAGACCGTGGTAACCACCTTGGGGTCATCCCACGTAATGCTCTGTCCAGGAGTTGACGAGATCGATATAAAACTACCCAGCAGTAATAGGAGTACCTGTTTCATTCGAGTGAAGTTAACGATAAATTATGTAAATGAACGCCGCAATAACTGAGCATTGATGGCTACCACCACGGTGCTTAAGCTCATGAGCACGGCACCAACGGCTGGTCCAAGAACAAAGCCGGAAGAATACAGTACGCCGGCTGCAAGTGGAATGGAAACCGCATTGTAGGCCGTAGCCCATATCAGGTTCTGGATCATTTTTCGATAGGTTGCTTTCCCAAATCGAATGAGGTTAAGTATGTCGGCCGGGTTGCTGTTCACCAGAATAATATCCGCCGTTTCCGCTGCCACATCTGTTCCGGAGCCAATGGCGATACCCACATCTGCCTGAGCCAATGCCGGTGCATCATTAACGCCATCACCGGTCATGGCCACAAACTTGCCGTTCTGTTGAAGCTCCCTCACTAATGCGACCTTTTCATGTGGCAAAACACCAGCGTATACCGCGTCTAACCCCAACTGCCTTCCAACCTCATCGGCCACGTATGCATTATCTCCCGTGGCCATGATCACCTCAATGCCCAACTTTTGCAAGGCTTTTACTGAATCATAGGATTCCGGCCTAACCTCATCTGCCAGCGAAATAAAGCCAGCCAATTCATCATTAACCAGTACATAAACCCGCGTCTCCGCTTTGGCTGACCGATCCGTTTCCGGTATCGGTATTTCCTGTTCATTCAGATATCCCGGACTCACCACCTTCACCATCTTACCGTCAACCAGGGCCTGAACCCCTTTGCCGGTAATGGATGAAAAGTCTTGAATTTCCGGAAGAGAAAGCCTTCGGTGTTCAATCTCCTTTAGGATACCCTGTGCAATGGGGTGCTCGGATGCTTGCTCCAGCGCTCCAGCCAACCCTAAAACATCATTCTCCGAATAATTGGATTTACATACATCCACATGGGTCACACCAAAATCCCCGGTTGTGAGCGTACCGGTTTTATCAAAAACAATGGTGGTGATTTTTCGGGCATTTTCAAATGCTGTTCGATTGCGAATCAGCAATCCCTTACGCGCAGAGATGGCGGATGAAATGGCTACCACCAAGGGAATGGCTAGTCCCAGTGCATGCGGACAAGAGATCACCATCACCGTAACCATGCGTTCCAGAGCGTACGACCCCTCTGCGCCCACTCCCAGCCAAACCACCAATGTGATGATGCCTACGGACAGTGCGATGTAGGTTAACCATTTCGCCGCTTTATCGGCCAGATGTTGCGTACGTGATTTGGTCCGTTGGGCTTCCTGAACCAGGGTAATAACCTTATTCAGATAACTTTCGGGACCAATTCCAATGACCTCCAGGGTAAATGAACCGGTTCCGTTGATACTTCCTCCGATTACCTCATCCCCTGGTTGTTTTTCAACCGGCCTGGACTCACCTGTAAGCATCGATTCATTTACCGAACCTGATCCTTCTGTAATCCTGCCATCCGCCGGGACTTTTTCACCGGGCTTTACCAAGAGGAAATCACCGTTTTGAATCTCAGAGATCGGGACATCCATTACGTGTTGGCCATGAACCTTGTGCGCTTCTGACGGCATCATGGACACCAACATATTCAGTGCCCTGGACGCCCCCAAAACGGATTTCATTTCAATCCAATGCCCTACCAACATAATGTCTATTAAGGAAACCAGTTCCCAGAAAAACATCTTACCCGATAACCCAAAAACCACGGCACTGCTGTACAGATACGCCACCGAAATAGCCAGGGCAATCAGGGTCATCATACCCGGCGATCGCTTTTTCAGTTCATCCCGAAGTCCTTTGTGAAACGGCCATCCACCATAGACAAAAGCGATGGTAGCCAAGCCGAACAACACATAGGATTTACCGGAAAAATCAACAGAAAACCCCAGCATCGACTGCAGCATCGGCGACAGCACAAAAACCGGAATAGTGAGCAACAAACAGAACCAAAATCGCTTTTTAAAATCGGCGATCATGTGTTCGTGATGCGACGTATGATCATGGTTCATGGCGTGGTGGCCATGATGCTGATTCTGGTGCTGATTATGGTGATCCGCGTGATGTTCCATCTCTGTGGGATTTAGGTGAATAATCTATCGTTCGTACTTGCAGCAACCCGGTAATCCGTTATACCTTTCTGCGGTTGCCTTGATTTCATCCGTATCGTATCCGGCTGCGGCAATTAATTGTTTGATCTCCAACAGGCGTATGACAGAAGGATCATAGGTAACGGTTATCTTTTTGGCTTCCTTATCCCAATTTGAAGATTCAATGCCCTTGACATTTTTTAAGGCATCTTCGATGTGAGATTTACACATTCCGCAATTTCCACTCACATGAAAACTGTCGGTTTTTACAGCGGAAGTGGTGAAGGCTGCACCCACGGATGCCTGGGTCAAAACAGCAGAGCACATCCAAAAAAGTAGCCCGGATAGATGAATTAAACTTTTCATAATGATTTGATTTTAAACTTATTTGATGGTTTTAATGATGGACCCACATGTGAGCATATTCTCACCGAAGTAGGGATTCCGTATGGTTTTATCGATACTTAACCAATCAGCACCGCGATTTCCATCAGCCATAGGACAGTGTTGAACATAGAAGGTTTTGTTCAGGGATCCCATTTGGCTCGAAAGGGTAATCGTGGCAACGGATAAGGATTGAAAAGAACGACGAGCCTCTCCAAGATTCTCCGCCAACACCATATCGGAAAGATCCTTGGTGAGTTTAGTGTATTGCTCCATCCAGGCCTTGTGACGCCTCCCCTGAAACAGACTCATGTCCGTTCCTTCCAAATGCTTTTGAAACAACCGGGTACTTTTTTTCACTTCCTCCAAATTATTCTGTACCAATTCATCTTTTAAACGGATGTAGTCATTGAACAGGATTAACAAGGCTTTTGCAGCATGCGGTGAGAGTTCATCCGCAGGCATAGTCTCCTGTTGAGCCACGTCAAGTCCCGGATGCCCTGCTTGCATCTCTGCGCCTGTTGGATTCATCATGCTTGGCTTACCCGCCAATTGGGCCGCCGCATCAATGCTAAACGTACCATTGACAGCAATTTCTTCCCCTTCGGTCAACCCCTTTTGAACCACATAGGAATCACCCAGCGATGCCCCTAATACCACTTCACGTAACTGAAACCCAATGGCATGATTAGATTCTTGCTTCACATATACCACCGATCGCTCACCCGTCCACATCACAGCAGATGCAGGGATAACCAAGTCATTCTCCGGTTGAGACAACCTACTCTTCAGCCTCCCTACGGCAAACATCTCCGGCTTGAGATGAATTCCAGAATTCTTCATCTCAACGCGAGCTGATGCTACGCGGGTAGCGGGATCAATGATGGGGTCAATAAAGGAAATCTGGCCGAGAAACGACTTTCCGGGCAGTGTAGAAACGGTAAACTCCAGGTTATCACCAACATGCACCCAGGCCAGATCACGTTCATATACATCGAATAGTACCCAGACCGTTGAAAGATCCGCCACATCATAAAGTACCTGGCCTTTTTGGATATAATCACCGGTGTTTACCCATTTTCGCATCACCACTCCTGATGCTTCCGACAGGATGGAAAAGTTGTCCTTTGGCGTACCTGCTGCCAGAATGCCGTCTATTTGTGCATCAGATAACTTCCATTTAGACAGTTTGCTCCGAGCCGCCTGATACAATTCAGGTTGTTGGGATTTTAGTCGATGCGCTTCAAAAAGCTCCTCTTGTGCCACCACCAATTCCGGAGAATACACCGTGGCTAATTGCTGCCCCTTCCGCACATCCTCACCGGTATAATTGATCATCAATCGCTCAATTCGTCCGGGAATGTGTGATGATTGGGATGTGATGGTTCGCTCATCAACCTGAACCTTTCCATTCAACCGTATTTGCTTGATGGCTTTGCCTTTGCTTACCCGTTGGGTTTGAACGTTCGCCAGCTGCATGGCTGTTGCCGACATGTGAATGGTTCCGGGGTCACCTGTTTCCGTTGATCGAAGCGGGACCAGATCCATACCGCATATCGGGCATTGACCCGGCTCAGTTTGCCGGATTTGAGGATGCATGGTACAAGTCCAAATGGTTGAGACCGGTGCCACATCGGTAGTTGGACTATCGCGATGCGTTTGACCGCCAAAAAACCATTTTCCCAGTACCATCCCAACGATCAGTGCTGAAAGAACGAGGAGTAAGGTTGTTCGTTTAATCCGTTTCATGTTATTCCGTTTTGGCTGTCAGATATTCGAATTTTGACAAGGCAAGGTGATAATTGGTAAACGCAACGGCCTCTTTCATTTGAAAGAATAAGCGTTGCTGTTGCATCACCAGGAGGTCATCCATATTCACTTCGGCATTAACGTATGACTTTGTGAGCAGAGACAATGACCGATTTATCACCTCTATTTGCTCCGAAATAGTGGTCATTTCCCTGCGCTGTTTTACGATGCTATAAATGGTTTGTGCATAGGATGAACGCAGGTTATTTGCGAAGGCGTCCCGGGAAGCAGCAATTCCTTCCTGTTTGAATTGAGCCTCCTTTACCCGCGCCTGATTGGCGGAACGAAAGATGGGTAAACTCATGGAGACCATGGGCATAATCGCGTCCTTTCCATTATTTGGCGTACCGGACGCATTGTCTCCTACCATCACATAATCCACTCCAACACCAAAGCCGGGCAAGTTCCGTTTATGGGCGATTTCCTCCAGACGCTGGGCCGATTTTAACTCCATCTCATACGCCGCCAGTGTTGGATGCGACGTAAACAAGCTATCTTCTTTAAGTTGATCCAAATAAAAGGATTCGGGTTCCAGGGAGTCCGGAACCATCACTTCTTCCTGTCCATCACGGTTGAGAATTGAATTGAACTGTATGATCAGAGGTCTTTTTTGATCCCGTAAGTTCGCCAGATCCGATTTGGCTTGGATCAGCTGCACATCAACCCGAAGTACATCAACCATATCAGCCTTATCATTTTTATACCGTGATGTAGCCAGCTCCTTATACTGTAACAGAACGTCGAGGTACTGTTGTTGAATGGCCAACTTCTGATTGAGTTCATAGATTGGGTACCATGCTGAACGTACCTGATGGAATAACTCATTCCGTGCATCAAGAAAGCGTTGGTAATTGGCCTCAGCCAGGTAAGCTTGCATCTCTCCCTGTACCTTTAATGTTCCGAACCAGGGAAACATTTGTGCCAGTCCCAGTTTGGCCAGTTGTGGGCCCACTCGAGTTTCAACCGGCCGAATAAAATAGCCGAAAGACAGGCTCGGATTCGGAAGGGAATGCGCTTGGGTCACGCGCTGAAGAGATGCCTCGAAAAGAGCATACTTTGAGGTCAGCTGAGGATTATTTTCCGCAGCAATCGCCAAGTAATCATCCAAACTTTGGGCACACAACTCCGAAGAAAACCAGTTGCCGAAAAAGATGAACATGCATATAGTTAAGCCTCTCATGATGATTTGATTAGTTTTCGTTCTTCCCGTAAGCTATATAATACAGGGACAATGAAATAGGTGATACACGCCACCACCATTCCGCCGAACGCCGGAATGGCCATCGGTATCATGATATCGGCTCCCCGCCCGGAGGACGATAACACCGGCAATAGCGCAATGATAGTCGTAGCGGTAGTCATAATGGCCGGTTTGATGCGCCGTTGCCCGGCATGGACTACGGCATTTCGAATTTCATTCAAGGATGTGGGTTTGGATTTCCGGAAGCTTTGATCCAAATAGGTACCCATCAATACGCCGTCATCCGTTGCAATGCCAAAAAGGGCAATGAACCCTACCCAAACAGCCACACTGAGATTCACAACCTTCATGTGAAACAGGTCTCGGAGATTGGCTCCAAACACCGAAAAATCCATAAACCAGCTTTGTCCGTAAAGCCAAAGCATAATAAACGCCCCACTGAAGGCCATGGCTATTCCCGTAAATATCATGAGTGAGGTTGAGATCGATTTAAACTGAAAATAGAGAATAAGGAAGATGATGATGAGTACCAGCGGCACAATCACCGATAAACGTTTTTCTGCCCTGACCTGATTTTCATAACTCCCGGAGAATTTATAGCTCACACCTGGCGGAACCTTGAGTTCGCCATTTTGAATTTTTTCATTCAGAAACCGAGTAGCATCGTTTACTACATCAACCTCTGCAAAACCATCCTTCTTATCGAGTAAGACGTAACCAACCAGGAAGGTATTTTCACTCCGAATCATCTGAGGTCCCCGGACGTAATCTATGGTCACCAAATCGCCCAGTGGAACCTGAATTCCTACCGGGGTAGAAATGAACACATTTCGAAGTTTTTCAGGATTATCCCGAAGTTCCCGCGGATACCGAACCCTTACCGGAAAGCGCTCCCTGCCTTCAACAGTCCAGGTAATGGACATCCCGCCAATGGCTGTCTCAATGGCTTGCTGAAGTTCCTCCACACTCATGCCATAGAGGGCAATAGCATCCCGATCAATCTTGAGTTCCAGGTACGGCTTTCCAACGATGCGATCGGCAAAAACCGACTCCTCTTTCACGGATGGGACACGTTTCAAGAAGGCTTCAACTTCCATCCCAAAGCGTTGTATTGTAGAGAGATCAGGACCGTAGATTTTTATCCCCATGGGCGCCCGCATTCCGGTTTGTAGCATGACCAACCGGGTTTCAATTGGCTGTAACTTGGGTGCCGATGTTACTCCGGGTATCGCGGTGACCCGTGCGATTTCCTCCCACATATCATTGGATGAATGTATGTGTTCCCTCCAGTTTCGGAAGTAATGGCCTTTATCATCCGGAATCAGATGATCTGGGTTAATTTGTTGACCAATCGCTGCTTCGTTGGACAGCGTATCACCGGATCTGAGAACAAACCGATTTTGATCATCTACCCGAAACCGAACGGGATGTCCCTTCTTGTTGAGGACGAATTCCGGTTTGTAGTTGATAATGTTTTCGAACATGGAGATGGGAGCCGGATCCAGAGCAGATTCCACACGCCCCATCTTTCCAACCGATAATTCCACCTCGGGAATATTGGCCAACAACATATCGAGTTGTTGCACCACCCGTTGGTTGAATGCCACACCTGAATGAGGCATGGACGTGGGCATGAGCAAAAAACTCCCCTCGTCCAACGAAGGCATAAACTCCTTACCCACACCGGGAAAGGTATGATCCAACGATTTCCATGTGGCGGTTGATGTCACGTTCACATGAACGGCTGACAGGGCTTTGCGCAGTGGGAAAAATACGCGATCAAATCCCTGCCAGATAATGCTCCCAAATAGAATCACCAACACCGGTAACACTAAGAATTTGACCTTGTTATTCAGACACCAATAGAGGATGCGTTTGTATTGATGTTCCAACAGATAAAATCCGCCTAAAATCAATCCCAGCACAATCAACACAAACACCGTGTTGAGAAACATGGACTTATTGGCTCCCAGCGGCATCCAATATTCGGCTAATAGTCCGGTTACCGCAATCAGTATCACCACCAACGGCAAGTGCTTAATGAGCCTCCCCCGATCACCATATTGCCTGGAAATGAACCACGCTAATGACATGCCCATCAGTGTTAAACCGCCCCAGGTATCAACCCAGATCGTTGCCCAAATCCCCACGATAAACAGTAGGGCATTAATTAATTGAGCCATCAGACGTCTGCGCACCTTCCATCCAAAAAACCAATTGGCCAGGGTAGGTAAAATAATTAACGCTACCACCAGTGAGGCCAATAAGGCAAAGGTCTTGGTGAAGGCCAGCGGTTTGAACAACTTACCCTCCGCAGCCTCCATGGTAAATACTGGGATAAAACTTACAATGGTGGTGGAAACTGCCGTAACAATGGCTCCGCTAACCTCTGATGCCGCCTGATAAATGGTTAGTGTCAGGGGTTGAGTCGATGGTGATTCCCGCACATGCTTTATGACGTTCTCAGACAAGACAATGCCTATGTCCACCATAGTGCCAATGGCGATGGCAATACCGGATAAGGCCACAATATTGGCATCAACACCCAGGTATCTCATGGCAATGAACACCATCAGAATAGCCATGGGCAACAAACTGGCGATAAGTAGTGATGCCCGCAAGTTTAGAACCATGACAATAACCACCAGAATGGTAATTAGGATTTCGAGTGCCAAGGCTTCCTCCAAGGTGCCTAATGTTTCATAGATTAATTCCGTTCGATCGTAAAACGGTACAATGGTGAGCTGTGTTTCAACCCCATTTTCCAAGGTCTTCCTGGGTAATCCGGGTGCCAATTCCAACATTTTGTCCTTAACACCATTGATCACCTGTAAGGGGTTTGCCCCATATCGGGCAACTACCACACCGCCCACCACTTCGGCTCCGTCTTTATCCAAAACACCTCGTCTGATGGCCGGCCCAAGGGTTACCCGACCGATGTCTTTAATCCGAATTGGGACATTGTTGTTTACCGAAACAACGGATCGCTCCAGATCATCAATGGACTTAATATAACCGAGCCCACGCACCAGATACTCCGCCTGATTAATCTCAATGGTTTTAGCCCCAACATCCCTATTCGATTGACGAACGGCCTTCATAACGGCATGCAGTGGAATGTTATATGCCCGGAGGGCATCGGGATCAACGTCTATCTGATATTCCTGGACATATCCCCCAATAGAAGCAACCTCGGAAACACCTTCAACGGCGGTTAAACCATACTTGACATAGTAGTCCTGAACGGTTCTAATCTCATGTAAATCCCATCCTCCTGTTGGATTTCCATCCGGATCCCGTCCTTCCAACGTATACCAGAACACCTGACCAAGAGCCGTGGCATCCGGACCAAGAGCAGGTTGTACTCCTTCCGGCAACAAACCCGACTGAAGTGAATTCAATTTTTCCAGAACGCGACTTCTGGACCAATAGAATTCCCGATCTTCATTAAAAATAATGTAGATACTACTGAATCCAAATACCGATGAACTTCTGATGGATTTCACTCCAGGAATCCCCAACAACGCCGAGGTGAGTGGATAGGTTATCTGATCCTCAATATCCTGAGGAGATCGGCCCATCCATTGGGTAAAAACGATCTGTTGATTTTCACCTATATCCGGTATCGCATCAACCGGTACGGGATCTGATGGCAGGGGATCCAACTTCCACCCAAATGGTGACGTAACACAGCCCCACGCTACAAACACGACCATCAGGATAATGGTCACCAGTTTGTTCTCCAGAAAATATCGTATCAACTTATTAAGCATACCAGTTCATGGTGTTTTGAGCACCGGCTAACGTATTAATAAAACGGTTAAATGCGAATTACAGGTGGCCTGTCAAATGCGAAAGGTCTGTAGCAGAGCCAGACGTTTTAAACGATGAACTTCAGGTTGAAATAACCTGCTTATGGGAGTCTCCGGGAAGTACCATACACGATTTGTCACTATCCATAAACCGGGATGTCTATCCTTTAGATCCGGATCTTTCTCCCCACTCATTTCGCCAAATGGACCATGATCCCTGACCCTTGAATTCATATACCTGAGGCCAGAGAGGGGTGAATTTTGAACCGTATGAGAAGGATGATTAACGGCATGCTGTTCCAAACGCACAAACACAACTTCAGTATACGTTACAGATGGATGGGGACTTGATATCAAAGGCATCAACAGACAATACCCGATAATCGACGTCAAAAGAAGTAGTAGAAATAAAACCTGGAGTCTGTTATTTCTCCAGCCTTTATCGAGGTATGTTCTTAAACTCCCCAAACTTTTACATCATCAGCATCCAAAGTGCCATAACCACCATAGTAACATCTTCCACAATGGTAACTGTACTCATTGGAAGGTTAAAAACCGTTCCTAAGCACGCGCAACGAATTTCATCTTTCCGCAAATTAGCCCGTATGACCCCGATAGCACTCACACCCAAAATCACAACCGTAACGGCGTTCAGGATCTCCGGTTGAAAATTGATCAGATACCCAATACCCAAAGCCAGCTCCACGAACGGGTAGATCAAGCCCCAGGCAGGAACAGCCTTGGCAACGATGTCGTACATACGATACGATTGGGCAAATTCCCGAACATTCAACAGCTTAAAAAAGGAGAACACGAGGAAGAAGCCGGACATAAAGTGGCGCATCCAACGATCGAATGAAAATTGGGCGTCATTCAGTTGAACCAGGTAGCTTACACCCACCAGAAACAACACGATTAAAATCAAAGGTTTGTAGGTTGCCACCGATTTTTCGGGTAATGCCTTGTCTTCAATCGATGTGTGTGTATTTGCCAAGCCCGTTACTCGAAAATGTGTTTGATTCTCCATGATTTCTTGCAATGCCTGGAGTGATAAAGCATTTGTATGTTCCACTTCGGCGATGGCGGTTGTAAGATCCACATCTACCGAGGTTACCCCTTCCACAGAAGCCAACGTTCGTTGAACCGTTGCCACGCATCCTTGACACGTCATTCCTGAAATTGTGTATTTCGTTTTCATAGTGACACAAAGGTCTGTTTACTTCCAACCGAAGATGTTACACCATTTTGTATTCCGCGTACAACATTTTGTCAAATCTGATTTTTCGGAATCCGTATTGGATGTCCCGAAATTCTGAAGGTGGTTGGTGTGACGCCAGTAACCTGCTTGAACTGCTTTGAAAGGTAAGCCGCACTTGCGTATCCCAGCTCATCTGCCACCTCAGCCAGTGTGCATTCTTTGAATAACAACCATTCCTTTGCCTTCTCAATCCGAAGTCGGATGACATACTCTTCCAGTGTTATCCCTACCACAGTAGAGAATAACCTGCTTGCCTTTTGATAGTCGGCATTGAACCGTTCCTTGACAAATTGCGATAGCTTTACAGCACTTCCCATACTCAAGGAATCCACATAACGCATGGCGATGTGCTTTAGCTGTTCAATTTGTTGTTCCTGGACATTCTGAAGGCGTTTAAAGCCATCGTCTTCCAGTAATTGATCCAATTTTCTGGATTGTGTGTCTGACAGGTGATGATCAATCTGAACCACCCCTAGTTGTACCTCAACCGAAGTGGCTCCGATCTGTTTAAAGGTGCGTTCAACGGATTGAACGCACCTGGGGCATACCATGTCTTTTATATGAATTAGATTCATTGTGGTTGCAATTGATAGAGGGCACTTTCTGTGTAGGACACGAAATACAACCGATTGTTTTTATCCACCACCAAACCTGTGATTCCTTCAATTCCGGTCTCCACCCTACCCAGTTCTTCACCCGATTGTGCATGAATGCACAAAATGGTTCCGGTTTTATGGTCGGATAGAAAAACACGGTCACCGTTCAGGGCAATACCACAGTATTGTTGAACCTGATCTTCGGAAAAAACAGAATAATCAGCCTTGTATGACGCGTGATCCGCCAACACTTCATTTCGAAGAGGAAGTGAACTCAATCGTTCCTTTGAACGAAGATCAATCTTTAATACACGGCTATTTCCGTTATCCACCATATAGAGGAACTCCCGTTTGTCATCAATTTCTAGATGACTAGGAACGCCTTCTATACGTTTAAACGAAATTCCGCCATATCGATGGATAATGCCATCGTCATGGTTGGAGTTTCCCGCGCCATGATCATTGCGGAAGTCATACATCACTAAATAACCGTTAAACCCGTCGGTCACCCAATACACATTGTCCCGTTCCCAGGCAATCCCCATGGAATAGGGACTTCCGTGCAACATGTCCATGTGGCTGCCGTTTCCTCCGGATGGCTGAGCATATACGTTCAGATCCGCACTCCAAAGTGCCGGGCCTGTGAACGAACCGTTTTGGTGATTGGCATCCAATATTCCGGATGATGTGGCCCAAAATCCGTTGTCCCCAAAAGCAATTCCCGTGGGCATGGACATAAAATGCCAGGCATTTCCATCCCGTCGGTGATCAGCTTTGGGGTTTCCTGTTGAGACACCGGTAAACATGATGGTGGATCCACCCGTGTTCACAAAATCCTCATTCACCACCCACAATTCATCCGATCTCCCTGGATTAAAATCCAGATCGGTTGGACGCATCAATCCGGAATTGGGTCCGGCTAATTCCAACACCTTGGGTTGATTCTCTCCGTAACTTGACCGGGGAGATGGTTTGAAAAATTCCGGTATGGTATTGATGGCATCCTCTTTGGGCGCCGGAGCCGCGTCCTTTTTACATGCCTGTATCAGTACGAAACAAGTAACCAGAAGCACCGTTTTATTCAAGTAATTCATATTAACCGGATATTAAAAGGGTGAAGCATAGCGAGGATCGGTTAACAACGACTCGTCTGTTAACGTTTTGAGAAAAGCCACCAAATCTGCCTTTTGCTGCGTGCTGAGCATCAACCCCGTTTCGCGTGTTTGCTCCAGAGCTTGATCCAGCGCAGATGACGCCACCAACCCGGTATTGTAATGATCCACCACTTCTTCAAGTGACTTAAATCGTCCATCGTGCATATACGGAGCCGTCACGGCAATATTTCGCAGACTCGGCACTTTGAACTTGCCCTTATCCGCCATATTCATCGTAACCTTTTCCCGTCCGTCATCGGCAAACTGCCCATCGCCATCCAAACCGTTATTCATGTACTCATCGTTCTCGAAATTATCACCGCCATGACAGTGAGCGCAATCCGCCCCGCTTTCATCCGGGAAGAATTTGTTGTATTCCGTGTTAAACAGAACATAACCACGTTTTTCGCTCTCTGTAAATACCGTAGAATCGGCTAGAAACTGATCGTACTTTGAGCGATTCGAAACAATGGAGTTCATGAACTGCTCCATAGCCAGTGACATTTTCTCAGGAGTGATTTCCTCAGATCCGAATGTTCGTTTGAATTGATTCCGATAGGTTTCACTTGCGCTGAGTTTTGCCACCACATTTTCCAAGGTTTCGTCCATCTCCAATTCATCCTGAATGGGCTTGAGCGATTGATCCCGTAACAAATGTGCGCGTCCATCCCAGAAAAATTCATTGGAATTCCAGGCCATGTTGAACACGCCCATGGCTTGACGTTTCCCGGGTTTCTTCCGTATGCCGATGGAAAATGTGGCGGTATCGCTAAAGGCAAATTCCTGTAGATGACAGGAGGCACAAGCCTGTGACCCATCACCGGAAAGCATCTTTTCGTAAAAGAGCATTCTTCCCAGTTTTACACCTTGAACGGTCAGTGGATTATCGGACGCAATTTCCGGCGCCACAAAGTTTCCATAATCCAACACATACGGCGTTGAATCCTGTGTAATATCGGAGGTTGAAGGTACGTCGTCGTCCTTACAACCCTGAATCACCCCAACACCTAGTGCCAGGGCAATCATCCATCTTGGGAACGACATAACTGTTTATTGAACTACCAACTTTTTGGTGAGTCGGCCAGCCGAAGTCAGTACGTCCACCATGTAAGCTCCAGGCTGATTAACCTCAATAGTGGTTTGGGAAGTAGTCATGCTTCTGCGAATAACTTCCTGACCCAACAGGTTTCGAACAATTACCTCACCGGATGAGACACCGGCTGCACTTAAATCGATGGTTACATCGGATGTTGTTGGGTTGGGATACATCCCAAGTAGTGCCTGGTTGAGACTAGGTGCCGATAGGGTATTGGTCTCACCTGTGGTGGATGAAAACACGTACAGTTGGAAGTTGCGCAACACATAGGCCGCTTCATCGTAATCACCATGAACAATGAGTCCCTTGCTTACGGCAATGTTTCGAATGGCTTCAGTATAATCCGCATTCAATGAAATGACCAGATCATTGCCATCTTTAGTGGCTGCAGTTGGAATGCTGATATCGAAGTAATTCTGATTGCCCAGCGCATGAAATTCAAAGTTCGTGGTGAGGTTATCACCCGCCTTTCCTTCCATGGCCACAAATCGGTAACCCGCTTGCCAACCCCAATGCATTGAGGGTGATTTTGGTGACAGTGGATGACTTGCCGGCCATTTGGACGGATCACTATTATTTTCAAATGGATCAACACCCACGGAAAACTTGATGGCCTCCACGGAATCAATGTTATTGAATGACCCGATGGATTCATCTGTTGATGCGCCGGCATCTACCAGCAAATAAGCATCTGCTTTGGTTTCTTTCCCACCATCGTGAATGATGGATATTTTGGATATGTAATACTCCAACCTGGACAATTTGAAGGCATCGTTCAAGTTGTTTTTGGAGGCTGAATTGAAGGCGAAGTTTTGATCGCCTAACTTATGGTTGATATTGAAACGAACGTTGGTTTGTGCATGCACAACGGTTCCCGCAAGAAGAAGGAGAACAACTACTATATTTTTCATATGATTTCGATTTAAAGATAATTTGATGAGAGAGTGGAAGCCAACAAAACTTCCGGGTATCAAATTCTCCAAATCTGTAGGACCTCCTGTTCGTGAATAAACTTCCGCGACTCAGGAGGGATGTATCGAACGTAGGTAAGCTCGCTCACAAACGATCCTTCCATACGAAGGGTTTCACAAAGGATTATACCTCCATCAGGGGTCAAATCTGACGGGGTTGAAATCGGTTCGATGGTTTTTTGCACCACCGGAACCAGGTGATAAACCGACACGTTGGAACAGCACGGCTCCCGATGAAATCCGGCATCAAACTGCTGATCTTCGCAACCGGGTCCACAGGTCTCCGCGGCCGACAATAAAGCGACGTCCTGCACATGGCCTCCGCACAAATGAGCATTCACCGCAACACCCAGTGATGAGCCCATCATCAGGATTGCCAGAACGAATGACGAAATGTGTGTAAACCTCGACCGTGTCATTGAGATGTACGAATATAGGTATTCAGACTAAAATTTGCCACAAACAACATGGAACCATACGCTCAAACAGAATCACCCATCAACTGTTATCCCTTGAAGTAATTCGGAAATCAAAATCACTATTTGTTACCCGATCCATTCAACATAAAATATCTTTGTCCGCCACTTGTGGCACACCTGGTAATTTGGCCTTTATGAAAATCAGACGTAGCGTTATCATTGGAATTGCCATCCTCATCGTAGGCATAATCCTTTTTAAAATTTTAGGTGGTAGAAAAACGGATCACAAGGTGAACACGTCCTTCCAAACCATCAATGTGATGACGTCAAAAATTGAGAATCAGGACATTCCTGTAACCATTTCGCTCAGCGGCAAACTCGTTGCCCGCAATCGGATTGAATTGATTTCGGAAGTGAATGGCATTTTGCTCTCGGGAGACTATCGGGAAGGAGCGTCATTTAACGATGGCCAAACCATTGCCCGAATAGATGATTCTGAACTAGCGGCCAGCATCAAATCATCCAAAAGCCAATTGCTCAACGGCATTGCTCAAATCCTACCGGATCTGCAATTGGATTTTCCGTCAGACTTCCCCATCTGGCAGCAATTTCATCGGGATATTTCGTTTGACGCACCACTTCCACAACTACCGGAAGTTCGAAGCGAAAGTTTGAAGACCTTTTTATCGGCCAGAAACATTTACGCCAATTACTACACCATCCGCAGTCAGGAAACCCGATTGGCTAAGCACCGCATCAAGGCTCCTTTTTCCGGTGTGTTGGTGAAGGCCGATATCCATCCCGGTACGCTGGTGCGCGCCGGTCAACCGATCGGAACATTGATTCAGCCCGGAACATTTGAGCTGGAAGCAAGTGCCGGATTGGACGATCTGAAATACATTAAAACCGGCGATCAGGTGGTGATGAAAAGTAACGAACAGGACGGCAGTTGGAAAGGCACCATCCTGCGTATCAATCGCTCCATTGATGCCGCCACCCAATCGGTGAAAGTCTACATCGGTGTGAGTGATCCGTCCCTTCGGGAGGGGCAATATCTTACCGCCAGCATCAACGGCGTTACGCTAAAATCAGTGAGTAGAATCCCCCGAAAACTGGTGCTACAAAACGACGAAATGTTCTTTGTTGAGCGCGACAGTGTGCTCACTAAAAAGACCCTCAACATTGCCTATCGCGGAGCGGAAGATGTGTATGTAAAGGATTTGGCAAACGGACAAAGCTACCTGAATCAAGTGGTGAACAGTGCCTATGAGGGCATGATTGTCCACCCCATCGCTCCTTAAAAAAAAAGGTGCGGCTCTCACCGCACCCTCATCTTAGTTCCGAATTTCAATCAATCGATTGACCGTTCCCCCATCAAGTTCGATGGTAAGCACATAGATCTGATGCGATAATCCGTCGGTTGCTATCTGATTTTCTCCCGAAACAAGTGCTCCGGATCGCATTACAACCCCGGATACGTTTCTCAATTCAAAGGAGGCCCGAGCAACATCCAGCAAATCCACATAGATCACGTCTTTCGCCGGATTGGGATAGGTGCGAACTCGATAGTCCAACTGATGTGTTTCCACGGCATCCGGCACGGATATAGTGGTCTCGGCATCCGCCGTTTCTGGGAAACCTTCAGATAACCCCAGACTGTCTACCGCCACACTGTAGAAGGCATACCGATACCCATTGTGCCCCTGGAAATCGTCCGAGGTTAGGGATGTATTACTCTTCCATATTTTGAATGCGCTGTCGTTTTCGGAAACGAATACATTGTAGGACTCAATTCCACAGCCATCATCGCTTCCGCTCCATGAAACCGTGAATGTAGAATCTTCCGTGATGGAGGACAATGAAGCCACCATAGACTCCGGTGCCACCCGATCCACCCGATTTTGATGAACATTGGTGGCAATGGGTTTATTGCCGTCAAAATAAATCAATGCCTTATTGATGATTTGAGCATCGTGTTGAACGGCCGTTTTGAGCGACACGGAATAACTAAAGTTCCCTTCCCCTTCCGGACTTGTTTTATTGGGAGGTAAAAAACCAAGATCAACATCTTCATTCAATTCCAGGGTAGAACGATCCAGCGTGGTGTATTGAACCTCGATGGCTCCATTGGCGGTATCCAACTCTCCGGTCACTTGAACCAAACAGTTGATACGCGGCGCCATATCAATGAGTAATCGAAATTTCTGCGCAAATCCCTGAACAGCGTAAGTGCTATCGGCAATGACAATGTTGTTAAAACTAAAGGTGGTAAAATCAAGATGGTCCTTATTGATCGTATCGTATACCACCACTTCCGTTGCCGGGGCTGTGGCAGAGTCCTTGTTCTCAAAATACACCGTGTAGAACATGTTGGCATCCACGCCAACGTAGCCATCGGAACCAAACCCAACCGGGCCGGTAATTTCATTCGGATCCATTGAGGTTACTGTTCGGCTATCAAATTTCCCTTTTTGTTTCTTTCTAAATTTATCCCAGCATTCCTGATTGGCATCATAATTACCTTTCATGTCAAAGCCAATATCGATCAATTCTTTCGCAACCTTTACCCCTTTGGCAACAGGAATGAGGTCACCGGCACAATCAGCCACACTCCAGGCCCAGCCCCAGGCATTAATCATCCAACTTCCCCAGGTTTGAGGTTTTTCAGGCTCGCTTTTATCCCGAAGTACTTCAGTTACACCGGTTTCGGTAACCTTGTATGCCAACTTGTAGCAGTCATAGCCCGGAATAAACCCAATCGCCTTATCCCAGGTGTATTTGGCCGCGGCTTTTGCCAGACAGGCCGCAACTTCGGGAGGAGTGGATGCCTTTTTCTGTTTTTCAAAGGTTTCGATGAGCGGATCGGTAAGCCAGGCCTGCAGATGGATCTCGGCGTTCACCGGCACCTTTACCATGACCCGAATAGATTGCGCACTCTTGGCGCCGATGGTTGGAATGTAGAACGGATAAATACGCATCGACGTTCCGTAATGACCCGCAAGGCTGTCGGTGATGTAATACAGTCCGATGGTGGTATCCTTCCACTGCGTCCATCCGTCGTTGGTGTAGCTTGACGGAATTCCAATCTGCACATCCGGAAACTTCACCTCCATCCCATCGATATGGTTCATTGCCAGAAAAACGGGAACACCACCGGCATCCATATTGGCATGATTGCCATACGCGAGGGTAAAGGTTTGCCAACGATTCACGAGGAAACGGGGTCGGCCACCCAATATCACCCAAGGTTCAGGGCGTTCAGCCTTTTCTACAGTAATGTACTCGCTGAGCACAATGGGTTGCTCCCCAGGGACAGTTACACGCAAATCATACTTTCCGGTTGCAATTAGATCCACGTCAAAAAGTGCCGTAAACGATTCACCATTTACGCCAGTGAGATAGACCGAATCGGCGGGAATGGACGTGGCTCCCATGACCAATTCCACAGTCATGTTTGCCTGAAGACCCAGTCCAAATCCATACAGCGTTACCTTTCCAGAATTCCCAAAGGTTCTGGGCTCTGCCCGATCTACAACTGGTTTAAAGGAAATAATACCTAAGCCGGAAGCCGACAAAACGAAGTGCCCGTATGGCGGTGCCGAATCAATACGAATGGTGTTGTTGAGTGTGTCCCGAACGATGTTGGTCCCAATTTCACTCCAATTTAATCCACCATTGGCAGAAAAGAACACCTTGAGCAGATCTTCCTGATTACCATTTAACTCATCCGATTCATACGTAAGATTCACCCACTGGAGCGAATCGGTTCCTGCAATAGGTGAAGATTTGAATCGCCACCAGGCATTCACCGCGCCTTCTGTAAACGGATGTTGTTGATGACCAGCTGCTTCAACGGTCAAGTTTTCAATGGTGGTATTGTAGCGGTTATGGGCTGACGCATGATAATAGTTCACCGTGTTGGGGGAATTCGGATTGAATTCGCCATAGGCTTGTATTTTTCCATAATTCCGGATGCCCTCGGTATGATAAACAATCAAATCCAGGCATTGCAAATTGGCTCCGTCATCTACCCTCAGACGGGCATCCGTGAGCACGGTAAGTTTGCTGATTCGGTTCTCACCAGTTAAGGTAAAGGTATCCCGGGCATAGAACTGAGCCTCCGATTGCGATAAGGACGCATTGTAAATGGTTCGGGACTTTTTACCCAACAAATTCACCTGACCACATTGCAAAAAGCCGGTGGAATTCAAGTCCGAGTAAAGATCAATGTACAAATTTCCACCTGCGGGATTATTCACTGGAGTTCCGGAGTTGATGAATGGGCCATTCACCGTTAATGTGGTGGTATAGGACGGCCGGTTGTTGATTACACCATAATTAAAAAGGGTATCTGATACCACTACACCATTATACACCACATGCGTTCCTTTCCATTTTGGCGACCCTGTAAACAGCATAGCTGCCAATTCACTGGCAAAGCCAATGATACTGTCTGATCCTACCACCTCGGCATTCTCGGCATAGGTAGAATCCAATGAAAGACTGAATCCGTTGGTAACGATTTGTCGTTTTTCACCATTCAGTAACCGGATATTGGCATGCTTAAATTCAGACGGACCGGCCAACACAATACGCCCCTTCTGATCATCACCATACACATAACCATGGATGCCATGACCCGGCGGTGTATTGATTTCCTGATCCTGTGACCCTATGAACGTTGTGCTGTACGGGGCATACCAACCTTCATTTACCAGTCCCTGATGGAGGTCGATGTTCAGACCACCGGCAATTTCACTGTTTCGAAACGTATCCCGATTAGTAAGGGCTGCTTTAACGGTCAAGGTTTGGGTATAGTAGTCCCGGTTTCGAATGAGACTGTGGTTCACACACGTTCCCTCAAGTGTCACGCCTCCCCATACGTGCCAATCACCGGTAAACACGTAGTTATCGCTGATGGTTGATGTGAACACGTAGGATTGAGAAAATGAAATGGTATCGGAACTTTTTATTTTGAACTGACCAATACTGGAGGTATCCATTTGCAGACGATAACTTCCAGCATTCAATTCACTACCCGGACTGCTGCCTGTGCCGCGCACATCCATGTGATTAAATCGAACATCCGAGCCCAATGTGATTCCATCTAAGGTGTCAGACGTGTAGAGATAGCCGGAGAACCAGGTCCCCTCCGATTGGCTAAAAATGTGCATGCGCTGACCCATCAACTGGGTGTTATACGGTTTGTACACTCCTTCGTTGTGAATATCTCCATACAGGTCCACGTACAACACGCTGGCAATGGGATTATTCTCGATGGTTCCGTGGTTGATGAGCAACCCACTGACCTTCAAATAATTCGTGTAATACTCGCGATTCCGGAGTGTTCCTGCCAGGGTGGCCGTATCTTTCAGTTCTACAGACGTTCCAACCTCAAAAACACCGTCCAGGACGTAGTTCTGATTCCATTCCGTATTGCTCACTACTGATCCCGATAAATCAGTTGTATCGTTACCTATGATGGTGAGTCCGGATCCAATACAGGTATCCAGGTGGAGGTTGAATCCATTTGTGTGCCATGCAAATCCTCGTTCAGAGCCACCGGAATACTGCACATTGGAGCGATGGATGGTGATGTCGGATAACATGGTAATCTCATCCGTTGAATTTTCGGCATAGAAATGTCCCTTGAGCAGGGTTCCGTCCATCTGCCAGAGTTGGTGATTCTGTTTGCCGGTGAAGGTGGTGGTGTTCGGGATATAGGTCCCATAATTACTCAAGTGGCCATGGATCACAATACCGAAGGAACTGCCCGCTACGGGGTTTTGACGAAAGGTTCCCCGATTGATCAAGGTTCCAGATTCCTGAGTATAGATGTCGGAATAGTAATCCCGATTCATCACATCGGCGTACACGGTGGTGGTTCCCTTCCCAACGCAACCGGCTTGTTTAAAATCGCCGGCAATGGACATGTTACCATCAAATTGGCAGTAATAAAACAGAACCGCCGTGGTGTGCACGGAGTCGTCGCCTTTGACAGATACATAATACAATTGAGATGTATCGGCCATTAGGGAATATCCATTCGTTTGAATCTGGGCATAGGTTGTTGAGGACGGGAAAATCAGATCGCTGCGCATAAACCGCACATCGGATTTCAGCCCGATCGATTCATTTTCAGATTCCAGCGTTACCCGGGTGGTAAAAAATTGCGTCGAGCCGCTACTAAAATCATGTGTTCTTGAACCTTTCAGCAGTGTTTCATAGGGCCGATATTCTCCTTCATTATGGACATCACCGGTGAGGTCAATGTAGAAACTGCTGGCAACCGGATGATTTCGGATCACACCATAATTGGTGAGTAAGCTCTTTACTGACAATCGGGTGGTGTAATACGGCTTGTTTTGAAGGGTGCCGATGAGGGTTACAGGATCAACAAACTCAACTCCTGAACTGATGTTGATTTCCCCATCCAACACCGGGTTACCGTAAAAATCACAGCTGGTTATGGTGCTTTGATCCAGATCAAAGGTATCGGTTCCAATAAGTGTAAAATTGGTCACAAATCCGGTGTCGACAGACAACTTATGACCATTCGTTTTCAATACCGCCCGAACAGATCCTGAATAGAGCGAAAGGGTCACTGGCCCAAACACACAATCCGATTCCAATTGAAGGGTGTCACTGGCATCCGCCTGATAATAGGAGCCCAGGTAGTGGGTACCGGCCACCTGACTCACCTGATGTGTATTTCCTCCGGTAAAGTATACGGAGTATGGCGTCATCGTACCTTGATTGATCAAGTGGCCATATACAGTTAAGTACAAACTATTGGCCGTGGGATGATTCCGCACCGTTCCGCTGTTCGTAAACTCACCATACAACTTTATCCATTGCGTGTAATAGCCCCGATTCTGAATAGTTCCATGGTTGTGAATCAAACTATCAAAGGTGCAATCGGCCACATTGATGGTTCCGTACAAATCAATATCACCTTTAAAGATCGATTGATGAAATACCGAATTGTCGCCGTTTACATCGCCCAGAGAAAGGATCTTGGTATTGATGATTTCACATCCATCAAACACCAGGGAATATCCTCCAGCATCCAAAATCCGGGCGGTTGATGAGTTGCTGATCAAACAACTTTCGAAGCTGGTTTGAGCACTGAGGGAAACCGTTACGGCATTGGTGATGATCAACCGAATCCCGGTAAAGGATTTACCGGAACCACACCCAATGGTTTGACCCGTTGTGGATGTGAGGGAAACCTCATAATTCTTCCAGGTTCCGTTATTCAGGATGTTCCCCTGAACATAGACATACAAACTACCTGAAACCGCGCTGTTGAGTATAGTGCCGTTGTTGGTCACATTTCCTGAAACATAGAAGTACCGAGTGTAATAATCCTCGTTTTGTAGGCTCCCACCACTGTTGATGGTCACATTGTTTATGTAGATGGTTCCGTCCAGATAAACCGGACCATTGATAATCACATCATCCGTACTTCCCGGAACCGATCCGCCTGACCAGGTGGTACCAACCGACCAATCGCCGCCGGAAGAGGTTGACGAATACGTTGCCCCAAAAAGTTGGGACGACAGTAAAAGGAGGAAGATTGAAAAGGCTGCTTTACTCATAATTGACACGTTGAGCCACAAAGTTCTCGTCACCAACGGTTGCTGGTGGTGTCTGATGTCAATGAGCTATATGACAGTTGTTGGGGGGCTTCGTGTTATTTGTCAGGCTTATCGGGTGATCAACCCACTCACGAAAAAAAGTTCACGCGCAAAAAAGCACTTCATGTAAATCGTAATTTTGGCGCCTCGTCAACCGAAAGTTATTGGAATTTAACCGGATGTGTGAACCAATGACTTCGCGGGTTGTTGAAACTGAATTGCGTTGCCTGGGTGAGCTTGATTTCATCCAACAACGTGCTTAACCGGATCCTATGATTAGTCAAACCGTCCCTATCCTGTGAAGAAACTCGTATCCTACTTTATCCGATACTCCGTTTCTGCCAATGTGTTGCTATGGCTCATTGTGATTTTCGGATTCCTGGCCTATTTCAAGCTCACCTCCAGTTTCTTTCCGTTGGTGGAAAATCGGAACATTACCATTCAGTTGGTGTACCCGGGTTCGTCACCGGAGGAGATTGAGGAAGGTGTGGTGGTGAAGATTGAGGAAGAACTTAAGGGCGTCACCGGCGTTGAACGGATTACATCCACCAGTCAGGAGAACGCCGCCAGCATCAAACTGGAAGTTGAAAAGGGGTTCAATACCAGCAAGGTGTTGGAAGATGTAAAGAATGCGGTGAACAGCATCAACTCGTTTCCAGATGGACTTGAAAAGCCCATTGTAACCCTTCAGGAGAATCTCAACTTCACCGTGAGTTTTTCTTTGTCGGGATCCGATATTGACCTGCACACCCTGAAAGCCTTTGCCCGACAGGTGGAAACCGACTTACTGAATACCGATGGCATTTCAAAGGTGGAGCTGAATGGTTTTCCGGAGGAAGAAATAGAAGTGGCCTTTTTGGAAGATGCTCTTCAAGCCTACAACATTTCCTTTGATCAGGCTGCAGCGGCTATCCGAACGTCCAACATTGATATCACGGGTGGAACGATAAAAACACCCGCCCAGGAGTTGCTGATTCGCGGGCGAAATAAGGGCTATCTGGCTCGTGAGTTGGAAGACATTGTGGTGAAAGCTACCCCTGATGGCAAGGTGGTTACGTTGAAAGATGTTGCCCACATCCGCGATCGGTGGGCGGACAATCCCAACAAGATTGTAGTGAACGGCGAGCGGGCGGTTGAAATCCGGGTGAGCAGCACCGATAATGAAAACTTGTTGGACAATGCCTCCTACGTTCGGGATTACATCAACACGTTTAACGTCCAAAACGATAAAATTAAAGCCACCCTCATCACCGATATGAGTGTGAACCTCAATGAACGCCGGGATCTTCTGGTAAAGAACGGTTTAATTGGGATGATATTGGTACTCGTCTTGCTCGCCCTGTTTCTGAACATCCGGGTGGCATTCTGGGTAGCCGTTGGAATTCCCATTTCCTTCTTTGGGATGATTCTGCTGGCTATGTATTACGGCGTGACCGTTAACGTCATCTCGTTATTCGGAATGATTGTAGTGTTGGGGATTCTGGTTGATGATGGTATCGTAATCGCCGAGAACATCTACCACCATTATGAGATGGGAAAATCGGCCATTAAGGCGGCCGTTGACGGAACAATGGAAGTAATCCCCGCTGTTTTGTCGGCCGTGTTTACCACCATGTTTGCCTTTGCCTTCTTCTTTTTAGTGGATGGCCGTGCCGGCGACTTCTTCTCCGAGTTATCCTTCGTAGTTATTGCCACCCTTGGTGTTTCCCTCATCGAGGCCCTTATCATCCTGCCCAGTCACATGGCGCATTCAAAGGCACTGAAGGCTCAAAAGACTGGTAAAAACCGACTTGAGCGTTGGACTGATAAAGCGATGTACCGCATGCGGGATCGATTCTATGCCCCTGTGCTTCGATTTGCGTTGAACAATCGATTTCTAACCGTGAGCATCATGGTTGCCTTGCTGATGGTGACCTTTGGAGCCATGAAAGGAGGGATTGTAAAATCCACCTTCTTCCCCTTCATTGAGCGCGATCAGGTATTGATTTCCCTAACGATGCCATCCGGTACACGGGATTACCTGACCGAAGAAAAACTCATTCAAATTGAAGAGGCTGTTCAACGGGTTAATGCTCACTATAAGGCAGAGCGTGAAGACAGTTTGGATGTGGTTAAATACATCGTCAGGAAGGTAGGACCAAAGACCCATACCGGTACGGTGGATGTGGCTTTGCTTGCCGGAGAATTGCGAAACATTCCCTCCTATCAAATTGAAAATGCCATCCGAAAGGAAACAGGCATCATTGCCGGAGCAGAAAAACTAACCTACGGAACGGCATCGCCCTTTGGGAAACCCGTATCGGTTACGCTGTTAAGCTCCGATTACGAACAACTTGAAATGGCCCGATCCGAGATTCGAGCCGCCATGGAAAGTATGACGGAGTTGAAGGACGTCGTTGAAAACGTCCTCCCCGGGCCACAGGAAATTCGGCTTCAGCTTAAAGAAAAGGCTTATTTGCTTGGCCTAAATGAGGCCTCCATTTTAAGTCAGGTTCGTCAGGGATTCTTCGGGTTCGAGGTACAGCGCTTACAGCGAGGTGTTGATGAAGTGAAGGTGTGGGTTCGCTATGATGAAACCGATCGCACATCCCTCAAAAATCTGGAAGACATGCGCATCCGAACCGCCGGCGGAGGTGAGTATCCTCTGCGGGAGTTGGCAACCTACACCATGGAACGGGGTGTGATCAACATCAACCACCTGGATGCACAACGTGAAAATACGGTAGAAGCCGATTTGATTGGTCCACAGGTTTCGGCACCGGAGGTGGTAGAAACATTAAAGGTAGAGGTGATGCCTAACATACTGAAGCGTTACCCCAATGTAAAACCACTTTACGAGGGACAAAATCGGGAAGCAGCAAAAACAGCCGCATCATCCAAAACAGCCCTACCGGTTGTGTTGATTCTTATCCTGGCCATTATCACCTTCACCTTCCGGTCGTTTGGCCAAACGATGGTGATCTTCCTGCTCATCCCCTTCAGTTTTATCGGGGTTGTGTGGGGTCACTTCATACACGGAAACCAGTTGAGCATTTTATCGTTCCTGGGCATCGTAGCCTTAATTGGAATTATCGTGAATGACTCCCTGGTGTTGGTGACCAAGATGAACGCCTATCTGAAAGAAGGCATGAAGTTCAAGGAAGCCGTTTTCCAGGCAGGTTACTCCCGGTTCCGGGCCATCTTCCTGACTTCGGCTACCACCATTGCCGGTTTGGGTCCCATCATTTTGGAGCGATCATTTCAGGCTCAGTTCCTCAAACCAATGGCCATTGCCGTGGCCTATGGAATTGGGGTGGCAACGATACTTACCCTCATCCTCTTGCCGGTATTTCTGGTAAGCTGGAACAACATCCGGCGCGGTACGTTTTGGATTTGGAATAATCGGGTTCCGGAGCCGGAGGAGATTGAAACCGCCGTAATTGAACTTAAATCTGAGAGCGACCATGAAGACTAAATCTCTGATTCTCTCACTGGTGCTGTGCCTTCCGATGATCGCATCAGCACAAAGCCAATCACTTGACACCGTTATTCAACGTGTGCTTACCCACAACTTTGATGTTCAGGTTTCTCGAAAATCCGTGGAAATTGCCGGTAATAGTGCCACGAAAGGCAATGCCGGTTTACTCCCCAGCGTACAACTGAATTCAGGTGGATCCTACAGCAACAACAACACGGAACTCAAATTTGCGGGGAACATTCCTCCAGTAAAAGTGGATGGCGCGCAGAATACGTCGTACAATGCGTCCATCGGCGCCAGCTACACCATCTTCAACGGCTTTGCCAATTTGCGGAATTACGAGAAACTGATGTTGGCACAAGAGATCAGTGAGGAACAACTCAGGCTAACCCTGGAAAATGCCGTTATCACCACCATTGGGTTGTATCTGGATCTCACAACTATTACGGCAAACGTGGAGGCAGCCAAGGAAAATTTAAAGTTATCCTGGGATCGACTTTCACGCATGCAAGCCGCTCAAAAATTGGGCGTTAGCACGTCGTTGGATGTATTAACCGCCAAGTCGGACTACAATGCCGACAGTATTTCGCTGTTAAATCTGGAGCATCAGGAAGTTCAGGTTAGGCGGCAGATTAATCTGTTGATGGGAACCACGGTAACCGATCAGTGGAAACCATTGAGTGTTCGTCAGACTCCTGATGTGGTTCTCAGCACCGTTCTATCTGGTTCACAAAAAAATAGCGTGGCCTTGGTGTTAGCCGATTTGCAGCGGGAATCAGCCGATTTGGATGTGGACATTGCTGCGGCCAATCGAATGCCTACCCTTTCAGTGAATGCTTCATACGGTTTTGTGAATTCGCAAAACGCGGCGGGGATTGTGCTGGAACAGAATAATCTTGGGCTGAGTTCAGGACTGAATTTTACCCTGCCGATCTACAATGGTGGAAAGATCAAGACGGCCATGTCCAATTCCGTGATCCGCATGGAACAAAGTGAGGTTACGCGATCAAAGACCCAGCAAACCGTGATGCTGGATGTATACAATCACTGGGAAAATTTGGAGTATAACCGTCGGCTGGAAGCCATTCAAACCGACAATCTTCAGGTAGTCCAACAGCGACATGACCAGGCGTTAATTCGTTACCGATCCGGACAAATTACGTCACTGGAATACCGCGATGCTCAGTTGGCTCTCATCCGAATGAAAACCGAAATCAATTCTACCCAGGCCAATGCAGCGAAGGAAGTTTACCAGCTCCTTAGACTGCAAGGTTCACTGATCAATCAGTAAGGCATCATGTGAAAACCCCAGAGGGTCGTTGCGGGTCCAATTGGGCGCGTTGGGAGATTTAAACGCTTAGGTTTGGGGGATATCGGGCCGTTGTGCGTGCAATGGGTTAACTTTCGACGGGGAAGGGGCTAATGCCATCCCTACCAAATTTTTCTGACATCTTGGCTAGCGTTCAGTAAATTTTCACGCCGCTGGGTACTTTCGTAAGAGTGCAATGCCTCATCATGAGGTATCTCTGTGATCTTTGGCTTTGACAGAGAGGAGCGCAAGAAGATTTTTGCGTCCTATCGACCTGCTCTTCCGGTAAATGGAACGGTGATGGATTCAAAAAAATAGCTCTTACCAAAATCAAGCGTCACTTTAGTCAATAGGAGATTGATTCAATTCCTCAAATTATAACCGCATGTTTGCACCTTTGATTTATCTGTAATTATTGAATAATCAATTTCCGAGTCAGAATAGAGCTGGGTGTTATTATTTTAACAAGATATGTTCCCGATGATAGTGAATTAAACTCTATTCCTCCCCCCCCTATTGGAATTTCTCTAGTCAAAGTAATCTTCCCTGTAATATCCATTAAAAATAAAGATGCAGGGCTATCAGAGTTATTGACCACGTTAACGCTTCCAGATGAAGGATTAGGAAAGATATCGAATTCATTATCCATAAAGCTTTCACCTATACCTACAGATGAGCTAGTATAATTTGCTACCCAACCGCTTCCACGAGTCGCTCCATCTGTAAGAAATTCAACGTACATCTCTCCACCAGTTGAAGTAATAGTTGGCGGTGTTGAAGTGCCCGAAAACTGCCCCAAAATCTGCGCTGAATTGTCAGCACCGTCATATACCACTACTCCATCCTTATCTTGCTCTGTGCTAAACATTGAAAAACTTAAAGATACCTTTGTGGCACTTGGCGGTTGTATCAGCCACGAGCAATAGCTGTTGTTGGCATAATCATTCGTACCGCTTCCATCTGAGAAGGAGCCATTGGCTGCAGACAACTTTATGTCCGTCTTGCAAAGTGCGTCTTGCGTAGAGGTGTAATCCGCTGACCAACCTTTAAAATTCTCTTCCAAATCAGTCGTAAAATGAATATACAAGCTTCCTCCGTTGGATGTCACTTGAGGTGGGAGATTCGAACCAGTAAAACTTCCCAATAGTGGGTCTGATGCGCTTGTACCATCATAAACCTTCACAACATCATAGACAGTCTGACCATCTGCTGAGGCATCTTCAACATTAAACTCCGTAAAAGTTAAAGTAACTGACGTCGCCTGTGGAGGTTGAATAATCCACCCACAGTTCTGATTATTGCAGTAATTGTTATTCCCGCTGCCATCCGTGATGGTGCCATGATCCGAAGTATTCAACGTTGTTGTTTCTGAACAAAAGGCTGATCCTTTAGATGTATAATTGGCATTAAACCCGCCCATAGTGGTGGAATAATCTGAAACAAAAATCACCAACATCTTTCCAGTATTGGAGGTTACAGAGCTGGGTGTGTTTGCTCCGGTATAAACTGCAAGTTCTTTGCTGTTGTCTTCCCATCCGTCATATATCACCACACCATCATAAAACTCCTCAGTATTAAATGAACTGAATGATAAAGTTACCGAGGTAGCACAGGGCGGAGAAATGATCCAATAACACAGTTGATTGTTCCCATAATTAGCGCTTCCCGAACCGTCATCTAGAGTCCCATTTGAACTGGACAAAATTTGAGCACCATCACAGCTAGGTGTCACTCCTGAGGAAGTATAATTTGCAGACCAACCTCCTCCAGTTGTGTTATCATCAGACACA
>JACJZW010000008.1 GCA_020635355.1 Flavobacteriales bacterium
AGCTCTCAACTTGATTGTTGGTGCGGTGTACAAGGTCCAGGCGCAAACTGAAGTGCCAAATTCCAAATCAACCGTAGAGTTTGGATTGGGAACTTCCAATTTAAGAACTTGGAATATGTACATGTTGGAAGTTGGAGTATCACACAAATATGATATTGGAAACAACTTTGTAAATAATCTTCATTTGAACTTTGGGCATCTGAATCGAGATTTTTCTAGTCGTTATGGTCCATCAAATTCTTCCAATGCAGTCAAATACATTATGTCACGCTTTCACTTTGATCATAACATCCTCTATAAGATATTCTCGAAACCCAATTCCAGATTTAAAGTAAATGTAGGCACTGGTTATTCAATACTTTGGGCATCGGAAATAAGAATAAATAAATCAGATGGAATCATTGACGACGTTTACGATATTGAGGTAGCCAGTTTGGGAATCAATTTCGTTTTAGAACCAACCTATACGTTTCATGAAAAAAATGTGTTTTCGATCGGCATTATATCCCAAAACTATATAAATCAGGATGACTCCAATGGAATTATGATTAAATATGGAAGACTCTTAAGGTAAATCGTTGCCTAACCTTCGATATTTCAAAAGCATGGGTGTCTTTTACCAAGTGAAGGTGTTGTAACCTACATGATTTGGGCTCCAATAAATTTATACTTACCTTTGACGTTAGTAACGGTGAACGTTAGTGATTAAGTCCTTTGGGGATAATGAAACTGAAAAAATCTGGAAAGGAGATTTCTCAAAGAAACTCCCTAATGATTTTCAGCAACGAGGACGTAGAAAATTGAGGATGCTGAATAACGCCCAAAATATTGAGGATCTTAGAATTCCGCCCTCCAATCGACTTGAACGTTTAAAAGGTAACATGAGAGACTTTCATAGCATTCGTATCAACGACCAATGGAGAATTGTATTCATTTGGGCTAACAACGATGCATATGACGTCCAAATAATGGATTATCACTAAGCACATCATGAAACTAAAAAACATACATCCTGGAGAAATTCTAAAAGAAGAGTTCCTTGACGAGTTGGGTATATCTGCTTATCGATTGTCCAAAGACACATTTATCCCTCAGACCAGAATAAGCGAGATCATCAAAGGGAATAGAAGAATCACTGCTGATACTGCTCTCAGATTGGCAAAGTATTTTGGTACTTCAGCAAAATTCTGGCTAGGTCTTCAAGATGACTATGATATCGAAGAAGAAACACTGCTTAAAAGGAATGAACTTGAAAGTATTATTAGCGTGACTGATCACGCCGCCTAACCTTCGATATTGCAAATGCATGGGTGTCTTTTACCAAGTGACGGTGTTGTGACCTACATGGCCTATCTTCGATACAGGGTCAGAACCCATGATCCAAACTGTTCATGCTGCCAACAACTAGCCCTCAAATGCTTCGCAACGCCCTATTGTCCATCCTCTTAAGTTCACTTGGGCTTGATCTTTTCTCACAAATCCTCATCATCGAAACAAACCATCAAACCAACTTTACTATTAGTCCGGAGAATTTGAATGATGAAATGATAGTAGACGACACATATTTGGTTCGTCGGGAAATGGACTCCAGTGTGCATATTCAACTGCTGCATAGTCCTTTTTACACGGAATACGCTATCCACTCCATTGAGAACATAGATACCTTAACCCTTCAACTGAATTTCCAGGCATTTCAATTCACCCAAATTCACCAGTATCATTGTCATACTGTTTCAGGCTCCTTTGATTCGTCCTGTGTTGATTCCACCATTTTTAATCCCGGATCAGGCACGGTTGATCAATTACCGGACTCAATCAGGGTACGCACCAATACCGGCTTCATCTATTTCTTTAAGTCGGTGTTCAACGGCTCCTCCATAAGCAAGGCTTCCGGCAAACGATTTGATGAAAAATACAAAGAGCTCAGAACGGACTCCATTTTGATCGTTATCTATTCTAATAAATCCGGTTGCTGTAATGGTGAGTGAAGAACAAATCAAACTCATGAAACAAACCGGAAAGGTAGCCACGTGGAAAGGCTACCTGACCGATAGCCTTCTCGGGTTTTCTGTCCTGTTAATATTTCCATTCGCTCTGCTATTTGCCAACGTTGATTTTTCAACCTTGGCAACTACGGTTCAGGTGGTTACCGTACTTGCCTGGATCATAGTTTTCTACATGGCTTATGGATATACTCAAGAGCGAAAATTCAGACAAATCAAAACGGATTACAACCGGTCATTAAATCACAAACTCGTTCGGCAGACGCTGAATAAGCTTCAATGGAAACAGGAAGCTCACGCTGAATACTTTGACCTGAATGTACCCAATCAAAAGTTTATCTTACAGTTTGTTCGATTCTATGTATTGGTTGATGATGGTCGAATATTAATCAACATCATGTACCACGGTGGTAACCTGGGAAGATGGCCGTCATTTTGTGGAATTCGTACATTTTTATATTGGAAACTAAAAGATGAATTACGGAAAAATTACCCAGCACATAACAATTAACCCACATTAAAACGAAGCTGATAAATAAGCACATTAACCATACAACTACATATAAAGAATGAACCCGTATAATGCAGAATAAATCTTTAGTGGTTATCGACATTCAAAATGACATAACTAAAAACTACAAAGAAATCATTGACAACATCAATCAAGCCACCACATGGGCTGTTAAGAATGACATCCATGTTGTTTATATAAAACATTATAATTTATCTCCCGGGACCAGAACATTAAAACCCAATACTAAGGGGTCTGAACTCGCGTCAGATTTAACACTGGCCTCTCATAACATATTTGAAAAATCCAAAGGCAATGCGCTCACCAGTGAGGACTTCGCAACCTTTATCGTGAAGCATAATATCAAGGAATTCTATATCACGGGGGCAGACGCCATTGCCTGCGTGAAATCTACCGTATTTAATATGTGTAAAGAAAACTACCATGTGACCGTCCTTTCCGATTGCATCACAAGTTATGATAAACGAAAAATTGACGAAATGCTGGACTATTACGAGAAAAAAGGCAGTACCCTTTTAACACTCCGCGAATTAATGACCGGAGGATCAGCTTAACCTAAATAAGGTACATTTCCATAACTTGGCAGTTCAACCTATCATTGAACTAAACTCTCTAACACCTGGTAACAAATCCTTCACCCACTCACATTATGGCCCATATTATTCGAATGGTGAAGTCTGTAGTTCACTTTGATAAAACAAACTATACACACGAAAATCGAAGTAAGCTGAATGCTCAACTTCTTGAAACGCTATCACCTCCTGTTCGCATTCATGATAACACCTTGCAACTTGCCCCGAACCTTCAAACAGATCTGAATCCATCCGTTCATCATCTGATGGTGATCCAACATAATCTGGATTATACACCCCTCATTAATGAATCCCATCTGCCTAATTTGCAGCAAACCCAGTTGTATGGTTTCAAATCCCCCGATCACTGGAATCACGAGCTATTTGCGATTCAATCCAATACGAATAAACCAGAAATATTGGACATCCACTTGAAGTACAGCGGTAATGAATTACAAATTGCCTATCCCAAACGAACCAATCATAAAGTGGCTGAACTTCATGCCCATACGCCTATACGGTATCGCTTGAATGGTCAATCCGATTTCACGATGACCGGAAGAAAGGAGCGAACCTTCACCGAATTTGATTTTATGCTGGAGTATCTTGGTCAGGCAACCCACCTGAAACTCAATGTTCCCATGCCCATACACACCTTGCCACATGCCTTCTCTACATCGATGCGAGTTGTAGATGAGCGTAAAATGCTCTATTGAATTAACATTCGATCATTGAACAACTATTAACTCCCAAAACATGAGCAACGGAATCCATACATTTCTCTCCAAACTGTTCGTAAAAGAACTCGTATCTCAAGGAAATAAGAAACAGGATAGGCTGTTGTCGGCTCTTCTGATCATTGGTCTTCTCCTGTTGCTCTGGCAGATTGTTCTGTACAGACGAACCATCATTCCGCTCAAGATTCCACTCCTTCTCTGGCTGATTCCCGGAATACCCCTCACACCCATACTATACAGGACGCTTAACCAAGCGGATGGCATGAAGGCTCATTGGATTCTTCATTACATCGCACATACCTGGATGACGGGATCAATCCTCCTTTTTGCCTTTATGGCTTCTAATTACTACCTGGCCGATTCGACGGTGGTTCAGGAACAATTTGAGATCCTGGAAAAAGGCAGCTTGCCGGGAGGTAAACATCACCGTCATGAACGAAAGCCATACGTGATGATTGATTATCATGGCTTTGAAAAGCAACTTATTTTCACCTACCCCAAAACCTCGGAGGTGGAGCAAGCCAGCCTAATCCAAGTTTCCGTTAGGAAGGGCTTGTGGGGCTTTGATATCCTTCAGGAGTATTCCCTTCAATAGTTCACCGGAACATGAAAAAAGAATATCTCCCTTCCAAACATTGTGTTGTTTGCGGCCGACCATTTTCATGGAGGAAAAAATGGCAAAAGGTGTGGCATGAGGTTAAATACTGCAGCTCCAAATGTCGAAGCCACCGGAATCAAGTAACGCATGCCGGACCAGAAGCATGATCACCCGCAGGCTCAAAATGAGACCAAATCGTCAAATAAATCCATTCCGGTTCCTGCTGCTAATCTTTACCAATCACATGTACACTTATGGCTGATTTCTCACATTGTAATATAACCGTGATGGTCACCGATCTGGACCAGTCCATTTCGTTCTATTGCGATCTTTTGGGCTTTGAACTTAAAAACAGGTTTGGTAACCATTGGGCAGATATTCAGGCACCCGGACTTTCTATTGGATTGCACCCCACTCCACATGCCATACCCAAAGGAGAAAATCTTCAAATCGGTATTCGAACCCAAAATCTCCAGAAATCAATGGCGGAGCTTCAATCAAAAGGCGTCGTATTTAAGGTGGATGACGATGAGGTTTCCATCGCCTCTTTCCACGATCCGGACCAAAACACCTTGTATTTAATTCAACCCAGTTGGTAGAACCATAAACATCTTAGGATAGATGATTTCGATGAATTGACGGGTGACCTGAGTCACGTCCTGTGGCCTGAGGTGGAAATACCTTTACATAAAATTTCTGCCTTATGAAACCAGTTATCATCACCTCCGCTCTACTCGCACTTCTGGCCATTCAGGGATGTAAGGAAGACACCCCCCCAACTCCATCCAACGGGATTACACAGGATGAAATAAATGATTTGCGCTTCTTGCGCGAAGAGGAGAAACTGGCGCGGGACGTGTATTTGTTCTCTTATGCCAAATATGGCGAACAGATCTTTACCAATATTTCGGCCAGTGAACAGAAACACATGGATAAGGTGCTCGAATTGTTGAATACCTATAACATTCAAGATCCGGCCAGTGCAGACACTGGTGTGTTCAATAACCCAACATTGCAAAATTTATATGCCGTGTTAACCGCTAAATCCGATTCCTCCCTATTGGATGCCTTGTGGGTTGGCGCCACCATCGAAGATCTGGATATTGATGATATTGAATCCAATATCGGGCGGACAAATCGTTCTGATCTCCTGGATGTGTACAACTCCCTTCAGTGTGGAAGCCGAAATCACCTTCGGGCCTATGCCTCCCAAATCAAGAGCAACGGATCCACCTATGTTCCGCAATACCTGTCTCAATCTGATTATGACGACATCCTAGCCGGATCCCATGAAAGCTGTGGCGGGTAGGCCGCATTATTGGTTTCAATTGAAAGATTACCCTACCTTTTGACCATGAAGGTTGGGAAAAGTATTCATAGTCACCGGTGCCGGAAGTGGTATGGGACAGGAACTTACCATTCAACTGGTATCCAAAGGAGCCCGGGTGGCCATGGTCGATATCAGCCGGGAGGGTTTATCCGAAACAGAAAAGCTCATTGATTCTGATGTTTGCACAAAACATCTATTGGATATTACTGATCACGATGCGGTGATGGCGTTTAAGGAACAGGTGATATTAAGCCATCAAGCTGTGGATGGATTGATTAACAATGCCGGCATCATCCAGCCTTTTGTGAATGTGAATGATCTGGACAGTTCGACTATCTCCCGGGTCATGAACATCAATTTTTTCGGTATGGTGAACATGACCAAGGCATTACTACCCCATCTCCTCACCAGACCAGTTGCACACATTGCCAATGTCTCCAGCATGGGTGGCTTTATTCCATTCCCGGGTCAAACCGTATACAGTGCATCAAAAGCCGCCGTAAAGCTGTTTACGGAAGGACTATATGCCGAGTTGAAAAATTCACCAGTAGGGGTAACTGTGATTCACCCAGGTGCGGTAAACACGCATATCATGGTGAATTCCGGATTGAAAACTGAAGAGGAAATGGCGCAGCAAGAAAAGTCATCGTCAGCTAAAATGATATCCGCGCAAAAAGCTGCTGAAATCATGATCAACGGAATTGAACGAAACAAATTTCGGGTTCTCGTGGGTAGTGATGCGGGGCTGCTGGACAAGTTGTACCGGATCAATCCAAAATTTGCCGTTAATCTGATTGTCAAAAAGATGAGCAATCTGATCACCTAACTCCTTTTCCTTTAAATCAATACTACCTTTCGGGCATGACTGCTCGATATGATCAAATCGGCATTGGATACGATTCTACCCGAAAGGCCGATCCCTATCTGACCAACCGCCTGTTTGAATTGCTTCAAACACACACGGATGGACTCTATGTTGACGTGGGATGCGGGACGGGAAATTACACCTCCGCCCTACAAGAAAAGGGACTCAAACTCATAGGCATTGATCCTTCGCAGGAGATGCTGGCCAAAGCAGGAGAAAAAAACTCCTTGGTTGAGTGGCGTGAAGGAACTGCCGAGTCGGTTGGTTTACCTGATGGCTGCGCCGATGGTGTTGTCGCAAGCCTCACCATTCATCACTGGTCTGATCTCTCTGCCGGGTTTGCTGAAATATCCCGAATACTTAAGCCAGGAAGCCGATTTGTACTGTTCACAACACTTCCGGAACAAACAAAAGCCTATTGGCTTAATCACTATTTTCCGAAGATGATGGCCGATTCAATTGACATTCTGCCCACCATTCAACAAATTACTGATGCCCTAAATGCGGCCAATCTTGAGCTTGTTCAAACCGAAAAGTACTTCGTTCAGCCGGATCTTCAGGATTGGTTTCTCTATTGCGGAAAACACGAACCGGAGCGCTATTTCTCACCAGCCGTTCGCAGCGGTATTTCCTCCTTCTCTCTGCTTTCCAATCGGGAGGAAGTGGAAAATGGCCTTCAACAACTTCGGGAGGATATCCAGCAACACCGCTTTGAAGCCATCGCTCGTCAACATGAAAACGATTTGGGTGATTACCTCTTTATCGTTTCCCGGAAAAATTAATGGATCGCACTCCTGATTATTTTGCGCAGTCAAATAACTGCACATATATTTGCAGTCAAATAGCTGCACTATGGAGATGCGTAGAGATATTTTTCAGGCGATTGCTGATCCCACCCGACGGGCCATCATTGCCCTGGTGGCGGCACAGGCTATGACACCCGGTGCCATCGCAGCTGAGTTTTCGTCGTCCCGGCAAACCATTTCCCGCCACATTCAAATTCTTACGGAATGCCAACTGCTTCGTCAGGATCAAAAAGGACGGGAAATCCATTACCATCTCAACCCCAATCAATTCAAGGAGATCGCTGATTTTATTGAACCATTCCGTCAACTTTGGGACGATCGGTTCAACAAACTGGAAGCCCTCATGAACAACCCAACAAATCCCTAATCATGGAACTTAAAACACAGGTTACCGCGGAGAAAGACCGACAAGAAATTTTCATCACACGCGATTTCAATATCCCGGTGGATGCCCTTTTCACGGCTTTCACGGATCCCAAAATTGTTGCCCAATGGATGAATACCCACGTTGAAAAATTGGAGTGCCAACCTCATGGCAGCTACCGCTTTGTGACCACGGACCAAATGGGAAATGAGCATGGTTTCAACGGTGTAATCCACGAAATCATCCCCCAAAAACGCATCACCCGCACCTTTCAAATGGAAAGTGCATCCTTCCCGGTTCAGTTGGAATATTTAGACTTTAAACCAATTGATACCCACAAAAGCTTGTTAACCATGCACGTCATCTACCAATCTGTAGCGGTGCGAGACGCCATTCTCAAACTTCCGTTTGTGAAAGGAATCAATATGGCCCACAATAGACTGGAGCAACTACTGACCTCATCTCAACCAGCCTTATGAAAAAACGTAAAAACATCATCTACTGGGTCTCAACAGGATGGTTAGCCCTCGGAATGACCTCCACCGGTCTTGTTCAAATCCTCCAGGTTGAACAAGAGGTTGAACGAACCGTCAATCACCTTGGATTCCCCATCTACTTTCTCAGTATCCTCGGCATCTGGAAGTTGTTGGGCGTTGTGGCGGTTCTAGTTCCCCGTTTTCCGGTATTGAAGGAGTGGGCATATGCGGGCTTCTTTTTCACCGTTACCGGGGCATTGATAGCGCATGGCGCTGTTCATGATCCCATGAGTGAATATTTCCCGGCAATATTACTTTTGACCCTTACCCTGCTTTCCTGGTATTTCAGACCGGAAAACCGAAGACCAATCAATTCACCATCTACCTAAATGAGCGGAGCACTTAACCCACAAGTAGACCTGTATCTCGAAGAAGGTTGCGGCCGATGCGATCTCTATCAAACACCTCATTGTAAGGTCCACACCTGGGGTGCTGAATTAATTCAACTACGCATGTTGGTGTTGGAATCAGGTCTGATGGAGGAATTCAAATGGAAACAACCCACCTACACACTCGACGGAAAAAATGTGCTGATGGTCACCGCCTTTAAGGATTACGCCTGCATCAGTTTTTTCAAAGGTGTACTGCTTGATGACCCGAACAATCTGTTGGAATTTGCCGGTGAAAACTCACAATCCGGCAAGTTGTTGAAATGCCGAAGTGTGGACTTCATCCTAGAATGGGAACCGGCTATTCGTGAGCTTATCCAACAAGCCATTGCTACGGAGCAATCCGGAAAAAAGGTTGAACTTAAACCGATGTCTGACTACGATGTTCCCGAAGAATTGCAAAATCGATTGGACGATGACCCCTTTTACCGCGCTGCTTTTGAGGCATTAACACCGGGAAGAAAACGATCTTACTACCTATACATCGGCGGAGCAAAACAATCTGCAACCCGTGATTCCCGGGTAGATAAATCCCTCACCAAGATTCTTCAGGGAAAAGGTTGGAATGAATATTAAGCACCTCTTTATGTGAGGAATTTACCCAATGCACTGGGCTGATACAACAACCAACCGGTAAGACTGTACCGACTCTTAAAGGCTTCCAAAACCCCGTGCGGAACATCCGCACTTTTGAACAACACACATCGATTGGCAATGGGCTCTACCCGGATCCGTGAATCATCCGGTCGTACTATCTCCAATTCTCCCCCATCTCCAACCTGCCAGCCGTCGTTCAGATAGATGATAATCGAAATCATTCGGTTATTTCGATTTTCAAACTGATCCAGATGCGTATCATAATGGCCCCCGGATGGATAGTGCGCCAAATGAAACTCATACCCCGATAAACTCAAATAGCAGTAGCGATTGAACATGGAAATTGTTTCATCCACCAACAACCAAAAACGGCTTAACGACTCATCCCTGACTCGATCCAACCAGTAGGTCCGATCACCCCGAATGTCTTTTTCAATCGTGTTCCGGTCTAATGCACCAATCCCGGCCTGAGTAAATTGTGACAGGTGGTCCTGAAAAAAGGATTGGATTTGATGGTAAACATCCGGATCCAAAAAGTGATCTATTACCACAAAATCCTGCTCGGCAAGCTCATCCATCCAGACCAGCCATTGCTGCGAATCATACTGTTGATCCATCCACTAATTCAATGGGCGAATGTAGCCGATGCTATCATAGGAATTACCAATTTCTGAAGTTGTAATCTTGTAGGATATGAAGGTGATTGAAATTCCGCTCAATAAATCAAAGGTCGGTTTGATCGTATTCAGTTCTGCCGCCTTTGTGTTTGCCGGATCCCGGCTCGCATTTAGCCCACAGTCGTTTCAAAACCGATTCATATCCAACCCGTTGATTCTGCAAATCTTTGGAGTTATCGCCATGTTGATCTTCCTCTTCTTGGGCATCATGACGATGCGAAAACTGCTCGACAAGAAAATGGGATTGGTGATCAATGAACTCGGCATTACGGATCATTCCACAGCCACCAGCATCGGGTTGATCCGTTGGGAGGATATCGAGGATATATCAGAACTCAACGTCTGGAATTCCAAGCTGATTGGTATCCGTCTTAAGAACCCAGAACCGTATAAGGTTCAGGTATCCAGTCGTTTAACACGAAAGACCCTGGAAATGAATAGAAAATCATACAACACCGACGTCCTGATAAACACCCAAACGCTAAAAACCGAATACCGATCACTCAAATCCCAGATTGATCAGGCCTGGAAGAATTACTTCGAGAATCTGTGATTCCCGCTCCATATATTTTCAATCAATCCGTTCATCATCTATTCCGTAAGAATGCGACTTTTGTTTTTTGTGTGTTGATTATGCGTTACTCCATTCTGCTTCTCGTCCTTTCCGTTGTTGCTTTATCGACCTATGCTCAAAATCCGGCCATCAACTTTGATGGAACCGATGATTATATCCAAACATCGTTCAACGGCATTTCGGGAAAGGATGCCCGAACAGTTGAAGCCTGGATACGCACCACGGCGAACTGCGATCCCAGCACCGGTGGCAAACAAAAGATTATAACGGACTGGGGGTCCAATTCCACCGGGGAACGGTTTACCATGAACATTATGCGCAATCAGGCCTTGCGGTTGGAAGTGAACGGCAGCGGACTAAATGGTCAAACCGCCATAAACGATGGCTACTGGCACCATGTGGCGGTGGTATACGACCCCAACGCATCCAACCCGATCAGTTTATACGTTGATGGCACCCTGGATACCGCCGGTACCATACCCACTTCCATTAATACGGGTACATCCGTTGATATGCGGATTGGTTTGCGCGTAGACAATGCCAATAGCTTTGAGGGCGATATTGATGAGGTTCGGGTATTTAATTATGCGCGCACCGACAGTGCCATCAAGGCCGATATGTTCCAGCAACTCTGTAATGCTCCATCCGGACTGGTTGCCTATTACAGACTGGATGAAGGCAATCCTGGAGCCAACAACTCCTCCAAAAAAACAGCAACGGAATCCATTAGCAGTAAGCATGGAACACTCACCAATTTTAATCTGTATGGTTCATCGTCCAACTGGATTAGTGGGTCAAACGCTGTGATAGGCAAAACAGGTGACACCCTGGACGTCCTGGAATGTTATGAATACACCAGCTCTTCCGGTAAAACCTACAGTTCAACAGGTACCTATTTTGAAACCTTTACCAACAGCAAGGGCTGTGATTCCATTCTCACCATTAACCTCAAAGTTGGCCGATCTTATGACATCACCTATCCATCGGCCTGTGATTCATTTACGCTGCCATCCGGCCAGGTGGTATACAACAGCGGCACATACCGGGATACGCTTTTCAAGGCCAATAGTGTAGGCTGCGACTCCATTAGGCTCACCATCCTAACCCTTCAAAAAAGTACGACCAGTCAGGAATCCATGACATCCTGCGATTCCATTGAAATTGACCAGATGTGGTATTACCAATCGTTAGACGTGGACAAAACACTCCAACTACCTTCAGGTTGTGACTCGGTGCATACCATTCATGTTCACATAGACACGTCCAGCCAGTTCTGGCAATCGGTTACCACCTGTGACACGTTTTATTCCTCGCTGGGCAACACCTATACGCAATCCGGTCTATACACCGATATTCTTCAGAAAGCCACCCAATTTGGCTGCGACTCGGTTATTTACACCGATCTCACCATTCATCAAAGCGTTGCGATTTCAACTCCTGTAACCGCGTGTGATTCATTTACCTCACCAGGTGGCATCACGTACCTCAAGAGCGGCGTTTTTGATGAGTTTTTCCAAACTTCCCACGGGTGTGATTCCGTGATTTCATATGACATCACCGTGAATACAACCCAACACAGTAACCTGAATCAAGAGGCCTGCGATTCTGCCTTCGTAAATCATACCTGGTACTTCACCACACAATTGATCCAGTTCGCCGACACCACCACTTCCGGATGCGATTCTTTGGTTGAAGTTGATTTAACCGTTACAACGATTAACCATTCCGTATCGCAAAACGGAGATCAACTGGAAGCATTGGAGAAAAACGCCGACTATCAATGGTTTAATTGCAGCACCCAAAAGGATGTTCCGGGCGCTACGGCCGATGTATTCACCCCCACCAGCAGTGGTAATTATGCGGTCCGAATCCAAAAAAATTCATGTGAAAAAACCAGTGAGTGCACGTATGTTCAACCTTCATCCTCACAGATTCTTTCGAATCCTTTGATACGGCTGTACCCGAATCCATCATCTGACCAGTTTGTTTTGGAAGTGCCGCCGGGTTTAACAGTAAAATCAATTCAGGTGTATGACCATTCGGGCCGTGTTATTGGTGAATTCCAAAGTGAAAACAATCAGGTTGCATACAACCATCAACTCCCAGACGGGCATTATTTAATCTTCATTGAAACCAGTTGGGGTGTTACCCAAGCTGAATTGTTGGTTATCCACTGACAGATATTCACATTCTCCTTTCTCTCTTTAGTCTTTTGATATTAAGATACTTCCTGGAAAGTATGTTGATCCAGCAATGGGTTTGTATTAAAATTTCATAAAATGATAACAATTTCATAATCCAGAGGATAACTCTGTTTTGTATCGCGGCTCGGTTCTTTGCACCAAAGTTTGAAAATGAAGCGATTAAAAAGAATCTCGGCTCTTATGATTTGTGCGTTCCTGACGCTGCAAAATGTAATGGCTCAAATCGAATTGCCATCGTATGACAAGGGCCTGTCCATTCAGGCAAAAGATGGGAGTGCCAAACTGAAATTCAGTTTTCGGGTTCAATCACTCTTTACAGCGGAGGTTGAAGAAGGTTCCAACAACCCAACCTATGCCATGATGATCAGACGATCCCGATTGAAGAGTGACGGATACTTTTTGAATAAAAAATTTGGATACAAGTTTGAAATGGGACTTTCAAATGGAGATATCGGCAATGGCCGTGAAATACCGGAATCAGGCAATGCTCCGAGACTGCTTCTTGATGGTGTTTTGAAATATTCGCCCAAACCGGCGTGGGAGGTATGGTTTGGTCAAACAAAATTGCCAGGTAATCGCGAACGTGTTATCTCATCTCAAAAGTTGCAATTCGTAGATCGCAGCCTTGTCAATTCTGATTTTAACATCGATCGGGATTTTGGTGTTTGGGTGTTTTACAAAAAATCCATCGCAAAAATTCCAGTTATTTTATCTGGCGCCATTTCCAATGGAGAGGGCAGGGATATTACCGTTGACAACATTGGAGGATTCAGTTATACCGGTAGGTTTGAGTTTTTACCACTGGGTGAATTTACCAAGAAAGGCCACTATGTATCGTCCGATCTGGAACGGGAAAAGAAACCTAAAGTAGCCATTGGGGTTAGTTACAACTACAACCAAAACGCCTCAAGACAAAATGGACAACTTGGAAGTTTTGTTAAGGATTCAAATGGCTATTATTTGGCCGATCTGTCCAATGTTATGGCCGATTTGATGTTCAAGTTTAAAGGTTGGAGTGCCTTAGCTGAATACGCTCAAAGAACCTCCACACACGATTTTGCCACTGCACCAGAATTGAGTTCGTTTTTCGATCTTGGATATGGATCCAATTTTCAGGTAGGTTACCTCTGGAAAAATAACTTTGAAGTGGCGGGAAGATACACTGACATTGTTGCAGCGGAATCCTTCACAGCTCTCAAGTCAAGAAAGCAATACACTTTGGGATTATCTAAATACCTCTCCGGACACAACCTCAAATGGCAAACAGATCTGTCCTATACGAAACAGGCAACTGCAACCAAAGGAGATTTCATGTATCGCTTCCAATTTGAATTCGGAATCTAAATGGTTAATAATTCCTTAACATTGAGAAAGCGTATATATGCTCCTTAATCACCGTAAACTTGCACTAATTTTTAACTGAGACCAATTACTTCAAACATGCTTCGGAAATTTTTCATCGTAACGATTATGGCCTTGATGGGTCATTTTGCGGTAGCAAATCCTGATTCAACATCAGCCGGGTCCACAGAAATCCAGCAGTTAGGAAAGGAGACTTTTGAAAACTTAAATTCCAGTGGTACACCCGGTGGCTCCAAATTGTCCTGGAATCTTCGATACTCAGACAGATCTCAAATTTCCAATCTGATCATCAAATTTCGTCGTAAAATTGATAAAGAGAAGCCATGGCGTTATTCCGAAGTAATATCTGCAGATAAGACCAAGTTCGAACTGTCTGATCTTCGAAATGATGAAAAATACGAATGGTATGTAGGCTGCCGTAAAGACGGTGGTGACGTGGCTGCCATACTATCCGACAATGGACCAAATGACGAGCAAATGGTTTGGTCTGATAAAGGGAAATTCCATACAGACCGACCATGGGACTTCTACAAATTCCTGGTCCTGCTTGGATCTCTTGGTCTATTCATCTTTGGGATGAAACTCATGAGTGAGGGCCTTCAACAAAGTGCAGGAGGGAAACTAAGACAAATTTTGAGCTCAATGACCTCCAACCGATATATTGGAGTTCTGAGCGGATTTCTGATTACAGCTCTGGTTCAATCCTCATCAGCCACTACGGTGATGACGGTAAGCTTTGTAAACGCCGGATTGTTGAGTTTGGTAGAATCAGCCGGTGTTATGATGGGTGCCAATATCGGTACCACGATAACCGGATGGCTCGTATCCATCTTTGGATTTAAAGTAAGTGTATCCGACTATTCTTTGCTGATTCTAGCAATTGGAGCACCTATGATGTTCCTTAGAAAGTCCAGTACCAAAGGGTGGGCAAATGCACTAATTGGTTTTGCCATTCTTTTTATGGGTCTCGGATTTCTTAAGGATGCCGTACCGAGTCTGGATCACGACTCCCCAATTGTTCAGTTTTTCACCCGATTTACAGACACGCCATTCTTCGGACGTATAATGTTTGTTCTGTTGGGAACACTCGTTACCGTTGTGGTTCAATCGTCGAGCGCTGCTATGGCGCTGACGCTAACAATGGTTCTCAAAGGCATCATTCCATTTGACGTAGGTGCAGCAATGATCCTTGGTGAAAACATCGGTACCACAATTACCGCAGAATTAGCCAGCTTGATTGGTAATGTGCACGCCAAACGATCGGCAAGAATTCACTCCATGTTCAATATTGTTGGGGTAACATGGATGGTATTTCTTATGCCATTCTTCCTGTCAGGCATTACCAGCGTCATGAACATTGATCCCGTTCAAAATGGTGAAGACGCCACCATCGGTTTGGCCGCATTCCATACCGTGTTCAACGCAACCAACGTATTACTCACGATTGGATTTGTACCGTGGTTGGTTAAACTAGCTATCTACACCGTGCCAAGTAAAGGTGAGGACGATGAGGTTTTCAAATTGGAATACATCAGCAGCGGTCTTACCAATACACCGGAACTTTCTTTATTGGAAGCCAAGAAAGAGGTCCACAAATTCGGTAAACTCACGCTTAAAATGTCGCACAAGGCTAAAGAACTATTGAATGCCACGGACCTAAAAGACCGTACGCGATTGATTAAAAAAATCGCCAAATACGAGGACATAACGGATCGAATGGAAACGGAAATCGCCAATTACCTCAGTAAAATATCCGCTGATGACCTCTCCTTAAAAGCCTCCGCGGAATTGAGAAGCATGATGAGCATTATCAATGATCTTGAGCGAATTGGTGATATCTACTTCGAAATTTCAAAAGCTTTGGAACGGAAAAACGAGGATAAAATCTGGTTCCATCAAAAACAGCGTGATAACCTGAACAAATTATTCTCTCTGGTTGATGAAGCCATGGAAATAATGATCGGTAACCTAAATATTGAACAGGATGACGTTAATGAGTCAACTGCCAATCTGAAGGAATCTGAGATCAACAATTTCCGTAACAAGCTACGACGATCTCACCTGAAGAGCATTGAGCAAAAGGAATACAACATCCGCGCAGGAATGGTGTACAGTAACCTTTTCTCCTCCCTTGAACGGGTTGGAGATCACGTTATCAATGTAACCGAAGCACTTACAGAGAAGGATTAACCCAACAACTCCTGCATGTCTTCCTGAAGGCAACTTTGCCAGAACGGGCGAATGCAGTTTTTCCAAAACCGTTTTCCGGCAATGGAAAGCTCCCGCAGTTCGCGCTTGAGTTCCAGCAAGACGAAGGAATTCACCTTTGGGTGGATGAAGAAGGGCTTCATATTCCACCAGCCGGGATAGTTCTGACGTACGTAATTCCAGGCGTCACTCCAGGATTCAAAAACCGGAAACTGAAGATCCAGGTAATTGTACATATCCTCTGTGGTGTCCAACATGTACACGAAGGAACCTTGACTGTTTCGCACTCTGCTGATGGCAATGGTGAAGTCTGTTGAACCTGCCTCAAAAAACCGTTGTTTGATAATGCTGTCTTTCATAATTCTCTAACTTTGATTCAAAGGAATTCTCCGAAAATGCAGCCTATCTGCATTCTTAAAATTCTCTGATTTTTTTTGCAGCATGCCGGCAAATAAGGAAGCATTGATACGATATCGAGCCATTAATCACGCTCTCCGATCGGGCAGAACCGTTGATCAGGAAAAGCTCATGGAGGTATGTGCCGATGCGGTTGGTGCCGAGGTAGCCTGGCGTACCATTGCAGCCGATATCCGCGCCATGCGGCAAGATGATCTATTGGGTTATCATGCTCCCATCGAGAACATCCGAAATGTGGGGTATCGGTACAGCGATCCCAATTATTCCATTGATAAAATTCCCCTAAAAGACGAAGAGGTTACCGCCCTGTCCTTTGCCGCGCGTTTGCTCAAACAGTACAGTGGTGTTGAACTCTTCTCAACCGCCTCCGGTGCCGTAGACAAACTCTATCAAAACCTGGATGTTCGACTTCTAAACAGCGATACGGCCGAGTTGGGCAACCTCATTTCCTTTGAAGACAGCACGGCTGATGGTGGGAGCCGTCACATCCATGCCTTGCTGGAACACATTCGGCAGCAAACGGTTCTTCGCATCGATTATGAATCCTTTAGTTCTGGAAAGCGAAGGGATCACCTACTCCATCCCTACTTTATAAAGGAATACCGAAACCGGTGGTACGTTCTGGGATACCATGAGACCTACCACCAATTGAGAACCTTTGCCCTGGAGCGCATTCATCAGATAGATCCGGAATACGGCGTTTCCTTCCTCCCATGCGAAATCGACCTGAAATCGTACTACGAACATGCCATTGGGGTATCGGTCACATCGGACAAACCCATAGATGTGGTGTTGGAAGTAGATCGAAACCAATGGCCGTATTTGTCGTCCCAACCCATTCACCACAGCCAAACCGTGCTGGAAGAAACCGATTCAAGTGTGACATTGAATTTGCACGTCATCAACAATTTTGAACTCCGCAGTACCTTGCTTTCATTGGGTGGCGGTATTGGAATTCTATCTCCTGATGAACTCCGGTTGCAGGTAAAATCGGAAGCCGAAGCCATTGCTCAACGTTTAGCGCAAAAGCGGTAATCCAGAGTTTGTATAGGATGTTAACTTTGTGGTGATCTTTCGCGGTCTGATCCATTATGAATAAGAAGTTCTGGTTTATTGTTCTGCTCACCTTCGTGTGGTTTACCGCCTCCGCCTGGTGGTATCTCTGCAGAATTAAACAGACTTGTCCATCGGATTGGGGAATTTCCTTGTTCAACGACAAACCTTCGTCACCCAAATCCGATTTTCAAGGTCCCATTGCGTTCTCCTGGAACAGCGCCACGCCGCAGGTTTTTCCTCTGTTAGACTCCACCATGAGTGAACTGATGGATCGCATGGGTCCGCGGGACACCCTCATTATCGTGGGAACGTATTTCGAAGGAGAGTCCGGTCCCCAACTCGGGCTCAAACGAGCCGAATCGCTTTGGCAACACCTAACCCACTATGTAGACTACGATCGGATCAAAACCGAATTTACCGTCGAATCATTTCGAATACCGGAAGATACTTCGGCTTTTGAAGCCATTCAATTCCGCATAGCCAAGGCGATGATAGAACCGGAATCGGAGCAGCTCACCACCTCACTGAACAACGATGAACAAACCGTATTCAAACTCACGGTTTGGTTCCGTGACCGAACGGCCTATAAGATTATGACCAGTGAAACGGAGTCGAGCATTCAACGATTGATCGATTCCTTAAAATCAGCCTCATCGTATCGCGTGGATGTGATAGGTCATACAGACGAGGGTCACAATGCAGAAGAGAGCGACCTCATTGGCCGTCAGCGCGCCTGGGCCATTAAAAAGATACTTTGGGATGGCGGTCTCGATCCATCCAAAATCCACACCGATTCAAAAGGTGGGAATCAGCCGGTATCGGCAGATCCCGCCAAAAATCAACGCGTTGAAATATTTGGAATTCCATATAAATGACCGGTATGATTACAGCACAAATTTTTCAGGAAGCCATTGTTGAACGTTCGGTTGATCAAAACACCACGATCCATCTGGTGGAAATCATCATCATGTTGGTTGGCGCCTTCCTGTTGGGATATGTCATTCACCTCATCTTCTCCCGAAAGCATGTACTTGAAAACCGACGATTACGTGCTTCATTGACAGAATCGGAAAATTCGTCTACGGCGGAATTACGCGATCAAAAAGTGATGAGCGAATTGGAAACCCGTATCGCACAACTGGAACAACGCAACTCCGACCTGAGAATTAAACTCACCTCCGTTGAAACATCCAGTGTAAAGGCCAACTTGCTGCAGCAAAAGAATATCGCGCTGGAAGAAATGGTTCAGAAGCTTCAAAACAGAGTTACCGAACTGGAAAGTTCTTCCGAAACATCACCCCATCAGCCCGAATCTAAATCAACCCACTTTGTACCCGATCCGGGTGGAGAAGAGCGGTCCGACTTTCAACGCATTGAAGGCATAGGCCCCAAAATCAGCGAGGTCCTGCATCAGGCAGGTTTACACACCTACGCGGATTTAGCCGCCCGAACTGCCGAACAAATACGAGCCATCCTATTAGCTCAAGGAACGCAATACAAGGTTCACAACCCAACCACCTGGCCCCGACAAGCCGAATTGGCCAGAGATGGAAAATGGGAAGAACTGGACGCCTGGCAACACGAACTAACCGGCGGAAAAATAGACGAATAAGTACCTGAATAATCCCACATGAGATTACCATCAATGTATAAACTACTTCTCACCCTTGCCCTCTTCGCTTCCGGGCCGATGTATCTCTCAGCCCAAACGGATACGGCATGGGTAGAGACCTTGAATTTTTCAGACATTACCAAACGCAAAGGAACCTATACGTTCCCGGACTCCGGTTCAACCTGGCAGCAGATCCGGATGCATTATACCTTGAAGTGCGATGCGCAAACTACCCAGGATGGCTACCCATGCGGGGAATGGGATTACCTGTCGTATATCATTGTGCACGACAGCACCGGTGTGATGGATTCCACCCGATATGATCAGGCCAACTTTTTAATTGGTGACGCAGAATACGACTCCTTTCAATGGGTCAGTACCCCGCTTTTTGACACCACCTATTCATGGCAGTATCGTCGGGTAGTGGATCAAATCAACAGCCGGGATTCAGCAGAAATTGGCATGAACATCGCCAAATCCACCGATGCATTTCACAAGCGTCGCATGCAGTTTATCTATACCGCCAATGAGTTGATCGCCAAAGGCTTTACAGCAGGCAATATCACCTCAATGGCCTTTGATTTCTCACAGGCATCCGGCACCATCAACCAGTGTATGATTCGGTTGGCACCAGCACCCGGAGTGCCTACAACTCAAGTGGTGACCGGACCCTTTACCACCGTGTTCAATGGTGATTTCAATCCAACCACCACGGGTTGGAATGAAATTCAATTTTTAGCGCCTTTTGTGTGGGATGGTACGTCAGATGTTGTGGTGGATATCAGCCATAACGATGATACCCCATCCGGGATTTTTGAATTGATGGGAGAAGCCAATCTCAGCGGGTTGCAGCTTCCGGATAATGATCTGGTATACACCCTTACCGACAATTCATTCCTTGAATTACAAAATACATCCTCCATTCTTTCCGATTTGTCCAGTGAAATCACCGTTGCCTTTTGGTCAAAGGGAGACGAAGTGCTGCCGGTCAATACCTCCATTCTGGAGGCCAAGGATGCCAATGGAAACCGGGTACTCAACATCCACATGCCCTGGGGGAACGGTAGCATTTATTGGGATGCCGGTAACTCCGGACCTAGTTATGACCGCATTAACAAGGTTGCTTCAGATAATGAAATCAAAAATCGATGGAACTTTTGGTCGTTCACCAAAAATGCCACCACCGGTGAAATGAAGATCTATTTGAACGGATCACTATGGCTATCCGGAACTGCCAAGGATAAGTCCATGACCGGAATCGAATCCTTGCGAATTGGAAAGGGTATCACCAGCAATCAATTCCGAGGAAAATTGGATCATTTTACCGTTTGGAAAAAAGAACTCACCCAATCGGATATTCAGGCATTGATGGTGGCGGCTCCCACCTCAACGCATCCTAACTTTTCTGATCTCCTGATTCAACTGGAGTTCGATTCGTATTCCATGACCACACCTTACAAGCTTGCGAGTGCCCACGACACCACGGTATGGTGTGCGGCAAATGGGATGACAGACATTCGTCAAATAGCCGGGTCAGAAGCGTTTCACAATGCTGTCAAATCCAACTTCCGCCCTCAGGTGCGTTTTTACCAAACCGATCAAACTTCTCACCTGGATTCTTCAGAGCGTTGGTCATTGTTGGCTCGTCCATATACCATCTTGACCCTTTTTGAAGACCCAACAGATGTTACCAAGGTATCCGGATATACTGGTGGTTACGCGTCGGGTATGGTGTATTCCTATAACCCGGATGGTAGTTTACGCGACTCCAGTATGGTTTCACCCACCTCCTCCATCGTTAAATCCACCCGACCCTGGTATGTTCCGTTTGAGGTGGTAAACAATGTGGAGATTGGCCGATATATTACACCATACGGGATCAATTTTGACTTGGGGCCCGATGGGTTTAAGTGGATATATGATGTAACGGATTATGCTGAATTGCTCAATGGACGCGTGACGCTCTCAGCCGGAAATCAACAAGAGTTGATCGATCTGCGATTTGAATTCATCCCCGGAACACCGGCACGGGAAGTCAAGCGCATCAACTACTACATCAACCGGGAATCCCGTCAATACCGTGTAATGGCCGACAACTCCGTTTTTCAGGAACAAACGTTTACGTTCGGCTCCGAAACCAAAACGGCTAAGCTGATCACCCGTATCACCGGACATGGTCACAATACGGATCCTGATAAAGATCATTGTTGCGAATGGGCCAACAAGACGCACTACCTGAAGGTGAACGGTAAGAATGATTTTGAATGGGATATCTGGCAAAATGATAAGTGTGCCTTGAATCCGTTGATTGATCAAGGCGGAAACTGGTCGCCCCCGCGCGCTGGATGGTGTCCGGGTGCTCCGGTTGACGATTACATGTTTGATTTCACTCCGTATGTTTCTCAAGGCGCGGTGAGCATCGATTATGAAATAGAACCTGTCCCAACCGATAATCTTGGACAAGGCGGTGGAAATTATGTGGTGTCTATGCACCTGATTGAATACGGCGATTGGAACCACCAAAACGATGCCTCGGTTACCCGAATCATCAAACCAACCGACTGGGAATTTTATCGTCGGATGAATCCAACCTGTACCTCTCCAAGAATCGCCATCCGAAACACCGGAGGAGCCACGGCCAAGTCCATCCTCCTGCGCTATGGTGTGGAAAGCGGCAATCCCATCCTCTTCGAGTGGAAGGGCGAACTCCTGCCGGATCAGGAAACCGAGTTAGATCTGCCATTTTCGGTATGGGACTACCTATCCGAAACCAATAGCATGACCTTTTATGCCGAAGTGGTTAAGGTAAATGGTGTGAATGACGAGTATGTCGGGAACAATCGTGCCGCATCGTCCTTTACCATTCCGGACGTCGTTCCAAATACCGTTGAGGTTTGGTTCCGCAACAATAGTATTCCGGACGCAACCATCCGAATCGCGGATGCCAGCGATCAAACCGTTTATGAGGTATTGGATGGCGCAGCGGGTCAGTTGATTCGTAAAACACTTGAACTCAATCCCGGTTGTTACAAACTGGTATGTGAAACCGAAAATGGATTTGGACTGTATTACCCACTTATACCCCAAGTGGGCAGCGGCCTATTGCGATTGAGCGCAACGGGTTTTGTTAAGACCTTCAATCCTGATTTCGGTAAAACCACAGAATACCACTTTACGGTTGCCTATCCGCTTTCAACACCAACAGAATCGGATATCCGATGGACGGTATACCCTAATCCGGGTAACGGCATCGCAACCATTGAAGCGTTAGGTCGCATCGGTGAACGATATGCTGTTTCCGTGCAATCCGTGGATGGGGCATTGATTCATGAAAGCAATCACTTGTTTGAGAACGGCTTGATTGAAGTGGATCTGAGCGATCAACCAGGAGGGGTATACATCATCCGGTTTGAATCCGGAGATCATCGCGAGACCTTCAAATACATTAAGTATTGATCCATAAATGATCTATTTCGCCTCTGATTTTCATTTGGGAATTCCCAATCATGCCCAAAGTCTGGAGCGTGAAAAAAAGATCATTCGATGGCTGGAATCCATTGAGGAAACAGCAACAGAGATTTATCTGCTTGGCGATCTGTTTGACTTCTGGTTTGAATACCGATATGTAGTTCCCAAAGGATATGTGCGCCTCATGGGCAAGCTGGCTTCCATGACGGATGCCGGAATAAAGATTACCGCCTTTAAAGGAAACCACGATATGTGGATGTTTGGCTACTTCGAAAAAGAGCTGGGCATTCCGGTGATATCGGATGAGTTGATTGTTGAACGTGACGGGAAGACTTTTTACCTTCACCATGGCGACGGATTGGGTCCGGGAGATCGGGGCTATAAGTTGATTCGCAAAATCTTTCGAAATCCCCTTTGTATTTGGTTGTTCTCCAAGTTGCCACCTGCATTGGGCATGGGCTTGGCCAATTACCTTTCCTCCAAAAGTCGTCTGGCCAACCAGGTTCAGGACGAAGTGTTTCAGAAGGATTCGGAATGGTTGTTGCATTTCTGTCAATCGTATGTTCAGGACCATACGATTGATTACATGATCTTTGGTCACAGACATCTTCCGTTGGATATTGCATTGGACCGGGATGCGCGGTACATCAATCTTGGTGAATGGTTATATCACAGCACCTATGCGGTTTTCGACGGAAATAATCTTACTTTGAAACGCTTTGAATCGGACGATCCGATACCCGCTCATTAGCCTGGTATTCCTGGCGTTGGTTTCCTGGACTCAGGCTCCGGAGCCCATAAAACCTCTTGTTTATAAAGTTGAATTCAGTGGAAAATTCTTCACCACGGATAATCTTGGAAACTTATTTCTGGTAACACGAGATAACTCCATTGTGAAGTATGACCAAACCGGTGCAGTGAAAGCCCGGGTGAATTTTAAGATTTATGGGGAGATCAGTCAGCTGGATGTGTCCAATCCATTTGAGATCTATGCTTATTACCGCGATCAGCAAACAGTTTTGATTTTGGACAACTTACTCAGTCTTCACAGTACCATTTCACTAAACGGAGTGAGTACCGGAGAAATTTCCAGCGCCTGCCGATCATTTGATAATGGACTTTGGTACTTTGATGCGGGCAACATGAAGCTTCGCAAAACCGACAAATCACTCAATACAAAACAAGAAGGATTACCCTTTGCGACATGGACCAATTTGGTTTGGAATCCGAAACAAATGCTGGATAATGAGAAGTATTTGTTTGTTAACGATTCTTCCCAGGGCATAGCGGTATTTGATGTATTCGCCAATTACTTCAAAACCATCCCCATCACTGGAATAAATGATTTCCAGGTCAAAAAGAATGAAGTCTATTTCTACCAGGACTCCCTCCTCCAACGATACAATTTCAACTACCGTCGATACGACACCTTGCTGTATCAACCCGGTTGCAAGAATCTTCGGATTGATGCCGGTAATCTTTTCCGTTGGCAAAACGATACCATGTATGTAGAACCGTTTATAAACTACTAATGGTAGAACTGGAAACACCCCGGCTACTGATCACAGAATTTAACGCTCATCGGGATGCTGAAGCGGTGTATGCGCTGAACAGTGATCCGGAGGTGCTGCGTTATACCGGTGATGATCCATTTGATTCTGTGGAAGAGGCAAAACAGTTTTTGATGAATTACGACCATTATCGCTTGCACGGATACGGCCGCTGGGCGGTTTTTCTTAAATCTACCCACGAACTGTTGGGCTGGTGTGGATTGAAGTACCATGAGCACGATCCGGTGGATTTGGGGTATCGGTTTATGAAAAAGTACTGGAACCTGGGATACGCAACAGAGAGTGCACATGCGTGCACGAAATATGGGTTTGAACAACTCAACTTACCCGAGATAATGGTTCGGATAGACCCCAATAACAACGCCTCCATAGCCGTTGCCCAAAAACTCGGATATCAATTCTGGAAAATAGGAACGTGCGAGCACGTCAACGACACTCGATTCTATCGGATGAATCAAGATCAGTATCAACAGCTGAAGGAAACCCTCTGATTAGATTTTTTCCTTCAGCTTATAATCGAGGTTCGAGCGTTTCATCGATCGCTCCAGGAAATACCAGATTTCGCTTATAGCGCCAATCTTCATTTCTGTTTCCTCGTAGTATTCATTAAAGGCGTGCAGAATCAGGGAGGTATCCGTTTGAGACTTAACCTGTCTGATTTTGTAGTTAAAGTCACTCCCTACAAAAACAAAGATGTCACCGGGTTGAAGTCGGCCCCAAAGGTTGGCTTCCATTTTCCGGCACAACAACATGCATGCTTCAGGAAGAATGTTGTCGTCATCATCCATACTGTCGTCATACATCTCAAACTTCCGGTACGTACCTGGCTTAGTGAAGTTCCGATACTCTACGGGTTGCTCACTAATAAATTGTTCCTGCCAGTGTAGGTTGCGGTATGCCGTTCGATCTTCAGCATGAATGATTCGCACTTCCTTCAAATCCGAATACGTTACCAAATCCGTAATGGTTTCAAAGAGTTGTTTGCGAAGAAACATGGATCCATTTCCCGTCATTAACCAATTCGCATTTACATTGGGATTGGCCGATAGGAAACGTTGTAAGATATCGGCACGCGGAAGCGAGCGATTCTTAACTATAGATGTCGTGGCATTCTTACTGATACCAACGATCTCGGCAAAATTAGTCTGGCTTAGTTTTAATTCATCCAACAGCTTTTTTAATCGGTCACCCAGTCTTTCCATGGTGATCAATTAAATTAGGTAAAAAATTCCGTTGCATAGAGGGGATTTAGGTTATCAATACGTTTTACTCTCAATTTCAATCTTCTCGTTAACGCGACCGTACTGCAAATATTGCCTTGAAATGAACTCGATCTTAAATCACTTTGACATTCAGACTGGGATTTTAGATTACTCACTTACAAGTCTTCTTTGAATCATCAAAAATACAACAAAGATCATCTTACTGATTATGAGTGAATTATGTGTTGTCAAACTAGAGTTGGTCGTATTCTACTGGGATATAGCGTTATGGCGTTCTTGTAAAAAGTCAGCTATTAAGAACATTTCTAAATAAAGACATTCATACAATACCCTAAAAAAGTTCTTTCCAACCCGTTCATCAATCCGATCCATTCCTTCTCATCCATACCATCATTTATCACCATTTGACCTCATCCTTTAAACGTCTATTTGTACTGTTTGGAATTGCACGTATATTGGTCGTTTGAATATGGAAACCACCAACGTCAACGATCCAGAATACTACCACAAAGTTGTTGACTGTCAGTACGCCTGCCCGGCACATACTCCGGTTCCGGAATACATCCGTTTAATTGCCGCCGGCAGGTATGCCGACGCGTATATGATCAATTGGGAGAGCAACGTATTTCCCGGTGTTTTGGGCAGAACGTGTGACCGTCCGTGTGAGCCCGCGTGTAGACGTGGTCGTGTGGAGGAAGAACCTGTAGCCATTTGCCGACTCAAACGAGTTGCAGCAGATCATAAAGGAGATGTCATCGACCGCATTCCGCAAGGACCTTTCACACCAAACGGTAAAAAGGTTGCACTCATTGGCGGAGGGCCGGCATCCTTAACCGTTGCACGTGATCTCGCACCGCTGGGTTACGAAATCCACGTGTACGATGAACAGATCTCCGGCGGTGGTATGATGCGCAGTCAGATTCCCTCTTTTCGATTACCGGAATCCGTCCTGAACGAAGAAGTGAATTTCATTCTTGACATGGGTATTCACACCCATTTCAAGCACTATGTGGATAGTTTGAGTGCCCTTCTGCCCGATTATGATGCCGTGTTCGTTGGAACGGGTGCCCCAAAGGGCCGGGACTTGAAACTTCCCGGACGTGAAGAAGGTGACGCCAACATCCATATTGGAATCGAGTGGTTGGCCAGTGTGGCCTTTGAACATACCCACTCCATCGGTAAAAAAGTGATTGTATTGGGCGGCGGAAATACCGCCATGGATTGCTGCCGAACTTCCCGCCGATTGGGTGGAGAAGAAGTGAAAGTTGTGGTCCGAAGTCCGTTTGAAGACATGAAGGCATCTCCGTGGGAAAAGGAAGACGCCATGCATGAAGACATACCGATTCTGAACAATCACGTCCCAAAAAGCTTTGAGGTCAAAGACGGTAAACTCATCGGGATGACCTTTGATCGTGTTGAAGCACAATACGATGAAAATGGCAAGCGAAGTCTCATTTCAACCGGCGAACCACCGGTATTTGTTGAGGCAGATGATGTCTTGATCGCCATCGGTCAGGTCAACACCTTCCCCTGGATTGAACGCGATCTCGGATTGGAATTCGACCAATGGGGCATGCCGGTGGTGAGTAAACAAACATATCAGTCCACCTTGCCCAAGGTGTTTTTTGGGGGCGATGCAGCCTTTGGCCCTGAAAACGTAATTACCGCTGTAGCACATGGCCACGGAGCCGCCATTTCAATTGATCTGTTTTGCCAGGAAAAGGAGGTGGCGAACCGACCAGCACCTCGTACGAATTTATTCCATCAGAAAATGGGCATTCACGAGTGGAGTTACGATAGCGCTGTGGCATCCGACCAGCGCTTTGTTGTTCCGCAAGCGGATAAATCAGTTACTCTTAAAGATCGCAAGCTGGAAGTTGAGTTGGGTTTCGATGAACGCACAGCCTTTCAGGAAGCCCAGCGCTGTTTGAACTGCGACGTCCAAACGGTTTTTACAGAAACAAAATGCATTGAATGTGATGCCTGTATGGACGTATGTCCAACATCGTGTATCACTTTCACCGAAAATGCGGATGAAGAAAGCCTTCGAACGCAATTATCAGCACCCGCGCTCAATACGGATCAGGATCTGCTGGTTTCCGATACGTTGAAAACAGGACGGGTAATGATCAAAGATGAAGATGTTTGTTTGCATTGCGGACTTTGTGCCGAGCGATGCCCTACCTCTGCCTGGGATATGCAGAAGTTCCTCTATAATACACCGAAAGCCGGTATTTCTGTTACATGAAGAAAACGAACGATTTTGTCATCCGGTTTGCCAATGTGAACGGCACGGGTTCAGCCAGTGCCAACTTTCTATTTGCCAAATCCGTGTTCCGGATGGGTATTCCCATCTCTGCCAAGAATATCTTTCCCTCCAACATTCAAGGACTTCCCACATGGTATGAAGTCCGCGTGAGTGAAAAAGGCTATCTGGGCCGCAGAAGTGGAATTGACCTCATGGTGGCGGTTAACCCTCAAAGTCTTGAAAAAGATATCGCGAGCGTTAAGGAGGGTGGTGTGTTGCTGTATGACTGCACCAAACCGTTGTATGAGCACTATTTACGGCCGGATATTCGGTTCATCGGCATTCCGCTCATGAAACTCTGCAACGAGGCCTATACCGATCCGCGTCAGCGACAGCTCTTCAAGAACATCATTTATGTTGGGGCATTAGCTGAATTGCTGGGCATTGAATTCAATGTGCTGGAAGACTTGCTGGCCGAACAATTCGCTGGGAAGGAAAAGCTCATTCCATATAATGTTCAGGCTTTGCAAATGGGTGTGGATTACGTACGTGAAAACAACCTCAACATAGCGTTGAACGTGGAACGTCGTGACTTGATCGGTGATAAAATATTGATGGAAGGTAATGCAGCCTGTGCCTTGGGTGCCATTTATGGCGGAGCTACTATGGCCGCCTGGTATCCCATTACACCCAGTACTTCTGTTGCTCAAGCATTTGAAAGCTATGCCGAACAACTGCGTATTGACCCCGTAACCGGTCAAAAGAAATTCGCCGTTCTTCAAGCAGAAGACGAACTGGCGGCAATGGGTATGGTAATAGGAGCAGGATGGAACGGGGCCCGGTCATTTACTGCCACAAGCGGACCCGGAGTATCACTCATGAATGAATTTATCGGGCTTTCCTACTTTGCTGAAATTCCAGCGGTATTGATTGATGTACAGCGAACCGGTCCCAGTACCGGGATGCCAACACGGACACAACAATCAGATCTCACGGAGGTGGCCTACGCCTCCCACGGAGACACCAAACATCCCGTACTGATCCCCTCCAATCCAAAGGAGTGTTTTGAAATGACGGCGCTGTCCTTTGATCTCGCCGAACGACTTCAAACCCTCGTGGTGGTTTTGATAGATCTGGATCTTGGAATGAACGATCATGTGTCGGAACCGCTTAAATGGGACGATTCCCGCACCTATGATCGCGGTAAGGTGCTATCGGCTGACGATCTTGATCGCCTCGAAAAATGGGGCAGATACCTCGATGTTGATGGTGATGGAATTCCATATCGAACCCTTCCCGGAACCCATCCTCAAAAGGGTGGTTATTTTACCCGTGGCACGTCCCGGGATGAATACGCCAAGTATACCGAAGACGGTAAGGAGTACAAGAAGAACATGGACCGTTTGCTTGTAAAATGGGAAACCACCAAGACCTTAATGCCCTCAGCCGAGTTGTATCAGTCCGCGTACCAATCAGATACCGGGCTATTATTCTTCGGAACCACCGCGTATGCTGCAACCGAGGCCATGGAGCGCTTGGAAGCCGAGGGCGGACAGTTAGACGCGATCCGGATTAAGTCCTTTCCATTTGGTCCGGAAGTGGAAGATTTCATCCGTCAACACAAACAAATTTTTGTCATTGAACAAAACCGGGATGCCCAGATGCGCAGCTTGCTGATTAACGAACTGGATACCAACCCGGCCAAGCTGATTCCTATCTTGAACTACGATGGTATGCCCATAACGGCTGCCAATATTGTGAATTTGATCCAAGCTCATCAACCCATCACCAGTTAAGCGCGTATGTCCTTTCAACGACCTCTCTTTCGCCACCCGAATCTGCCCAAAAATGAACTTGGCTTTGCCAAAGCCGACTATGAAGGCACACTCAGTACGCTATGTGCGGGATGTGGCCACGATAGCATCAGCGCCGCCATTGTCCAGGCATGCTATGAATTAAATGTGGAGCCACATCGTGTGGCTAAATTGTCGGGTATTGGATGTTCTTCCAAAACACCAACCTACTTTTTGGGTAATTCACATGGATTTAATTCGGTGCACGGCCGAATGCCGTCTGTTGCCACTGGTGCCAGCATGGCCAACCGAACCCTGAAATATATTGGCGTATCGGGTGATGGAGATTCGGCCAGTATTGGAATGGGGCAATTCGTGCATGTCATACGACGTAACCTGAATATGGTATACATCGTTATGAATAACGGTTGCTACGGACTTACGAAGGGTCAGGATAGTGCCACTGCCGATGTGGGTTCCAAAAGCAAAGCCGGCAGTATCAACCCCTTTCAACCCATTGATCTGGCCAGTATGGCTATTGAACTGGGAGCCACCTTTGTGGCGCAGAGCTTTAGCGGTGACAAACGTCAATTAGTGCCGCTGATTAAAGCCGCCATGGATCACCGAGGCTTTGCCTTCATCAATGTGATTTCGCCCTGTGTGACCTTCAACAATAATGTGGGTTCCACAAAATCCTATGATTACGTTCGGGATCATATAGAGGCCACTGCCACCATCGATTTCGTACCACACGCCGAAGAAATTACGGCTCAATATGACCCCGGTACCGAAACCGAAATCACCCTTCACGATGGATCGCTCCTTCATCTCAAAAAACTGGCTAATGACTGGGATCCAATGGACAGAATCTCAGCGGCATCCGCCATGCAAAAAGCCCGATCCAAAGGTCAAATTTTGACCGGATTGCTGTATATCAATGAAGACGCCAAAAACCTTCATGAGACCATTGAATCTGTACCATCACCGCTGAATCAATTGGACGAAACCGACCTATGTCCGGGTAGTGCGGTATTGGATGATTTGATGATGTCCTTGCGATAATCCAAGATAACCTTCCAGGTGGCTTGTCTCAATGAGTAAGTGCTCCTTTCAGAACCCCGACTCTTCCCAATTAGAAAGGTGGGAAATTTAAACGTTTAACGCACTCACCGGAGGTGGTGATGTGCCGGACGATGTGTATCTTTCAATGGGGAAGGGGTGATTCCATCCCTCGCTTTTTTCATTCAAATGATCACTAACGTTGGGTAAAAATGTTTGACGTATGGATCTTATTCACTTGTGCGATACACTCAGTCCAGTAGAAAATGGGGTGGCTATTTATCGTATCAAATTCACCGTCCCGGTTATTGTTCGCGCAAAATTATCGGACCCTCGAACCCGAAGGGTGTAGAAATATGCTCCGGACGGTGATTGGGTGCCGTCCACCATGCCGTCCCAACCGTGTTGAGGATTATTCGTACTAAATACACGACCTCCCCACCTGTTATAGATCTCAAATTCATACAACCCATTCTCGGTTTCCAGTGGAGATTGGATAAACAACAGCGACGGCTTAAACACATTGTTACCCACTTCCGAAGACGGCCTAAACGCATTGGGCACATGGATGTATGGACGACCGGTCAAACAAACGGAATTGGAAGTACTGATCACACCATCACTCCGAATCGCCTGTATCACAAAACAGTAGGCTGCAGCAGCATTGGAACTCAAGCTACCATCATAGCGTTGAGTGGAGGCTGAAACGCGATCAACTACCTCACGCTGATTACCGTTGATTCGAACTATTTCGTAGGAAGCTAAACCAGCCGACCACAATGAATACGGCGTCCAATTCAGGGTGAATTTGTCCTGATCTGTTTGATCGATGGTCAGTAAGATGGTTGTCCCTTCGTCGCCCACCTTTCCATCTAATCCACAGACATCAATGCCATAGGCATAGTAGCGGTAGGACGTTGTATGTACATCAACATTTACGTCGTCATATTGTACATCATCCACGGATATCGTTTGGCTATTCCCATCCCACTCCTTCGTGAGCTTAAATTGACTGGCGTTATTGTTGGACTGCAAGGTGATCCGAACCAATTGATCATTCTCAACGGTAGCCACATCGATGGACGTTGTGCTTTGATTCAACCCTTCCAGCACATCGGCGCAAGCCACATTACTAGCGCTCATCCAAACGCCATCCCCATGAATTGCAACGATCTTATAACAATAGGTGCCACCGCACAAATCAGTGTCGGTATAGTGGTCATCAAATCCGCCTACTTCACCCACCTTTTCCCAGTCGACATTACTTCGTCGGTACACCTCCTGCTTGAGAATGGATAACCATCCAACATAAGGCGACCAGGTCAAATCAACTTCCCCAGGGCTTCCCATACCCGCTGATAAATGAATGGTGCAATGGGTTTCCGACCGTTTGCTTTGAAATCCACAACTATCCAGGTGTTGAATGGAATAACATCGCTCAACGTTGGTTGATATGGTGTCGTACACGGATCCGCCGAATGGCGAAAGTATTTTGATGCGCTGCCAGGAAGATAAAACTTCCCGATCCAGACCTGTTTCCAAATACGATGTTGTGGGTGGTTTGAATTGTACAGAAACCCGATTGGAATCCACTACGGAAACTACATTCATAACAGCACTTTCTGAATTCATAGAGTCTCGGACCAACCGTTGTTCTGTGCGGGAAGACGAACACCCCATACTATCAGTTACCGTCAGTTGAACGCTGGTTGCTGTTGACCCTGGTGTTGCGTTGAATGACACTGTGGAATCGTTTGATTCAAAATCAACTCCCGGTGCAACTATGTGCCATGTACGGTTTTTTAACGGCAGATCCAGTAGTGAGCTATCTACCAACCTGATCTCTTCACCTACGCAAAGGACATGGTTCAAATCAAATCTAATTTCTGGCGCTTTCACGGCGTTTACAACCCGAACTGCGGTATCTGCACAGTTCCATTCATTCCAATTCACCAACGTCATGTTATAACGTCCCGGAACCGAATAGGTATGTTTCCCTGCTGCACGATCCCCATCCTGGGTGCCGTTTCCATCAAAGTCCCAGTACCACCCTGTGTAATCCCGGCCGAGATACAGATAGTTCACGGTAATGGGTGTACAGGCAATGGAATCGAGAAGTCCGATCACGGCTGTTGGCCCAGGCTTCACTCGAACAACCGAGTCGCTTTTCACCACATTAGTACACCCGTTTTTGTCGGACACCAAAATGATGGGCTGGAAGGATTGTTCGATGATCCGGTATTTGTTGTAATACGTATGGCTTCCACCAAGCTGATACCCAAAATCTACCCCGTCGCCATAATCGATGTACATCTTGTGCACGTTGTCGGTCTTACCTGTAAACTGTACATCCAAGGGCTCACAACCTGCATGATTGCTCAACTTGAAATCGATGGCTGGTCCATCTATCTTAATCAATCCGGTTCGGGTTAGGGTGTCGGCACATCCGGTTGAGTTTTTAGCGACAAGCTGCACCGTATAGGGCTTCAAAGAACCTGTATTTTCGGTGTAGAGCGTGGTTACCCGGTAATCCGTCGTCTTCAGTTTCTTACCATCTCCAAAGTCCCAGAAAAGGGTATCGGCATTTTCCGAGTTGGAACGAAAACGAACATAGGAAGGTGCACAATAGAAGTTGGAATCCAGTAAATAAAAGGATGCTGTTGGACGCACAATCTCGATCGGAATCACCGTGGTATCAAAGCACATGGAATCTCGGGAGGCAATTACCTTAAAGGTATAGCTTCCATTACTGGTGACGGTTAGTGAGGCGGAATCCGGAGCAATGGAGTCATAGGTGTAGGTGGCTGAAGGCGATATTTCCGTAAACCATCGATTGATGAAGGTGTCTGCTGCCGTAGTGATCGGAATGGGTGATCCGGCACAAACTGAGGAATCGAGGCAGATCACTCCCGGATTCAAACCAACCCGAATGGTATCTGAATAAGCCGTATCCTTACATCCCACGCTGTTCCATACATACGCACGAATCACCCGATCACCGTCCTTGTTGAACGTGATGGTGGGCGATGAGGAGGTGTGATTGGACATGGAATAATCGGATCCATATTCCATAGCCCACAGGTATTTTATAGACGTATCGGTGCCGGGGTTTTTGTTATTGATGTGCAGTTCGGGATTCAGGTCTAGTCCGGAACATGCCCGATTGTCAAGTGGTAAGCTTACTTCCAGTGAACTAACCGTAATACGGGATGTTTTGGTCACGGTATCCTTGCAGTACCCAAGAATGGAGATGTCGTATTGAATATCGTAAATGCCGGCCTTGGGCACAAGAAGTGTGGGACTGTTTCCATCATATTCGAACGTATCAGTGGCCGATCGAAACACCCAATGATGCCTGTAATCACCCGCTCGGGGTATGTTTTGGGAAATGATATCAAATCCGGCATCGGTACACACCGTGTCATCTGGGAGACTAAAATTAGCAATGGGTTCCACCACCGAAAAGGCGGTGTCCTCTTCCTTGATCTGAACACATCCCAAATCGTTTTCTGCCCGAACCACCACCCGATAACTCCCGGAATAATCGGCTCGGAAGGTGGGTTGATTTAAATACGATGAATCAATGGGCGTAGTTTCACCCGATCGGTATAACCACCATTTGAACCGATCCGATCCACGATAGGACGATGGTTCACTTTGATTCATCAGAATCACTTCCTGATTGAGACAGACATATTTTGGACTGGGTACATAGTGAATTCTGATGGAGTCGGCGCGAATCAGTTTTTCATGATTGGAAACATCCACACACCCGTTTTCGTGGGTGGCTATGAGCTGAACATCGTAATATCCCCAGTCGTCCACATAAAAGCTGTGATTTAAGGTGGATGCTGTATCGATAATGGTTCCGGTAGTGTCTCGAATAATCCACTCATACGCAATGTTACCCGATGCCGTGGAAACAGATCGATTGGTAAATTGAGCCGTGAAGGGAAGTTCACAATCGTAATATGATTTCCCTCCAAAATCAGCCGTTAGGCGTTCGGCCCGCAGAAATCCCGATTTTTCAAACCGGGAAATGCAATGTTGATCTTGAAACGTTATGGCCAAATCATACAATCCCGGCTGGGTATAATAAAATTCGCGGTTGAACAGATCAGATGAGTCATAAATGGTGTATCCCTCAACGGCCCAACTGAGTTTGCCGGGCACACCCGGGTCCTTTACATTAATGGTGATTGTCTCCGGCGTACAGATTAACGAATCCGAAACCGTTACCTGGAGCTTCAGTGGTTCAAACACTTGAATAACATCCTTAGACAACACGGTATACGAACACTTTTCAGTTGTGGTTACGTCCAGTTTGACCGAATACTTGCCCTTCTTGCTGTATTCAAAATTTCCCGGAGAGTAATTGGTTGACGTATCCGGAGATGCTCCAGGCATCGTCCATTTGATCCCCGTAATCTGGGTGGGTTTTAATGTTGAATTGAGCGCAACAGATACGGGCTCCTCAATGCAGGCTTCGGTGTTAAAGGTTTTTATGCCGATGGAAGGTGCAGCGATAACCTCGGTGATATCAGCAAACGTTTTCACGGATCTACATCCGTATTGATCTTCTGCCATCATGACGATGTTCTTCTTGCCATCCGAAGTGAACCGGGCCTTAACGGATTTCCCGTAAGCCGGAATCAAGTTCCCATCCACCAACCAGGTGCGAAAAACAGAATTGGACGTCAAATCTGTAAGGGTCACAGAATCGGAAACACTGCAGACCTTTTTAAGTGAAATGGACATATTGGGGTTTGGCTTCGGTATCACCGATACTAACCCCTTGAATACTTTGGTACAAACCGATCCACTTGGAAGGACCACTTTTAACTTGACATCGATGGTATCCGGATCCGGAACAATCAGTTTGAATGAATCCACTCCGGCCACCCACCCGTTTCCTACGTCCCACTGGATCAGGGACTTGGAAGGTATATTAAGGGCTTGAAGTTGAAAGATCCCGGGTGCGCAAGATAAGTTCGTATCGGGCACTACGGTGATTGACGTGCATTGCCCAACCACCTCAAATTGAATAAACATCGCGAACGCCAACAGCCAATAATGCGATATTGCGTGACGCGTTTTCAAGATCAATTCGGATTCTACAACCGAATATAAGACGTTTTGAGGGGGTATTGTGCTGCACACACGATGAATACAGCAATCTGACATTGAAGTCAGACTCCAAATCCTGTGGTGTTGAGTGGAATTGGGGTAGCTTTGCCAACGTTTTTAAGACGCCTGCCAAAACCTTCATCCGTATGGGTGCCGCCCACTCATTCTCTAACTCCGACACAATTACATGAAAAGGTATTTGAATTTATTCGACCTCAGTCAAAAGGTCAATTACAAGAATGAACTGCTTTCCGGACTTACCGTAGCCCTTGCTCTGGTTCCGGAAGCGGTGGCCTTTGCCATGATTGCCGGACTTTCGCCCCTTACAGGCTTGTACGCTGCCTTTGTGATGGGCCTGGTTACGTCTGTTTTTGGAGGAAGACCCGGTATGATTTCCGGTGCAACCGGAGCTGTAGCCGTTGTGCTGGTTACCCTGGTTCAATCCCATGGGGTGGAGTATGTTTTTGCCACCGTAATATTGGCTGGGCTTCTTCAACTATCGGCGGGTTTTCTGCGCTTAGGTAAGCTTATTCGGTTGGTTCCACACCCGGTAATCTTTGGCTTTGTAAACGGGTTGGCCATCATCATCTTCATGTCTCAACTTGATCAGTTTAAAGATGCTTCCGGTCAATGGTTAACTGGTACGGCTTTATACTCTCTGCTGGGGTTGGTGTTTCTCACCATGCTCATTATTTATGGCATGCCTAAGCTCACCAAGGTTATCCCGGCGTCACTTACCGCTATTTTGGTTGTATTTGCCCTGGTTGTGGGTTTTGAGATCGACACCAAAACGGTAGGTGATATGGCCTCCATTGAAGGAAGTTTCCCGCCCTTTCATTTACCGGCTATTCCATTTAATCTGGAATCGCTTCAAGTGATCTTTCCCTATGCCGCCATCGTTGCCGGTGTGGGTTTGATTGAAAGCTTGCTCACGATGAACATTGTGGACGAAATCACGGAGAGCAGGGGACGTGGGAATAAGGAAGCTGTTGCACAGGGTGCTGCCAACATACTCTCCGGCTTGTTTTCAGGCATGGGTGGATGCGCCATGATTGGGCAGAGTTTGATTAATGTTTCCAATGGTGCACGGGCCCGCCTGTCGGGCATTGTTGCTTCAGTGATGCTGTTAATTTTTGTGATGTTCGGGTCGTCCCTCATCGAAAAAGTTCCCATGGCCGCCCTCACCGGACTGATGATTATGGTAGCCATTGGCACCTTTGAATGGGCCAGTTTGAGAACGTTTCGTCGCATGCCAAAATCGGACATCTTCGTTATGCTTACGGTTACACTGGTCACCGCCGTGCTGCACAATCTAGCGCTGGCCGTACTGGTTGGGGTAATCATTGCTGCCCTGGTGTTTGCCTGGGATAATGCCAAGCGTATTCGGGCCAGAAAGCGGATTGATGCCGATGGAATTAAACATTATGAAATCTATGGGCCACTCTTCTTTGGATCGGTAACAGCATTCAATGAAAAATTTGATGTATTGAATGATCCGGATGAGGTGATCATCGACTTTGAGGAGAGCCGGGTGGTTGATATGTCGGCCATTGAAGCCCTGAATAAAATCACTGAACGCTATCTCAAGCTGGGCAAGAAAGTGCACTTAAAACACTTGAGTCCGGATTGCCGACAACTCCTGAAAAATGCTGAAGCCATTATCGATGTGAACGTCCTCGAAGACCCAACATACAAAGTGGTGGTGGACAAGGTTTAACCGGGCTGGAGGCCATGGGAAAAGATCAGGAGGTAGGCTCAGCTTGCAGCATTTAATCGGCAATGAGCAGATCTTCATAGCCAACAACCTTCCAGGCATCTCCATTCTTGCGAACATAGATCAGGTATCCAATGGGTTGTGGTTTAATCTCAATAACCCGAACATTTGCCGTATCCTTGAGCATGGCACCTATGTTTTCATAAAGAAAGGAATGAAGATAAACGCCATCGTACGTTTGAATGTTAACCCCCTGAGGTTGACTCAGACCATCCCGCCACATATCTACCGTGTGATTACCGATAAACTCCTTGTCGGTCACCATATTGTTCGTAAAACCGGCTTGAGCAATGGGAAATTCAAAGTACTTCAGCCAACCATTTTCCGATTTAAGATCTGCTTTAAACTGATTCATCCACACATCAAATTCGGAAGATCCGGTTGATACGGACTCTGCGGGCGCCGGGGTGCTGGAGGCTACAGAATCGGTTTCTGATGGCTCATCATCGCTGATGTGCGTGCCCGATCCACTGGTACATGCGTGAAACAGCATCCACATACCAATACCTGCCAGAATCCATTTGTTATTTCTCATCCTCATTTTAAACTTGTATACCCAACCAAAAATAAAACGTAAATGAATCTCCATCACATCCTTGTTTTTGGATTTATCACAGCCACCGTGGTTTCAACAGGTTGTAAATCAACCCAGGTTAGTTCGCCAAATACAGGTTCTGAAACTACCAGTACTGAACCATCGACGGTCGTTGATCCGGCACCAACACCACCCTCAACCGAAACTTCGGATTGCGCCGGAATAAAGCGAATTGTAAATGCTGCTGCAGATTTTGCCTCGATCAAAGGAGAATCGCTTTCGGCTTCATCCACCCTTCGTTGGGAAAGTCTGGTGGGCTTATCGGATTTCGAGCAATCGTTTATTCAATCCAATCGAGACGGTTCCGATGGGAAGTTCATCGCCCGAACCATCAGCATACCAAAAGAAGAGGATGCGAACCGACTGTTCAAAGAATGGGATGACTTGATTCAGGAATGTGCTCCATTGCCCTATATGTCGCGACACCCCAGAACCTTTACGGACAGTTATCGGGCGGGAAAATACATTACCTATCGCACCAATAATTCGGTGCATTTCCTGGAATTATTTCTTGGTGAGAATAGTGGATCGGCAGGTGGTCATACCCTTCGACTCACCATTCAGTAAGGCTACTCCCCAAATACTTTTTTGAGAATGTCATTCACGCGATGCGCGGCAATGGTTCGAATGTTCTCCTCTTCTACCGATACTTTCAGGAATAGTCCGTCCAGCGCTTTTTGCGTCGTGTGTTCGGTCAATGAATTGGTGGTCACTTTTGGGAACAAGACACCGTTCAAGGACGCTGTGTTATAGGCACTGATAAGGTCTGAATAAGCGCTTTCTGCAGAAATATTTCCGACCAGTTTCTTGTTTAACGAGGCACTGATCTTGGGTGAAAAAGCTGCACTCAGCTGGCTTTCGGTGTTCGTCTTCAGATAGGTGGTTGCGGCATCGTTTTCACCTTTTAGGATGGCAAACCCATCTTCAATGGTGATGTTGGTGATGGCATTCACGAAGATGCTTTTAGCTTCAGGTGCTGCATCCTCAGCAGACCTATTGATGGCTTGAATGGTTTTGTCGATTAATAAATTCCCACCGGGTACCTTGGCAATGTTGGTGACAATAACCGCCGCTTCCTCCGGTAGTAAGATCTTCACTAATTCATCTCCCAGATAACCGTCAACCGCTGCCAAAGTGGTCACCGAGGTATCGGTTCCTACGGTCAAAGCCATTTTCAATCCTTCCACTACTTCGGCTTCCGTTAATTCATTGTCCTCAATAATTTGTGTGACTTCATCACATGAAACCGTGAACAGGGAGAGGCTGATTAACAGGAGATAGACAATGCGTTTCATAGAGCGTTTTTGCTGTTCACAACAATAGCAATGCCAAGTGATGCAGACAATAGTGCGCGAGTTCTTTTAACAGAAATGTGAGCCCTCCTACGTGGAAGTGATTCCGATTTCGGAAGGTAACTTTGTTGGCCATGCTGAACCGATTTTTCACTTTTGTCATGCTGAGCGCGCTGGGTGCATCCGTCTCACAGGCCCAGTATTCCAGGAAGGAAATCCGAGCATTGGACAATACCATCTCCGAGTATTATCTCGCCACACAATATGATTCCGTTGCCGCAATCTGTGATCGGGCAGCCAATGATGGCACACCACTCACCCTTGATGGATTTACCCATTGGTTGGATGCGGGATGGAAGTTGCACGACCTGGAGGTTGCCCGTGGCTGTGTGATCCACCTCGACCGGCCCGAAAACAATAAAATCCGGCTCAAACTCGAAAAGCAACAAGGTGAGCGTATCCGTCACATCCGACGTATAAAGGACATGTACGAATTCGACATCATGGTAGAAACCTTCGGTCCGGTACACCAAATGAACGTGATGAAAGAAGCCGCTCAGATAGGTGGCAACTTTTGGCAAGTGCAGTTGGATCTTGGCATTGGTTATCGGCAAATGGGTGAGCTGGATAGTGCAATCGTTCCAATGGAAACAGCATTAGGTATGGCTCCCAAGAATGTTCCTGCGCTGGTTGAAGTGGGTAACGTGTACTTTATGATGAGCCGATTTAATGACTGTCTCAACATCATTACTCGTTTGGAAAAAGTTGGATATCAAGACGACAGATTATACACCACCAAATCACGTTGTTTGCTGGAAACCGGCCGGCCCTTGGAAGCCCTTCAGACATTGGATGTATTCAACGATCGCGATACCCTTCTCTTGCCGGTTCTGGAGTTGAAGATCGAAGCTGCCCAAAAGGCACATAAGCCCTATTCGTGGTTGGAAGCACAGTATGATATCATGCGCATTCTGCCCCTCGATTTTGAACGAATAAACCTCGTGTCTGTGGTACTGCATACTGAGGTGGATTCTGCTCAGCAAATAAATCGACTTTCCTATCTCTCCCGCGAATACCCCGAAGTAGCCTCCTACTGGATAGTGCACGCCCGTTTGCTTAATGAAAAAGATGCCGGTCAGTTTCCACTGGTACTCAGCGATCTGGATAGTGCCATACGCTACGCACCAAACGAGGCTTCCATTTACATCGAAAAGGGAAATACCCTTTTTTATTCCCGGTTAGGAGAACAAGGCGATCGGAATGCCGCAGCCTCCGTGGAATATGAAAAAGCGTCTTTGCTGGATTCATTCAACTTTGAGTTGTATGACAAACTTTGTCGGGCCAATATGTGGTATAATCGGTCAGAAGCCAAGCGGCATAAAACCCGTGCCCTTCGCTGCATGCGCCAAAAACTGGAATGGTCGCCCACCAACCCACAAGTGAATTATGAATTCTCCCAAACATTTGATTTGCCGGAGAATGGCTATGGATATAATGTGAAGTATAATGACTCCATCATCAAATACCTCAACCTGGCGTTGGAGTATGGTGCCGACTCGTTTTATATCCTGGACAAACGCTATTGGAAACTTCAGGCTACCGGTCAATACGATCAGGCTGTGAGTGATCTCTGGTGGCTTTTTGAGCGGACGGTTGATTCGCGCAAAGCGGATCGACTCTACAGCATTGCCAACATCTATTCCATTCGAAAAATGCCGCAGAAGGAGAAAGAGGTGTTGATGCTCCTGAATTCCCTGTATCCGGACAATCAACACATCAAACGCCGACTTCGGGATGTGAATCGAAAATTGCGTTAATCCAAGCCGGAGGCCAGGGTGACCATCCTCAATATGGCTCCTAGTAAGAAACCAATGAGTGCTGCATTGCACGCCGATTGGGCTTTCTTGGGCTGGGTTTTGCGATTCGTGAAATAGATAATGGCCCCTACTATAGGGAAGCAAAAGGAAACGATGGTGAGAGCAGTAGACAATTTCTCTTCACCGGGCCCTTCGGTTTCTGGTGCGTCCAGGATTTCTTCGTTTTCATTCATGGTCAAAATCAATTAGACTAATTTAATAATCAGGTTATACAGCCAGGTTCCCGTGATACACATGAAGGACACCAGACCGATTCCGGCAGCCAAACCGGTCACAAACCGAATGGTATTCGTGCTTTCATATCGGCTGAAGGCCTGAACCATTCCATCCAAAAAGGTGGGAATGATTAACATGAAGGTATACGTTGGGTTGAGATACCAGATGCTCAGCATGAATAACGGGTAGAATACATATCCGAGATAAATCCCGGTACAACGGGCGCATACTGGAAATTGCTTGCCGCGAAAATGAAAGGATCGCTCCGGTAGTTGATGACAGGCAACGAAATGAATTTCTCGGTTCGCAATGCGCATAGCGGGTTAAAGGTAACCGCTTCCGCGAAATTTGTATGTCGGCTTGCGTTAAAATTACCAGAACGTAAACGTTGCTCAACGATGCAAGCGATGTGAGTTGAATCAGTTACCTTTCATTGGGGTAGGGGTAATTGCGTCCCTACCAAATTCCAATGTAACCATCGCAAGCGTTTGGTAAAATGGGTTTGCGTTTAGCATTTTTTTCATTCATAGAGAATTTGACGTCATCCGAACGCCCCATTTCCTTCACATCCTCCTTATTTCCAATATATTTGTCTATGCCCAGACTTTACCTTACCGCAATATTATCCATCATTTCTGGAGCCTTACTGGCTCAAAACTCCTGGAGCAACAACATCGCCCAGCTGGTTTACGACAACTGCTCGAATTGCCATAATCCCAACGGCATTGCCCCATTTTCCCTCCTGGATTATTCAGCTGCCAAGAATCGATCAGCGTCGATACGCACGGCCGTTGCCCTTCGAAACATGCCCCCGTGGATAGCTGATACGGACTATCAGAGTTACTCCCATGCGCGCGTACTATCAGAATCAGAAATTAAAGCCATTACCGATTGGGTAGATGCCGGTGCCCCGGAAGGTGATGCCGCCAAAACACCTCCTCCACCGGTTTATGCCACCAAAGGCTACATCACCAAAACCCCGGATCTGGAGCTCAAAATGCCGGTGTACTCCAGCAAGGCTACCAATGCCGCCGATGATTACATCTGCTTCTCTGTTCCTTCCGGATTAACCGTCGATAAGAAGATCAAGGCATTTGAAGTTATTCCCGGAAATCACAACATCGTACACCACACCCTGGTCTATATTGATGAAACCGGAACGTACAAAACCGACACCACCGGAGCGGTTTGTACCGGTCCAACCCGTGGTTTAATTGGAGGTTACGTGCCGGGATCTCCGCCAACCATTTTTCCAGGAAACGGTCAGGATTTCAACCTGGGATTCGAAATCAAAGCGGGCTCCAACATCGTACTCGCCATGCACTACCCGGAAGGATCCTTTGGCATGCTGGATAGCACCAAGGTGAGGTTCTGGTTCTATGACGATCAGGTTTCCATTCGCGAGTTGGAAACAAAATCGTTGATTGAAAACTGGTCGTTTGCCCTTCCCCCGAATCAGATTACACCGGTAAGTGCCACCAAAAAAATGTCGGGTTCCGATTACTCCATGCTCAGTGTGTTTCCGCATATGCATCTTCTGGGAAACACCATTCGTTCTTATGCCATCACACCCAATGCCGACACCCTTAAGTTTGTGAACATCAATCACTGGGATTTTGAATGGCAGGAATTTCTGTTCTTCGATAAGATCATCAAACTGCCAGAGGGAAGTGTTATTCGAGGCGAAGGCGATTACGACAACTCCAGCAATAATCATCATAACCCCAATAATCCACCCATTTTGGTGCGTCCGGGATTAAACACTTCCGATGAAATGTTCCTCATCTATTTTCACTACCTACCGTATGTATCAGGGGATGAAAACATTGACGTGAATGCTCTTCGTTCGCTGTCATCAGAATCGCTTGGATGGAAATCGTCCCCTTTGTTGGTGTTCCCTAATCCGGCTAACGATGTGGTTCATTTTAAATTTCCCAACACAACCTCTTCGCAAGTCCTCATTCACATTTACGATGTTCTGGGCAACAAGGTGGGAGAAATGACGTCACGAGATCATCAAACGGATATCAGCTGGACCATTCCAGATCAGGTGGTGCCGGGTGTTTATTTCTATTCGATGAACTGTAACGGAACGTTTGCAACCGGAAGCTTTATGATCAAATGATCCGATGGCTTCTTACGGTGTGTTTGGTTGGATGGTTGGCATCCTCTACCTCAGCAAATCCATCCGATTCCATTCATTGTGACACCACTTTTCGGTTTGGTCATCGCATGCATATTTCAATGGTTTATGCCAATGGAGATCGATGTTCGTTTCGATACAAGAATGAGGTGTTGCATGGCAAACAAATCGTCACGTTGTTAAACGGTGATTTGATATACATTGATCGGTACCGGAACGGAAAGAACATCGGTGGTGTGATCATCAACAAGATAAACTTGAATTAACCGTTAAGGAAGGTATGAAGGCGCTTACCACCTTGGCTTTTTGTGTTCTCGTTTGGTCGTCATCCGGCTTTGCCCAACCCCTTCCACCCGAAACTCAACGAGTGGCTTCGTATATCAAGGTATGGGGTTTCCTAAAGTATTATCACCCCGAAGTAGCCAAAGGAAAACTGGATTGGGATGAGGTGTTTATGACCAATCTGAATACCGTCCTTCAAGTAACTTCAACCGGAGATCTCAATGACTTTTATCTTAAATGGTTGGATGATCTTGGGAACGTGCGCCATTGCCGAAAATGCGATAACAACGTCCCGGATAGTCTGAAATTCAACCTGGACCGATCATGGCTGGAAGACAGCACACAATTTTCGGGTGACGTAATTCAGCGGTTGCTGAACATCGAGCAGAATCGAAATCAGGGTAAAAACTATTGGGTACATAGCAGTAAATACGTGCATCACGCCCTCTGCAAAAATGAAAAGTCCTACGAAGGCATGTTGTACGCCAACATGGAAATGAGGGTGTTGGGGCTCGCTCGATACTGGAATATCATCAATTACTTCTACCCGTATAAATACGTGATGGATCAGGATTGGAATGACGTTCTGATCGAAATGATCCCATCCTTTATGAATCCCAAAGACGAGGCAGCCTATCATTTGTCTATGCTGGAATTAGTGGTGAAGTTGAATGACTCTCATTCGGGTCTCGTCACGAAGTATACGAACGAGTATTTTGGGTATCGATGGGCTCCGTTCACGTATCAGATCATTGACAACAAAGCCGTTGTGGATGGATTTATTGATGACTCGCTTTGTCGCGCCATGGACGTTCAGGTTGGAGATGTGGTTCTGGAGGTGGAGGGCGAATCCATTCAAGACATTATTGAGCGAAAAAAGAAGTATGTGAACGCCTCTAACCCATCTGCTCTGCACCGCAACTTCTATTACGGTATTTTCAATGGTCAGGATGGCTTTTTTACCATCACATACGAACGCAATGGCGTGGTGTCCCAAAAGGAACTCATTCGCTATTTCTACTACGAATTCAATAAGAAACCCAAGGAAATACCCGATTCGAATTATCGCTTATTGGACCACCAAATTGGTTACATCAATTTGGACCACCTTAAGTGGAATCAGGTGAAAAAAACCATGAGAAAAGTAAAACATACGCATGGTCTAATCATTGATGTCCGCAACTACCCGAACGGTTCCATGTACCAACTGGCCAGGGTTCTGAACGAGCGCAAAAGACCATTTGCAACATTCACCATTCCAGACCTGAGCTACCCAGGTGTATTTAACTACACCAAACCGTATAACTGCGGTAAACGAAATCGAAAATCGTATGATTATCCAATTGTCTTGCTCTGCAATGAAACCACTCAAAGCCATGGTGAATTTACCCTCATGGCCTTGCAGACCGCCCCAAATGTGACGGTTATTGGAAGCCAGACCGCCGGAGCAGATGGAAATGTGACTACTATTATCCTCCCCGGAGGATTTAAAACCTACATGACCGGAATTGGTGTGTATTACCCCGACGGACGTGAAACCCAACGGATCGGTATTATACCTGATGTGGAGGTCAAACCCACCATTGAAGGCATCCGTTCCGGTAGGGATGAGGTGCTGGAAAAGGCCATTGAAGTGGTTCAGATCAAAAGAATGTAACGCGGTTTTACAACGTTTACTCACCCAATCCTCCCTTTAACTAAATGGAAGGTGCGTAGGATACGGACGATGACGAACTTCCGTTTTTGATTAAACCCAATTGATATGAAAACCAAACAACTCATCCTGTTATTGGTGGGCCTGCTCATCCTCATGGTGGGTGCCGTTGCACTCATTCCTGGCACTTCCAATTCGTTGGACAACCCATCCGTAAAAATTTCATTTGCAGATTACACCGACACTACGTTGGGTAATGCCGTGTTCAACATTGCTGAACCCATTTCGTACAAAAACCTTCAAATCTTCCCCATTCGCGGAACATTCAACATCACGGAACGAACCTACATCGCGCTGGAAGAAGCCATGGAAAAAAAGTACGTGGACGTGGTGGAAACCGAACAGGTGAATGAATTAAAGTTAAACAACACATCAGACCAGTACATCTTCCTCCATTCCGGCGACATCGTGAAAGGCGGAAAACAAGATCGAACCATCCAGTATGACGTTATCATTCCACCAAAAGAAAAAAACATCCCCATTGCCAGTTTTTGTGTGGAACGCGGTCGTTGGAACCAGCGTGTAGACGCTCATGGTAATGCCGAGCGAACAGAAGGGTTTTCAGCGAGTAAGTACAACGTTTCCTCCCGCAAAATGAAGGTAGCTGCCAAGAAGGAATCCGATCAGGGAAAGATGTGGATGGAGGTATCCAAGCAACAGGAAAAGATTGTTTCCAATGTGAAGGGCAACTACGACACCACATTTTTCTTGTCCAACAACTCACCATCCAGCATGCTGTTGACCCTGGAAGACTCCACCATCACTGAACTGAGAAAACGCTACAAGGAGAATCTCAGCAGCTTGCTCAACATGCCGGACATCGTTGGATTGGCGTATGCCGTCAACGGAGAGGTGTATGGCATCGATCTCTTTAATTCCGGTGTTTTCCTTAGCCTTCGGGAGAAAATGATTGATGGTTTTATTGTGGAAGCGGTGGCGGATCAGGACTCCTCAAACTTTGAACCCGCATCGGTTGGAGATGTACTGAATCTTCTGAAAAAACCCAACGGCAAACCAACCGAGGTGAACGTACATAAAGTGAATGCGATCACGTACTTCGAAATGGAAACCTTTGATCGGGATAATCGGTTTCTTACCTCTGATTTGGATTTGGAAAAATGGGTGCATCTCAACGTGATTCATGATGATGAGGAAGAATCATCACAATCCGGGCAACGAAATAATGTTATCGAGATATACAATGGCAGGTAATGCCGAACGGGTTGGTTAATCTGTCTTGAATGTTCTGAATCGGAGAGGCCATCTTTTAAGCGTTTACTTCACGAACCGATGCAGAAAGTTTGACCGCAGCTTGCTAACTTTCGATGGGGAAGGGGTTCATGCATCCCTACGAAAAAATCTTAAACAACCCTTCAACGCTTGATAAATTCATGTGGCGTTGGGTTATTTTCCTACCATCGGGTAGTGGTGAAATGAACCTGGATACGTCCGTCGATCGCTATGGATGGATCAGCCATCTACACTTTGCTCATGGGAGAAAAGCTAAATCAACTCGTACCGCTTGCGAACATTCAGACTCTTGCGATTCAGTATAATGATCAACGCAGCACCGATCACGTAAGCCAATTCGTAGGTTACCATGCGCACACTCAGGTCATTTAATGTATTTAACCAATCCTGATTGATCGTTCCAACCAAAAACCCACTAGCCACAGCCACGCCCAAGGTAACCTGTACCAAACGCATCGTAGGTTCATTCAATAGATAGCGAGGAACATTCGGATATTGGTCGAATTGGATAAACGTAATGGAATCTTTCCGTACGGTCACGATGGTGGTATCACTATAGGGTTTGATCATCAACAGATCATCAGTTGCGCGAACCACTTTCGCATGATACATGGAATCCGATGTCTTTACACCAACCACCTGACAAAATAGGATCCGAGTAGTATCCATTGTTTTCTGACGGACCAGCATGAGTTGTTGAACGGAATCTGTGACGTCATGCCGTATATCAGCTAAATCCGCAGATCCGGAAGCCGCACTGACGTTCAAAAGGCTTCCAAGGCCTATCACCAAAAACGCTCGGATTGGTTCGAGATAGGATATCATACACCCATCAAACCCCGTAAAACGCTCCTTTAGTATCTGTCCATCCAATTCCAAAAAACCGATGTTTCTGACGCATCAGACAGAAACACCGGTAGTCCTAAACACTTAATCGTTGATGATCCGATCAGAACAGGCGAACACCTGCCTGAAATCCGGGATACAGCACCCAGTTATAATTGGTTGCCGATCCTCGGTTTCCGGTCCATCGCAGATAGTCAAATTGTGACTCATCCAAATTGGATAACCACAAGTTCATGGATCCGCCCACATAAACTTCAAGGAACGAATTGATTCTTCTTCCTACACTCAATTCCAATTTGTTAAAGGATTCCCAATCATCATTGTCAAAGTTGTCCGGCAATACTCCATAGGTTCTCAGATCGGCCGATACGGAGTATTGCTGACCCAATAATTTCCGGGTTCCAATACCATAGCCCAGTCCCCAAACGGTTTTGTCGCCATTCCAATGGACCCCGGCCGATAAGGAATTGTAAAATTGATTGACCCCTGTTTTGAAGATCAGGTTGGTTTCAAAGGTTTCGTTTGTGCTGATTTCGAACGTGTGATACCCATTTCGGGCATAGCTTAGGAAGCCGATGGCGATGCCATCCAAACTATCGGCAACATTGATAAACCCAAGTTGTGCCCCTTTCAATTTGCGTGCATAGTTTACAAAACCGGAGATCTGCACCCCTTCCATGGTTCCAGTAGCCACATTCGCAAATCCGGCGATTTGATTCCCCTTGGTTTTTTTCAAACTGCCGTTGATATAACCCGACACCTGTAGACCGATCGCGGTATCCATCGCAGCATTTACAAACCCGGCGATTTGTGCACCCTGCATCTTTCCTCCCGCATAATTCGCAAATCCGGAAACCTGCACGCCTTTGTGCTCTTTCATGGAAACATTGGCAAATCCAGCACCTTGGGCCGCCTGAACATCGTCCAATACCACATTGGTGAAACCTGAGAGTTGAAGACCTCTAAAGGAATCTTTAACCACGTTGGCCATGCCTGCCACCTGTACACCGTCTACGCTTCCATGGGTGTAGTTGGCCAATGAACCGACTTCTACACCGTTAATACCTCCGGTAGCTCCGGCTAAAATATTTACCGATGCCGTATAGGTTTGGTGAATAGATTGTGTTCCACCGGTTCCAATGGGATACATAAAACTCAACTGTACCTTGGGTTGATTTGAATTAGAATCGACGGCGGTTTGTGCTGTAAGTGTTTGATTGAACAGAAACATCGCCACGATGAGGGTTAGATTTTTCATTTTTATTTCTTGCTTGTTTAACCCTTTGACAAGCCAGTTTTAAAACACCCTTACTCGAGGAGTGATTTTTTTCAAAAGAAAAATGCGAGTCGGTAGCCAACCGACATTTGAAGTTGATCCCGACTACCATTCCCGGTATAAAATGGTGCTTTAAGGAGCTGTAAATCATCTAATTCCGTTTGCCCGTCCAGGGATTTCTGATAGAGGACGTTTAACACCGGCCCCATACTAATATTTGCATGACGCCAAAGCTTGAACCCAATAAATGGGGTGAATTGTCCCAAAACATTAACCGATTTTTCAGCATACCCTGCCTTTTGAACCCAACTGAATTGAATATCGGAACCCGTCAGGAGTCCATTCGAATACCGGTGCTGCGAGCCCACCCCATACCCCAGCATAAAAAGGGAATCTTTTCGCAACCCGCTGGAAAGAACATTATAAAACCGATCCGTACCTGTTTTAAAGGACACGTTCAGCGGCATGAGTTCAGAATAGTGATATTGAAGGGTGTGCATGCCGTGTCGTACAAAGCTGAATAACCCAATATTCACCCCTGATTCCACCGTATCACAAACATTTACAATGCCGAGTTGAACCCCTTTCAAGGTTCCACACATATTTAGCCCTCCGCTCAGTTGAACCCCTTCCATCGTTTTCCAGGTTGCATTGAAGAGCGACGAAATCTGCACTCCCTTCATCTCGCCACAATAGTTCAGCAATCCGGCATATTGAATGCCTTTGAATTTCTCGGCTGATACGTTAAGGAGTCCGCCTACTTGTATTCCTGAAAAATTCATGGCGGCGTTTATGAGTCCGCCGGCCTGGATGGCCGTATGACCTTCGTCTGCCACATTCATGATTCCACCTACCTGAAGACCGGTCAGTTCCGTGGCAAAGTTGATTAACCCCGTTGCTTGAAGACCCACCACCTCTCCTCCAAAATTTAGTGTACCGCTTATCTGTGCTCCCCAAACTTCGCGGACGGCCGTATTGGAAAAACCCGAAACCTGTAACCCTTTTACCCGGTAATGAACGTGATTGGCAAAACCGGCATACTGCACCCCGGTTAAATACCCGCCGGCAACATTGGCCATTCCGGCGATTTGTAGTCCCACCACCTGCCGGCGTTCAATGTTACAAATGCCGCCAATCTCCACCCCTTTTAGGGCATTGGCATAACCGGCCAACACATTGAACGATACGTGATTGGCAACCTTTCCGCTTAACCGCCCATTGGTGCCCAAAAACGGCAGAAAGGATACCTGGGCAAATCGTCGTTCAGCAAGGTTTACGTTGTTCATATTGATCAACACCTTCTCTCCCACCAATCGGCGAACGATGATCAAATCATCTGTCGCGGTGGCATCGTACAAATCAAAATCCTTGGTTGGCTTTAATTGGAGCTCCTGATAAAAGCTATCGTTGTTGAACAACCGTAGAATGGTATCAACATAGTTTTCTTTTGAAACCGCCAACTCCAGGTAATCCGATCGGCCGGATACCTTCAGTTCGTAATTTCCATTGCTGTCTGTTTGGGTGGATCGAAGCGAATTCACCTCATAAATGGTGGCGTTGGAGACTACTCCTCCGGTACGTTCATCCATCAATCTTCCGGTAATCCTTACATCTTTCCGGGTCTCCCGATTTTTATGGGCTGATTGAATGATGATGTAACTGCCCCGCTCCAAATACCGGTAATCCGGACCAAGGATTTGATCGAGAATGGCCGATAAACTCTGATTTCGATTCGAGATCTCAACCCGCTTTTCAGTAGGTACCAAATCGGAAGGATAGGAAAAAATGATTTCCTCCTCGTCCTCGATGTAGGCCAGGATTTCCCCAACGGTATGCTCTCCACTGGGAATTGACGGGCGGGAATTCAGTATGTTTTGCGCTCTGCCGTTGATGGCCATCAGCGTCCAAAATCCCACCAGGATCATCCGTTTAATCATCCGCATGATATAAGATGATTTCACGATCGGATGACTGTTCATATCGCAGGTTGAGGGTGGCCGTCAAAATGTCGAGAACGGTGGAAAGCTCTTGATCTTCAAATCGAACGGTAATGGGCTGCTCACCGAGGGAAGGTTCCTTTAAGGCAATATTCACCTGGTACGATTCATTCAACACCCCGATCACAACGTTCAAAGGTGTTTTGCGGAACGATAAACGACGATTCCTCCAAAACTGATTAATTACATCCCCCACGCCCCGATGGATCAAGCGTTTTTCACGAACCAGAAATACCCCCTTCTCACCCGGGTTCAATACAATGAGTTGTTTTCCTTGTCGGAGCTCTACGCGTCCGGTTTCAACTTCCACCACAGTGCTATCGGGCTTCTGATCAACATTAAAACTCGTTCCCACAACCTTCACTTGTATGCCTCCTGCTTCAATGATAAAAGGCATCTGTTTATTGGGTGCCACCTCAAAAAAAGCTTCCCCTTTCATTTGAACCCGCCGATTGGTTTTACCATACGATTCGGAATATCGAATGATGGATGAGGCATTGGCGGTAATCTCGGATCCGTCCGAGAGTTTGATTTGCTCTGTTTGATTGGCGCGGTGTTCTACCATGTGTTCTGTGGGCAACAAACTGCGCATCAACAGGAACACCGATGAGGTAACAATCAGCAGAATCGCTGCGGCCGCGATCATGTAGCGTCCTGATCGTCGCGTGACGGGCTGCTGAGTGGTTTGCTGCTCAACCAACTTCCAGGCGGCTTGAACATCCGGTTGAAAGGAGGAATCTTCGGAACTGAAGTGGTTCGCTGACGTCTCTGTCCACATCAGCTTCAGGGAAGCAAAAACATCGCGATTATCCGCCGAGGCATCCAGCCACTCCTCCACGCGAGTTCTCTCGGCGGTATCGGCTTCGCCGGAAAAATAACGACCCAACAAGTCGTAATCAATATGTGAATGGTGATCACTCATCTTTCCAAACCTATGACAACCCGATATCTGTTCACCCCTATCATCTCATCAAATTTTCAAACCAAATCACTATGACTACCGGAAGATACGGCCCCAATTCCTCGCGAAGTACACTCAGTGCTTTCCCCATCTGGGCTTCAACCGTTTTCACCGAAATGTCCATATGCTCCGCGATTTCGCGGTATTTCAACCCCTCATTTCGGCTCAACTGAAACACCTCTTTGCATCGATCCGGCAAGCGGTCAATGGCCTGTTGAATCTGTTGAGATAGTTCTGAAACCTCCAGGTGGGCTGTGGTCTCAAAATAATCCGCCTGGTGGCGAACATGAAGCTCATGTTGCTGCTGCACCAACCGATGTTTCAGGTGATTGAACGCCGCATTGCGCACCGCGGTATACAAATACGATTTGAGACTGCTTTGAATGGATATCGTTTCCAGCTTTTGCCATAGCTTGCAAAAGAGGTCCTGCACCAATTCCTCGGATTCCGACTCACTCTTTAAATACTTATTGGCAAATCGGCACAACTCGGCATAGTAGGTCCGGAACACCAGTTCAAAGGCGCGTTCATCACGCTGTAGAAGCTGGTGGACTATGTCGGTTACCTGGGCCATTGTGTGCCAACAAAGGTGCGGAAATTAGCCGATTCACCTTGGGTCACTTGTGGTCAAATTGGTTAACTTTGGTAAACACCATTTCCTTTCCAACTAATTTGAAACGACATTTTCGAAATTTCCTGCTCACCGTTGCCTTTGGCTCATTTAGTTGGATGGCATCCGCTCAGGTTTATGCAGAATTGGGGATATCGTACCTAAATCCGTTCAACGGAGAACAAACCGTAACCAATCTGGGACATCTCGTTAAATATGGTAAGCGGTACAACAAAACCACACTCACATTTTCGTATTCGTATCGATCACGTTTACAACAAACCGATCAATTCGGAGGCGCATCAATTGGCAGGCTTTTCAGCATAACCAAAAATGAAAAATGTAAGGCGGAACTCAATGTGGGATACCTGTATTATCACCTTCGGGGTGAAGCGAACACTCCCGGAATAAATTTTGGTTTCGATGTGGCTTTTGCCAAAGTAAGTGTCCTATACGAATTTAACGATCGGTGGTATGGCAGATACGGCATTAGCCGTGGGTTAGCCCGAAATCATTGGGCCACACGCTATCGGACAGCATCGGGCTGGTCGCGTCTGGATCCGCACCAACCGGAAATCACCATCGGCTACCGGTTTGGTGGATAGCCCAAAAGGCAACCTCACAATGGATTAATGGGTTACTGCAATCCAATCTGCAACAATCTGGCGCAATTCCGATTCGTTTTGTTCAATCTCCTCCAGCGATTTAAACGAGGCAATGGCCCGGTCGTTTCCGCGCCAGCTCAACAGATCTCTTCCGGACGAAATGAGTTTATCTGCTGGTTGTTCCAGTTTCTTTGCCCCACGATGAAAGATCAGTTGAATCTGTTTGGGCGGGTGAATTTTCATCGTGATGCGGTCATCGTCATGATGGGTATAATTGGGGCCGTTCCATTTGAAGTTTTCGGTAAGTCCGTCTACCGTGCTTAAAATCAGCCTGCGAAGAGCCTCAATTTCCGATCGGAGCGGATGATTCAGGGCATCCAATTGTTGGGTTACGGTTTGGTCCATGGGTTAAATTCTTTCTGCGAATATGATCCATTCTACACGCCTATGTCCCCAATCGGAAATAAAAAGATATCAAAAACCGGGACCGAAATAAAAGTCGGTTGTCAGGGGTTTTTTGGCTGCGCCGATGGGTTTCAGGATGTTCAATGCCAGTCCGAGATTGCGCTCTATTAACACATCCGTATGACCACCTACCTCCACATCATGAGCGGAGAACCACTTCTTGCTCTCCGAATTATACACCGTTGGCACATAGGTAAGTCGGGCACCAACCGTGGCATAGGGTTTCTCTGACGTTGGCGCGGCATAGGTATATGACGGAATAACCGTTAAGGCTAGTTTCACATCGTTTTTACCGGCATCCGTTTGGTGCTGGTATCGAATATGTGCACCCAGACCAACCCAAGATCTGCGCAATCGGTTTGGTCCATAAATCCCTGCAATAGCCGTAAACTTATCCCAGGAATCTTGTTGGAAGAGGGTTTCCAGTGGGTACCGGATTTCGGCTTGTAAATCTGTGTACGATCCCTTAATCGTATTCCGATATTGATAACCAAAGCCCAAATTGGCCTGGCCATCCCAAACCACCGAAAAGAAATAGGTGTGTTGGGTAATGGTTTGAAATCCGTAAAACGTTTGGGCCTGAACCAGCTCTCCAAACCAACTGCTCAGCATCAAAACGAAGGATAATATCAATACGCGTTTCATATCAGGCTTCATCTTGTTTGGTTAAAAAATACTGAAAGGTAAAGGTGTGGAAATTAGGCAATCGCGTACCTCTTGTACTGTGCGCCGGTGCCTTCATCGCGGCATAATCAATGCGAAATTCGCGCTCCTTGCACGGAATAAGCACACCAAAACCATAGGTAATATCCCGAACCCTGGACTTGTTCGTTGTAAACCCATTATCGTTTAGATTATACGTCCAATAACCCAATCGGAATGCAAACACATCATTGATCTCGGCCTCGGTTCCGATGTTAATTCCTTCGCGATAGCTGTTGTTGAACAACGTCTGATACTGAGCCGATGCCGTCACATCAACCTGAAGCAAGGATCCCGGAATCTTCATCTCCCTGCGCGACATCCAGGCCAGTCCGCCTCGCGCCACTACCGGGAATGGTGATGTTGAATACGTGTCGTCGGGGCTGTGATAGGTTATAGTTGCCGTGGTGAAATTGTTGACCGATGCCCCAAACTGCAACCTGCTTCGGTGTTCGTTATCGGCCAGCTTGTGAATATAGAGTAAGCCAACATCGGCATGGCTGGCGATGTCTGTTCCCACATCATCGAATATGGTCCAGAAATACGTGTTGTAATTTAAACCCACGTACAAATTCTCAATGGGTTCATATACCACGTTTACAGTAGAATTCACCGTTATGGGGTTATTAACCCGGTATTCCTTGTACCCAACATCAATGGTCCAACCCGCTGCCCGGGCTTCATATCGATGATACGTTAATCCGAACGTAAATTTCTTCCATTTCATGGCATACCCGGCATAGTAATACCTCGATCGGGTAAGCGCATAATAGGGTTTGGAATACGACAATTGAGCCGCCGATTTTTTGATCAATCCGGTACCTGCCGGATTAAAAAAGGACGATGATACTGCTCCGCCAATGGCTACATCGGTTTTGGCCATGGCCTCCGTTCGGGCAGATGGCACATTACCGAAGAAGTACTCTTGCTGAAAATTATCGTTGTACCGCTTATTCTGGGTAAAACCCGTTACGGGACAGAGTACTACAAGCGTGGTAAGAAATAAGATCGGTTTGTTCATGGCTACCAAATTTACTAAAACCAGCCGTTCCATTTTCCGGGAAACGGATATTCTATTTTGCCGGACACTCGTCAATCCAATTCATTCAGAGGAAAAAAGAAAACCTGATGGTGCACCTCAATGTCTTAACTTGTACGACTATGAAAAACATCCTCTCTGCTCTATTCATCCTGATGTGTTGGCCCATATCTCCAGCACTTGCCCAGGAAGGCTGGACCTTCTCTGCCGGTGTGGGAACCACCTTGATTATGCCGAATTACCGGCTATTTGATGGCGTAGAGCGGCGGTATCGGCAAAACGACCTGCTTGGTGCCACTATGTTTCAACTCAAAGGACTCAATCCATATTATGGTCAGCTTACGGTTGGCTATCAGTGGAAACAATCCACGATTCAGTTCGGATGGGAAAGACGCCATCGCATTTTTACCCAAACCATTGCCGATTATGACGTGGTTAACGGGAAGGCCGTGTTTGACCCGAATTCGTTGGACTATTGGACCAGCGCCAACAAGGAATTTTTTCCAACCATGTGCTTTCCCATTCAGCTCATGCGCACCGTATGGACGTCGGCAAACGATCAGCATGAGATTCGGGCCGGACTGGGATTTTGCGTGAACTACCCTGTTCAGGGTTGGCGTAAACGTCAAACCAGGTATTTGTCGGATGCCTACTACACCGATTCGGTCTTTGGTAAAAATCAAATCTATGTAATGGAGACCAAAATGAGTTTTGTTAATGAGGCCGATTGGGCTTTTGATATCAGCCTTAAATACAGCATCTCCTACCTGTATAAAACGAAGAAACATGGGAATTGGGAGCTCTTGGTTTCCTTCCTCGACAACCCTTTTGAAACGCCGTATGAAGACGCGTTGCAAACAGATATTTCCTTTTACTTTCTGGATGTAACCGATCCGGATAATCCAATCAAGAACCGGGAGTCACCCGTTTTCACCAATCGGTTTTACCTCAAACAAGGCGGGTTAGATTTCTGCGTGCGATACTATCCCCAACGCTTCAAAATCAACTCGGGCATTCACCATACCAAAGCCACTCCATGAGTCGTTGGGTTATCACAGACCCGCCATGAATAAGCTATTTCTTTCCTGCATTCTAATGCTATCGCTGAATGCAGCTGCTCAAAACAAAGAGTTCCCGGTGTATGATAACGGACTGATCTATCGGCCCCACACCATGGACAAGTTGAGTTTTATTGTGGATTCGCTCAACCTTCGATTCAAAACCTGTGACCTGCATAAAACGTATCGATCCGTGAAGCAAACCCGCGGACATCACGTCTTCATTGAAACCTCCGCTGATGATGCCCGAAAGGATCTTGCAGCAGGAATCTCCTTTGATTCTCTCCTGAAAAAATACCCCGGAGCCACGGTTGAACAAGATGTGGTGATTACGGCAACAGCCAGCGAAAAAGACTAAACCGTAGAATACACCTGGATAGGGCTCGGATACGGATATGGTGTGGATGTTAAAACATCCATGGCTCATTCCGCAGGCGGATTGGCCCATCATTGGGTGTATGAGTATCTGCCTGAAACCAGCTACCGATCGGCGAACGTAAGGGCATTTTATCTATTGGAAAATGTAAAAAGTGACTCCCTTCCGGAAACCTATGCACGGTTGGTTCAGTACGCTGATTGTTTGATCGACACCACCACGAGCATCTATCTTGAAGGTGCTTCATCAACTGGCCATTACTATGTTGAACCGGAAACATTGGGATCCGATAAACACAACGAGAAAAAACTGGATGAACTGAGACATCAATTGGTTTATGGCTTTTGCAGCCAGGACCAAAGTCCGCGCATCCATGCCATGAACATTGCCACCCTATCCGCAGAGACCATCCATTGGGACATTTTCCTGCGTTCCCATTTAAATATTTTGAACGATCGGTTTATTCGAAATTCGGATGCCAGTTATGCTTATCAATACCGCCAAACCTATATCCGGGAATTGGAAGAACTGGATATCAACGTGGTGGATCTCTTGCTGGGAACGGCACTTAGATTAGATAATGCCTCTGACGGACATTATTACAGCAGCATCGGCCGATTAGGCCGGGCCATGGCCGAGTCTAACGATTCCAGTCTCATTGAGACCCGGTTGCTGAACATGATCGAGGATTCAACGTTGGATAATTACAACCGAATTTTGATGTTTTACCTGTATCGGAACGTCACATATTACATGCAGGATCCGGCTCATAAAAAACGAAATCTGGCTGCACTCAAACAAGCCATGGCCTGGATGCCAGAGCCTTTAGTATCGAGTATCAAATGGGACGATTAGCCGTTTTCATGATTCTGTTGATACTTGGAACGAGTGGCACGCTCGCCCAACAAGATTCAACGCGGCAGTTTTCTGAAATGAAAATCACCGGCTTGTCGGTCCTGATTGCCTACAACGGGTTTGGAAATCAGACCATGGAATTAGGTATTGCCCGGAACACCTTCGGAATGATTGGCCATCATCCGTATGCCGATGCCCAATTTATTTCCTGTGAACTAACCCGAAACAACGGATGGATCATTGGTCCGAAAATAGGTGCGTGGGTTGGCGGCGGTGCAGCTGGAATGGCACTGGGCATAAACGGTATCTATTACACCAACTTTAATGAGTACTCGGTCAGAGTGAGGCCGGAATTGGGTGTTGGTTTTGGAAAATGGAAGGCCGTATACGGCTATAACATCCCCTTAAATAATTCCGATATGGTCGGGGTAAACAAGCACAATTTCACGTTTGCCCGACTCATCCTTTTCAACGTGCTCATAGAAGAATTCAAGTAGTTAACCACCACGCCGACCACATCAGCAACGCAAAAATAGACGCCATTAAAACGTTGGCAATCACCACGTACGAGTGCATGGATTCCCCATGCTTTACGAGCTGATCCATCCGTTTGGATAGGACCGTTAAATTGGCACACTCCCTGAATTTCATTCGATCTTTTATTTCGGCAAGTACCTGTGAATCACTCCGGCACACATCCTTAGAACTAGGTATTTTGAGTGCCTGGAAGCCAAGAATTCATGGACAGCGATATCCGGTCATTTAACTATATTGTCCCTCTGAAATAAACCAGGATTACTACCTTTATCCAACCACCGCCACCTATCACTTATTCCATAAATCAACTTGTATGAAATCATTCATCTCAAAATCCATTTCAATGTGCGTGCTGATGCTCTCAGTGCAGTTCACCATCGCTCAGGAATACACCTTGAAGCAGGTTGGCCGGGCATCCCTCCGGAATGCCGGAACCATCATGGATAATAACCTGGTTAAGGGCTATTTCTTCTTTTATGAAAATGGCCGAATTGATAAAAAGAACTCCAACTTCGACATTGTAGTCCTGAACGAAGAGCTCGAGGAAGTAGAAAGTAAAACCATCAAGGAGCCCAAAACCACCTATTTGATGGAGTCCAGCTATAACGGAAATACCATACTCTTCAAATTCTACGATACCAAAGCCAAAACCGTGATTTACCGCACCTTGGGTACCGATGGAAAATTATCAGCCAAAAAAACCCGGGAAGCCAATAAGTATGAAACCGTTGCCTATATGAATGGCATTGGGAAAGATCTGAAAAACACCAATCTGAGTAGTGTTGGCGACGATTTGTTTATTGACATCTATTCCTTTAAATCCAAAAAGTTCAAATACCAGGTCGAAGGGATTGGAAACGATGGCGCCATTGACTGGACATATACCCCGGAAGATCGAAAAGGGATGACTGGCGGCCAATTGCTGGCTTCAAGCAAATACACCATCCTGTTGTTGCAGTCTGAAACAAAAAATCAAATGAGTAAGGACGTTTCCTTCTATTTGATTGGCTTGTCTAAAAGTGGTGAAGAGCAATTCACCATTGAATTGCGTAACACGAAGTACAACATGTTGCCCATCAATGCGGTGGTAAACGAAGACCAGAGTTTCACCATCCTTGGGGAGTATTTTGATGCCGGGGATAAAGCCATGAAATCAGAAAGTGAAGGCCTGTTTGCCAAGACAATATCCGCTGATGGCGATGAAGAAGGGGAAACCTTTTTGTCCTGGACCAAAGACATCACACCCAAGGTTCCCTCTGAACACCGGCGAGCCATGAAGCAGTACTCCGTGTACTTCCACAATATTTTTCTAACCAATGATGGAAACATCTACGCCATTGGTGAACAGTACAAGAAGCAGATCAGCGCTGCCGGTGTTGCGTTCAAAGCGATTGCTGCCGCCTCCAGTAATGCAAGTTCGAATGTGAGTGCTGCAGAAATTCAGATCGCCAATATGGTTATGATCAAGATCAACCCGGACATGGAAGTGGAAAAGGTGGAAGTATGGGATAAAGCACACAGCAATGTGATGCTTCCGGAGGGTTATGGCGTAGTAAGCAAGCACCTTCTTGCCCGGATTCTGGTTGCCCAGGGAGATTTTGATTACAGCTACACCCAAAACGATGACGAAAACTCTGTATACACCGTTGCCTATACCGACCGTGAAAAGGTGAAGGGCAAGTTGAGCAAACAGGCGTTGATCCGCTTTGTAAGCTTCAATGAGGGCGATGATGATGCCGTACAGGACAAAATGGAGCTAGTTACTGATGCCGATCAAATGGTGGTGTTACCGGCAAAAGCTGGATATGTCCTGGTGGCCGAATATTCGAGGAAAGAGAAAACGATCACACTCGAGTTAACCGAGTTTGATTACTGATAGCCTTGTGAAATCGTGGTGATCGGTTAATTTTAGCCGTTTTATTACCCATCCACCATGAAATTCATACGACCTTTCTTTTTGCTGTGGCTGATGATTGAGTTAGCTGCATGCACTTTGCATATAGGAGCGGAACATCGTTCTGTTCTCACGGACAGACATTCCAGCAACCACCCGGGGTGTTCATTGTGCGCAGCACAAAAAAGTCAAGCATCCCCAGATTTGGGTGATTCACTCGAGTGGATCAGCGCTAGCGAGACCAAGGTAAATCATCTGTCCAAGACGAATCCGAATGATGCTTTTAAATCCCGCCTGACGCACTTGGAACTAAGCCGAATGCTACCATTGGTTGAAATGGAAGATTCCATACCCAGGGGTTGTGATCAAATTATTTTCAAAAACGGAGACGAACTCGCCGCTAAAATCCTGGAGGTTGGCCCTAACGAAATCAAATACAAGAAATGTGATTATCTGGAAGGCCCAACGTATCGTGTTGAACGAAACAGTGTATTCATGATTAAGTACGCCAACGGCTCAAAGGATGTATTTAATGAGGAAAGAACCGTTCCAACGGTGGAGAAAAAGGTGGACGAGAATTCCAGCAAAACGGATCTAAATTATTTCGACAAATACGAATCGGGTGTTGCCGACGCCCGCCTGTATCATTTTGCCGGTGGATGGTTTTGGCTTGGACTATTACTGGGCCTTTTGGGTATCGTGATCGCTGCGGTGGTAATTCCTTCCCCTCATAAACGAATCAAATCCGACCTCAAAAACGATTCGGCCTATCAAAAAGGATACGCCGCTGCAGCGAGAAAAAAGAATGTGGTGAATGCCGTCCTTGGCTGGCTCGTATGGCTGTTTATTTTGGTTTTGTTTGTGTTATAACGAAAGGAACGCTCTACTTCAAAATGATTTGGTAGACGTACTTACCTTCCGCTATTCGCAAAATGTACAAACCTTCGGAATGAGCGGTCATATCGATAACTGAAGTTGGTGAATCATCCCTACTTGAAAATGTGCATTAATAAAAAGCCCGCCTTCGTTTCTTTGACAAGGAGCTTCGGCGGGCGAAGGTGGAGTTGCCGGGATTACTTCATGATCCCAACGTTCCCGTCAGTGGATCAAGCCAGGTGAACATTAATCAGTCTCCTCCGAAATGCCCTTCCTGACCCAGACTTCATATACTTTTCAAATTTGTAAGCCAAGTTCCTATCATTAAAATATAGAACACAGATGAGTTCAATAGGTTGTAATGATTTGGTGTATTTGACTCTCCCGTTTTGATGATCATTCAACCGTTTTGCCAAATTACTTGAGCATCCGGTATAGATCGTACCATCTACACATCGAAGTAGGTATACACACCAACTGAGAGAGTTCAAGATTTGCATTATTCGCAAAATCGTGAGAAAACTAGGTCCGTATTTAGCCAAATTGAATAACCATACCAAGCGATAATGATAGTTCTCCGAACGATGGTTCAGCCCTCGCTTATGCTACGATTCACAACCTGGAGCTTCTCCGCCGAAGCCCGCCAGCCAACAATCCAACTTGAAAATGTGCACTAATAAAAAGCCCGCCTTCGCTTCTTTGGCAAGAAGCTTCGGCGGGCGAAGGTGGAGTTGCCGGGATTCGAACCCGGGTCCGGACTGGAATTGAGTCGCGCTTTCTACATGTTTACTACCGATTGTTGTCGGGGTGCGCAAGGTCCGGTATCAACCTTAGCCCATCCGTAGCCTGCGTAACAACGAAGCACCTGGCAGACATCAGCACTTCGTATCCGGGCATTCCGACCGCCCGTGATCTGCTGCAGCCCAGACATAGCGGCAGCGGGCGGATGGCAAGTGTCTAATCTCTCAGATTAGGCAGCCATGGCGTAGTTAGACTCGCCGTTTGTGTTTTGAAGATTCCGATTAAAGAGAACTATCTTCAACGCTCTACATGCTTACACGTCAATCGGCCAACCCGTCAAAACCAGTCAACCCCAAAATTTTTTGAATCAGCTCTGCTGATGATTAACAATTGTGCTAATGGATTCACAAACTTAGTACCATTCCATCGTTCAATCAGATGCACGGAATATTTTGACGTTTTGTCAGCATTATACTGATCTTTGATCATGCCTTCACACCTCGTCCGAAACCTAGCCGGAACATTTGCTCTTGCTCTCACGCTCGTTCTCACACTTCATTCCTGCAAACACCCCGATCCCGCCATGGGTGCCTTTCGGGGTAAATACGTCAAAGCGGGTTTTATGATGGTGGACTCCTCTCTCCGTTCCGAAATCGTGGTAACCTCACGAGGTGAAGTTTTTGCCATGGAACCCGGTAGCGCCGTGTTTGTGAAAAAACAAAAGCTACCCAAACTAAAAACAAAGGCCGTATTTCTGGCGGTGGAGAAAACCGGTATCCTTCAGGATCACGCCAACAAAAAAGGAATGGCCATGACCCTCTTTATTGAATACCACAAACGCCATAAGACCTATTTATACTCCTGGGGTGAATTGGGCTGGCCCGATGGTGTCCGAGACGCGTATGAAGATTTGGTTAAACTCCATACAGCCAAACCCTAAACATGTATTGGTTTAAACGTTTATTAGACGGTTAGACAATTAGATCGATAGATGAATAGACGATTAGTTTAAAAGAACTTTGAACACAAACCCTTGAACACCTGAACCTCTGAACTTCAACATTAAAAATCATCTCCAATGAAATTTGGCATCATCCGGGAACGAAAAAATCCACCTGATCGCAGGACACCGCTTACCCCCTCTCTCTGTGCCGATTTTCGGTCGCGTTTTCCCGACCATCAGGTTGTAGTGGAATCCTCCCCGGATAGAATTTTCTCCAATGAAACCTACCAACAACAGGGCATTCCTATCTCAACTGATCTTTCGGATTGCGATGTCCTTCTGGGCGTGAAGGAAGTTCCGGTTGATTACCTTATCCCCCATAAAACCTATCTCTTCTTCTCCCATACCATCAAGGCACAACCGTACAATCGGCACCTGCTTCAAACCATCCTGGAGAAAAACATTCGTCTGATCGACTATGAATGCCTGGCCTACCCGAATGATGGCGGACGGATTCTGGGATTTGGTTATTGGGCCGGCGTGGTTGGAGCGTATAACGGACTGCTGACCTGGGGAAAGAAATACGGACAATTCGAACTGAAACCGGCATATAAATGTGCCAATTATGATGAACTCCGAAGTGAGCTCTCCCGAATTCAAGCACAACTTCCACCCATCCGCATTGGACTTACCGGAACCGGACGCGTGGCAACCGGCGCCCTTGACATCCTGAATCACCTCCACATCCAACAGCTCAATCCGGAAGAACTAAAGGATGCTCAACCAGCCTCTGCGGTGTTTGTTAACTTCCGGAACGAAGACATCTATACCCGAACGGATGACCCTGCTGCCCCCTGGGATGTTCATCACTTCTATCACCATCACGAAAACTATACCTCTCAGTTTCAGCCTTACCTGAATCGGATCGACCTGCTGATCAATGGTTTTTACTGGGAACCAACCCTTCCGGCCTTATTCGCTAAAGAAGATACCGCCAAGCCCAACTTCGCCATCAAGGTTATCGCCGATATTACCTGCGATGTGGAAGGTTCTGTACCCATCACACTGCGAGCCACCTATCCACATGATCCAACCTTTGGATGGAACCCAGCCACACAGGCCGAGTGTGAACCGTATCAACCTAACACCATCGACGTGATGGCGGTCACTGTATTACCCGTTGAACTTCCAGCCGACTCCAGTCAGGAGTTCGGGCAAAGTCTATTGGATGAGGTAATCCCCCTCCTGATAAAAGGTGATCAGAACGAGATCATTCAACGAGCCACCATTACCGAAAATGGTCACCTAACCTCAAATTACCAATACCTAAAAGACTTTGTTAAAGGGGATTAGAACCAGACCAATTTCACGAACTGCACCGTGATCATCACCACTACGCCCAGTTTTAACAGCGTTCCGGCAACGAAGCCCAAAAAGGATCCAATTCCGGATCGCAGGGCTACATTGGAATCCTGACCCGTCATCAGCTCTCCCGCAATGGCTCCCACAAACGGGCCAACCAGAATGGTGAACGGACCAAAGATGGGAAAGATAAAAGCCAGGATCAGGCCCACAATACTGCCTGTCTTACCCGCCTTAGTCCCGCCAAATTTCTTGGTACCCCAAATGGGTAAGTAGTAGTCTAAAACGGTAATCAGGATAACCACTACGCCATAAATCAACAAGGTCTGGGTGTCAGGGTGAAAGGCCTCTGATGAATGAAGATACAACAGTGGAAGCGCAATGTAACCAACCGGTGGACCCGGCAACGCCGGCACAATGCACCCCACCAATCCCACAATCAGGATGGCGATGCAAACGATGATCAGGACGATATCCATAAAACAAATCTAATCTATTCACCCGCCTTTGCTGAACATTCTCAATGCGCTTGTTGTAATATTGGCTCACAAATGGATAAACCGGTTCGGATACTTTTTGTCTGCCTTGGCAATATTTGCCGGTCACCAATGGCCGAAGGTCTTTTCGCCCATCATGTGAACCAACGCAACCTGAGTCATTTGTTTGAAATCGATAGCGCGGGAACGGCTGGTTATCATGTTGGAGAACTCCCGGACAGACGAATGCGCAGGACGGCCAAACGACATCACATCGATCTCACTAGCCGGGCTCGGAAGTTTACCGCCTCTGATCTGAATTCCTTTGATTTCATCCTGGCCATGGACCGAAGCAACCTGAGTGATATTCTGGCCCTATCGGATGGTGAACACTCGGCCACAGTGCAACTCATGCGCGATTTTGAGCCGATGGCTAACGCCGATGTGCCCGACCCCTATTACGGTGGTGACGATGGGTTTGAAGCCGTTTATCAACTCCTGGACGTGTGCTGCACCAATCTTCTAAACCACTTACTCAACCAACAGAACGCCCAATGAAACGACTGCTCATTTCCCTTTCCCTTTCTCTTTCTCTTTCAGTCTCGCTCGCCTTTGGTCAATCGTCTTCCATCCTTCATCGCATTGATAAACTCAATCACGTTACCCGTGTCTTGTATATAGCCGCTCACCCGGACGATGAAAATACCCGTTTGATTGCGTGGTTAACCAACGATCAAATGGTAGACGTTTCCTACCTCAGCATCACGCGGGGCGATGGCGGACAAAACCTCATCGGAACGGAAATAGGTGATGAACTGGGTTTAATTCGAACACACGAACTCATGGCTGCACGGCGGGTAGATGGCGGACATCAATACTTCACCAGTGCCGTAGACTTCGGATACTCCAAAACTCCGGAGGAAACACTCAGGATCTGGAATCAGGAAAAGGTGCTTCAGGATATGGTTCGGGTTATCCGTCACGTTAAGCCCGACATCATCATCACCCGCTTTTCACCTGAAATCACACCCGGACGATCAACACACGGCCACCATACGGCATCGGCGAAGCTTGCCCTCATCGCATCCGAATATGCCGCAGATCCTACCAAATACCCATCTCCCGAATACCCGGTTCATCGCACCAAAAAAATCTTCTGGAACACCAGCTGGTGGTTCTACGGCAGTGAAGAAAAAATGGATGAAGCGGTGGACCAAAACCCTTCCCGATACATCAAACTGGACGTAAACAGCTACCTCCCTCTGCTCGGCTCCACCTGTTCCGAGATTTCGGCTACCAGCCGTTCACAGCACAAAAGCCAGGGCTTTGGCAGCTCGCCGGAAGTAGGTCCTCAACTTGAACTGCTTGAATTATTGCAGGGAGATCATACCGGCTCCAACCTCTTCAACGGCATTCCAACAACCTTATCTGAAACCACGTACGGTAAGAAGGTCGCTAAGTGCATTGCGCACATTCAAAAGAAGTTTGATCCCACGGCGCCCGATAAATCCGTCAATGACCTGTTGGAGCTGATGGAGCAATTCCGCATCCTTGGAACAAATCCAGACCTGAAATCTTTGGCGGATGCCAAAATGGAAGAAACCCGTCAGGTCATTGCCGATTGCCTCGGAATTCGAGCCAAATTACTCGCAAGTCAACTTCGATTTTATCAGGGGGAACGCATTCCCATTCAGATTGAAATCACCTCTAATGCGCCCAACACCTCGGTATCGCTGCGTCGCCTGGAATACCATCCCAAGGTAGATGCATTCAATTCCCTCAACCATGATTTGTCGCGTGTTTATACCCACAAAGACACCATTGAGTCCGGCAGTTTTACCAAAACAGCTCCATACTGGCTTCAGCTAAATAAGACATTGGGCAGCTATACGTGGCCGGAAGATTACGCCAATGAACCCGGATTGCCATTCAATCATTATCCGCACAATGCCTGGCTCAGTTTTGATGTGAATGGTACCTACTTTCAGCTTATGGTTCCCGTCCTTTATGGCCATACGGATCCCGTGAAGGGGGAAATCCGACAACCCATTGCGGTAACCCCGGAGGTCATGTTGAACCTGGATCGTGAGGTGTATGTTTTTGCGACATCTGCCCCCAAAACCATTGGGGTAGAACACATTACTGGCAACACCGCCGTAACCGGAACCCTGCGATTGCTGGTTCCTGATGGCTGGAAAACCAGTCCGGAATCGTATACCGTTAGCGGTTCTTTTTCCGGTCAAAAGCAACTGTTTGAATTCACCGTTACACCACCCGCCGATCAACAATCGGCCAGCGTTCAAGCCGTCTTTATTTCAACGGATACACAGCAATTCGATAAGGGTTTCCATGAAATTGCCTATGATCACATCCCCTACCGACTCACCTTTCCCCTCGCCTCGGCAGCCATCCGACGGATTGATTTGCAAAAGCGAGGTGAACACATTGGTTACTTGATGGGTGCCGGCGATAAAGTGCCGGAAGCCTTGAAGGAAATGGGCTATCGGGTAACGATGATCACCACCAATGACATCATGCAGGATAGTTTGAAATACGATGCCATCGTGATTGGTATTCGGGCGTTTAATGTCCTGGACGATATCGGAAACATCCACACCCGATTGATGAACTATGTCCAGGGCGGAGGAAATGTGGTGGTTCAATACAACACCTCACACCGGCTCAAAACAACCGACATTGGCCCATATCCGATTTCTGTTTCACGGGAACGGGTTACGGAGGAGGACGCTGAAGTCGTATTTCTCAAACGCGATCATCCGGTGCTGAAACAGCCCAATTCGATCAGTACCGTTGATTTTGACGGTTGGGTGCAGGAACGCGGTTTATACTTCCCGGATACCTGGGATGAGCACTACGATGCGGTATTCTCCATGCATGACAATGGGGAAGATCCCTTGAGTGGCAGCCTTTTGATTGGTCAATATGGATCCGGATACTTTGTGTACACGGGCATTTCCTTCTTCCGTGAATTACCCGCGGGTGTCCCCGGAGCCTATCGACTGCTTGCCAACCTCATCTCCCTCGGAAAGTAATCAGCGAAACGCCGGAATCATCCCACAGCTCCCTTCGTTATTCGTTCTTAGATCTAAGCGTTTACCGAAAAGGTGGCGTTGCGAAGCAACCCACCGTTATTCGTTCTTAGATTTTAGCTCTTACCTAAAAGGTGGTGTTGCGAAGCAACCCACTGTTATTCGTTCTTAGATATTAGCTCTTACCCAAAAAGTGGCGTTGCGAAGCAACCCACCGTTATTCGTTCTTAGCTTTTCGTTATTAGATCACCGACTCACTCCCTTCAAAACCGCTGCAATACCCGGAAGTTCCTTTCCTTCAAAATACTCCAGTAATGCTCCGCCTCCGGTAGACACATAACTCACGCGGTCCAGAAGATCAAACGCTTTGATGGCCGCGGCACTATCGCCTCCGCCAATTAAGGAGAATGCCCCACCAGTGGTGGCTTCAGCTACGGAAAGCGCAACCGACTTACTACCATTGGCAAAATGGCTGAATTCAAAAACACCCATGGGTCCGTTCCAAAGCAGTGTTTTAGATGTACTGATAATATCCGTGAAGGTTTTAACCGCTTTAGGCCCGATGTCCAATCCCATCCATCCGTCCGGAATGGCGTTACTCGGACAAACATCGTTTCCATCCTCATTGCTAAAAGAACGGGCGCACACCGAGTTTTCTGGAAGGAAAAGTTTGACGCCCTTGGCATCGGCCTTGGCCAGCAACTCCTTAGTTAGCTCCAAACGATCGTCTTCGCACAAACTGTTTCCAATGGAGCCACCCTGTGCCTTGATGAAGGTATAGGCCATTCCACCGCCAATCAGAATATTATCAGCAATGTTCATCAGGTTTTCCAAAATCAACAACTTGTCTGAAACCTTGGCACCACCCACAATGGCGGTAAAGGGCTTTTGCGGAGCGTTCAGAACCTGTTCGGCATTATTGATTTCGTTGGCCATGATGTAGCCAAAATATTTCGCGGTAGGGAAATAATCAGCGATGATGGCGGTTGATGCATGTGCCCGGTGGGCTGTACCAAAGGCATCATTGATGTAGAAATCACCATGAGAGGCCAGCTTGCGTGCAAACTCCGGGTCTCCGGCCGTTTCTTCGGCATAGAATCTCAGGTTTTCCAACAAGAGAATTTCTCCGGCAGGAAGGTTCTCGGACATGTGCAGCGCACCTTCACCAATGCAATCATTCGCAAAGTGTACGGTTCGTCCGGTTAGTACTGCCAAATGCGATACCAAATGTCGTAAACTGAACTTGTCTTCCGGTCCGCTTTTTGGTCGTCCCAAATGCGACATCAACACCACGCTTCCACCATCGTTTAATACTTTCTGAATGGTAGGAACAGCCGCAGCCATTCGGGCATCGTCCGTAATGTTAAAATCCGCATCTAACGGTACATTAAAGTCTACGCGAATAACCGCGCGCTTTCCGCTGAAATTAAACTGATCAACTGTTGGGATTGCCATCTCGTAATTGATTGAAGGTTGCTACAGCATCAAAGTTTTTGGCGGCTTCGCCGATGCGGTGAATGTGAATGAATCGAATTTTATCGCCTTGAAGGGTGCGGTTTACCACATCCTGTCCCATGACCACTAATCCGAAGATAGAGTGCACGTTGTCCAAATGGGGCTGAGGTGAAATGGTGATAAAGAATTGGGATCCATTGCTTCCAGGCCCGCTGTTGGCCATGGACAACCGTCCCGGAGCATTGTGACGAAGATCTGGATGAAACTCATCGCGGAATTGGTAGCCCGGCCCTCCGGTTCCATTACCGAGGGGATCGCCTCCTTGAATCATAAAGTCCTGATTGTCGCCATTGGTATAGCTAATTACCCGATGAAAAATGAGTCCGTCATAATACGGTTCCCCCAGAGGCTTGGCAGAATTGGGCATGGAGCCCTCTGTGAGTGCCACAAAATTGGCCACGGTTAACGGCGTTCGATCCATTTCCAGGCGTACCAGAATATCCCCCTCGGTTATATGGAATTGAGCGTACATTCCTTCACCATAATTGGCCAAAATCAGGGAGTCGCTCATCACGTAATCGGCTTTATTCCAGGTGGATGTTTGGGCCGTTTGGGTGGAATCGGTTTCGTTGCCTGCCGGCTTGCAGGACGCAAAGAACACGGCAAGTATTCCGGCAATCAGAGTTATTCGTTTCATAATTGATGTGTAACGGGGTGCAAAGGTAAAAATCCCCTTATTTTTTTCGAGCTATCATGAGACCATCCCGAACCGGCATGAGTATGTTCTCAACGCGGTCATCGTTGTGCACTTTTTTACTAAACTCATAAAGAGCGCGGGTTTCTTCATCCCGTTCAATTTCGCCGGCATCCAGCACCTTGCCACTCCACAGAACGTTATCGGCTATGATGATGCCTCCGGATGGCATTTTGTCCATGATGATATCGTAATACGCGGCATAGGTTTCTTTGTCGGCATCAATAAAGGCCAGATCAATTTCGCCTTCAATACCGGGTAAAATCTCCAGCGCATTACCAATGATCAATTCCATCTGGCCGGCATAGGGAGATTCATCAAAGTATCGGCGGATGCGCGTCTCCAGTTCTTCATTGATGTCCATGGTAATCAATCGTCCTCCTGGTTGAAGTCCTTCTGCCAAACACAAGGCCGAGTAACCCGTATAGGTGCCCACTTCAACAATGGTTTTGGGTCGGGTCATCTTACTGAACATCGACAAAATCCGCCCCTGCATGTGTCCGCTGAGCATTCTGGGAATCAGCACATTGGCATAGGTGTCCCGATTCAAACGAGCCAGCAAATCGGTTTCTGGCGAGGTGAGTTGTTCGGAGTAGTCGGAAAGTTTGGGGTCAAGGAAGTCCATTAATCAGTTCTTTGGTGTATAGGAAAAGGAGGCAAATATCAGCTTATGATCGGAAAAGATGCCGTCGTAATCGCCATATAACTGACAGGTGAAGAAGCGATCATACAGGATGTAATCAATCCGAAGCACTTCAAATGGTTTGAGGTAGGTAGAACCTATTCCGCTTCCAGTCATACTGAAGGCGTCCAGCATGGATCCCTTGAGCGTTTGGTAGGAGAAACTCATCGGGGTGGCATTGAGATCGGCACAAAGCATTACGGGATAAGGCGATGATGCCATGTGCTTTTTCACGATCAGGGCCTGTTCAGATTGCTTCTTCATTCCAAACAACAAACGATCATACACATCGCGAACGCGCTCCTGATAGGACGAGTCAAGTTCCAGACCTTTCATCTCATGATAATCGGTTGGAGTAAGCTTATTGGACTCCAAATGCAAGGCATACACCCGAATGGTGTCGTTGTTCAATCGTATATCGGCGTAGCCGGCATCGCCTTCCGTTTCCGGCAGCTCAATGCGCTCTGATCGAATAATTGGAAACCGGGAGACCACTTTTATTCCGGCATTCACACCGTGCATAAACTTGGCGGCATGCGGCATCTCCTTATGCTTCATCTTATTTTGCGGACGTCGGTACTCAATGAGCACGGCAACATCGGCCCGGTGGGCCAACAAAAATGAATCGATGGATTTTGAGGTATTTTCCATCGCCCCAAACCCACGCACATTAAAGGAAACCACGCGCAGATCAACCGAAGCGGATGCCGGTGTGGAACCGAATCCATAAATCCGCTTGGCATAAAAAAGTAAGGGAACCAAGGCTATGGCCAGGTGGTACCATTTGGGAATTCTCAGCAGGCTGCTCACTATAACCAGGATAATGCCGGCCACCGCCCAAGCCTGAAAGGTTAGGCCAAAAAATCCGATAAATCCAAGGGTATTGGGGTTAATATAGGGCGACAGATAACCGAGAATCAAGCCGGCCATCACACACCAGTTCAGGATGCGTACCACCCACCGCATTATTTTCTTCATGAGCCTACTCGCTGGCTCGGAACAGGAGTTCCTTTTCCTCTTTGCTCAGACTGTCGTAGCCTGATTGACCAATCTTATCCAGAATGGCATCAATTTCTTCCTGACCCGGCTTACCAGAGGTGCGAATATTAAACGGATTTGACGGTTTTTTGGTGGTCTCCGCCTTTTTTCGATTCCGGATGATCCGAGACTCATCAATCACTTCGTACTTCGGCTTAAACGGGTTTCGGATGCGTTTGAAGAAGTCGAGGTTGATGGGCAGTCGTCCCTGAAGATTTAGAATATACAGCGTGCCGAACAGGGCACCACCCAGATGGGAGATGTGGCCGCCGGCATTTCCATTTGGCATAGAGATCAAATCAATCAGTACCATGGCCAGTGCCAGATACTTCATACGAATCCGAAAGATTCCCCAAAGAAAAACTTCGTAATTAGGCACGAGGACAGCTGCGGCTATCAGAACCGATATGATCGCTGCCGACGCTCCAACCAACGGGATGGACTGGCCAATGGACGTAAAAACCGGAAAGATGTTATACGCGGCAAAGAAAAGCACGCCTCCAAGTAAACCACCTCCAAAGTAGATGGTGTAAAATCGTTGGATGGAGGTAAAGTCCAGCAATATCATTCCGGCATAGAACAGAATCAACATGTTAAACAGAAGATGCCAGATACCGCCATGCATGAACATATACGTGAATATGGACCATGGATGGGTGATCAACTCAGACCACTGAGAGGGCAACCCAAAGATGAAGGTGAACTGATTGGGCATGTTGAACAGAAACTCCACCAGGCTAAAAATGATGAAGATCCCGACATTCAGGATGATCAGTTTTCGGGTAGGCGACCCACCCTTGTTGAATTCGTATTTTATGCGATCCCAGAAATTCATCGCGCTTCTAATCCAATAACTCTAATAAAAGCGATCGCGTTTGTTGCGATTCCAATATTTGACAATAATAATACCCGCGATCAATCCGCCGAGGTGGGCAAAATGTGCCACGTTATCCCCCGGTGTATTCGCGATTCCCCTGTATAACTCATAGAGCCCGTAAAATGTTACGAAGTATTTTAGCTTAATGGGGATGGGCGGAAAAATCAGCATCAAGGTGGTGTTTGGGAATAGGATGTAACACGCACCCAACAAACCAAACAAGGCACCGGACGCCCCCATAACAGGAACATGCATCAACTGATACAACTGCTTGTACTGCGGATAATCCAAGTGATGATCCGGGTGAAACACCAACATGCCCTCGTTACGGATGTGATCAAAGATGGCCGGATCAATCCCTGCAGCCAGGTGATGGATCTGATAGTTTACCACTAAAAAGTGCAGAAAGGCAGCTGAGACCGCCGTTATGGTGTAAAAGAAGAGGAACCGTTGTCCGCCCCATATCATTTCCAGATACCGCCCAAACATCCACAAGCCAAACATATTGAAGGCAATGTGCATGACGTTGGCGTGCATGAAAAAATGGGTGATGATTTGCCAGGGTCGATACAAGGGAGAAAGCGGATGATGCAACCCAAAGAGGTTATCGATATCCAGCCCCTTGGGCATCAACACATACTTGGCAACAAAGAACAGGACGTTGATGATCAAGAGATTCTTAACCACCGGCGGAGTTGTTGTCATCGGCCTGTACTGCATGTCCTATCGCTTAAAGAAATCGTTCAACTGTTCCCTTCCAAAGGTAACAAACACGGCTTTGCCCGAAGGGGTAAATGCCGGCTGGTCACATTGAAACAAGTCCTGTATCAGGGAGTTCATTTCCATCGGACTAAGAGATGTATTTAATCGAACAGCGGCATTGAATGCTAAGGACCGGGCCAGGTTGTCCCGCTTTTCCAGCTTCGCCGATCGTTCATTGGAACGAAACGACTCAATAATACCCTCGATCATATCCCGCTCTTCCCCCTTTTTGATATCGGCCGGTGTCCCGTTAACGATGATGGCGTTCTTGCCAAACGGACTAATGTCAAAACCCAGGCGCTCCAGCTCATCGGTAATGGACATCAGTAAATCATAGTCCTGTGCAGATAAGTCCAGGGTTCGAGGAAACAGCAATTGCTGACTGGCCTGACTGGTTTGATTGAACTGATGGTTGTATTGTTCATACAATACCCGCTCATGGGCACGCTTTTGATGAACAATGTGCAAGGTTCCATTTACTTCGGCTACAATGTAACTTAACTCCAGCTGAAAGCAGGAACCAATCCGAACTTCCTGATGCGGTTTGTGTACCAGTTCTTTTTGCGGGGCGATGGAAACCTCCGGAGCATCATCTCGGAAGGGTTCATATAGCTTCTCCCAGGCCGTTTGCTGGCGTTTTCTGACCGGATCCGAAGAGAAAGGATTATAGGATGGATTGAAATCTGTGGTGGGTGGCTTAATGTCCCGGTGGATGGGCATCGCTACCTCATGCCGATCAAACATCCCCGGAACCGATTCAATTACCGGTGATGCATGATAACTTCCCAGGGCTCGTAACACAGCGGATTTGATGATGGCGTACATCGCCCGACCCTCCTCAAACTTTACTTCCGTTTTGGTTGGATGAACATTCACATCAATCCGGGATGGGTCTACGTCAATCTTCAAGACGTACAGCGGGTGTACATCACTATCAATTAAGCCATCGAATGCCTGTAACACGGCGTGATGGAAATAGGCGTCTTTGATAAACCGCCCATTCACATAGAAATACTGATCTCCACGTGTTTTACGGGCGCGTTCCGGGCTTCCCACAAAACCGGATATCGTCATGAGTTCGGTCTCTTCCTCAACCGGCAATAACTGGCCGGATCTATTCTTGGTGGTAACTTCCTCAATCCTGCGATGCAAATCTGCAGGTGCTAAACGGTGTACATCCTTATCGCCATTCATGAGCGACATCCGAACATCGGGACGCGCCAGGGCGCACCGTTCAAACTCCTCAATGATGTAGCGTGTTTCCACGGAAATTGACTTCAGAAAATTCCGACGAACAGGAATGTTATAAAACAGGTTTTTAACAGAAATGGAGGTTCCTGTTTGCATGGATACCGGCTCCTGTTCCCGCACTACACCAGCCTCAATAACCACCCTGGTTCCAAAGGAATCATCCTCCGGTTTGGTTTTCATCTCCACCTGCGCCACACTGGCAATACTGGCCAGTGCCTCACCCCGAAAGCCAAAAGTGGATAGGTTAAACAAGTCCTGTGCTTGCTTTATCTTGGATGTGGCATGTCGTTCCCAACACATGCGCGCATCGGTTTCCGACATTCCCTTTCCATTGTCTACCACCTGAATCAGTGTTTGACCACCGTCCTTGAAGATTAAATCGATGGTTGTTGCCCCGGCATCCAAACTGTTTTCCAACAGTTCCTTCACCACCGATGAAGGGCGTTGAACAACTTCTCCAGCAGCAATTTGATTGGCAACGGAGTCAGGAAGAAGGCGTATGAGATCAGACATTATAGAACGCCTCGAAGATAACCCCAAAGGCATTGGTATAAAAGGTCAGATAAAACACTAACCCAAGCGCTAGAATGATCAAAATGGTCCGAATGCGGGCTCCTTGGCGGATTACGTTGTACTCGGAAGTATAGAGGGTTGACCGTTGTTGAAATCCTTGTCGGATCCGATTCTCAAATCCTTCCGGATTGTACTCTCCGGTGCTTTCCATGTGAGCACGCGAAACGCGTATATCGAGATCTTCCTTATCGGGATCGTAGTAACGCGGACGATATTGAAATCGTCTGTTTGCGCGTCGTCCAAATGATACCCGTCCAAAATCCATACTGCAAAGGTATAGTGTCTTTTACTGAAACGTGCTGATGGTTTGGCTTATTGCAAGCTAAGCCTTGGTGTACCGACGCTTTCGAATAAACGCATTCAGCAACCCAAACAACAAAATGAGCACGACTGGAAGCACCATATTGATCATTTGCCACCTGGTTCGTTCAGTCTTTACCCGAACCTTGTCCAGCAAGCGAAGTACCACCTTCTTGGAACGCACCTCAATGAGGTTGGAATCATCGCAGAGGTAGTCTACACAGTTCAGGAAAAACTTCTTATTCGAAAATTCAATAGGCTGATTAAACGCCTTGGAGGCAAAGCGGTCATACCCCAGGGGATACACCTGTTTATCTTTGCTGACCTGATTGGCAATGAGGTCGCCATCGGAAATAACGATCATCGAATTTTGATCGATCTCCGGTTTAAACTCGATGGGTGATTGATCTCGCATCGCGGGACGATGGGAGAACACCGAACGAAACTTCCCTTCCAGTAAAACGGCTGAAATTTTACCCGGATCCGTAAACATGGCGGGATCCATTTTCATGCCCACCATATTGATGTTGATGTTCACAGGATTTCGCGCCACCCGACTGTTTTGACCCGAATGCAGTAAGACGGTTTTTTTGACCTCTTTGTTGGGTAAGGTGTCGATGCTGGACACAAATCGTCCCCAAACCTCGGTCATGTTCCGAACGATGGGGTGCTCGCCATCCGGCGCAAAGAGCGGGTAGAAAATCCACGGCCGGAAACCCGGCTTACCGCTCCCATCGGTGGCTAAAACCGGGATACCATGACTGTTCAGGTCCTGAATCAAATCAAGGTTTATTCGAGCTCCGTATCGGAAGAGCAGATCATTGATGTTGAGGTTGTAATCAGCCGTCATAACGGATCCATATCGGGCTACCGAATCAATATCGGCAATGAGGGTTTCAGCCAGCCAGATCACCTTGCCACCGTTCATGACGTACTGGTCTATCAGAAAAAGTTCCTCATCCAAAAAATTAACCCGGGGCTTGGCAATAATCAGTGCCTTGTATGCCTTCATGCCATCCAACAGGCCGTTCATGATAATCTCACCACTTCGCTCCGGATTCTTGAATAATTCCTGAGCAAAGGGTTTCAAACTGTTGGTGTCTGTAATGTTGATGTTGATGCGCTCAACAATATAAAATTCTTCGAGAGTACGGGCGATATCGGCCACTTCAATGGGTTCCAATTCACCATGTCCGGTAGTAAAGGCAATTTTTACCGCCCGATCTGCCACACACTTTCTAAGCACGTTGCCGATCTCATATTCCAACAGTTCAACGCTTTCGTTGATTTCCTGTTCCAGTGGCTGACCAAAATCCCGCTTCAGGAAGTTGAGCGGATACTCCTGATCCTTATAGATCACCAGCGCACCCGGGATGATGAATTTCTCCATTTGAGCATCATCCTCGTCTACTTCCGGCCGGGTTATTTGAAGACCCTTGGACGAAAGTTGTCGCAGGATATTCTCCTTCTCCTCGATGGTTTTATCGGCTAGTACATCCTCAAACTTGAACTCCAGATTTCCGCTGCTGATGCTTCGGAATTCGCTGAGCATATCCCGAATAGCGTTTTTCAACAGCCGGTACTCAGATGGAAACTCGCCATCCAAAAACACCTGAACGTACACCACGTCGTCCAGCTTATCCACCAAATTCTCAGAGGCCTCTGAAAGTGTATAGCGTTTTTCATGTGTGAGGTCGATGCGCTGATACCAGATATCCCCGGCTACATTGGCTACAATGATGGCAACCATCACCACCAGAAATTGCATGATGTATCGGCTTTTAACCGATGTGGGTTTTGATGATTTTTGACTGCTCATTGCCACTTCCTCCTTCCAAAAACCAAATGCGTCAATCCCAAAAACAAGGCGGTAAAGCTCACAAAAAACAGGACGTCCCGGGTATCTACCACACCGCGTCGGATGCTTTCATAATGAAAGTTGATGCTTAACCATTCAACCGAATACTCCAGCCCAACTCCATCAAACAAGGCCGCTAACTGCCCCAGCGCGGAGAAGAGAAAAAAGCACAGGAAGGTAGACAACAGAAAGGCTACGATTTGATTGTCTGTCAATGCCGAGGCAAACAACCCAATGGCCACATAACACGAACCCAACAAAGCCAGACCAATGTAAGAGCCCCAGGTTGCCCCGGTATCAATGATTCCCCGCGGACTTCCCAGTTCATAGATGGTGTAGAAATACAACAGGGTGGGTATTAAGGCAAACAACACCAAAATCAGTCCGGCGAAAAACTTACCCATAATGATCTGCCAGTCGGTAACCGGCCGGGTCGATAAAATCTCAATGGTTCCGGTCTTTTTCTCTTCGGCAAAGGACCGCATGGTAATCGCCGATATAAGAAAAATAAACACCCACGGAGCCATCATAAACAAGGTGTCCAAACTGGCTTGCCCGTAATCCAGCGCATTGGTGCTGGGATAGATCCACATGAACAACCCTATTGCCAGTAAGAATACACTGATCACCACATAGGCAATCAATGAGCTTAAAAAGCCTCGGATTTCCTTGGATAATATGCTGAACATCTACTTCTTGGTATAGGCTTTAAATACATGTTCCAGACTGGGCGCTTCCTCACGTTGTTCCAATACAATATTGTTGTCTTTTACCGCCATGGCAAAGAGCTCTTCCTGTAACTGATCCAGATTGGTCGTAGAAATTCTCAGCGCATTGTCCGTTAATTTCTCAACCTTGCTCACAACAGCCAGCTTGTTGATTTTGGCTAGAACCGGCGCCGATTTAAACCGGATGAACAGTATCCGTTCGGTGGTATTTCGTCCGAGGTTTTGGACGGTATCATCGGCAACAATGTTGCCTTTGTTAATGATGATCACCCGGTCACATACGGCTTCTACTTCCTGCATGATGTGCGTGGAAAGCATGACCGTTCTGTCCCGACCAATCTCACGAATAATGTCCCGTATCTCAGCCACCTGATTGGGGTCCAGTCCGGATGTAGGCTCATCTAAAATCAACACATCCGGATTGTGTAATAAGGCCTGAGCCAAACCCACTCGTTGACGATATCCCTTGGAGAGCATGGCGATCTTCTTTTGTGCTTCCGGACGCAAACCCGTTCGGTCAATCATGGCTTCAACCTGTTTGTTGAGCTCCTTTCTGCCTATGCCCGCCAAACGGCCCATAAACTGAAGATATTCCCGAACGTACATATCCAAGTAAAGCGGATTGTGTTCCGGTAGGTACCCTATACGCCGCTTTACCTCGGTAGGATTCTCTGAAACGTCAATTCCACAGATTTTAGCAGTTCCGGATGTAGGTGCCACGTAGCCGGTAAGCATCTTCATGGTGGTGCTTTTCCCAGCACCATTGGGGCCCAAAAAGCCCACAACCTGACCCGAAGGGATTTCAAAGGAAATCCCGTTTACGGCCACCTGTTGGTTGTATTTACGTGTTAAACTGCTTACCTGAACGGACATGGATTACTCAACCCAAACCTTCAACGTCGAACTTCCGGTTCGATTGTTCAAGTTCAAGAAATACATGCCACCGGACAAACCGTCAAGCGGAACATGTAATTCATTCAAACCTGAATTCAATTGAACCTCTTTGCTATACAATACACTTCCGGTAATGGACATCAACCGGATGGTCAATGCCAATGGTTCGTTGGCTTCCAAATCAATGGACAACTCCGAATGAGCCGGAATCGGGTATACCTTGATTCCTCCTTGTGCAATACCGGCGATTCCGTCCGGACAGGTCATCGTATCCACCGCAATGGATCCATTTCCCGCACATCCGTTTTCGTCGATAACGTCCACGCTGTATGTCCCTTTGGCTTTAACAACGATGGATGACTGTGTACTTCCGGTGCTCCAATCGTAGGTGATAAACGATCCTGGTGTGAGCACCAAGGAATCCCCCACACAAATGGTGGTGTCATTACCAAGTGAAACCACTGGGTTCTGAGCGTCTCCTACCGTAATGGAATCTGTGAACGTACAATCAAATGAATCCCGAACGGTCAACGAGTACACACCACTGGTGGTGATTCGAAGTGAATCGTTATCGGATCCACTGGCCCAGGTATATTTCTTCATTTCAGATGGTCCAACCAGGTATCGGGATGACCCCACACACAACTTAAAGTCATTACCCAGGCTAAATTTCGGTGCAGCACGCTGGGTGAGAACGATGGTATCTGTGTACGGACAACCAAAGCTGTTGAATGCCGTGAGGCGATACGTTCCCGGTGCGTTCACCTTCAGGTTCTGGAGGGAAGAGGCTGTGTCGTTCCAAATGTAATTACCAAGGGCACCCGGACCCAGGATGGTGTATGAACCGCCTTCGCAAATCATATCATCTGGCCCCAGACTAAATGTGGAGAATGGGTTGGTGTAAATATCACGTGAATCCGCAGCGGTACAACCATTCTGATCAATGACAACCAGCGTATGGGTTCGTTCTACATTGGTGGTGTAGGTGCGGGCGGATCCAGCCCCATTGTTCCAGTTATAACTAGCCATGTTGGCCGGACCGGAAAGGGTGATCGGTGTATTTTCACAAATGGTGGTATCAACACCCAAGTTGAAGGTTGGTAAACTGAAAACAGTCACCTTCATCGTGTCCAGGTATACACAGTTGTTTACGTCCAATCCGCGGAAGTACAGGGTATCTTTCTTCTTGAGCTTGATGGTTTGGGTGCTGGACGAAATGTTGGTTCCGGTCCAGGAATAGGAGGCCAAATTAGCGAGGGTTGAGAAGAAGACAGAATCCTTGTCACAGAAGCTGGTGTCCCGTGCGAAATCATATTGAATTCGTTGGTTCACTTTCACCTTCACGTAACTGGAATCCGGAGCACACGCACCATCTGTTGAAGAAACCACCAGTTTATAGGTGGTGGTTGATTTAGGCGCAACGGATGGATTTGACAAGTTGCTAACGCTGGCACCTTTGTCGTCGGTCCAGGCGTATTGCATGCCGGAAATTCGATCTCGTCCTAACGAAACAGACGTGCCTTCGCAAACCTGAAACGAATCTCCTGCTGTTTCGGCCACCAACTTACAGCACAGTGTTGTGTCGTGTCCACCGGAAATGGTGGTCGTGGTGAGCGACGGCGTTTGAGAACCAAATCCGGTTGTAATGGATCCGAAGGACGTGCTGCCAAAGTTGGTATTGGTTTGATTCACCAATTCGAAGTTGGAGTTACAGTTTACTATACCACCTTCATCGGCTTTGATTAAGTATAAATCATCGTCTGTTGAAGATCCTTTAAACGATCGTGTGGTAGACAGCATGGCAATCCCGCCATCACGAGCCACGGTCACATCGGTGGGCCAGTGTCCATCCCGATCGGCTCCGCCAATCAGGGAATAGCTTCGCATATTTCCACCCAAGGTCACCTTCATATAAAACACGTCCCGGTCATTCCCCTGAGGGTCTGAATAACCGGTAATGGAGTATTCCGAACCACTATGAACAGTAATACTGAACGCCCGGTCATGCCCCATAGTTCCAAAGGTGTACAAATTGGCCAGACTACCGGAGGTGTCGGTCACCATCATCATGATGTCGTCGTCACCTGTTCCCATGCGGGTCCAACCGGTTAAAATGTAATTGTTCTTATCGGCCTTCAAATCCCAGGCAACATCATTTCCGTTGTTACCATAGGCTTTGGTCCATTTATAATTTCCGGTTGAATCAAACTTCGCCAGAAACACATCGGAGTTCCCCGGAAAGCCGGATGTTCCACCCTGGGTGATACTGTCATAGGTTGTCATACCACAAACAATCACATTCCCCTGAGCATCTTCGGCAACACCGTAAGCTTCTTCGTTGCCCGGGCTACCAAATTTTCGATACCATCGTACGTTTCCGAGAGATCCCAACTTCGCAATAAAGGCATCGTCTCCGGTAGAATCGTTTTTCACATAACCGATCACATAGTATCCATTGCTAAAAACCGATCGAATCACGGAATAAGCATCTTCTGCACTATCACCTGCAAACGTTCTGGTCCAGACCACGGAACCATTTTTATCGGTTTTGAAGATCAGGGCATCCTGGTTGTTACTGTTGTAGGACTCGGTAGTACCCGCCACAACAAAACCGGAATCGCTGGCCAGGGTTACCTTCCAACCTACATCGTCCTTCTGTCCGCCATAGGCTTTTGACCACTGAATTTGTCCCAATCCATTAGTCTTCACCATGTACACATCCTTCTGACCGGCACCATAGCTGGTGGTATAGCCAACATTGATGAACCCTCCGTCCAATGTACGGCGGATGGAATAACTATTCTCCGCACCGGATCCACCAAAAGATCTTTGAAAACGAGTATCCTGTGCCAGGGAAAGTGTACTCCACATCCCCAACGCAAGAAGCCACAACATGTTCTTCGTAAAATTTCTCATCGCTTAATCTATTTCACCTCGGTTTGATTGGTTTTTTCGAGAGGCACAACGCGCAATCTATGCATTATTCCACTCGGAACGGCAAAGAAAGGAATTGTACAAAAAATAATTACTGAAATTTTGCGGACAGGGTCAGGGTGTAGTCCACGAATCGCTCTAAGTGATGTTTGTAAGGCGATTGTTTCAGGTAGTTACCCGTTTCATCCAACTCCTCCGCTGAGTAATGTGATTCGAATTTGAGCGGTGAACAAATGGAATACTTACCCAGATGCGACACCAATTTTTCAATGACGGAACTCATCTGCATTCCGGGTAATCGTCCTCCCCTACCGGTTGACACACCCCCAAAGGCAAATACCTTATTATCAAACAGGTGCTGGAAGGTTCTACTGCCCAACTGATGCACCATATTCACCAGTTCTGCAGATGGAAACCAGTTGTACTCCGGACTTACAATGACAACGATTCGGGCATCTGTCCAGGTTTGAATCAGCTCCTGCTGAAAGTCGGTAAGGTGTTCCAACGCCACATCATCCTCGTTAAAGAACGGCATATCGTACTGCTGGAAGTCCACCAAATTCGTGTCAATCCCTCGTTCCTCAAAGGTTCGTGCCAGCGCCTTGCAAACCCGTAACGTGTTGTTACCGGGACGGGAAGATCCACACAATATGGCTGCCTTCATACTTTGGTAGAAATTTTCGAACTGATGTATTGTACGTTTTTGAGGTTTCTGGCCATGTCTACGAAGTAGATTTTCCACTTGGGTCTACAGGTAATAATCCAGCCATCTGAATCCCGATGTATAGTGGCAACATCCCGAGGTCGGATAATGTTTCGAATTTCAATGCGAAAAGACTGAGCCCCCTCATTGACCTTCAGTTTCCATTTGGGTTTTTCTGTCATCATCTCTTCGATTCGGGTTCGAATCTCAGAAACACTCAATCCTTTGCTGTTTCGAAGGCGGTAGGTTTGCTTTGGTTTGAGATATTGCCGCGGCTCGTAAGCACCTGATTCGGCAAAAGCCATGGCATTCCACGCGGTTAACACAACGCCCAATCCCAAGGCAATAATAATGGCCGCTCTATGGTCTAGTTCAAAAAAGTCGTATCCGTATTGAAACTTTTTTTGTTTGTACGCCAGAACGTTGATAAAGGCAAAGGATATCGGAAACGCAATGATGCTGCTCTTTATCCAGTCGATAAAACTGGCAACCAACTTAAACCAGGAATTACTGTTCATCGTGAAGGTTTTTGGCCAAAAGCTTATAGGCTTCTTCGATTTTATGATGATTCAGCAGTTCGATGGCTGCTGCAACGGCTTGTTCCCGATTCATTTGCTGAACACCCTCCATTTCATCCGGCAATTGTTCCAACTGGCCCAACTGACCCAGATGATTTCCTGTGAGCTCACTGGCTGCGCGAATGGATGGGGGGAGTTGATCAACACCAACCCCAACCGTCATCAACGGCTTCGGTATCTCAAAGAGTGCATCACCATGTGCCCGGCAGTAGAAGTCGCCGCCCATGCGAGCCACGAGGTCGATTTTGGTTTGATCAATTCGTCCAGCCTCGTTCAAAATGTCTTCCCGAACGTGAAAACGAAGAATCTCACAGATCACCAAGTTACCGGATCCGCCACCGTCTCCAAGCGCAACAACCTCATTCACACGGCATTCAAATTGAACAGGAGATTCGGCAACCCTACTGGGTTTCACCACTTCAGAATCGATCGGTGTAAAGCCTGATTTAATAAATTCATTCACCCCTTTCTCGTAAGGCGAACTAGCCAAACTCATTTGCTGCACCATATCGTGCGTAACCACGTTGATGGTCACTTCCGGCACCTCCAGTACATTGTCCAACGTGTTTTTAGTGGCCCCTGTTCGTCCGCTTCTGGCCGGTGAAAAAACCAAAATGGGCGGATTGGTGCTGAACACATTAAAAAAGCTAAAAGGGCTTAAATTGGGTCTGCCGTCTTTATCAATCGTACTGGCAAAACAAATGGGTCTTGGCCCAATGCTTCCCAATAAGTATTGGTGCATTTGGGGAATCGCTAAATCCCCTGGGTTGATGGTAATCACGACGTAACGTTTAGGATGTAATAGGTTTTCTTTCCTTTCTGCAACAACAGGTATTTCCCCTGTATCAGATCAGCCGAAGAAGCCACATACTCCTCTCCCACCTTGGTCTTGTTCACGGAAATTGCATTGCCTTTCAATTCGCGTTTGGCCTCACTCTTGGAAGCTAAAAAACCCGAATCGGTCAACAGGTCAACAATGTTCACTCCTTCGATGTTTGCCATTTCCGACTGATCTACGCCGTCAAAAATGTCCAGAAAATCGCTTTCTGAAAGTGACTTGAGTTGCTCGGCGGTAGACTTTCCAAACAAGATGTTGGATGCTGCCAATGCGGTTTCCAATGCCTCTTGTCCATGCACCAGTAACGTTGCCTCTTCGGCCAGTCTTCGCTGCAATTCACGACGACCCGGATCTGCACGATGGGCTTCAATCAATGCCATCACCTCGGGCTGAGGCAATAAGGTGAAGATTCGAATGAGTTTTTCTGCCTCATCATCTGAGGTATTGAGCCAAAACTGGTAAAACTTGTAGGGGCTGGTTTTTTCGGCATCCAACCACACATTCCCGGACTCCGACTTTCCAAACTTGCTGCCATCTGCTTTCGTGAGCAACGGTGCGGTAATGGCATAGGCCTCACTACCCCCCTTACGGCGGATCAGTTCAGTACCCGTCACAATGTTTCCCCATTGGTCACTTCCTCCCATTTGGAGTTTACAACCCTTCGCGGTGTTCAAATGGTAGAAATCGTATCCCTGAACCAGTTGATAACTGAATTCCGTAAACGATAAGCCCGATTCAATTCGATTCTTAACAGAATCCTTGGCCATCATGTAATTGATGGTAATGTGTTTGCCCACATCACGGATAAATTCCAGAAAACCAAATTCCTTGAACCAGTCGTAGTTGTTGACTACCTCGGCAGCCGCCGGACCATCAAAGTCAAGAAATCGCTCCAATTGAGTGCGAATACAGGCCAGATTGTGGTTCAACGTTTCCAGATCCAGCAAGGTGCGTTCTGCCTTTTTACCGGAGGGATCACCTACCATTCCAGTTGCTCCACCAACCAGCGCAATAGGCTTATGCCCGGCCCGTTGAAGGTGAACCAGTAACATGATGGGAACCAAATTTCCCACATGAAGGGAATCGGCGGTGGGGTCAAAGCCCACATATCCGGTAACTTGTTCCGTGTTTAGTACGTTCTCAATGCCCGGAGTTTCCTGATGGAATAATCCACGCCACTTGAGTTCGTCAATCAGATTGTACGTTGGTTTGAATGTCATGAGGCTTGCAAAGATAGCCTTGTTGATGGGAGCTGTTTAGTCCAGCTTCCGAAGATATTTGGAACTGCAGTATCCGGTGAGATCGCCTTTTTTAACTAACAGCCAATTCTTACTGATGTGCTTCACCAGAACCACCTCGTCCTTGTTTTCCAGCTTGCCGGCAAGATCGTGTTCAGTTCCCGGCCCTCGGCGAACATTGAGGTATTTTACCCGAATGTTTACGGCATATCGAATGTTCTGGTCTGTTACATCAACCACGTCCATTTCATTGATAACCCGACGAACATTGGGTTGGGTTTTCATCAACCGGGTAACACGCCCAATGTCTGATCCGTCTTCCACCAATCCGTGGAGGGTAACAATCCCGTTATTTTCTTCGAAGCAAAAATTCTTGATGTTGAATCCAGATGAATCAACCGCTTCCTGAATTGGATGCTTTTGCTCGGTTGATGCTGATTTTTTGAAAATGTCAAATAGTCCCATTCCTGTTTGTGTTGTTGAGCCGTCTGGTTTTGCGGCGAAATTACGTAAATCATAGCGTCTGCCGAGTGATTTTCGGACTATGTCGATTGGCGTACTTATTGCATCGATTCCCGCGTTGCTTAATCAATACCTTTGCATCATGTACCGATTGTTTTCTCTGTTCGCGTTACTCACTTTGGGCCACCTGGCATTTGGTCAACAAACCGATGAAGAACTGGCCGCTCAGTATTTCGCCGATGGAGAATACGATAAAGCAGAAATTCTCTATAAAAAGCTGCTGAAGAAAAACGACGAATCGGTTTACATCTATCAAAACTACCTGGAATGCCTGGTTCGTCTGAAATCCTTTGATGAAGCGGAGAAGATGATCAAAAAACAGGAAAAGCGTTTCCCGGATAAACCCATCTATTCCGTTGATCTCGGCTTCGTTTACGGCCTTACTCAGCAAGACAAGAAGCGAGACGAGCTGTTCGATAATTTGATCGCCAATATGCCCGTGGGCATGACACCTACCGACCTGCTGGCAAACGCTTTTCTCAAACGGGAATATTTTGATCACGCCATTAAAACCTATCAAACCGGCCGTAAAAATCTTCGCAACGACATTCTGTTCACGGAACAGTTGATTGATCTGTATCAGCAAACCAAAAACTTCAAGGGTGTCATTGATGAGAGCATGCTGCTCCTGAACTCGGATGATCGATCCCTTGAATTGGTGAAGTCCAAGCTGGTTCGGTTGGTGGATGAGGATATCGAAACCGACTACCTTCAGGAACGGGTGGCGCTATCAGTACAGAAAAATCCCAGTAACTCCTCTTTTGACGAGCTGTTGTTGTGGGTGTTTATCCAGCAAAAGAAATTCTCATCTGCCCTGCGGCAGGCCAACGCCATGGATCGGCGCAACCGCACGGAAGGGAAATCCTTGATCAATCTCGCCCGAATATGTGTTTCCAACCGATCATTCGATGTGGCAGTAGATTGCTATCAAAAAGTACTCGACTTTGGACCGGAAGCCTATTACTATCTCGTAGCCAGAATGGGTTTGTTGGAAACATCCTTTCTCGCCCTTCAGTCCAACCCCAATCTAACAACAGAAGTGGTTCAGGAACTAGTGAACAAACACAAATCATTTCTGGCCGAGTTTGGAACTACCTGGAATACGGCATCAACGGCTAAGGAACTAGCTGATATATACATCTATTACGCCCACGACCTTGATCGGGGAATTGCTCTCCTGGACGAATTGATTCAAATCCCCAGACTACAACCGCATATCCGCGGTCAGTATAAACTGGCGTTGGGCGATGCCTACCTCATCAAAAATGAGGTGTGGGATGCTGCCTTGCTTTACGGACAAGTTGATAAGGATTTTAAAGAAGACCCTCTTGGACAGGAGGCGAAGTTTCGCAATGCTCGTCTCTCCTACTTTACGGGTGATTTTGATTGGGCAAAGGATCAGCTGGATGTGTTAAAAACCGCCACCAGCCAATTGATATCCAACAATGCTATTGAACTGGCGCTAACCATTCAGGACAATACCGGATTAGATTCATCAACCGAGGCTCTGGCGGCCTACGCTCAGGCGCAACTCCTCCTCTTTCAGAACAAGCTGGATGCCTGTTTGGATGCACTTACCCTGCTTCCCTTTAAATTTCCAAACCACAGTCTTCAGGACGAAATTGTCTTCACCAAGGCCCAGGTCATGGAACGCAAACACGACTATCAAAAGGCTGTTGCCTTTTACAAACAGGTGATGGAAACCTACTTTGATGATATCCTGGCGGATAATGCCGTTTATCGCTTAGGGGTGATTTATGACGATGTGTTGGATGACGATGAGGAGGCACGCAAGATGTATGAGCATCTCATCTTCAACTACAGCGGAAGCCTTTTTGTGGTTGAGGCACGTAAACGCTACAACTCCCTTCCTCCGGCACCCAAACCCGCTAATCCTTAATCGGTTTTTCAAGGATGTTCCAGGCAGCTGGAAGGTGATCGGCCACTTCAGATGCCAGCACGCTTTCTGTGTGGGATACTTCTTCAACCAGTTGGGCGGCCAGGCCGTGTAAATAAACACCCAGAATTACCGCCTGTTTAACGGGATATTTGGTCAATACGCTGGTTAATACACCGGTTAACACATCACCTGACCCACCCTTGGCTAAGGCCGGTGTGCCCGACCCATTAAACCAGCCACATCCGTCCGGACCAACCAGGAAGGTGTAGGCTCCTTTCAAGACAATCCAGGACTGAAGTTCTTTCGCCATTTTACGCGCCGTCTGGATCTGACCCCACCGTGTTTCATGAGGTCCAAATAACCGGTTGAATTCCCCTGGATGTGGTGTCAGCACCCGAACACCTGTTGGGTTCTTCTCGGTTAACTCCAATAAAAAGTTTACATCCACGGCATTCAGTGCATCGGCATCAATGACCACCGGCAGATGAGTCTGCTCAAGAACCGTTCGAACGGCGTGAATGGTATCCGAATGCGTTCCCAATCCCGGCCCAATTCCAACGGCATCCATTCGGTCACCCAACTCCACCCGAGTAATGTGCGCTTCGTGGGCATCTGCCATGCAAATGGCCTCGGGCAAGGCGCATTGAAACACCGGTTGAACCGCCCCACTGGTCCAGACCGAACACAAGCCACAACCCGAACGCAGTGCCGCCATGGCACTTAATATGGCCGCACCGGTCATAGATTTACTTCCCGCCACGAGCCCAACCCGCCCCATACTTCCTTTGTGATCGAATCGGTTCCGCGGCTGGTAATACCCGGCAGCCATGGCTTGATCAACAAATTGATCAGTCACCACCAATCGTTCCAGTGCATCCTCATCCCAACCAATCCGGATGATATCAAAATCGGCCACCCAGGACGAATACTCGGGTAAAAGGAAGGTGGGTTTAACCACTTCAAAAGACAATACCACATCTGCTTGTATGGCTGTGTGGGGGATGAAATCGGGAAATACCGGAACACCTGAGGGTAGGTCGATGGAATAGACACGCCGAGCGGAGGTGTTGATTCGTTCAATCACCTCGGCGAACAGTCCGCTTGGCTCTCTGGAAATTCCGGTTCCCAACAGGGCATCCACAACCACCCGCTCTTCCGGATAGTCATCTGGTTTGTTCACATGGATGCGTTCTAAGCAGGAGGGAAGTCTTCTTAAGTTGACCTGAAAGTCATGCGATCCCTTGCTTTGGTCGCCCAAAAGAACCACCCGAGTCATATACCCTTGTTGGTGCAATTGTCGTGCGATCACCAACCCATCTCCCCCGTTATTTCCCGTTCCACAAACAATGTTGATCGATTGATTTTTTTCCAGTACCCGTTCTAACCATTGAACACACGCCGTTGCTGCCCGCTCCATCAGTTCCACCGATGTGATGCCTTGTGCTTGAATGGTTTGCTCATCCAAAAACCGAATTTGCTGCGCGGTAAGAATTTTCACTATTCGATGTGTCTTTCTTTCAAACTTGTAAGGCGGTTCCAATTCAACTTGTTGCCGCTAATAGCCGTTTTCGTGAGGCTGCATTTCAAATGTACAAATCCATAAAAATAATCGATCTCATAATCAGTGATTTAGGTTCGATTCGGGTGACGACTTCTCCTAAACATACCAATCAAGGAAAACACGCGTTTGACACCCGATTTTAACCCCACCTAATTCTAAAATGAATAGAAAGATCTTTACACTTTTTGTTGGCTTCATTGTTTTCTCACCACTTTTCGCACAAAATCAGACCGTTGGTTTGTTTACGTACGATACAACCATTGCCGAAGGGTACACCCTGGTGGCTCCTTTTGCCAGTCACTCCACCTACCTGATCAATAACTGTGGTCATGAGGTGCACAGCTGGCAAAGTGATTACACCCCGGGTGCCAATGCCTACCTCATGCCGGATGGAAGTTTGCTTCGTTCCGGGCAAGTATTTTCTCGGTTTATGGAAGCCGGAGGAAATGGCGGCATTCTGGAACGATTCAATTGGAACGGTGACCTGGTTTGGAGCTATCAAATATCCAACGACACCTTCAGCCAGCACCACGACTTTGAAGTGATGCCAAATGGCAACATCCTGGTTCTGATTTGGGAACGAATTGATCGGGATACCGCACTAAACCATGGACGGAAGCCGGAATTAATCATGGACTCGTTTATCTGGAGCGAAAAAATCATCGAAATCAAACCAAAAGGGAGCAATGGTGCCGATGTGGTTTGGGAATGGCGCGCTATGGACCACCTGGTTCAGGATGAATATTCCGACAAGGAAGACTATGGCAATATTTCTGATTACCCGGAGCGCCTCGACTTCAACTCTCCATTGATTAACAATATGAACGATTGGTTGCATTTTAATTCATTGGATTACAATGCAGATCTCGATCAAATCCTGATTAGTTGTCATGCCTTCAGTGAACTTTACATCATCGATCACAGCACCTCGTCTTCGGAATCTTCCGGACACTTCGGCGGAAATCATGGCAAAGGGGGGGATATCCTCTATCGCTGGGGTAACCCTCAGGTTTATGGTCGAGGAACGGTATCAGAACGACAACTTTATAAGCAACACGATGCCCAATGGATTCCCAAGGGGTTCCCCAATGAGAATAAAATTTTGGTGTTCAACAACGGGACAGAACGAAAGTATTCCAGCCTGGACATCATCCAGCCGCCCACCAAACCGGGAAGCAATACTTATGTTCTCGAAGCTACCAAAGCCTATGGCCCAGATGCCGCTTCGTACAGCTACACAGGAACACCACAGTCTTCGTTCTTTTCCACCAATATGGGTGGAGTACAGCCGTTAAAACAGGGAGGATTCTTTGTTTGTCAAAGTGCCTCCGGCCGATTGTTCCAAATCAACGGTGATGATGAAATTGTTTGGGATTACACCTCGCCAATTACCGGCAAGGGTCCTGTTGATCAAGGTGTGAAAGCAACGGGTAATGCCGTTTTCCGATCACTGAAATATCCTGCGAACTACAAGGCGTTTGAAAGTGTGACTTTAAAGGACGGGCTTCCGTTGGAAGGAAAATACCTATATCAATTTTGTGATGATACCACAGGAAGTGCAGAACCAACCGATACCACCACGCATGGAGGGTTTGTTTCACTCAACGCAACAACATCACGGGTTTGGCCTAATCCTGCAGGAAACAAGGTGCATGTAGAGAGTGATGATATTCTCCTGTGCGTAAACGTCCTGTCATTAGACGGCCGCACCTTGATCGCAACAAAACCAAACGATGCCCGTTCAACTGACCTGGATTTGAGTAACCTCTCGGCTGGTTCTTACCTGATTGAAGTGGTTCAAAAAGACCAACGCTCGTTGATTCGGTTAGTTCGAAACTAAGCGATCACGAGGGAAAGATAATTTGCTTCTGGAAGCTGGCTTTCTCCAGCTCCAGAAGCTTTTCTTTTATAGCGAGTCCTCCAATATATCCCGTGAGCTGGCCGTTCTTTCCTAAAACCCGATGACACGGAATAACAATGGGTAGAGGATTGCGAGCTACGGCTTGTCCTACTGCTCGGGCACAGGTGGGTTTGTTTAAATGATTGGCGATGGATTGATAGGTGGTCACATATCCTCGTGGAATACGCCGTATTAACTCCCAAACCTCCTGTTGAAACTGTGTTCCTTCTAAACCAATTGGGTGATCAAATTCAACATCTTTACCGTCAAAATATTCGGCAAGCCAGTTCTCGAGATGATGAATATGATCGTTAGACTGTTTAGATCCGCTCAGCGAACCAAAATGAATGGCAATTACCTGATGATCGTTTGCCTGTAAGGTAATAACACCCACTGGTGTGGAGACAACGGATTGATATAGGTGTTCCGTTGGTTTCATGGTGTTAACCGAACGCCATTCTCGGGTAGTTTTCCTTTGAATTGACTATACCAGGTTTTTAATTCTTGTATAAATGGCTCAACCTGACCTTCGGCATGTTTGGCTTCACCAATAACAACCTCTTTACGGGAGTAGTCGAAAGCAACAGGTACAATGGGAACCCCGGTTTGTTGTGCCAGGTAAAAAAAGCCGGTTCGCCAATTGGGATTGAAGGATCGAGTTCCTTCCGGAGTAATGGTTAGAATGAACGAATCTTCCCGGTTAAAGATATCCTTAAGTTGTTCCACAAAATTGGTTTTGTTCTTTCGCTCAACCGGATAGCCGCCAAGGCGTCGAAAAAGCCAACCCAACGGCCAAATAAACAACTCCTTCTTGGCCAGATAACGGGGATAAAATCGGATCTCGGCCCGGGCTCCTACCCCAACTAAAAAATCCCAATTGCTGGTGTGTGGTGCCACCAACAGTATGTACTTGGACGCATTGGGAAGATTTTCCCTGTCAATGACCCTCCAACCGAGGTGTTTAAAAATCCAGGCATATAACCAGCGCACGTATTCTGTTTACATCGATGATGAAGTTCGATAATACGCCGTTTTTAGTTCAGGACAAACTTTATATCGCTCATCCCCTGTATCCGCGCGCAGGGCTGATAACACCTCGTAGACATTTTTTACGCCTACCTTCTCGCACCATTCAAACGGCCCAAAGGGGTATGCGGTCCCCAACTTCATACCCGTATCGATATCCTCTTTGGTTGCAGTGCCCTCCTGAAGCGTGTAGAACGCCTCATTGATAATCATAAAAATAATCCTCGGAGTTACCATACCTACCCGTGACTTCACCCATTCGGGCTTCCATTCCAATTCTGTAGCCACCCTATTAAATAACTCCTTGTCTTCTTCCCTGCAACAGCATACCTCTGTTAGCTCGCGGTCAATAAAGGTGGGAAGGGCGTTCATTCCAATCAAATGACACTCTACAACGGAGGCGTAGTGGGCAATTTCCTGCTCCAATTGGCGCTTCACTGCACAAACCACCACCGGAATACCTTTTAAATAGGCATAATCCTCGATGCGGTTATCGAAGTCGTCAAAATTGAGATCAAACACCAAATCAGCACCTTTGAAATTCTTATTTTTGACTTCAATAAGTTCGTGCTTTGAAGGTAGTTTCTTCCGTAATTCTGCAATTCTGTTCGGGGTTCCTGTTACTGCTATCTTCATGTTCGGTGTCTTCGGACAAAAATACAATCGACCATACAGATATGACTTCCCGAGAAATAATCCATACCGACAAAGCCCCGGCCGCAATTGGTCCATACAGTCAGGCCGTTAAGGTGGGCAACACGCTCTACTGCTCCGGGCAAATATGTATTGATCCGTCTAACGGTGAACTCAACAATGCCACCATTGAAGCAGAAACCCAGCAGGTAATGAAAAACATTGGAGCCGTTTTAGAGGCCGCTGGCATGGATTATTCGAATGTGGTTAAGGTCACCATCTTTATGCGAGACATGGGTGATTACGCGGCTATAAATGGGGTTTATGCCCAATACTTTACAACTAATCCTCCTGCCCGTGAAGCGGTGGCCGTAAAAACCCTGCCAAAAGAAGTAGGTGTGGAAATCAGTGTTACCGCGGTACAATGAGCCGGCAGCTTGTTATTGCGTCCAACAATCGGCATAAGATTGACGAAATTCAAGCCATTCTGGGTGATCAATACACGTTGATTACCATGAACGAATTGGGATATACCGATGAGATAGACGAAACCGGAGACACCCTGGAAGCAAATGCCTTGATTAAGGCGAAAGCCCTTCGTAAGATCACCCCATTACCCATCATAAGTGATGATTCCGGCCTGGAAGTTCCTGCACTGCAAAATGCTCCAGGTGTTTATTCCGCACGATATGCCGGTCCAGAAAAGAACAATCAGAATAATATGAATAAGCTTCTGACCGAACTTTCCGGAAATAATAACCGCACCGCGCAGTTCCGAACCGTGCTCTGTCTGTTGTTAGACAACACCACTCATCTTTTTGAGGGAGTTGTCTCCGGAAGTATAGTAGAGCAACCGCGCGGAAAAAATGGCTTTGGCTACGACCCCGTATTTCAGCCCGATGGGTTTTCTTCAACCTTCGCTGAATTACAACCCGAAGTGAAAAATAACATAAGTCATCGCAAAAGAGCGGTTGAGAAACTGAGTATGTTCATCCAGTCCGCATAACATCAGCCATGGTTATTGTGCGAGATGACCGCAATAGCTTTCCAGACCGGATTCATTCAGTAATCGGATTTTTTTTGTGTTCAACTCAATACATCCATCCTGGCTCAGCTCCGTTAACATCCGGATGACTGTTTCATATGTTGTTCCGGACAACGATGCGATATCTTTACGGGAAAGCGCATAATTGAGTGTGCCATCAGATTGTTTCCCGAAGGCATCACGAATGAGAATTAACGACTCGGCAATTCGACCCTTCACGGGCATTTGAGCGAGGTTGTGCATCCTCCTCTCCGTTCTTTTCAGCTCATCTGCATAAAAAAACGTCAACGTATAAAGGAAGTCCTGATTGGTCCGTAACAAGGTTTTGAACAGGCCGGTTGGAATAAAGCAAACCGTTGTTGGCTCAAGAGTTACGGCATTGATCGGGTAAATATCATCAATCCCAAATCCACGATGACCGAGGATTTGGCCATCGGCAGCCAACCTCAGGATATAGGTCTTTTTGCCCCAGGTCATATCCACTTTTACCTTACCGTGCAAGATGAAGTAGATACCCTTTACCTCTTCGCCTTCACGAAAGATGAATTCATTCTTTCTGAAGTGGAGAACCTCTCGTTTTTGTCTAACCAACTCCAACCAATCAGAAGAAATGTTCTTGCATAGAAAGCAATCTTCCTTGGCACATTCCTTAAGGTCTAGTGGTGAACTCACCTTGCAAAACTAGGAATTTGACCGGTACTATTTCCCAGTCTAACTTCATACAAACAACCCGGCTGCGTGCGGCAGTATTCTTACGTTAAGAATACTGCCAAAGGTGTGATTTATGTCATTCTTTTATGGGCTTTGTGGTGCTTTTTTTGACTTTTAAATTCAATTAGAATGATTCAAATCATTAATCACTTGTCGGCTTATTGTACCATGATGTTCAACACAAATTTGAAAACCCTTTCGCTTCCGGAAACTGGGACTCAGTTTAACATAGGGAAACTCGTACGTGGAATGGTAGCTCTTTCTGCCCTGATTCTCATTAATACAGATTCCCATGCCCAATCTTGCCACGAATCAGGTCCTGAAGTTCACGGTATGCCACCCATCGGTGTAATGGCTGGTCACACACACGAAAAAGGTCACGTCATGTTCTCATACCGATCAATGATCATGTCTATGAAGGGGTTATCACAAAGCGGAACCAATGTGCCCACCCCAACCGTTTTAGAGGACTACATGATGGCTCCTACCACCATGAACATGACTATGCACATGTTGGGTGCTATGTGGGCACCCCACAGTCGCCTGACCATCGGTGTAATGGGCAACTATTCATCTATCAAAATGGATATGACCACTCTGGTGCACCACCACGGTGAAGGGTCACACGATCACTCTGCTACCAACTATGGTTCCTCAACCATGGAAAATTCCGGCTTCTCGGATACTCGTCTCATGGGGTTGGTGCGCATTAACAAACACCAGACGCATTGTCTTCACTTAATTGAAGGCATACAACTCCCAACAGGTTCCATTAATTCATCCTTTGCCGGATCTGTCCTGCCTTATGCCATGCAAATGGGTGGCGGGTCCTTTTCTCTGCTCAGCGGCATCAACTACTCACTCATAAAACGAAAGTACCTTGTTGGGGTTCAGACACTTTCTTATGTTCCACTTCATAAGAACTTCAGGGGATATAAAGCCCCCATTAAAGTAGAAACTTCGTGCTGGGCCTCATTGAAACTAACCCGATTTGTAAGCACTAGTGTGCGGCTTCAATCAATCTATACCTCTAAAATCGTTGGAGAAGACATTGAAATAAACAGCATGATGTCCCCCATGTCTCAGCCATCAAGTACACAACACTATTTGATGAACGCTCACATCGGTTTAAATGTAAAACCCTCTATGCGCTGGCGGATGGCCATTGAAGCCGGTTTGCCGCTTATACAACATAACTATAGGGTTGCTATGAATCAGCAATGGGGCGGCGTCTTAGGCCTCCAATACATCCTTCCGTAATAGCTAAATGAGGGAAATTCTTGCCCCTTGAATGCTGGATTTCTTATGAATTTGAAATCACGCCCCTGTTAATAATCCTTGCGTTGTGCTTTGAATAAAATCCCTGACAATGGGGCGGCAGTCCATATCAAGAGTGATAACACCGAAACCACGATGCCGGTTGCGTTTCCAAAAAACTTCTGAAATACAGCTCCGGAGTACCCAAGCAAGGCACTCACATCCAGGTTCAGCATCACAAACACCCGGCTCAAGTCTATCGGGTTGAGTAAGGTTAATATGATGGCGTGCTGCTCAATTGGGTACTCCCCAAATACAATGAAATACATGAGCAATAAACCATCATAAATCACAGCCAAAAAAAGCCAAATGAACAGGGCAAATCCAACGCCCCTCAACTTATCGCGCGATGCCAGAGAAATGAACAGGCTTAACGCCGAGAATATCAACGACAGAAGAACACCTGAAAGAATGAGAACCATCGGGGTTTCGAGGCTCTCAACCTGTTTCATGCTCAAAGCCATGCCCAGAATTAGCCCAAGACCAGCGGCCATACTCAATGGAATTGCCACTCCCAGGTACATTCCCAGAAAGGCATGTGTTCGCTTTATGGGCTGAGACAGTAGGAGATAAAGGAAGTCCGTTTTGTTAAAGTAATACATGCTGGTCATCATGGTACTTACCAACGGTGCCAGCAAGATCACAATGTTCATGATACTCACCATCGCTCGTGAAAAAGAACCTGTGAAGTAGATCAACACATAGGTACTAATGGCTATGAATAAGAGATAGGTAATCACCCAAAAGCTGCGCAGGTTGTCAATCAGGACAAACTTGAATATGCTAAGAATGGATCTCATGTAATTTGTGCGATTGAATAAAGGATGCAATGGCTTTCTCCAGATTGGGTTGTTGAGTCATGTCCTGAAGTTTGCGGGGTTCGTCTTTGAAAACAATCTTGCCGTCCAACAAGAAACCAACCTCATCAGCCACCTCTTCCACATCGCTCATGATGTGGCTGGTGAACAAAATGGTTTTCCCATTGGCCTTTTCCCTAAGGACCAACTGTTTAAAATTAACCCTCGAAACCGGATCCAAACCCGCCGTTGGCTCATCCAGGATAATGATTGGGGTGTCAAAAAGGAAGGCTAATACGGCATTGACCTTTTGGCGTGTTCCTCCGCTAAGCTCCCCAAGGGGTTTGTCTAAATGACTCAATAAATCGAAGTATGAAATCAGTTCCGCGGGGTCACAATTCAATGAACGCAGCTCACCAATCAACTTAAAAAGTTGACGTGCCGTTATATTCTCGGCAAAACGTGCGATCTGGGGCATGTATGAAACATCCCTTCTGGTGGCAAAATGTGTTGAAGAAGCCCCATTTATAAATATTTCTCCTGACGACGGGCGGACCAAATTCAGAATGCATTTAATCAGGGTAGACTTCCCCGAGCCATTGGGGCCCAGCAAGCTGATTACTCGTCCCTGAGGAACATAAAAATCAATGTTGCGCAGGACCTCAACCCGACCAAATCGCTTAGATACCTTCTTTAATTCGATCATTGATGGGTCTCATTACAGGTTGATTGTCCATAAGTGTCTCCGGTGTGAGCACTGGTGTGACCTTCTCGGCCAGATCCAGCAGGTTGATAAAGCTGCTGCGCATTAAAATGATGGCCGGTTGGGATTGGGCGATGATGTATGAAAACAGCTTTACAGGCCGATATGGAACATCTCCTACCCCGTCGCCATCAAGGTCGTATCCCCGATACTCTTCCCAATAGTTGTGGTTGAAGGTGTTGTAGTTTTTACTCGTGTTGGTTACAACGTCGAACGAATTCTGGAGGAAGTCGTTATTCTCAAGGGTGTTGTCCATGCAGTTGCCCATAATTCGCAGTGCATAGCCATTCTTATCAAACTGGTTAAAGGCAATTTTTACCCTCAAGCTATTATCGGCACTTATCGCTATGGTGTTGTTTCTGAACCGGTTATGTTTTAATTCAGAATCGGTTATGTCCTTCAACAGCAAACCATAAGCCGATTCCCCCCAATTATCAACAAACTCGTTTCTCTCCATCAATACCTCAGATGAATACATAACAGCAACTCCGGCTCCATTCCGAATGAACCGATTGTGCCTATAGGCATTCCCGTGGGAAAACATGAAATGAAGTCCGTATCGCAAATTCCCATCACTAAGGTTGTTTTCGATGATGGACTGCTTAACAAACTCAAAGTAGATCCCATCACGGTGAAACTTAACCGTATTGTTCTGAATGCTCATGTTGTTGCAATACCAGAGATGAATTGCGTTTCCGCTGGACGACTCTAAATACGTTTCCTTCGTAACCTTACCAATCACCTCGCATTCCTCTATCACACCGTGATCACTTTTCTCCACCAAAATGCCAAAAAAGGCATTGCTGATGTGCAGGTTTTTAAAGTGTACATTGTCCGAATTGTTGCACTTAATGGCAGCCCGGTCTTCCACATAACTGGTGGCTACATTTTGAAGATTGAGGTTTGTTAGGCTTACCCCGTTGTGGTGCACGTAAAAAATGGTCTTTCCTCCCCCATCGATAACACTTCCCGACTCGCCACATATACTGATTTGCTTTTCAATCACCACTTCCTGAGTAAGGTAACGCCCTTTCAGGACACGAATGTCGTCGAGGGAGTCAGCAGCTTCCACAGCCTGTTGTATAGACTGATGTGCACAGGATGCACAAACCTCGATTACCTTGGCAGTGGCACCCATCGAGGCGATGATCGGGAGGATGGCAATAAAAAGCGCTTTCCTCATTGGGCCAGCTTGGTTATAACCTGATCCCAGCTGTAAATCATTCCACCTTTTGCCACATGATAGCTCCTCGCCGACTTTTCGCTTGCATGTGCGCTCAAATAGGCGCCCATTGGGCTGGGTACCTTTTCGCTAATCAGGTACCAGGCAGATTGAGCATCGATCAGTGATTTGGGAGAACTGTAATCCGTTACCAAAACCATGCTGTGACCGGATTTGGTCTTATTCAGATAGTGAATAAGACACTCCCCGGAATCAAACTTAAACACTCGCCCCTTATCGGTTATAGCTTCTGCACCAAACTGTGGGTCCATTATTTTCATCTGACACCAATGGCAATTGTCCTTTCCGTAATGGATTTCTTCTGACACCTTGATGCATGAAGCGAGATTCAAGGGGATTAAAATCCCAATGAGTATGAGATGAAGCTGTTTCATAATCAATACGACGTTTTTGCCCACTTTTGATGAACCATGGCCCAAAGAAGTAGGAAGGTTGAGAACGCTAACGCCATGCCCCCGATGTGTGGAAAGGATACGGCCTTGAAGTTCAACAGCCATTTTGACCCCAACAAGGGAGGTTGATACACCATTCCTTCTACCTTTATAGCTGCATTCGGGTCGAGATTGTGCCCATAGTCGTATTCCCAAAGCCAGAAATCGAAGATGCCCAATGCGCATAATATCAGAACGGTAAACCCGAAAACATACATCCACCTGGGCTTATTGATTTTCCAGACAACCAAACCGAGTGCAATCAACAACCCGATGATGTACGGAAATATCTTTAACTCCGGAATGGCATCCGGTTCTATTTTCTGCATGCCGATGTAATGATTGAGAATGTTGATGTTCTGAAGCGTGCTTTCCTCTTGACCGGTAATCTTGTTCACCCATATATACATCTCAATACCGTCGGGATATTGGGGCGCTTCCAGAGCGATATACCACAAGGGTTGGAAATATATAATGATAAGTGCCAGAGACGCCATCAGTACATAGATGCGGGTTAATGGTTTCATTAAACGTGATTTTTTTTTGATTAAATCAGCCCCCAAAGCATCTGGGGGCTGATCAAGTAACAGTAAATACCTAAAAAGTAGTTACAATGAATTTTGAGTGCTTTTTAATCTTCACCAAGCCACCACTTCAATTCGGTGTTGGATCCACTTGGTGAAACCCGCACATAGCCTTGCATCTCCTGGTGAAGAGCGGAGCAGAAGTCGGTACAGTAGAACGGAAATACTCCCGGTACCTTGGGTTCCCACAACAGTGTTTTGGTGACTCCCGGCATGATCAACGTTTCGGAGTTCTGGGCGCCCATCATGGCAAATCCATGCGGCGTATCCCAGTCTTGCTCGAGATTTGTTACGTGCCAGTATACCTTATCTCCAACCCGTATTCCTTCGATGTTATCCGGCGCAAAGTGAGATCGTATGGACGACATGTAAACGTGTACCTCATTGCCCTTTCGTTCAACACGAGCTTCTGCCTCTGATTTAACCGCATACGGGTGTTTGTTTTCCTCCAGTTTAAAGAACTTTTTGGAGTTGGGTTTGATCAGCTCAGCTGCACAGCCCTGGGCATAATGTGGTTCTCCATCGGTTGGGAAGTCCAATAACAGCCTCATTTTGTCCCCTGTGATGTCATAGAGTTGCGCTGAGTGCGCCAACTCCGGTCCGGTGGGCAGATATCTGTCTTTGGTGATTTTATTCATGGAAACGAGGTATTTTCTCCATGGCTTCATGGATCCACCTCCAGGAATACTCAAGTGTCCGATTGAGTAGTAGGAAGGAATTCTATCTACAACCTCCCATGTTCCAATCTTCCATTTAACTACTTCGGAAGAAATGAAGAAGGATGTATAGGCGTTACCGTCACCGTCAAACTCGGTGTGCAGAGGCCCAAGTCCTCCTGATTTTACAACACCGGTTACAACGCTTTCATATTTCAGAACGGGAACACCATCTACTGTTGTTTCATAGTCCTTGTTCTTGATGGCCTCCATCATTTTGTCAAAAGAATGAACCGTAAGATCTGCACTGAGTTTACCACACCCTACGATGTATTTACCCGTTGGGTCAACATCTACCCCGTGTGGTGATTTGGGTGTGGGCAGGAAGTAAACCAGACCGGGACAGTTGGTCACGTTCAGAACTTTTACCTTGTTTTTAACGGTGGACTTTGCCATGTGGGTGGATTCATCCATTTCGTTGTTGCAGTAAGGAGAGGTCCACTCCTCAAATTTTCCTTCCTTAATGTATTCCTCTGCCTTTTTCCAGTTAATGGCAGCAATGAAATCTTTATCGTTCTGAGAAGCGGTAGCCTCCTTCATGGTAGCTCCCTTCTCAGTGTTATAGGTGGTGAAGAAGGTCCAGCCATGTGATGGGCCTTTGCCACTACTTGCTAAGTCATAATCGTATCCGGGCATTAGAATCTGGAAAGCCAACTCCATATCTCCATCTTCCGGAGCAACACTGATGAAGGATATCATCCCTTGAAAGTTCTCCTTATAGGTTTTTATCGAAACATCCTTCTGAGGTATAGGTACAGAAAAGCGTGTTCCTGCCACCACATATTCCGTATTCATTGTCAAATAAGGAGAGCTGTGATTACCGGCACTGTTAGGGATCTCAATGATTTCGGCTGTTTCAAAAGTGGTGAGATCAATCTTGGCTATCCTTGGTGTGTTATTTCCATTGATAAACAGCCATTTACCATCAATTTCACCGTTGGTTTGACTGAGCTTGGGATGGTGGGCATCGTCCCAGGGAATAAAACCATGAGTCGTATTGAGCATCGGCTTTGTTTCCTCGTCAAAGCCCCACCCTTTTTCAGCATCTACCGAGAATACAGGGATCCTACGGAAAAGTCGACCAGACGGTAGACCAACCACAGAAACCTGACCACTGAATCCTCCTGAGAAAAATTCGTAAAACTCATCGTGTTCTCCAGGAGCAACATATACTTCATCTGCGGCACCGCTCGAAGTAATAGCTCCCTTCTTTCCGTTGTCGTTACCACAACCAGCAACCACCGCCATCATCACAACGGCTGCTATCGAATAAAGGATTGTTTTCATTCTGATATTCATTTTTTAGTTATTGATTATCCGCATCATATTTTCTGAAGTATTCCAGAACTGCACGCGCTTGTTCTTCTGTAAGGTTTTGATTTGCCATGGGAGAAAGGTATTCCGCCAACAATGCCTTAGCCGTTGGATCTTGTTGTACCATTTTGTCTGGATTTAATATCATATTCATTACCCAGGATGGATTTCTGCGGTCCAAAACACCCACCAATGCAGGTCCCACATGACGCTTATCCATCTTGTGACACGCCATGCACTTCTGCGTGAACACCTGTTCTCCGTTAGCGGCTAAATCAGCATCAATACCATCAAAAGACACTTGATGCTGAATGGGGCCTACTCCAAACTCACTTGTCTCAGATTCAGTAGCCAATTCATTTGTTGTAGATGTTTCAGTTGTAGAAGAGTTTTGACCTTTATCACCCCCACAGGAGGTCATTATCAGTGCCGTAGCGATCAGCACAAAACCATATTTTAGGTTTATTTTTTTCATTGTTTTATTATTAGGATTTTTCGGTATTGGAAGAATTATTTCTCTTGTGGGAGAAGTACTTTATCAACCACATGCACTATGCCATTTGACGCCTTCACTGTGCCAATTATTTTGGCACCTTGAACAAATACTCCATCCTCATTTTTAGTAACCTTGATATTGTGACCGGAAGCCACAAAAAGCGATTGACCGTCCGATAGCTGGTTTATGTCGTAGGAGCCGGGTGCGGCGTGAAATTGGATAATCTCAGTAAGCTTCATCTGATTCTCGGGCTTCAGAAGGGTTTCAACAGTTCCTTCAGGAAGCGCATCAAATGCCGCATTGGTTGGGGCAAAAACGGTAAGCGGACCATTGTTTGCCAAGGCCGTTGTCTGATTTGCGGCTTGCACTGCTGCCACCAGCGTGGTGTGGTCTTTTGATCCTAAAGCAACTTGTAGGATGTTTTGAGATGATTCATTGTCAACCACACCTTCCTGACCACTCATTGTTCCATCTGTGGATTTAGCATTTGACGATTCATTGTACTCAACAACTCCTGTCTTGGGAGTAGAGTTACAGGCCGTTAATACACATACTGCTGTTATTAATACAGCGATAAATAGACGTTTCATCTTCGTATATATTTTGGTTTCACGAAGCAAAGCACGTAAGGTTTATACGCATTAAATATGATCTATATCATAAAATATACTGCTTTTGTATCCAAGTGGTTAGCCAAATGGTGCCTTTTGATGAGATAAAATGGGTGCATTCCAGTTTTTTTACACCGAAAACCAATTATCCTTATGTGATTTAACTCACATAATAATGGGTAATGATTTCTGTTTTTTGATTTTGGACGAAACGGTTTTCTCCCGATTATTACCACCGAACGATTCCTGTGACAATTAACCAAAAGGCATAAAAAAAGCCGCACAAGGCGACTTTTTAAACGGTTGTCGGGATGACTGGATTCGAACCAGCGACCACACGCCCCCCAGACGTGTACTCTAACCGGGCTGAGCTACATCCCGAAGACGTTGCAAAGGTACATCATCAATCAGACCGATGCGAACTGATTCAAAAAACGTACGTCGTTTTCAAAAAAGGTTCGAAGATCTTTAACACCATACTGAAACATCGTAATACGTTCGATTCCCATTCCAAAGGCGAATCCTGTGTATGTTTCCGGGTCGATGCCACAATTGGACAGGACCTGTTTATCAACCATTCCACAACCCAATATTTCCAACCATCCACTGCCCTTGGTGAGTCGATAATCCGCCTCTGTACCCGTCCCGAGGTAGATATCCATTTCTGCGCTGGGCTCCGTGAATGGGAAGTAACTGGGCCTGAATCGAACCTGTGTATCTGCCCCGAAGAATTCCTTTACAAACTGAAATAGGGTTTGTTTGAGATCCGCAAAGGATACCCCTTTATCTATGTATAGTCCTTCGATTTGATGAAAAAAACAATTGGAGCGGGCGCTAATAGCCTCATTACGATATACCCGACCGGGTGAGATGGTCCGTATAGGTGGTTTTTGAGATTCCATTACCCGTACCTGAACAGACGATGTATGTGTTCTCAGTGATCGGTCAGCATCGATAAAGAATGTATCCTGCATATCGCGGGCAGGGTGATTTTCCGGGAAGTTTAATGCCGAAAAGTTGTGCCAGTCATCTTCAATTTCCGGACCCTCAGAAACATCAAAGCCCATGCGCATAAAAATATCCGTCATCCGGTTTCGGACAATTTGAAGGGGGTGTCGGTTACCACTTCCGGATTGATAGCCTGGCAAAGTGTAATCATTCAAATCTTTTTCCGCGTCCGCGTTAGCTGATGACCACGTCTCTTGATGCACCCGATGGGTTTCTTCTGCGAAATTTTTAAGCAGATTGAGCTCCTTGCCCAGCTCCTTCTTTAATTCCGATGGTACTTCCTTGAAATCGGCGAACAACTGATTCAATTCACTTTTCTTCGTCAGGAATTGCAATCGGAATTGTTCCACATCCTTTTCCGTTTTAACTGAAAATGCCTCAATGGCTTTTTTGAGTTGTTCGATCCGCTCTTTCATCGACAGCAAAAATAAATCGCTTTACCTTCTTACGTGGAACCGGCTTCATTCACATGGTATAAGGATTTATATCTTTTAAAATTTTAAACTAGTTCTTTATAAGGGCTGTGAATTTGTGGATGAATCGTTAGCCTGATAAAATGGTATTCAATTACCCACATCGTTTCCCATGACGAGCGCCTGATTTTTCTATGACTTTGTTTGAAGATTTCAATAGCCCACAGGCTTATGTGGAAAACGATGCGGGAAACGGGATGTTGATGACAATGCCAATAACAATGGATTTATCCAATCATGCTTGAAACTCAAACGGCATTAGTGGGAGCAATTGGTCTAATCAACGAGAAATAAACGTTTATAAACAGTTTGGTGTTAATTTATAAGTGATTGATAATCAGTTTATTATTTAATTTTAAGCCAAATATTTTTTGTTTCCCAGTTCGCCCGGACTTCGATGGGCTTATCCAAGCTAAATAATTGCTCTGGTTGACGCGTTTTAAGAAAATCACCGGCCGTCCATACACGATCCAGGTTGGAATCTTGGAACGCTCGAATGAAATATTCTCCAGGTTTTAGATGTGAAAACTGAATGGTGGTATCCGTTTTAATCCGAATCGATTGAATAGTTTGATTGGATTGCAATGATTTTCGGTAGAGTTCCAAATAGATTGGATCCGAATACACGCTATCGGATAGTTCTACAATAACCTCCAATTGACCCAATTCCGATGGTTTCATGATGCGAAACGTCACAGTGTCTGGCTGGTCATTTTTACCGGTAGGTGTTTTAAGAGAAGAAGTGGGGAGTATAAGTCGATATTCACTTCCGGAGCTCAGGTTCGCCTGAAGACTTAATTGAAAGGAGTTCTGAAGTAGTATGGTGTCAATCGCAATCTGGGTACTATCGCTCATTCGAATCAGTTCAACCTCCTTGGATGAAAATGATTTAAGTGGAAGATTAGAACTCAGAACAACCTGTTTACCGTTGGCTTGATTTAAGTCTGGCAGGTTAATCTGGAGTTCTGATTGATTGGTTTTTATATCCTTCAACACCCCTTCCAATTCAAGTGTATCATCTAGTTGAATATGAAAAAGCAGACTGTCTGAAGGATCGATTTCCTTGGAATAACCAGTAAACACACGAAGCGTTTCGGGCTTTATGGAATGAGTGGGAAGTAACCCGGATTTGTGATAGCTATAGTCCGATGGAGAAACGGTTACCTGAACGTTGGATGGGAGAGCCTGGGAAAATTCCAGTTCATATTGATTTTGTGCTGCTGATGTAATAGCTGATAGTCGGATGGGTGTTCGCTTAGGTTCTGGAGAAGCAGCTAAGTGGATGAAATCTCCGGGATTCAATCTGGATACCGAAAAGGCAAATAATTCGTCGGCATCGGGATGGTAGTTACCATTTTGATCATCAAAGGCAAAGATGGAATAGGAGGTATCCTGAATGTGGTTGAATACAAATCGGCCACCACTGTCGGATTTAGTGATGTAATAAGGTCTCGACGTATAAATGGATGTGTCATTCTGTTCTTTATACAATACTACAGTGGCCTTGGGTTGTGGCTTGAGAGTCTCTGCGTTGATGATGTTACCCGAAAGTATTCCGGAATCCAGACTGGATCCGGTTGAAAACACCAGGGTGTATGCCGACAAGATATTCTGCTCATTGACGTCTCGTATGGCATTGCCGAAGTTAAATTGATACGTGGTATATGGATTAAGCGGTTCTGGTAGATTTAGGATCAGCGTTTTGTTTTTGATCCGGTGGGTTACCACGCCTCGAAACGGTGGAGAAACGAGTAGTTCCTGGGTAAGATTTTGAACGGTGATAAATTCATCAAATACCAATCGAATGGTATTGGTTTCAACGGCCGTTGCAGCGCTATCCGGAATGGATGAAAGAACACGAGGTGGTGTTACATCCTTATCACCGCCGGAAAGAGGGGTAACGGTAGCACATGCATACAGTAGAATGAGGCCAAGAAGAACCGAACCGAGTTTCATCGGCCGAAATAAACCAAAAGCACGGAGATATCGGCAGCACTTACTCCACTAATACGGGAAGCCTGTCCAATTGTCTTAGGCTTTAGCCTGCTTAATTTTTCACGCGATTCTGATGAAAGGGATTTAAGTGCATGAAAATCAAATTGATCAGAGATTTTAATGTGTTCAAGCCGTTGCATTTTATCGGCCATTTCCTTCTCCTTTTCAATATACCCTTGATACTTAGTTAGTATTTCAGCTTGTTCCTGTTCTTCAACAGAATAGCCGGAGGTAATGGATTGAACGAGTGGAAGTTGATTGAGGTCTTCTCCTCGTACCTGAGGGCGCAATAGGATGCGATCCAGTTTAACCTTTTGATTTATTTCCGGAGTATTAAGCTGAGTCAAAAGTGGATTAACCTCTTCTGGACTGACGCTTTGTTCAGAGTAGAAATTTAGCAATTGGTTAACATGTTCTTCTTTTACATGTAATTGTTGAAGTCGATCATCTGACGCGAGACCAATTTTATGTCCTATTGGAGTCAATCGGGTGTCGGCGTTATCCTGACGAAGAAGAATGCGATACTCGGCTCGTGAGGTAAACATGCGATATGGTTCTTCTGTACCCTTATTGACCAAGTCATCAATTAACACACCGATATAGGCTTCTGAGCGATCCAGGATTAATGGGTCTTGGTTGTGGAGGTTAAGGTGGGCGTTGATACCAGCCATAAGTCCTTGACAAGCAGCTTCTTCGTAGCCGGTGGTGCCATTAATCTGACCAGCAAAGTACAGATTGGGTAAGATCTTGGTTTCGAGGGTCAATTGCAATTGAGTAGGGGGGAAGTAGTCGTATTCAATAGCATACCCTGGGCGGAATATTTCGGCCTCTTCAAAACCTGGTATAAGACGGAGTGCTCTTTCTTGAACATCGAAGGGCAGGGAGGTGGAGAAGCCGTTCACATACACTTCGACGGTATCCCAGCCTTCTGGTTCAACAAAGATTTGATGACGATCGCGCTCCGCAAATCGGTTGATTTTGTCTTCAATACTTGGGCAGTAACGTGGTCCTATACTTTGTATGGTGCCATTAAACATGGGACTATCTTCAAACCCTTCTCTTAGAATAGCATGGACATCGGAATTGGTATACGTGATGTGGCAACTGCGTTGATGAATTAGAGGGGCGGTTTGGCTAAAGGAAAATTTTCCGGGTTGTTCATCTCCTGGCTGTTCTTCCATTTTAGAATAATCCAATGAGCGTCCATCTACTCGTGGGGGTGTTCCGGTTTTCATTCGGCCGGCTTCAAACCCAAGGGATTCAAGTTGGGCTGTTATACCTGTGGAGGCTCGTTCGGCCATTCTTCCACCGCCAAATTGAGAACGACCAATATGGATGAGACCATTCATAAATGTTCCGCTGGTTAACACAACGGCGCGAGAACGAAAGGAATATCCCATTTGGGTGTTTACACCCGAGACCTCACCATGTTCTATGATTAGCGAAGCAACCATGTCCTGAAAGAAGTGAACATTCGGGTTGTTTTCGAGTAAGCTTCGCCACTTGATTGAAAATAACTGACGATCGCTTTGTGCCCGAGGACTCCACATAGCCGCTCCTTTTGATCGGTTGAGCATGCGAAACTGAATCATTGTTTCATCGGTAACCACGCCACTCATTCCGCCTAGGGCGTCTATCTCACGTACAATTTGGCCTTTAGCAACACCACCCATAGCCGGGTTGCACGACATTTTGGCTATGGTTTCCATATTCATGGTGACGAGTAACACAGAACTTCCCATCGTGGCAGCTGCGTGTGCAGCTTCACATCCAGCATGTCCGGCTCCAACTACAATAATGTCGTACGTTTTCATTTTTAGGTGTTCCACGTGGAACGTGTTAAGTTTTTGAGAGAAATTCGTTCTCCTTTTCGCGCATTGCCGCTTGTTCTTCTTCCGTGTGGTCGTCGAAGCCACTGAGATGCAATACACCGTGGATCATAACTCGTTTTAATTCTTCTAATGGGGAGCAACCATATTGCAGAGCATTTTCCTGAACGATGTCGGTGTTAATGAATATATCAGCAACCAGGTCGTCATGGGGTTGGTCCCGATAATCAAAGGTTAGGATATCTGTATAGTAGTCGTGATTTAGTGATGCTTTATTTAACTCCAAATGGGAGTCTTTGTTTTGCAGAATAAAATTTAATTCACCGGTTGAGTGGCCTAGTTCGTTGGCTGAATTGAGAAGCCAAATTCTTACGTTGTTTTCGTTGAACGGGAAACTGTGTTCCACGTGAAACACGATATCAAGCATAGTTATCGGATGATGCTAAAAGAACCAGAGGACTTGTGTTTGTTGCCGGACAAATCTACAATGGAAAGCGTATATAAATACAGGCCGGTTGGAATGTCTGTACCCTCTGAAAGAATGTTCCACCCCACATCAACGCGCTTAGACCGATAAATGACCTCTCCCCAGCGGTTGAAGATTTCAAAACTCGATTGGTCATAATCCAATGAAGTGCCGATCACTCGGAACGTGTGATTGGTTCCTTGGGTGTTCAGTGCATTGGGTACAAAGAATGTGGGCGGCTTGGCGACACAATGAGAATTACTCCAGCTCTCCTGGGACCATCCGAACGTATTGGGCGATTCAACAGCTTTAACGCGATAACAGCTATAAGCCGTGTCACCTAACGGATAGCTCAAGCTGGTTTCATCAGAGATCCACTCCCAATTAATGTCATTCTTGCCATACACTTCGTAATGATCCACCCCGCCATCCCAATTAATGAATTCATTCCAAATTAGGTTTCCCGCATTGTCGGTGCTAAGGAAGATTGTTTTTGAAAGATTACTGGAATCTGTTTGACCAACACAGGGGGCATAGGAGCGAGCGATGAATAATTCGGGATTTGCGTAAGACGATGGTGAGTAGGATGTGGTGAAAGTTTGTTTTCCTACTGTTGGCCTAAACTGGTCAACGGGCTCTTCATTAGAGGCGGTGACATAAAAAATGACCAGCGAATCGGTGGGAGGAAGGTTGTCTATAAATACTTCAATATCAATAACATCGGACTCGTTTACGGAGGAAGTACTTAAATATACGGATGTCGGTGTTTGGATGGTGTCCAATTGGGCACAAACAACATTAGAACTACTGGTTACGCCAGGATTTTGAGAGTAGGCACGAACAAAGAAGCAGGCAGAATCACCAGGTGAAAGCTGCAGGATGTCACTTGTGTTGGTGACGTTTTTTGAAGCAGGGGCAAAGGGACTGCCATTGAGAGATTTATATACGGTGTGTTCAAGTGTATTCCAGCCAACATATGCACTCCAATTTAGGCTGTATTCACGATTACAGGGGTTGAGTGTTCCGTGAAGCAGTATGGGTGAATGGGGGTCACTTACCCTGGAGAACAAACCACAGCTGTCAAATGCCGAAAGCGTAAACCAGTTTGGTTGATCTACTGATTTCCCTGTTTCATTAAAAGCCAAACCGCTTGTATCATCAATAATAGAGCTTATATCATTGGCCTTGGAGTACGAATACACCCGATAGCCTTTTGTATCCGTGGAACTATTAGCAGTCCACCCCACAACAAAATTCTGGGTAGAGAGATCAACGCTTATGGAATCAATGGATTGATCAGACGGGCGCACATCGTCCACAGATATCACATTGGATTTTATACTGTCGGATCCAGAACAGGTATAGAGGGCTTCCAGGTAAAAGGACCAATTGCCGTTGGCATTGGGTAATTTTATTTGAACAGACGTAGCAAAAAAATCAGTTTGTTTCCCGCGGATGGTGTAACTACTGAATGGGTCTTTACCGTAGACATGATACTCCTGAAAAGACCCACACACATCCGTGGGAGTGCGGTACAAAATGGTAACCACACTATCGTTCACATTCATACAAGCCTTAAGCAAGGTGGGCGCATCTGTTAATCCCCAGACCGGAGAAATAAGCAGAAATAAAAAGGCCGTTAGATAAATGCGATACATGGGGTTCTTTCGCCTTTTGGTAACGATAATCAACTGCAAATGTTATCAATACCTAGGATCGACGAAGGTTTTTCAGCAGATTTTGACACCGAATGACAATCTAATGAAGCGCATTTCGAGGAAATGGTTGCAAGAATAGATGAAATCATATGAACAGAGTCGAATTCTTTGACCACCAAACATGTGAACTTGAATACATTTGCAGCTAGCAAACTAACCAGGCCAATCATTGTCCTAAATGGAAGATCAATCGAAGTTCATGAGAGATCAGAACGACTACAATCAAGACAATCCGAATAAAAGACGGAGAAAAAGAGTAACTCGTCCGGGAGGAACAGTTAAAAAAATCACCCAGGATCGCCCACCTCAAAAACCTGAAAATGAGGAGGTTCGTCTGAATAAGTACATCTCAAATTGCGGGGTATGCAGCAGGCGGGAAGCGGATACGTTGATACAGGACGGTAAGGTTAAGGTCAACGGCGAGGTTATAACAACCATGGGACACAAAGTGCTCCCAACGGATGAAGTTGAAGTAAATGGGGAGGTTATTTCTACTTCCAGGAAGATTTATGTTCTTCTGAATAAACCCAAAGACTACATCACCACCACCAATGACCCCCAAAACCGGCGTACGGTAATGGACCTCATCGAAGACCTTGATGCTGACCGGGTGTACCCCGTAGGCCGTTTGGACAGAAACACCACAGGGATTTTGATCTTTACAAATGATGGTGAGTTGTCTCAACTCTTGATGCATCCCAAATCCAATGTCACCAAGATCTATTCTGTGGAGCTCACGGAGCCGCTTTCAATGCCCCATTATTACAAGCTTCAAAAAGGGATTAATCTTTTTGATGGCTTCATGAAGCCGGATAAATTGGCCTTTGTTGACGAATCAGATCATAAACGTATCGGTGTCGAAATTCACAGTGGACGAAATCGCATCGTTCGAAGAATGTTTGAGGCACTTGGCTATGAAGTGGTCAAACTGGATCGGGTTATCTATGGAGGTTTGGATAAAGCCGGACTAACGCGCGGGAAGTGGCGGATTTTGACAGAAAAAGAGATTCATCAATTGAAGCGAGTGGCGGGAATGCGCTAATTTTACCGTTTCAAGAAGTTTCACATGAAACAATTTTCATACACATTTTTGGTCGCGATGATTCTACTATTAGGATCGTCCTGTAAAGAAGTTCCACCATTCATCGACTATTCGGAACCCATTTTACTCGCAAAAGACACCACCTATGTGGTTCAAACACTGCCAAGCCCACAACCTAAAAATGTATTAATCGAAGACATTTCTGGTGTACGATGTGTGAATTGTCCGGATGCAGCGGTAACCGCGCATGAGATACGGGATGATCACCCGGGAAGAGTTGTTGTCATGACCCTCCACTCCTGGAAGTTTAGTGGATTTACACGACCCATTGCAGACACCTTTAATACTCAGGTAGCCACAGATATCATTGATAATTTGATTGGCTCGCCTTCCGGGTTACCTACGGGATCGGTTGATCGGAAAACATATACCGGAAAAACAGATCCACTTCTTCCCCCACCTACCTGGGCATCTTTTGTGAACGATCAGTTGAATGAGAAGTCGGCGGTGAATTTGGACCTTGAAACCATCCACAAACCCGGATCACGAGACGTCATTGTAAATGTAACGGCTACGTTTCTTGAAGAACAGACGGTAAACACCCACCTTTCTTTGTTCATCACAGAAAGCCACATAATCTCTCCTCAAAAATCGGATACTGCTCAAACCGGTCAAATTGATCAATTTGAACACAACTTTATTTTAAGGGCCGGTATCACTTCATTTTCAGGACTCTTACTCTCTAATTCTATCCCCGCCGGAACTGTGTACGAAAAGGGGGTTGCACTGGAAATACCATCCAAATACGATATCAGCAATTGCTCTATTGTTGCCATCATTAGCCATGTGGACGCTTCAGGTAACGACGTGCTTCAGGTAGCAGAAAGCGAGATTTAGATGATGGCCGATGGATGACTTAACATCCTTTCAGCTCTACCTTCAACAAGAGTTAAACTTCTCTTCTAACTCCATTGATGCCTACCTCCGGGACATCAAACGTCTTCGTCAGTTCCTACTCACCATTCAAAGCAACACCAGTAACTGTGACCGGGCTCAGCTGGAACAACATGTTGTAGAGCTCCATGATCTTGGGCTTTCTCCCAGAAGTATTGCCCGCGTAATTTCCAGCATACGCAACTACTTTGATTTTCTGATCAAGGAGGGGGCGCGAACGAACAACCCAAGCGAGTTGTTGGAATCCCCAAGACTCAGCAAAAAGTTACCCGAGGTGTTGGAACCCGAAGAGGTGCAGGCCATGATCGATTGCATTGATTTAAGTGCGGTTGGTGGCGAACGCGATAAGGCCATTTTAGAATTAATGTACAGTTCTGGGCCTCGGGTGTCGGAGGTGCTGGATTTGGAAACTCAGCACATCTATTTTGAAGATGGGCTCATCATATTTACGGGTAAGGGAAATAAACAACGATTGGTTCCGGTTGGACGCAGTGCGTTAAACCAAATGAATCGATACTTGACCCATATCCGAAACCATCATGATGTTTCACGTGAATCTGAGGCACTCTTTTTTTTAAATAATCGCGGTAAACGGCTTTCTCGTACACACGTTTTTAACCTGGTTAAGCGAACGGCTCTTCTGGCTGGGATCAAGCGCAATGTCAGCCCGCACACCTTAAGACACTCCTTTGCCACCAGTTTGGTAGAACGCGGGGCAGATCTTCGTGCAGTACAACAGATGCTGGGTCATGTCTCTATAACTACCACGGAGATATATACCCATCTGGATCGGGAATATCTTAAAGAAATTGTTCAACAATTTCACCCAAGATCATAATAGTTAAGAGTTTGCCTGTTTCATCAAACCATTCTCAATAGTGACAGTTTCCCCCACTATAAATGGTAAATTGGGACGAACGTGTCCGGCAGAAAAATTGAAATAAAGAGGGATGTTGAGCGGACGAATGTAGTCCGACACAATTTCTTCCGCCGTTCTTCCAAAGGGAACGGCATTATCATGCATTTCCGTTAAGCCCCCAACAATAACTCCCGCCAAACCATCCAGAAGACCATTTCTCTTGATGTTCAACATCATCCGATCAATATGATAGAGGTATTCATCCAGGTCTTCCAGAAACAGCACGCAACCATCCCATGAAGCGATGCTGTTGGAGCCGAGGATGCTGTAAATAACCGATAGATTACCACCTACGAGAGGACCGGTACAGTTGCCGGGCACATTCAATTTGTGGGCCGACATGGGATACGTATTCGACTCGCCAACTAACAGGTTGTGGAGATGGAGTAGGTCCATGGAGGTTGATTCCAGAACATTCACAGGCATTGGACCGTGTATGGAGGCATATCCCAAGGCATAGAGGTGGTTCAGAAGACCGGTGACATCGCTGTACCCAATTACCCATTTAGGATGGTGTTTGAAGGAACTAAAATCCAAATCATCAAGTAGTGAAACTGTTCCGTATCCACCGCGGGCACACCAAATGGCATGAACATTTTCATCATCCAGAGCCATTTGTAGATCAGCTATTCGTGCAGACCGACTTCCCGCAAACTGATCTTCAGCCAACTCAAGGGTTTTGCCAAATGAAACGGATAATCCCCAACTTCGAAGCACATCGGCTGCCCGAAGAATGAAATCCATATCCACCTTTCTGGCTGTTGACAAAATCCGAACGTGATCACCGGGTCTGAGGGATCTGGGTTTGGTGATTGGCATGAATTTACGTGTTGAGCGGGCAAGATACGAAACCGGAGCACAAACCGAACCACGTTAACCCCGTGATTAAAGTGTAAATTCGCGGCCAATTCCAAAAGATTCACGTATGAACTTTACGCTTACCGAAGAGCATGAAATGATTCGACAGGCAGCACGAGATTTCGCGGAAACAGAGCTGCTACCCGGAGTTATCGAACGAGATGACAAACAAAAGTTCCCGATGGAACAAGTCCGCAAAATGGGCGAACTGGGCTTCATGGGACTGATGGTAGATCCGAAATATGGAGGTGCCGGAATGGACTCCATATCGTACGTACTGGCCATGGAGGAAATCTCTAAAATTGACGCCTCCGCTTCGGTGGTGATGTCGGTAAATAACAGTCTGGTTTGCTGGGGCCTTGAAACATACGGTTCGGAAGAGCAAAAGCAGAAGTTTCTGGTTCCTTTGGCAAGTGGTCAAATTCACGGTGCGTTTTGTTTGTCTGAACCGGAAGCGGGAAGTGATGCCACATCACAACGAACCACCGCCATTGACAAAGGCGATCACTACCTGTTGAATGGTACCAAAAACTGGATCACCAATGGCGGAACGGCAGACACTTTTTTGGTTATCGCCCAAACCGACGTAGACAAAGGTCATCGGGGGATAAACGCCCTCATTGTCACCAAGGACATGCCCGGTTTTGTGGTTGGAAAGAAGGAAGATAAGCTAGGTATTCGTGGTTCAGACACCCATTCCATTATGTTCCAGGATGTTAAAGTTCCAAAGGAAAACCGCATTGGTGAAGATGGATTTGGATTCAAATTCGCCATGAAAGTTCTTTCCGGCGGACGAATTGGAATTGCGTCGCAGGCATTGGGAATCGCCTCCGGAGCATACGAACGAGCCGTTCAATACTCCAAGGAACGAAAGGCCTTCGGAACCGAAATTAAAAACCACCAGGCCATTGCGTTCAAATTGGCCGACATGGCAACAGATATTGAAATGGCGCGATTGCTCTGTTTAAAAGCGGCCTGGTTAAAAGATCAGGGATTGGATTACGCTCGGGCAAGTAGTATGGCCAAACTGGTTTCATCCGAGGTAGCTATGCGAACAACCGTTGAGGCCGTTCAGGTTCATGGAGGATATGGTTTTGTGAAAGAGTACCACGTGGAACGATTGATGCGTGATGCCAAAATCACTCAGATCTATGAAGGAACGTCTGAAATTCAACGAATGGTTATTTCCCGGGATATCCTGAAATAAACCTCTTTCCTTAATCTTGATTACGGGTTCAAGACATCTGAAATGGTATTTTCCGATACGGCGTGATATACCGGTTTTGCTTTTTCAAAAACCGCCTCAGCCCACTTTTTATCTTCCGGCCTGGTTACCAGTAATTTATAAATAGGGGTTAGAAACTTCCTTCGTCCAACGGATGTTAGAAACCGCTCCATACTTGGATAGGCCAATTTGTACTGTGTGCTGATGGCAATCTGAAACCAATCACACAGGATTTCATTGTTTCCACTTGAAGTTAGGTGATAGGCATCATCCAGCTTAACCACCAAATCCAGGTTGGCATTCTTTTTAAAATCTCGAAGAAAGTGAAGCCAGTGGTGCGTGGTCCAACCTGACGTGTCTATATCGTCTACATTACCACTTGCCATGAAGGCATTCAATGAATTCTCAACGCGCATAAATTCAGCAGATTCCGGCTTTGGAGAGTTGGCTGGAATTCCCGGGCCATATACCCAGGCATCTATATTAATCCGCTCTGCAGAACCCGCATGTTTATCCAACAAATGATCCTTAAGGTAGTCCAGGAAGCGTTTGGTGTTCATGGGCTTAAAGGCGTTTTCAGTGAAATAATCTTTTAGGAATTCATCAAACGCATCTCGACCGACTTCCCGCTCAACGGTTTGAAGAAAGAAGCGCCCTTTTTCATAGGCGATGTCGGTTAAGCCGTCGTCCGGGTTCCGACCATCGAGATTGAGAAACAGGTGGGTGTCATTGGGTCTGCCTTCCTCTTCCAAATCTGCAACGGTTAATTTTAATTCCTCCATACCCAACACCGTCAGCATTTCCGCATAAGGCTTACCGTAGATTTTCTCCATAATGCGCTGTTCGAAGTAAACGGTGAAACCTTCATTCAGCCAGAAGTCATTCCACGTCTCATTGGTTACTAAATTTCCGGACCATGAATGCGCTAATTCGTGTGCAATGAGGGATACGAGTGATCGGTCACCAGCAATTATGGTGGGTGTAGCAAAGGTCAGGCGCGGATTCTCCATTCCGCCAAATGGAAAGCTGGGAGGAAGTACAACCACATCATACTGCCCCCAGGCATAGGGTCCATATAAGGCTTCGGCACTATCAATCATGCTCTGCATGTCGGCAAACTCCCAGGCGGCCTTGGGTAGCATTCCGGGTTCGGAAAATACCCCACAGTTTCTCCCGAGTGATTGAAACTGTAAATCACCAACTGCAATGGCCATCAGATAAGACGATACCGGTTGATCCATTTTGAAATGATATACACCATTGGTGGTTTTATCGTGTCCATTCTCAGCACTCATCACAGCCAATAATTCCGGATTCGTGTGAATGGTTGCATCGTATGTGAATTTGACCCCCGGGCTATCTTGTAACGGTAACCACGTTCGAGCTAGAATGGCCTGAGACTGGCTAAACATAAAGGGGTGTTTACCACCGGCAGTTTGCTCCGGCATCATCCAATCTAACGCTTCTGCTCCCGGCTCGGTTTCGTACTCAATACGGATGAATGCTGCTTTCCCCGGAACGAGAACAGCCAAATCGCTTCCAAAAAATTCAATGGGTTTGGTGAGCGAATAAGTGGCGTTACTGCCATCCGGTAACGTGATAGAGTGGATCACCAATTGACGGGAATCCAGATGCAAGGTATCTTGATCTCCTAAGTGACTCAGGAACACCTTCGCCGTTCCGGAAAGAATTTTTTTATCGAAATCTACCCGCAGATCCAAACTCAGATGATTAACACGAATCTCATTAGGATTGGAGAATGAATGCACATCCGGAGATAACATAATAGGCTCCTGGGTGTTTACCTCAGATTGATTAGATGAATGCATAGAACAGGCCGCCAAAAGAATTGGAAGGATAATTGTTCCGATGCGGTTGAAATTGATTTTCAGGCACATGATAAAATTTGCCAAATATACTCAGTACAATATTTGAAACGGTTGAACGTTCATGCGTTGAGTGCCTAATTGCGCAAGTGTACAATAAGTATATTTTTGCACAACTTATTAAGAGATGAAGTTAAAAAATCCATCACATTCTGGTCACACCAAATGGCTTATATCCGCCCTGATGGTGGCGGTTTTCGCTTTTTGGAGTGCCGACGTAGTGTACGGTCAGTATGACGATTACAACTACGACAATTACGATTACAACAGTGATCCGAATGGTTCAAATCCGGATTCGTTGAACGATACCAGTGGCTACGACTACAATTATGAAGGTGGTTCTGGTAGTTTTGGTTATGATTTTGGGAACAGCAGCAGCTCTTCTTCTACACCAACCAAGAAAAAAATTGAACGCAAACCATACGTACGGTTTGTTCCTCCTTACGACTCAACTCGTGAGCTTATTATTTATCAGGCCATCATTGAAGTGGTAGATAACGAAGGGTACGAAGTAGAAATTGACACCATTTACGGTCGGGCTCAAAAGTGGCTTGAGGCTGAATTTGGAAAAGATCTCAAAAAAGTAACCCAAAGTAATGCGATGAATGACAATTCTAGCGAAACGGAATACAAGATCCGTGTCAAGGGTACCTTTCCGTGTATTATCAAGCCGAATGAATTTGTTGAAATTCAGGATGGGGATGTGCAGTACGACATGGAAATTCGGGTTCGAGACGGACGATATCGTTATGCCGTTAAGAATCTCGTCCACATTGCTCCGCCTAGACCTGGTGAAAAGGAGGGTGAGAAAACCTACTTTGAATTTTTGATGAAGGCCAAGGACGATGCTCGGGGCAACGACAAAATTCTCATTGCAGCAGATCAACACATCACTGCCATGATGAATGGGTTGAAAAAGGCCTGCGAAACCGCTCCGATTCCGGAAGACGACGATTGGTGATCAATCACCACCAACCGTGATAGAAACGACAAATGGCCCTATGACAAGAATCAATTGGCATAGGGCCTTTTTATTGGCGAAACTTGCGGTATGACTACATCAAACACCAACCAAAAGGAAATCATTTCATTGTTGAATCAACTTCTCGCATCGTATCAGATCTACTATCAGAACATGCGTGGATATCACTGGAACATCAAGGGAAAGAAGTTCTTTGAATTACACCTGAAGTTTGAGGAGTACTACACAGACGCTGCCTTGCGAATTGATGAGATAGCGGAGAGAATTCTCACCATCGGGGCAACACCCTTGCACACCTTTACAGATTTTCTGAAGCACACCAAGATTGAGGAGCATCAAAATGTAATGGACGGGGATACCGCAGTTGCGCAGATTAAATCACAACTCACCCGTCTAATTGATTTACAACGATCGCTGTTAACGGCGGCAGAGACTAGTTCAGATGCTGGTACGGCGGATCTTGCCACGCGTTTTATTGCGGAGCAGGAAAAAACCCGCTGGATGTTGGATTCGTACCTCTCCTAAAGACGCCGAATAGCGAAGGCTATTTGTTTCGCATCCGTTTTATGGCACGCCAAACAACCGGTGGAAGCCAATCGGTGGCCATGTTTACCACCCGATTATACCGCCTCATGGAGGCCTCCGTTTCATTTCCTTTACGATCCACAAATAAGGTTGTGTGATCCTCCAGACCCTCATTGATTTCACTGGATGGACGCCCATTGGTGTAATAATACAGTGCCAATGACTTGCGGCTTCTGCCTTCCGGACAATTCAGCTTGTCTGGGTGGCCGTGGTAGGAAAAGTCTGTGGTTGAAAACATCGCCATCCGATTAAAAATGGGGAGTAATTTCTTCTCACACTTGGTCATATCTTCATTCCACAATTCGAAATGCCCACCATAGGACTCATCCCAGTCCTTATTCAGGTACACCAGAACATTCAGTCGGCGATCAAGGTTTGTTGCCTTGTGCTTATTAAAATCGGCATGCACCTTTAAAAAGCCACCGGGTTTTATCTGGTGACAGCCACCCCCTTCATAGGTTGGATCGGGTATGAGGTTTTCGATACCGGTTAGTTCCGACAGGAAGTTGAGAAAGGGCTCGGAATTCAGGAAGTGCATGAACACCTTGGTTTTCTTTCCAAATCGGGACTCGCCCCGGGAGGCCAACTTAACCTCGTTAGGGGTTTTGTACTTAATGTCTTTGGCATCGCCCATTTCCGGGAATTCATCCAATACATCACTCAAAAACGCCTCGTTGAAGAAGCTGTCAAAGAAGAAATTTGGGAAAGGCGTATTGTTTTGATAATCGGCTTTGTGATGAGAGGCCAAACTCATCAACTCATCGTACTCGATATCAAGGATTTTATAGTCTCCGACGGTCATTTTTCCTGCGTATTCGGTGTAAAAAAAAGGAATATTTTTGTGACAGCAAAGACAGATTCCGATATGATAAAATATAAGTTGTGGAACAATATTCTCGGGTGGCTCGCCTTCGTCATCGCGATGGTGGTATACAGCCTTACCGTTGAACCTTCTGTTCCGTTGTGGGACTGCGGAGAATTCATATCAGCTTCGTATAGTTTACAGGTGGTTCACCCACCAGGAGCTCCGTTGTTCCTGCTGCTGGGACGCATCTTTTCCATGTTTGCCATGGGAACAAATGCCAATGTTGCTTTGGCTGTGAACATGCTTTCGGTAGTAGCCAGTGCATTAACCGTGGCCTTTACCTTTTGGATCACCACCCATCTTGCCTTAAAAATTTTAAAGATTTCCCTGAAAAGCCCAGAAGTAAATATGGGTCAGGCTATTGCCATTTTTGGTTCAGCCATGGTTGGAGCACTTGCGCTGACCTTTATGGATACCTTTTGGTTTAGTGCTGTTGAGGCGGAAGTATACGCCTCCAGTTCCTTGTTTACCGCACTTTCTTTCTGGGGTATTTTGAAATGGGAATCCAATCTTCACAAACCTCGACCAGACCGATGGTTGGTGTTCATAGCCTTTACCATTGGACTGGCTATTGGTCTTCACTTGCTGAACCTCCTCGTGGTTCCGGCGGTGGTGTTATACTATTTCTTTGTTCGATTTGAGGTTAATACCCGAAACATCATCAAAGCCCTGCTTCTTGGGGGTGCCTCCCTGGTGTTCCTAAACTGGATGCTTATTCCCGGATTGCCCAAGATTGCAGCCAAGTTTGATTTGTTGTTTGTTAACGGATTTGGACTTCCATTCAACAGTGGGGTAATCTTCACCTTGCTTCTGGTGGCAGCCGGAATGTATGCGGCCATTCGTTATTCGGTTCGCAAAAAGAAACAACTCCTGAATCTTGGTTTGTTATGTATTTCTTACGTGTTGATTGGATACAGCACCTATACCATGGTGGTTATTCGATCACTGGCCGAACCACCGATCGACATGAATAACCCGGAGGATGCCTTCAGCTTACTGAGCTACATCCAGCGGGAACAATACGGTGAACGCCCATTGTTCAAAGGGCCCTATTACAATGCCCGACCAATTGACCTCGAAGAAGGCTCCGAAACCTATCGAAAAGGTGATGATGGATACGAAGAAACCGGGTTTCGGATGAAATACGTTTGGCGCGAAAAGGACCAAACCATGTTCCCGAGAATGGGAGATCTTACGGATAAAAACACGGGGTATCGCTTGTGGTATAAGGAACGACGAAGTTCTGAGGGTGAGATTGTAACACCAACCTTCCAGCAAAATCTCGGCTTCATGATGAAATATCAGTTGGGTTGGATGTACTGGCGCTATTTCTACTGGAATTTCGCCGGACGGCAAAGCGATATTCAAAACGTAGATAACAACCCATTCGATGGAAACTGGCTAAGTGGTGTGTCTGTGTTTGACAATCATCGAATTGGTTCTCAAAAGGATATCCCGGCCTCACTTACCACCAACAAGGCTCGAAACAAGTATTTCATGTTGCCGTTTTTCCTCGGATTGATCGGCCTGTTTTATCATTACTACAAGAACTCTCTGGATGCCATGGTGGTGACTGTTCTGTTCATCTTCACCGGTATCCTGATTGTTATTTACCTTAATCAGCCACCTCTTGAACCACGTGAACGGGACTATACCAACGTGGGTTCCTATCAAACATTCTGTATCTGGATTGGTCTGGGTGTTTTGGCAATTGCACAGGGTGTTGGCCGATTTATCGGAATGGCCGGAGGAGGAATTCTGGCAACGGTTCTCGGCTTCTTCATGGCCCCTTATCTGATGGGGACTGAGAACTGGGATGATCACGATCGATCCAATCGCTATCTCGGCATCAGCTTCGCTAAAAACTATCTCAATTCATGTGAGAAAGATGCGATTCTGTTCACCAACGGCGATAACGACACCTATCCGTTGTGGTATGCACAAAACGTGGAAGGATATCGTTCGGATGTTCGGATTATCAACCTGAGTTTGCTCAGCACAGAGTGGTATGCTCAGGCATTGCGAAGAAAATATTACGATTCAGACATCCTTCCGATGTCCATCGAACCAAAGGATCAGCTTAAAGATGGTCAACGGGATATGCTCTCCTACTTTGAAAAGAATCCTCAATTCAAGGAAGGCCAGTATTACAAACTCGACGACGTATTGGCCCACATGGTGTCCGATGATCAACGCGACATGGCGCGAACCCAGAGCGGAGCGCTCGAGAATTACATCGGAGCACGTAATGTAGTTATTCCGGTGGATCGAAACGCGGTTCTGGATGCTGGCGTCGTGGAAATGAAAGACACCGCCAAAATCGTTGACTACCTTCGTTTCCAGTTGCCTAACCGAATGATGAAGGGCAGCATTGTGATGATGGATATCATCAACACCAACGCCAAAACCGGCTGGAAACGACCGATTTACTTTACCACCACCACCGGTGACGACACTTATGCAAACCTTCAACCGTATTTGCGAAAAGAAGGCTTGACGTACCGCCTGGTGCCCATTCGAAGCGAAGATTGGAATTATCGACGAGGCTTGATCGATGACGATTTGCTCTACGATCGAATGATGAACGATTTCACCTGGGGTAAAATGGACGAAGGAACCATGTTCCTTGATCACAAAGCCGCCCTGGTTCCGAATAACCTGAGAATCCTGTTCCTGCAATTAGCCAGAAATTATGTGATCAAGGGTGATACGGTTAAATCCAAAGCATTGCTGGACGAAAGTTTACGGGTTATACCGAATTCCATCCTACAGGTTGAACCTTCCCTACGCAATTTCTATACGGATCTTTATCTCCAATCAGGAGATAAGGCAAGCGCTGAAAAAATGTTGAATGAAACAGCGGCCATGGTAGAAGAGCAGATTGTTTACTACATGAAACTCGTCAGTAAGACTAAGGATCGCGATTTGCGTGCCCAATTCCGGGCGAAATTGATCGGGTATCAAATGAACGGCAAGGATTGCCTACGGGAATATGCTCAGGAAGCGATGGGTATAGCCAGCAGAATGGGCAACACAGAACTTACCCAACGGCTCAACGCCTTGGTTGAAAGTGTACCGATCAACTGATCGGGTTTATAACCTATGGGAAAACAATCACCATCGGATCATCAACTGATCTATGGCATCCACAGTCTGGAAGAAGCCATTCTTTCAGGTAAGGAATTTGAACGCATATACATCCAAAAGGAGGCGCAATCAGATCAATTGTCTGCGCTGAAGGAGGAAATACGGAAACGTCGACTTCCGGTACACCAGGTTCCGATTCACAAGTTGAACCGACTCTGTCGCAAAAACCATCAAGGGGTAGTTGCCTTCTTGGCTATTGTTCCAAATGTGTCGGTTTCAGAAGTTGTTGCACGTGCATTTGAAGCTGGTGAGGATCCACGGATTTTGATACTGGACCGGGTCACCGATGTTCGGAATATGGGGGCTATCGCCCGATCAGCCGTTGCTTTTGGAATTCACGGACTGGTGATACCCTTCAAGGGGTCAGCCATGATTCATGCCGACGCGGTAAAGGCATCTTCTGGTGCACTGATGAAACTCCCTGTTTGTCGGGTGGGCTCGCTACGTGCTACCGTACAGGATTTAAAGGATAGTGGACTTTCAGTGATTGGCTTGACCGAAAAAACGGATCAACCGTTGTCGGCAAATCAGTTTGATGGACCGTTTGCATTAATTCTCGGAAACGAGGAGGAGGGCATTTCGGATGAATTGCTGCAGAAATGTACCACGTTGGCAAGGATTCCCATTTCAGGCGAAATCGACTCATTGAATGTTTCCGTTGCGGCCTCAATTGCCATGTTTGTGAGCCTGAAATCATAAAAACTGACGTCGTTTAGCCATTTTTTAATCCGCTTGGTCAATGCGCTTAGGGGTCATTTTTGCTCATAAATTAAGTATTTGAGATTGAATGAGCCACATAATCAGGGGGTTGCATTTCTTTTTCGGTAACATTTTTTTAATCCGACGTCTATAATAAGTCACTTGTTTTTTTCGTGTAGAAAAACAATTTTCGCGAATAAGTACAACGCCTTAATATTTACGGTTATGTATTGGACACTAGAATTAGCTTCTTACCTTGATGACGCTCCCTGGCCTGCCAGTAAAGATGAGTTGATCGACTATGCCATCCGTTCGGGAGCACCCTTGGAGGTGGTTGAGAATCTTCAGGAATTGGAAGATGACGGCGAGCCGTTTGAATCAATCGAGGAGGTTTGGAGTGAGTATCCCACAACAGAGGATTACTTCTTCAACGAAGACGAGCTGTAACAAAGAATTTCAAGAAAAAAATCAGACTGAAGCCCGGACATCCGGGCTTTTTTAGTTGGTCAAAAAGGAGATGATTTGATCCTGGACGGCATCGGTCTTCAATAATCGGGTATGACCAAAACCGTCACTTGTGAAGTGCTTGGCATGGCCATTCTCAGCTAATTCCAAACTCTCCTGATACGGAACTTCTGCATCTGTTTTGTCGTGAATCACCAGGAATTTCACGTCTTTATCCAATCGATGTACTTGCTTTCCGATGGATACCTCATCCTCTCGTTTCCCGAATTTCTGTTCCAGCAACCGACGCATTCGCGCCATAATCCGGGTTCCACCACCCGTTGTGTTGAAGAAGGTTTCAAGAATTTGATCCAGGTATACCGGAGAAGAAACAGTGATCAGATGTTCTATTCCGGATGGGTTATCCAGAACAGATAGGGTAGAGGATACGCCGCCAATACTGTGTCCAACAAGATCATGGGCATCTGGGAAGGATTGACGGATTTGATCGATGACGTATTTAAACTCAAACACATTGGTTGTTTTACCGGGTGACGTAGCGTGTGCAGGCATGTCGGGCACCAGACAACAATATCCGTTGGATAGAAGGCTTCGGATCAATTTTTGAAACACCACACCTCCACTTGACCAGCCGTGGATTAGGATAATCTGTTTTTGGGATCGGTCGCCAAAAATTCGAAGATTCACTTCACCCTGTGGCCCTGAAAGTCGCTCAACAGATGAATCGATTAAGTCTGCATCCCACGGCTTTTTCAACCGAATGGGTTTGAAAAAGAGATAAAAAGCCAATCGCGAGCCCAATCCAGGCGCAACAACTTCCAGTACGTTAAATGCGAATTGAATAAGTTTAAGAATCAAGGTAAAGAGGGTTGGGTGAGAAATGATTTGAAGTAGCGCGATTTGAGCAACATGTGCCCTTCGGGAACAAGTTGCAGATCAACATGGTTCAATTTTCTGGCAAACTTCCTGGCAAAGCGAACGGGAATTAAGCTATCGTGTTCACCATAGACCATCCGACAGTGAATGGAATGGTTATTAAGAGTTTGAATGATGGTTGAAGGGCTCGGGGAAATTCGTCCGGCACTAATCCACCGTTGCATGAGGAGGGCCCGTTTTGGTTGGGAATCAATGGTTGAAAGGAAAAATCGCGCGGTTCGTTCTGGTAGTATTCTAGTGACACTTCCCAGGTTTAGGACGAACCGAACCCACCCCGGAAAGCGAACGAATCCCTTGAACAGGTATCTACCAATTACGGTTCCGGTAACAAAACGAAATAATGGTCGGAAAGAAAGGCCATCACCGGCTACCAGCCATAGTTCCTGAACCGAAGCCGGATCAGCACAAACCAATCCCAGTGTATAATTAGCTCCGAGGCTATAACCGAGGAGAATAGTGGATTGAATTTCCAATGATTTTTTAAAATCCTGAATAAGGAGCACTAAGTCGTTCGGGTTGAGTTCTGGTTCATTCCAAATGGTCTTTCCCTGATGTGGAAGATCAATGCTGATGATTCGATGGGTCAAACCGAAATCTTCCTCCATGAATCGAAAGGCTGTGCTGTTTTGATCAAATCCGTGAAATGCTAAAACTGCCTGATTACCAGACCCATACACTCGATAGTTCAAAACAGAACTCCTCCATTTGAATTGGAATTCCATATCCTACCTCAAAAGGTTAATTTTGCCCAATTTACTCGGAATATCCAGAGCCAACTACATGCCCAAAGATACTTCAATAAAATCGGTGCTGATCATCGGATCCGGCCCGATTGTTATCGGACAAGCTTGTGAATTTGACTATTCAGGAAGCCAGGCCGCACGTTCTCTCCAGGAAGAAGGAATTTCTGTAACCCTGATTAACTCCAACCCCGCAACGATCATGACGGATCCGGTTATGGCAGATAATATCTATCTGCTTCCACTGACTCCCGCATCGATCGAAAAAATCCTTCAGGAACAACACATTGATGCCGTATTGCCAACCATGGGAGGTCAAACCGCCCTCAACCTTGCTAAAGAGGTGGATGAGCTGGGCATCTGGGAAAAATACAATGTGCGCATCATTGGTGTAGATATTAACGCCATCGAAAAGACCGAGAATCGGGAGGAATTCCGAAAACTCATGGTTGAAATTGGAATTGGAGTGGCTCCGTCTAAAATAGCCAACTCCTTCCTGGAGGGTAAGGAAGCAGCCCAAAAATTAGGTTTTCCGTTGGTGATCCGACCATCCTACACCCTTGGTGGAACAGGTGGTGGATTTGTTCACAAAAAGGAGGATTTTGATGCCGCATTGAAACGCGGATTGGAAGCATCACCAACCCATGAGGTACTGGTAGAAAAAGCCGTGCTAGGCTGGAAAGAATATGAGCTCGAATTGTTGCGGGACGGCAAAGACGACATCGCCGTAATCTGTACCATCGAGAACCTGGATCCAATGGGGATTCACACCGGTGATTCCATTACCATTGCCCCGGCAATGACCCTGAGTGATACCTGTTTCCAAGGGATGCGTGACATGGCCTTCCTGATGATGCGTTCAATGGGAGTGTTTGCCGGAGGATGTAATGTGCAGTTCTCGGTAAATCCGGAAAATGAGGAAATCATCGCAATTGAAATTAACCCACGGGTTTCACGTTCATCCGCTCTGGCATCCAAGGCAACCGGTTACCCCATTGCAAAAATTGCGGCTAAACTAGCGATCGGATACTACCTGGATGAATTGAAAAATCCGGTGACTCGAACCACATCGGCGTTCTTTGAACCATCCATCGATTATACCATCATCAAAATCCCACGCTGGAACTTTGATAAATTCCGTGGTTCCGATATTTCTCTGGGCTTACAGATGAAATCGGTTGGTGAGGTAATGGCCATTGGCCGATCGTTCCAGGAAGCTCTTCAAAAGGCCTGTCAGAGTCTTGAAATCAAGCGTATGGGCTTGGGATGCGACGGTTGGGAAGAACGCAATTTGGAAAAACTCATAGACAGTTTGAAGAATCCTAGCTGGGACCGCATTTTCCATATCAAGGATGCCATCACGTTAGGCGTTCCCTTGACGTCCATTCAGGAGCTCACTAAGATAGATCGCTGGTTCCTCGAGCAAATCTATGGCCTGGTGAAAATGGAGCGAGAGATCAAGAAGTATTCGATTCAAAACATCGATCCCAATATACTTCGTCAGGCGAAGGAAATGGGATTCTCTGATTTCCAGATTGCGCACGCCATGGGACAATGTACCGAGGATGATGTGTATGCGAAACGACATGAGTTGGGCATGCACCGTACCTATAAAATGGTGGACACATGTTCGGCAGAATTTGAGTCGCCAACCAATTACTTCTACTCCACGTATGACGGTGAAAATGAATCGGTTGTAAGCGATAGAGAAAAAATCGTTGTAATTGGTGCCGGACCAAACCGAATTGGTCAGGGAATTGAATTTGATTACTGCTGCGTGCACGGTTTGCTGGCAGCGAAGGAAGCGGGTTACGAAGCCATTATGATTAACTGTAACCCGGAGACGGTGTCAACAGACTTCGATATGGCCGATAAACTCTACTTTGAACCCATATTCTGGGAGCACCTTCGGGAAGTTATTGATCTCGAAAAACCAAAAGGAGTAATCGTTCAGCTCGGAGGTCAAACGGCGTTGAAATTGGCTGAAAAACTTCACGATTATGGTGTGGAGATCATTGGCACATCATTCCCGAATATGGATCTCGCTGAGGATCGCGGGTCGTTCTCAGACCTGTTAAAAGAGCTGAATATTCCTTACCCGGATTACGGGGTGGCCAACAATGCGTACGAGGCCATTGAGGTTGCCAATCAAGTGGGGTATCCGGTGCTGGTGCGACCATCCTATGTTTTAGGTGGACAGGGTATGAAAATCGTGATTAACGACGAGGAACTCCAAAAAGCAGTGATTGAACTTCAAGGAGATTTGCCGGATAATCGAATTTTGATTGACCACTTCCTGGATCGTGCGGAGGAGGCTGAAAGCGATTGTATTTTCGACGGAGATGAGGTCCACATTCTGGGCATCATGGAACACATTGAACCAGCGGGGATCCACTCAGGTGACTCATCGGCGGTTCTACCACCGTTTAGCTTTTCACAAACCGTGATGGACCAGATTGAGGAGTACACCTTCAAACTGGCAAAGGCGCTCAATATTAAAGGACTGATGAATATTCAGTTTGCGGTTAAAAATGAAAAGGTCTACGTAATTGAGGCCAACCCGCGTGCTTCCAGAACGGTACCATTCATCTGCAAAGCCTACGATGTTCCCTACATTAACATCGCGACTAAGGTGATGCTGGGAGTGAATAAACTTAAGGATTTCACCATCGTACAAAAACCAAAAGGATATGCCATCAAGCGTCCTGTATTCTCCTTCGACAAATTCCCGAATGTGAGCAAGGAGCTGGGACCCGAAATGAAATCTACCGGCGAGGCGATCTATTTTGTGAATGACCTTAAGGATCCTTACTTCAGAGAGTTATACAAAGAGAAATCGATGTATCTCAGCCGTTAGATGATTCTACGCAAAATACTTCTGGTACTGGTGGGCTACTTGTTGGTCCAGTTTATCTATCGAATCTGGAAGGTTCGCAAGGCCTTGAAGGCTTCATTCCGGGAGATGCAAAATCAGCAACGAGAACACACACCGAATGGTGAAACGCGCATCTATCGAAACAACCCCAAGCCACCATCAAACAATCAGAATGATGGTGACTATGTGGATTACGAAGAAGTTGATTAATCGTTTTCCGGTAACAACACACCGGTAAGGTAATCACCTTGCAAATAGGTGGCTACAGCTGCTTTAACATCTTCCCGGGTGATCAGTTCGATCCGTTTTTTCACTTCAGATTCCGTTGGAATTGGATCGCCGTATAGCAGTGAATTCGTCACGCAGTTCAGCCAAAAGGAGTTCGATTGAACGTCGGTGGTAACCTCTTTGATCATGGTTTGCTTCACCTTGTCCAGATCTTTCTGCGTAGGCCCATCTTTAGCCAAAAGTTTCAACTGATGCAACGCTGCGCCTATGAGGGTATCTACGTTCTCCGGTCCGCATGGGAAGCTGATGTAAAATGAAAATCCCGGTTTTGGTGATCTGGAAAAGTAATTTCTGGCCGAAGTACCATACACACCACTCATATCCTCCCGAAGCACTTCAATCATTTTGATGGTAAGCACTTCTGCTGCCATATCCAATTTGAGGTCAAGCGAGGGATCATAGGCAATGTCCTTATGAAAGGCGATTCGTACCTGACTTTTAGGATCAGCACCTTTGTTAACCGTTAGCCGCTCGGTACCTGAACGATACGGTATATTGATGTCTTTTGCTTTTTCTCTTTTGTCGCTTGTTTTTAATCCGCCCAAATACGTCGCACAATAATTTTTTAAACTGGCTTCATCGATGTTACCAACGAAGCAAAAATTAAAGTCGGCCGGATTGGCAAACCGGTCCCGATACACCTTTTCAATGGCGGCTAAATCTGTACTGTTCCAATCTGATTCTGTTGGGATGTCAAAACTTCGGGCATGGTTCATATTCACAAATTTGGACCACTTGACACTAAAATAGCTGGCCGGATTAGAACCCATATTGTCGTAAAAGGATCGTTGACGCTTTACATAGGCATCAAAGGATTGTGGGTCAAATCGCGGTTGAGTGAAATAGAGATTTAGAAGCTGAAATAGTTGTTCCATATCGGTTGGCCGGCATCGGCC
>JACJZW010000009.1 GCA_020635355.1 Flavobacteriales bacterium
GCAATCGGGGTTTGGAATTGGGACATCGAACGGTAGGCATCATCGGATATGGGAATACCGGATCTGCCGTTGCCGGTAAGTTATCTGGATTTGGATGTCGGGTGTTAGCCTACGATAAGTACAAGTCTGGGTTTGGTTCTGAATCGGTGGAAGAAGTTACCCTAACTGAGTTGCTTTCAGAGGCCGATATCATCACCTTCCATGTTCCGTTAACCGATGAGACCAATCAATGGATTAACCAAGCCTTTATCCATTCCGTTTCACATCCCTTTGTTCTGCTAAACCTATCTCGAGGAGGAATTATGAACACACGGGACGTGTTAGTTGGACTGGAATCAGGCAAAGTAGTTGGTTTAGCCACTGACGTCCTGGAAAATGAGAACCCTTCCAACTGGACACCGGAAGAACGTGATCTGGTTATCCGGCTCACACACAATCCGAGTGTTTTGGTAACCCCACATGTGGGGGGATGGACCCGGGAATCGTATCAAAAAATCTCCCGCGTTTTGCTGTGGAAGATTTGTGATCACCTCGGCTTGAAACCCGCACAGAATGACCATTTTAAACCGGAAAGGCTTTATGTGGGATAATTTTGTTTTTTTGCAGTTTAATAGAAAGTTAACTAGCTTTCGCCGAATTATTCTGAGTAGTAATAACGTATAAAAGAAGACCAATGTTGAAGAAGCTATACCTTGTTGTATTAGGCGTCTGGATTTGTGCGATGAGCGGTTTTTCCCAATCGAATTTTGGGGAGATCCGTGGTAAGATTGTCGACGGAAAGACAAAATCGCCTCTGGATTATGTGGACATCATCGTCCGTAAAGATGGAATCGGCAAGGGAGGCGGATTCAGCGATGAATCCGGTAATTACAATATCAAAGCACTTGAACCGGGAGAATACTCGGTAACGGCATCCTACCTGGGATATCAAAGCCGCGAGTTCACCGGAGTAATTGTAACCGGTAACAACATCACCTATCTGAACATTGAACTTGCTCCTCAGGGAGCCGATGGTGGTGAGGTTCTGAAAACAGCAACCGTATCCCGATACCGAACCAACCTGGTTGAGAAGGATAAGAACCAGAAATCCTTTACAGACAAGGATCTGGTAAAACTTCCAACACGAAGCATTGGCGCTCTGGCATCTACATCATCTGCAGCCAACACAGATCGAAATGGAAACGTTTCCTTTCTGGGGCAGCGTACCGATGCCACCCGGGTATTTATCGATGGGGTAGCCGTAATTGGTTCATCCAGTTTGCCACAACAGGCACAGAGCCAGGTAGACATCATCCAATCCGGTATTCCAGCTCAGTTCGGTGACTTCACCGGTGGTGCGATCAGCATTACAACCAAGGGACCTTCCCGGTTTGTACGCAAATCACTCGAGGTGATTAGCTCAAGCCCATTCGATCCCTATCATTACAATTATGCTCAGGGTTTCATCTCTGGTCCGCTTTGGGTAAAAAATAAAGGAGGAGGGAAAGACGAATACGTTGCCCTGGGCTTCCAGCTTTCAGGAGACTTCACTTTTGCCAAAGACCCATCACCACAATACGGTGGCGTATATGTGGTAAAGGATGACATTCTGGAAGGTATTGAGCAGAATCCATTGGCACCAAACCCACAAGGAAGTGGATTTGTGACCAGTAGTTCCTTCCTTACGGAAGATGATCTGGTTCTTGAAAAAGCACGTCGTAACGTAGATTACATCAGCGCATCGCTTCAAACCAAATTGGAATATCAGCCCAATAAAAATTCAACCATTACCCTGTTTGGCTCAGGTAACTACTCGAACGGTAATTCATACAGCCGCGCTCAGTACCTGATGAACTACAAGCAAAATGCGGTTTCCACCAACCAGACGTATCGTACCTATTTGAAATTCACCCAACGTTTGCGTCAAATGGACGAAAACGATAAGGAGTCTGAAACTAAGTCATTGATTTCTGACGCCTTCTACACGGTGCGGGTGGATTATCAAACCTCATTAAGCGAATCACAGCACTCCGTTCACGGGCGAAATATCTTTGATTACGGGTATGTGGGTAAATTCAATCACTACCGTACCCCTTACTACACATACAACAATAAAGAGACCCTTCACATTGATCAAAACGGGGATTCGGTTGTGCGACGTGGCTATTGGGAACTCGCCGGTTTCACCGATACACTCGTAACCTTCCAAGCCAGTGATCTGAACTGGGAACGCGCTAATTACACCTCCAACTTCTTCAATAATGCCAATGCATTGGATCAGCGAATCTTCAGTGATAACCAGATCTTTGAAGGGTTGGGCGTGTTGAACGGATGGTCTATTCCCAACACCTACTCCTTGTTCCTCAACCCAGGAACCAATACATCAAACTACGGCAAGTCCCAGTATGAGCGATTTAGCGCTTATGCCATGGGAGAAGCCAGCTTGAACCTGAAGAACAAACACGATCTTCAGTTTGGTGTGACCTATGAGCAAAACCTTGCCAGCGGATACTCACTTAACGCGAACTCCTTGTGGACGTTGATGCCGCAGTTGGCGAACAGTCACCTCGCGAACCTGGACAAATTCCAGAATGGTGACTACACCATTGGTGGATACCACAGCTATGATGAGAATGGCCGATTCCTTGACACCGTGAAATACGATGTACGAGTGGATTACGATGCTCAAAAAACTTTTGACAAAAACCTTCGCGCTAAATTGATTGCGGATGGCGCTACAGATGTTTATGGAAATCCGGTAACGGAATCATCTTACATCGATATCAACTCACTTGATCCAAGTGTATTCTCCATCGATATGTTCAGTGCTGATGACCTTTGGAACAATGGTAACAGCTACGTTTCTTACTACGGTTATGATCACAAAGGAAACCGTGACCGGGTGCGACCTAGTTTAGCTGAGTTCCTTTACGACACAGAAAACCGAAAGGTTGGTTCCTTTGCTCCTATCTACAGCGCCGCTTGGTTACAAGACAAATTTGCCTTTAAAGATCTGATCTTCCGTTTAGGTGTTCGGGTTGAACGATACGACGCAAACCAGTTTGTATTGAAAGATCCGTATTCCTTGTATCCAATTAAAACCGCTGGAGAAGTTACCACCTTGCAAGGTCGGGACATCACCCATCCGGGATCCGTTGGTGATGATTATGCTGTCTACGTAAACAGCAGCGAATCACCATCTGAAATCCTTGGATACCGAAAAGATAATACCTGGTACGATGCCAATGGAAATCAGGTTTCTACACCAGACTTGATTGCTAATGAAACTGGCGGACAAATCCAGCCGTATCTGGTGGATGGTCAAAATCAGGAAATCGTGCGGGAGTCATTTAAAGACTACGATCCACAGGTGAATGTATTGCCACGTGTATGGTTCTCCTTCCCAATTAACACAGAGGCCCAATTCTTTGCCAACTACGACGTATTGGCACAACGTCCTCAGGATGGAGTAACCTTTGCGCCTATTAACCAATACTACTTCCTGGAGGCTTCTCAGTCACGAACCATCGCAAACTCCAACATGAAGCCTCGTATCCGAACCAACTATGAGCTCGGGTTCAAGCAAAAACTATCCGACAACTCAGCCATCAGCTTGATTGCCTCATATGCCGAGACACGAAATGACTTCGGTTTAATTCGTCTCTATCACGCATATCCAGTTACGTATAACACGTATTCCAACATCGACTTCTCAACCACCAAATCATTCCGAGCAGAGTACGAACTCCGTGGCGAAGGACGTATCTCGCTCTCAGCTAACTACGCGTTGCTGTTTGCTGATGGTACGGGAAGTAATATCAATTCTCAGTCTGCTTTGATCGCAGCCAACCAACCTAACCTGCGTTCACTCTATCCTTTGGATGTTGATGTGCGCCACAAAATTGTGGGCATCATCGACTACCGATTTGAAAGTGATCGCGATTACACCGGACCAATCTGGTTTGGTAAAAAGGTATTTGCAAACTCTGGGGTGAACTTTATTACTACCGCGAAGTCTGGTGCACCATACTCTCGTTCCGGAATTGCAATTTCAACTGCACAAAGTGATCTCGGACGTGTTCAACGTTCCTTCCTGGACGGTAACCCATTTGGTAGCCGATTGCCATGGCAGTTTAACATCGACATGAACGCATCCAAATCCTTTATCATCAAGAAAACCGATCCTAAAAAGTATCGTGTAGACCACTACGAGGTGACCGTATTCTTCTGGGTTCAAAACTTGTTGAACAACCGCATTGTAGAAGGTGTGTACGGTTACACTGGTTTGCCTGATGATGATGGATACCTCAACTCACCGCAAGGACAACAGTACTTGTCCGAGCAAATCAGCCAGCAATCGTTCCGTGATCTGTACAGCATCAAGATGAACAATCCTGGAAACTTTGCGACACCGCGTCGAGCCCGAATCGGTGTTCGTATGTCATTCTAATCACTTGAAAAATTGAGAAAGAGCAAAATGAAAAAAATCGGAATATTATCGCTTCTTCTGGCCGCCGGGTTAACCATCTCGGCCAAGGAGAACATCCCTGTTGAAGGGGCCAAGGATCAGCAAAAAACCGGTCAAACCAATCCGGCCAAGAATAAGCTGATGAAATATGCTTCAGACTGTGAGCCGGCATCTGCTCAGGCTGACCTGGATATCAACAACGTTCGGACCCGAATTCTGAATGGTGGCGATATGTGGTGGGATTTGAGTAACGCCCGTTACGAGATTCCCAAATTGCAGGATTTGAACGCAGTTCGTAAGAATTCACTGTTCGCCGGCGCCATCTGGATCGGTGGTGAAGACGAAGGAGTTCTGAAACTAGCGGCAATGACGTACCGTCAGAGTGGATCTGACTTCTGGCCTGGTCCGCTTGACAAGGTAACATCCACAACCAATTCAGCGCGATGTGATAACTACGATGAGATATTCGAGGTTAATCGTGAAGACATCGAAAAACACCGAGAGGCGTTTGATAACGGAACATTGGTGGCCATTAACTCCAGCATTCAAAACTGGCCAGGAAATGGAAAGCAGCTGAATGATCCGGAACAATTGGCTCCATTTTTTGATGAAGATGGTAATGGATTGTACGAACCGGAAAATGGGGATTATCCCGTTTTACAAACTGAATGTCGCGGTATACCGATTGCCGCCGAGAAAAACGGTCCGTCCGAGCAACCCGATCAGATGTTGTGGTTCGTTTACAACGACCGCGGAAACATTCACTCTGAAACACAAGGTCAGTCCATTGGTGTTGAACTTCAAACCACCGCGTTTGCGTACGCTACCAATGACGAGATCAATAACATGACCTTCTATACCACCCGGATTATCAACCGAGGGAATACACAACTATCCAACACCTATTTCGGCCAGTGGGTAGACCCTGACTTGGGGAACTACTCCGATGACTTTGTTGGATGTGATGTTGGTCTGAGTCTTGGTTTCTGTTACAATGGAGACGACAACGATGAGGGTATCCTAGGTTATGGCTTGAACCCGCCATCTATTGGTGTTGACTTCTTTGAGGGACCAAAAGCCGATACAACCATCAATGGCGTTGATACCGCCATTGAATTAGGAATGAGCAAATTCGTGTACTACGATAACGACTTCACGAACTTTGGTAACCCGCAATCTCCCATTCACTATTACAACTACCTACGAGGCTTGTGGAAGAATGGTGACTGTTTGACGTTTGACCAAGGAAATGGCCGTACGGGAAGCGAGTGTACCGATTACATCTTCCCTGGTGATACCGACCCGGATCACTCTGGTGTTGACTGGAATGAGAAATCTGCCGGTAACTCACCTGCCGACCGACGTTTCCTTCAAACTTCCGGACCATTTACCTTGAAGCCAGGAGCGGTGAATAAAATCACTGTTGGGGTTGTTTGGGCAAAAACCAGTTCTGGTGGAGCAACCGGATCTCTAACACTATTGAAATCCAGCAGCCGAAAAGCTCAGGAATTGTTCGACAACTGTTTTGACATCCTGGACGGTCCTGATGCGCCAACCGTTGAAGTTCGTGAATTGAGCAATGAAGCCATCTTCATGTTCGCCGACACCAAAACCATTGAGTCTTACCAGGAAGTTACGGTGAGCGATGGACAACCAATTATCTATCATTTCCAGGGATACCGGGTTTACCAGTTGAAAAATTCAACCGTTGGTACCGGCGATTTGGAAGACATTGATAAGGCACGTGAAATTTTCATCTGTGACCTGGAAGACAGTATTACACGTTTGGTGAATACGCCATTTGACGAAGCATTGGGACAACCTCTGCCTAAATTGATGGTAGAAGGACCTAATCAAGGTTTGGTTCACTCCTTGTCGGTAACCGAAGATGCCTTCGCAACGGGAAGTAACAAACAACTCGTTAACAACAAGACCTATTACTTCATGGTTATTTCTTACGCTGCCCTGCCTGGTCACCCTAATCAGGAATACCTTGCCGGTCGTAAGATTCAGCAGTTCAGTGTGACACCTAATTCACCTGAACCACGTGAAGGCGGCTTGAAACTGAAGAGTAATTACGGCGACGGACCGGAATTGGTTCGTATGGAAGGTCGTGGTAATGGTGGATTGGCACTTGAATTAACAGATGCCAGCATCGACGAAATTCTTGCCAACGGATTTGCTAAAAATCCAACCTACAAAATTGGAAAAGGACCTGTTGACATCAAGATTATCGATCCATTGCGAGTTCCGCAAGGTGAATTCGAGTTGGTGCTGTTGGAGAACCCACCATCAACAAGTATCCTTGACCGCCTGGATGGTTTGAAAGGTGAAAACACCAACTGGATTCTCATCAACCACAAGCCAAACGGCACAAATGATACCATCTACTCTGAGAGTGCCATCAACACCAAGTACGAGCAGTTGATCATCGAGAAAACAACCGGTGATGCACTGAAAGATTGGGGTATGGCCGTAACCGTTCATCAGGTGAGTCACCCGGGTAATCCGGATGACGCCAGCAACGGGTTGATCAGCTGGGAAGTTCAATGGGAAGATAACAGCAAGCAGTGGTTGTCTGCCATTCCGGATATTGATAACGGTGGCGTCTACAACTGGATCCGTTCCGGTAGAACCGGCTCAAACGAAGCCACCAAAGATTACTCTCAGCACGACTATTTCCGAAGTGGAGATGCCGTTGACCTGTTCGAAGTATATGAGAAGATTTGGGATGGTAGAATCGGACCCTACCGACTCGCTTCCCGAAACATCTACCAGGGAGAAGCCACCACCATTGGAACGCCTTACACCGGAGTTCAAGGTGTGGCCTTTAACGGTACACACCCTGAAGCGGATTGGCATAAAATTGACAACCTCTCCAGTATTGACCTGGTGATTACCCGAGACAAGAGCAAGTGGTCCAAGTGCCTCGTTCTTGAGATGGGAGAAAGCAAAGAACTAAATCAAGGAGGTGCCGAGAAATTCGAAATCCGTAAACACAACTCTGTGAATAAGGATGGTTCTGAGAATGCCGGTGAGCAAGGTCGAACCTGGTTCCCGGGATATGCCATAAATGTAGAAACCGGTGAGCGACTGAACATCGTTCTGGGTGAAGATTCATACCAGGGATTGAACAACGGACGCGACTTGAAATGGAACCCAACCGATCGCGGAGGTTTATACAGTAGTGGTTATATGGGCTTTGGTGGTCGTCACTACATCTATATCATGGATACGGACACCAACTTCAAGGCTGCGTTGTACCCAAAGGGCCCTCGATATGACGAAGGCAACAACTACATCAGCACCTTGACCAGTTCAACCAATTACTACCGTGATTTGAACAACAAGGTGTTATTCCACGCGATGTGGGCTATTCCAACCTATTTGGCTAATGGATACTCTATGGAAGAAGACGAGCAGGGTATGCCGCTTCCTCCAACTGAAGTTACCTTTAAAATTCGCGTTAAGAAACCTTATCAGTACTTTGTAACTGATGCCGGTTCCAAGAATTCACATAACCCACGCTATACCTTTAACACCAATTCTGTTTATACCGAGCGTAGTGCAGAATTTGGCAAGCAGGCATTGAAAAATGTCCGCGTGGTACCTAATCCATATTTCGCCTATTCCGAGTATGAAAATAACCCGGTTGAAAACAAGGTTAAATTCACCAACCTACCACAAACCTGTAAGATTTCGATCTACACGGTAGACGGTAGCCTTGTTCGAAAAATTGTGAAGGACGATCAATCTACAGAATTGGTTTGGGATCTGAAAAACGATGCCCGTGTACCCATTGCCAGTGGAACGTATATCATTCACGTTGATGCCGGAGAACTCGGTGAAACCATCGTGAAATGGATGGGTATCATCCGCGAACTTGACCTCGACTCATTCTAACCTGTAACACCGAAACGAAAACAAATGAACGTAGCAAACAACATGCGAATCAGTTTAACCGCAGCACTTATATCGGCTGTAGGACTCTTCAGTGCACAGGCTGGGAACCCGGATCGGATTGGTCAAGCCGGTGCTACACAACTTCTGATTAATCCATTCGCTAAAACCAGCGGAATGGGTTGGGCAGGGGTAAGTAGCGTGCGTGGTTTGGAATCTACCTTCTTGAACGTAGGTGGATTGGCATACTCCAAAACAACAGAATTGGGATTTTCAAATACCAATTGGTTGGTGGGGTCAGACATTCAAATCAATGCCTTCGGATTCTCCCAATCACTGGGTGGTGAAGGGGTACTTGCCATGACAGTAATGACAACCAACCTGGGTGAAATAGACGTAACAACCGTTGAGCAACCGGAAGGAGGATTGGGAACCATCAACCCAAAACTCACCAACATCGGCATCGCCTATGCTAAACGATTTACACAGTCAATATCCGGTGGAGTCCTGGTGCGTATTCACTCCGAAGCGATCCCCAATGCCAAAACGCAGGGAATTGCTTTGGACGCCGGTATTCAGTATACCGAAACCAGTGACAAATCAGATAAATTGAAGAAAGACGATATCAAGTTTGGAATCAGCTTGAAAAATGTTGGACCAGATGCCTCATACAGCGGTGATGGTGTAACCTTTAAAGCTCAAAACCCGAACAACGATGTTCAACAATCCTATCTCTGGCGTACGGCCAGCTTTGGATTGCCAACGTTGATCAATATTGGGGCTTCCTACGATTTCCGTATGGATAAGACCACTGAAACGTACTATCACCGATTAACTACCGCGTTGAACTTCACTTCAAATGCCTACACCCGAAACCAGTTCACTGCTGGTCTGGAGTATGGCTTCAAAGAGTTGTTCATGTTGCGCGCCGCCTTTGCCTATGAAGATGGCATTCTTGACGCCAATAAACGAACCACTGCCTACAACGGATTAACTGGTGGATTCTCATTGGAATTACCAATGAGTAAATCATCTGACAATGCGTTCGGCATTGACTATTCTTACCGTCATAGTAATCCATTTAGCGGAACCCATGCCGTGGGAGTTCGCATACTGATTGACTGAGGTCAGTACGAATTACTATCTTTGTAATCGCATTGCATCATTCCGTGAAGGCGAAAGCCGGATGGATTGATGCAATGTTGTTTTAACAGCACACCGAAAAGAGCCCTCATTATGGCCGAAATCAATTACCTATCCAAAGAAGGATACGATAACCTCAAGAAAGAAATCGAACACCTTAAAATGGTGGAACGTCCTAAAATCTCTCGTCAGATTGCTGATGCCCGGGATAAAGGTGATCTATCTGAAAATGCCGAATACGATGCGGCAAAGGAGGCACAAAGCCTCATGGAACTCAAGATTTCCAAATTGGAAGAAGTACTGGCGAATAGCCGGATTCTGGATGCCAAAACACTTGATTTAAGTAAAGTTGGTATCCTGAGTAAGGTCAAGTTGATGAATAAAAAGGTGAACAAAGAAGTGGTTTACACCTTGGTTGCTGAGAACGAAGCCAACCTTAAAGAAGGTAAGATCTCCATCAAATCACCTATTGGAAAGGGTTTAATGGGTAAGAAGGTAGGCGAATCCGTAGATGTTCAGGTTCCTGCCGGAATTATCCCATTCGAAATCCTGGATATTTCAATTTAGACCATGGCATCCATTTTTAGCAAAATTGTTAGTGGTGAAATTCCGGCGTATAAAATCGCAGAAACAGAAGACTACTTAGCCTTTTTGGATGTGTTCCCCATCAAACGTGGTCACGTGCTTGTGATCCCCAAAAAAGAAGTGGATTACATCTTTGAAATGGATGATGAGGCTTTGGCTGGTTTGCACCTATTCGCCAAAATTGTAGCCGGTGCCATGAAAAAAAGCATCACATGCAAGCGAATTGGGATGGCGGTTATTGGCCTTGAAGTGCCCCATGTACATATTCATCTGGTACCACTGGATTCAGTAAGCGACATCGACTTTAGTCAGCCCAAACTTCAGTTCACACCTGAAGAGTTTGAATCTGTTGCGGCATCCATCCGCAAAAACCTCATTTGATCCGATCTGGGTTGTCGGACAAAAACGACTTCCAACTTCCATATGACTTTCGGGAAGGGGATTCAGAACTGCCCCCCTGGAAGAAGTGACATACGGCGGCAGCCATACCGTCTGTAGCATCAAGATTCTTTGGAATTTCTTCAAAACGCAACAAGCTTTTCAGCATCAAGGCTACCTGTTCCTTGCTCGCATTTCCGTTACCTGTGATACTTTGTTTGATTCGCTTGGGGGCATATTCAAAAATCGGTATGTCCCGGAACAATGCCGAAGCCATGGCAACACCCTGAGCTCGTCCAAGCTTTAACATGGATTGCACATTCTTACCAAAGAAAGGTGCTTCCAGTGCCATCTCGTCCGGGTGGTAACTGTCTATCAACCCCAAACACCGTTCAAATATTTTCTTGAGTTTGAGTGGATGACTTTCGTATTTCTCGAGGGCAATCACTCCCATACTGATCAATTTGAACTGCTTCCCTTTACAGCCCAGCACTCCATATCCCATTATATTTGTTCCCGGATCTATTCCAAGAATGATCCGGTCAAATTCCTCATCCAGTACTCGGCTTGCCACGATCAAAAGTACACGCAATCATTGAATAACATTCAAGGTCATAATCCACAGAAATTCGGGCATAAACTAAAATGGATTATTGCCGTTTTAGCGCTTGGATACCTGATCTATGCCCTCTTCGTTAAGCACAATGCCCAACAACTTTTCGAATACGGTAGATTCGTCTTTATCACCAATCCCCTGCCTTTGATTTTGGTAGTGATTCTGATCGGGATCAATTGGTTGCTGGAAGCGATTAAATGGCGTTACCTCATGAAGGGTATTGAACCCATATCCCTCAAAGCGGCTGTGAAAGGTGTGTTGATGGGCGTTACCATCAGCCTGTTTACCCCGAATGGCATCGGAGAATTTGCCGGTAGAATGTTGGTGGTTTCCAAACGAAATCGCGCCGGAGCCGCTGGTTCCACCATAGCGGGATCCATGGCCCAGTTAGCCATCACCATTACGATAGGTGGTGCCTTTTTGGTGTACATCTCCAAAAGTTGGTTGAGCATTATTCCGGAAGCAGTGGTCAATATCTCCGCCATCGTCACAGCACTCATTGGACTAGTTGCCTATTTTAAAATGCCGGTAATCGTACGATTTGTTTTGGGCCGATTCAATTGGTTTCAGAAACACCGACAGTTTATTGAAACCTTTAATGGCTACAGTAGAAAAGAACTGATTGTTTCCTATCTCATTAGCTTCCTCCGATATGCGGTATTCTGCACACAGATGTTTGTCCTTATTCAGTCCACCGTTACCTTTGAATCTGCGATAACCGCACTCACTCTTATGCCCTACATTCCGGTGTTTTTTTATCTGCAAACATTGGTACCAACCATAGCGCTTGGCGAAATTGGTGTTCGAGGTGCTTTGTTGGAAATGATCCTTCCCACAGCCGAAAGCGCTGTCCCCATTCTCATGTGTACAACCATCATTTGGCTTCTAAACATCGTTTTGCCAGCTTTGATTGGTTTAGTCTTTAACCTGCGCATTCAACCGGATTGACCATGATCTACTCATTGATCCTTCTTGTATCCATGTTGCTTTATGTGGTTTTAATCTTCCGCATGCGGAGGGCATGGATTCGTACTCCTTATAATCAGCCGGAAGATCACGAGATTCCCGTTACTATTATCGTGGTTTTTCGGAATGAAGCAGAAAATATTGAGGCGCTGCTGAATGACCTCGATCAGCAAAATTATCCATCGGAACTCATTGAGGTGTTAATGATTAATGACGCCTCCGCCGATGACACCGTGGAACGAATCTATCGTTGGTCCGCGAAACATCATCTCCGGGTTGAAGTCATCGATTTATTTGCCCGATCCAAAGCATTTAAAAAGGAGGGTATTGAGTTGGGCCTGGCGCATGCCCGTCACGAGAATGTGCTGCTAACAGATGCTGATTGCCGGCTCCCGGCTGACTGGATTCGGAGCATGACTACCACGGATTACCGACAACTCCGATGTGGTCCCGTGTGTTACATCCCTACCAAAACCTTTTGGTCCGATGCCCTGGAGTTAGAACTCATCAGCCTAAGCGCCATGGCCGCCAGCACCATTGCCATGCGCAAACCCATTCTTTCCAATGGAGCCAATATGGCGTACAGCCGGAAGCTCTTCTTCCACTCAGGTGGATTTGAAACAGACAAGAAAAAAGATTCACCCAGTGGCGATGATATTTCCATGCTTCGAAAAATAGACCAGATCGCTGAGTCGCATATTCGTTATATCAAATCACGTGATGCCATCGTAAAAACACGCATGCCGGAAAGCTTTGGGGAATTCCTCAACCAGCGAATACGGTGGGCAGGAAAAACGCGATACGACTTGTTCTCCAAAGGGTCGGACCTGTCCTTTATCCTCATGGTGTTTTACCTGTTGATCTTCTTTGCTCCTATCATCCTTGTATTCAGTTTTAGCTGGATATTACTGGTAAGTTGGTTGGTGGCACTGGTTGTAAAATGGATGGCTGATGTGCTGTATTTCAAACCCATTTTGGAATTCTTTGAACGAACCGATTTGCTAAAAGCTGTGTTTAAAGCGGAGCTGATACACCTGATCTACATCGTTCCCGTGGCGCTACTGAGCTTGTTTATGCCCTTCACCTGGAAAGGAAGAAAACTCACCCATGGATAACACGGCACTCAACATCCTCCAATTACTCATATTCCCGGAGCGCTTTGAGAGCATTGTGGCTGAGTCCGATGCTGATATCGATCGACATATTGCCGGGGATATTTTGAAACAGCTCCTGCACGATGAATATGTATCTCCGCTAATCGAAGAACCGGAAGGAACTTTCACGCGGAGTTTAGGATATGACTCGGATCATCTGGAAGATTTCTGTTACCAGATTACAGCCAAAGGGTTACGTGTACTGGAAAAACAGATCTGATTATATCAGATATAAGACCAGGGATATGAGCAGCAAGATCATCCCAACATAAAAAAGGGAAACGGAAATAACACTAAAGATAAATCCTAAGGTAAAGGTGTTGAGTGACGCTAGTGTAAGCAATAGAAACAACAAACTACCCAACCAAAGCTTTAAACCGGTATTCCGGATTTTCCTCGCTTGAACAAGTCGGGTACCACCGCCGCTTCGTTGACGATTCGATGGAAAGGTATTCAATGCCATTTCCTTAAAGAAATGCCCTCCCAGAAAACCAAGGGCGATAAAAACGGGAAACAGCAGCAGAATTTGCATGGCGGCACTGATCTCAGGCAAGAAAACCGTGGCCAGGTTAACCGCAAGTACGGCACCAAAAATCACCTTGTTTTCAGTGGATAGTGTTTTTTGAGGTAAACTCTCCGTTGAATCTCCCGTCATGGAATCGGCTACCAAAGTTAGTAAACTTAGAGGGGATGAATTCGACTCCGGTTTGGCATCCCAATAGGACGCCGTTTGCAAGCTTCCGGAATCCGGGAAAGAGGTACTCCATAATACCGTTGGTTCTTTAATCTCCAGAGTTACCACCTGCTCTCTTTCCTGTTTGGATTGATTTGGTGTAGGATTATGACTGGTTGATTTGCTCAACGGATTCCAGACACGTGGAACGGAGCGATGATGCATCGAACAACCCGAGATCAGGACGATCAAGGTTAAAATGATCGCAGCGGTTTTCATCGTTTGTGTTTGCTGTGATCAACCACCTGGAAGCCCAAACGCTTACCGGTGGCAATTCCGGAAGGGTTGTTAAAGTAATTTTTCTGCTGAACGGTAATTCGTTCGTATGACCCAACAGGTGGAACATACAGGTCAAAATCCAGACAGAAGATCATGCATTGTTCTATGATGGTTTGCATGTGCTTTCGGGTTAGTTTGTTCTTCGAAACATCGTTAAAAATAAAACCCAATTTTCGTTTTCCTTCCACGAAGAAATTCCCTTCCTGGTTGATGAAGATTCTGGCTAATTGATATCCCTCGTCGGATAATCGGTTGTATTTAATGGAGTCGCTCAAGAAATTGTATATCTGAATCATGCCAAAATAGCCCAGATTGGGATTGCTCCGGATGTAATCCGTTCGCCTTGAAGGATGGGTGGGAGGAAATGTAAACACATTCGTATGCATGATGAAAACGATGGTATCTCCTGAAAATTTCAGATGAAATTCAAAATCACCATAGTCACTCATAATTACCTCAACCGACGCATTCTCCGGTAGAATTTTGGGAGCCAGTTCATCCTGAATATCGGCTACGCAGGATCTCAACTCTGAGAAGCATTTAACTGTAATGTCATAGACCTCCTGCTTCAGGGCTGCCTTGTGGTTTAAACCGTTGAGGATGGTGGATAATCGTTCTGACATGGTGTAAAATGGGTATGAACAAAATTACCCAAAATTGGTTGTGAAGGTAGATGCGTAAATCAAATGTCAATAATCTGAATTTGGAGGTAGGATTAAACCTCGATCTAGAAAGTTAGCGAATGATTATCAACCGATTATGACATACTCTATGCACGTGAATTTGTCTTCTTTTCCAACACCCCGATTACTGTCTTTTTTGCCCAATAAAATCTAATTTTGCACAACCTTAAAAATCACTCCATGTCTGAAACTGCACGCCTCTCCCTACAGGGAAAAGAAGTTGACCTACCACTGATCATTGGATCAGAGAATGAAGTTGGCATTGATATTTCATCATTGCGTTCGGAAACAGGCGCTGTCACGGTAGATGTGGGGTATAAGAACACCGGTTCAACCACCAGTTCCATTACGTATTTGGATGGAGAGGCCGGCATCCTGCGTCATCGTGGATATTCCATCGAAGATCTGGCTGAAAATGCCACCTTTATGGAGGTTGCCTACCTGTTGATTAACGGAGAACTTCCAACACAACAGGAATATGAAGATTGGGATTACCAGATTCGTCATCACACGTTGGTGAATGAAGACATGGAAAACATCTTTAAGGCCTGGCCAACAGGATCCCACCCAATGGGACAGCTTACGGCCATGATTTCGTCCCTGTCGTCCTTCTATCCTGAATCCCTGAATCCCAACCCGAATGAAGAAGACCAACATCGAACCATTCGTCGGTTGATCGCCAAGATGCCCACCATTGTGGCGATGCTTCACAAGAAGAATTTGGGACACCCGATTATTTATCCGAAAAACAAACTGGATTATGTTTCCAACTTCCTCAACATGACGTTCAAGAACGTTACAGAGGATTATGAAATTGATCCGATTTTCGTTGAGGCCATGAACAAGTTGTTGATCCTTCACGCGGATCACGAACAAAACTGTTCAGCTTCAACCGTGCGTATCGTGGGATCAGCCCACTCTAATTTATACGCATGTATCGCAGCCGGTATTGCGGCTCTCTGGGGCCCGCTTCACGGTGGTGCCAACCAAAAGGTGATTGAAATGTTGGAAGCCATTCGTGAAGACGGAGGAGATGCCCGAAAATTCATTGCGAAAGCCAAAGACAAGAATGATCCATTCAGACTGATGGGCTTTGGTCACCGGGTGTACAAAAACTATGATCCACGCGCATTGATCATCAAAAAATCGTGCGATGACATCCTCAATAAATTGGGCGTAAAAGACCCCGTGTTAGACATTGCCAAACAATTGGAAGAAACCGCCTTGGCTGATGATTACTTCGTGGAACGCAAACTCTTCCCGAACGTGGATTTCTACTCCGGTATCATTTATCGGGCAATGGGCTTCCCGGTTGAAATGTTTACGGTACTGTTTGCCTTGGGCCGACTACCCGGTTGGATTGCCCAGTGGAAAGAGATGCGAGATCAGAATCAACCCATCGGCCGACCACGTCAGATTTATACCGGTCACGTGAAGCGTGACTGGACGGCGCGCGCCCTGCGGTAATTAGTGTAGTTTCTCGTTGTTTCGGTGACGATTCGCGTCCCGTTTCGTCTTCTTAATCAGATTTTCCTCTAATGCCGAGGTGAGATCTACCCCCGTTTGATTGGCCAGACAGATCAGGACAAACAGTACATCGGCCATTTCATCTCCAAGGTTTCTACCATCTTCTCCTGCCTTGAATGACTGATCGCCATAAGTGCGAGCCATGATCCGTGCAAGTTCCCCCACTTCCTCCATCAGAATGGCAGTATTGGTTAGTTCGCTGAAATAACGAACACCAATGGTATTAATCCATTGGTCAACGGTTTGTTGTGCTTCCTGTAGTGTCATCACAACAAAGTTAACTAACCAGTGGGTTGTATATTTGTCGGCCCATTTCAACGCAGTGAAAAGACTGGTTTACATCACCCGAAAGGAACATTTTAATGCCGCTCACAAGCTTTTCAATCCAGCCTGGAGTAAGGAAGATAATGAGGCAGTATTTGGACGATGTGCCAATGAAAACTGGCACGGTCACAATTTTGATTTGTATGTAACCATTAAGGGAAATCCGTCAGAGGATACCGGCTTCATCATGGACTTAAAAAAACTTCGTGATGTAATCAATGAACATGTGATTGAGCAGCTGGATCATCGCAATATCAATATGGATGTACCTTGGATGTCCGGCAAGATGGCGTCCATTGAAAACCTGGCCATGGGCATTTGGGATCAGCTGGTTCCCCACATCCATCATGGACAATTGCATTGCGTTAAACTGTGGGAAACGCACAACAATTACGTTGAATATTTCGGAGAAACACTAGAAGAATAACTATGTATCGCGTTACGGCATCAGGTAAAACAAGAGATATTAACCCAACCGAATCTGGGTACCAGGTAGATGGTGAACGGGTTGATTTTGATGTGGTTCAAACCGGTACAGATACGTTTCACATTTTATTGAACCACCAATCGTTCAATGCACGTTTGCATCGACTTAACCGAAATCTAAAACAGGTTGAACTGGAAGTGAACAATGAGTTGATTCAGTTAACCATTGAAGATGATTTTGATGCTCTGTTGGTGAAGATGGGGATCGATAAAGATGCCCTGAACAAGGTATCCGAGATCAAGGCGCCCATGCCGGGTCTAGTACTATCAGTCCAGGTAAATCCTGGTGATGAGGTAGAAGAAGGACAGGCACTTCTAGTGTTGGAGGCGATGAAAATGGAGAATGTTCTAAATGCTCCCGGGGCGGCAATTGTTAAATCCGTGATCGTTACATCCGGACAAAAGGTTGATAAAAACGATGTGTTGATCACCTTTGAATAAGCACAACCAAATCCACTTATATACGTAATGAAAAAGTTCATTTTCACGATCACATTCCTCGCAATGTGTGTGGGCGCATTTGCACAAAATGAGGCCGAAATCAAGAAAAAAACGGAAGAGCTTACTACCGCCAAGGCAGAGTTGGCGGCCGCTCAAGCTAAAATTGACCAGCTTAACGCTGAAATTCAAAAACTGAAACCCATTGTCAAATGGAAGATGGGTGGGTACCAATCCATCAACTTCAATCAGGGGTCCTTTACGAATTGGGCAAAGGGAGGGGTTAATTCTGTTTCTGTGACCTTTTTGGGGAACTTGTTTGCCAACTACAAGTTCAACAACTGGACCTGGGACAACAACCTGGATATGTCCTATGGCGTGATTAAGAACAAGGGGCAGGATTTGAGAAAAAACGAAGACAAAATAGACCTGCTCACCAAGGTTGGACGAAAGGCATCCAAGCGCTTCTCCTGGGCGGGTTTGATGCGTTTTGAAAGCCAATTTGCCGAAGGTTTTGATTTCAATTCTGAAAGCACTGACTTACCGGTTATTTCCCGATTTGCCGCACCGGCCTACATCAAAGCATCTCTTGGACTGGACTTCAAACCCAATGATAAGCTTTCTATTTATCTATCACCTGCGGCGGGTAAATGGACCATTGTGAATGACGATTCCATTGCCGCGCTGAACCTGTACATTCCGGAAACACATGACAATCCGAATTTCCGGGGTGAGTTTGGAGCCTTGATGTCTGCCACGTATCAGGATAAAGAGTTCATCAAGAATGTGGGACTGAAATCTACCCTGGAACTCTTCAATAACTTCACAGATCCCAACAAACCGAATCGCAAAAACATTGACGTGGATTGGCAGGTTATGCTGAACATGAAGGTAAGTAAGTACATCGGTGCCAACCTGTTCACTCATGTGTTGTACGACAACGACACCAAAATAGAATACGACCCGATCAACAAACCGGGTGTAATGGGACCACGACTCCAGTTCAAGGAATTGTTTGGCATTGGCTTTTCGCTGAAATTTTAATGAACGAAAACGGTTCTGACCTGTTGTGTTTCAAGTTGTAAATTTGATTTCCAATAAACAGAACATTAAGCATAAAGAAATACGATGAAAAAGTTTGTTATCGGCCTGATGATGTTGAGTGTAAACTCACTCATGACAACGGCTCAAATTAATGTACCCCAACCAAGTCCGCTGGGTACCGTAACCCAGAAAGTTGGCCTTGTAGATATCAGCATCAATTACTCCCGTCCCGGTGTTAAAGGCCGGGTGATCTTTGGTGACCTGGTTCAATTTGGTGAAATATGGCGCCTCGGAGCCAACGCCAGCACAAAGCTCAATCTTAGTAACGATGTCACCATTGAGGGTCACGATGTTCCCGGCGGTGAATATGCTTTGTATGCCATTCCTGAGCAGGACAAGTGGACTGTTATCATTCACAAGAATACAACGTATTGGGGAGTGGGCGACAAATACACACCGGAAGAAGATTTAGTTCGGTTTGACGTTCCGGTGAATGCCAATTACCCAATTAAAGTAGAGACCATGACGTTTGAAATTGCTGATGTTACCTCGGATGCGTGCAACATCGTATTCACCTGGGAGAATACGGAGGTGAAGTTGAATGTCAAAACCAATACCGATCAGATGGTGATGTCCGAGATCAATCAAAAGATGAAAGGCATCAGTTCTGCTACCTACTATCAGGCCGCCCGATACTACCTGGAGAATGATAAGGACATGAATCAGGCTCTGGAATGGATCAATAAGTCACTGGAGGAGAATGACAAGTTTTGGGTACATCGTCAGAAATCCTTGATTTTGGCTAAACTAGGCAGATATGCCGAGGCGGTTGAAACTGCTGAGACCTCCAAGAAATTAGCCCTTGCAGATGGCAATAAGGATTATGTTCGATTGAACGATAAATCCATTGAAGAATGGACGCCACTCATCACCAAAAAGGAATTAAAGGAGATGAAGAAGGAAAAGAAAAAGGATAAGAAGAACGCAAAGTGATTATTAAAAACCCCGACAAATTTGTTGGGGTTTTTTGTTTTAGCATGGTGATGGGGCCAAGCCAATTTCAGCGTCAATGATAAGATTTTACCGACATCACTGTTGTTGATCGAGGTGTTTGTTACCAAACGTGAAGGAAATTCACCCAACGTGTATGGTCATTTCAATTAAAATGTCGAGGGATGCATTCACCCCTTCCCCATCGAAAATTAACCGTTTCAAGCCAAACCGCCTACATCACGCCGTAAAGTAAGCGTTTAACTTGGTTGTTGTTCCTGGAGTGTCCTCGGTAAGACAGCACAAACCGCTAGTCTATCACCGTAAGTTTATACAGCACCGCCAGTGATTCGCCCGATTGTGGATCGGTATATTGGTAACGTGCATTCTCCAGATGATTTCCGTCGAATTTGATGCGCCGGCTCACGCAAATCTGTCGCCACTCACCCAAGGAATTCTTCGCAAAGTAGCGGTGTTGAACCACGTACATCTTGCTCTTGTTCACGCCTTCTTTGGATAACCAAACTTCTACGTACAGGAAGTCGCCATTGGGGAGTTCGCCCACCGGCATCCGGTTCGTATGCTTCTTAACCGTTCCCTTCAGGTGTTTACCGGTTGCCATCTGCAGGGTGTCGCCATTGTACACCACCGCATGATACATCATATCGTAATTGGCCTTTTTGCCGGCATAGGCCGAGCTCATGCCCAGTAGAAGAAAAATGAGGAGGTTGAATCGGATCATAATCCTCAAAAGTACACCTACCGATGATAATACCGGTTTTGGGACAATGTGGATCAGGAGTTCATGGAAATCAGGAACTCGTTGTTGTCGCGTGTGCCCTGCATTTGCTTCAACATCATGTTCATGGCTTCCTCGGCATTCATATCGGCCAGGTAGTTTCGAAGTACCCACAGACGTTGCATAACCGGTTTTTCCAATAGCAGATCCTCCCGACGGGTGGAACTTGAAACAATATCGATGGCTGGGAAAATACGACGGTTCGACAGCTTTCTGTCCAACTGAAGTTCCATGTTACCGGTTCCTTTGAACTCTTCAAAGATCACCTCATCCATTTTCGACCCGGTGTCTGTCAACGCTGTAGCGATGATGGTCAATGATCCACCGTTTTCAATGTTCCGTGCCGCACCAAAGAATCGTTTGGGGCGGTGAAGGGCGTTTGCATCCACACCACCGGATAAGATTTTACCGGAGGCCGGTTGAACCGTATTATATGCACGGGCTAGACGGGTAATGGAGTCCAAGAGGATTACTACATCGTGTCCGCACTCGGTGAGACGCTTTGCCTTTTCCAGAACAATGTTGGCCAATTTTACGTGCTTATCAGCCGGTTCGTCAAACGTTGATGCCACTACTTCGGCTTTTACCGAACGAGCCATATCGGTTACCTCTTCTGGTCGCTCATCAATCAGGAGGATGATCATATAAACCTCTGGATGATTAGCTGAAATGGCATTGGCAACATCCTTCAACAAATTGGTTTTACCCGTTTTGGGTTGCGCCACAATCAATCCCCGTTGGCCTTTACCAATGGGAGTAATCAAATCAATGATTCGTGTGCTGTAATTATTGGACTTGTACTCCAGATTGAATTTTTCATCCGGGAAAAGCGGAGTCAGGTGTTCAAACGACACCCGATCCCGAACCATTTCAGGTGATTTGCCATTGATCATTTCAACATTGATCAACGCGAAGTATTTCTCCCCTTCCTTTGGAGGACGAATGGTTCCCTGAACCACATCACCGGTCTTAAGACCAAATGATTTTACCTGTGAAGGTGAAATGTACACATCATCCGGTGATGGCTGATAGTTATAGTCGGCCGAGCGCAGAAATCCATATCCATCCTGAATGGTTTCCAATACTCCTTGCGTGCTCACAATTCCTTCTGTTTCCAGGAAGTTGAGCAGGTTGTCTCTCAGTTCTTTTCGCTTCTCGCGTTCCACATCCTTTTCGGAACGCTGACGATTTTGGTGGTGATCATGACGATGTTGCTTTTCATGATGATCATGCCTTTCAGCAGGCTGGTCATTCTTCTTTTGTACGGCAGAAATTACCTGGCTATCGTCTGATTTCTCCTTCGTTTCTTGTGGTTCCGGTTTCGCGGGACGCTTGCGATTTTTATCACGTGGCTTATGCTCCTCTTCCTTTTTGGCTTCAACTCGTGGAGCCGCATCGGCGGGTTTGTTTTCACGTGTTCGCTTGGGGCGCTCCCGGGTTGGTTTGGGTTTTTCAGGAGCTTCTTCCTGGTTGGCTTCTGTTGGCTTCAGTGCCTGCACTTCCAGAATTTTATAGACCAGATCCTGCTTTTTTAGGGACTTAGCATTAATGTCCAGTTTCGCTGCAATTTCCTTGAGTTCGGAAACGAGCATGTCGTTTAACGTTGTAATGTCGTACATTCAGAATGAATTTAACTATTCGTCAAGATTTTATCGGAGAAGACCGTAAAATGTTGGGAAAAGCACCCGACGGAGAGTCAGATACCCGGCAATGATAATGAAATTTCAGGATATGCAGGAAATCAAGCCAAAAGTTTGACCGGATTCTCCATCAATTCTTTAAAAGTCAGCAGGAATTCGGATCCCACTACTCCATCAACCGAACGGTGATCACAACTTAAGGTCACTTTCATCACGTTTCCAACGGCCAGTTCGCCGTTCTCTACTACCACGGTTTCCTTGGCTGCGCCGATGGCCAGAATACAGCTATCCGGTGGGTTAATGATGGCCGTAAATTCTTCAATCCCATACATACCAAGGTTGGATATCGTGAAGGTATTTCCCTCCCAATCGGCTGGTTGCAGCTTCTTTTCTTTGGCGCGAACAGAATAGGATTTTACCTCGGAGCTGATTTGGGAAAGTGATTTAAAATCGGCGTGGCGTACAACAGGCACCAACAAACCATCTTCAACAGCCATTGCCACACCAATGTGGATGTGATCGTACCGTCGAATCTTATCGCCCATCCAGGCTGAGTTTACTTTTGGGTGTTTTCGCAGGGCGATGGCGGCTGCCTTTACAATCAAATCATTCATCGAAACCCGGGTTTCAACATATTCATTGATTTGTTTGCGTGCCTCAATGGCTTTATCCATACGCACTTCCATCGTCAAATAGAAGTGAGGTGCGGTAAACTTGCTTTCACCTAACCTACGGGCAATGGTTTTGCGCATTTGACTCACCGGGATATCGGTATAGGACTCCGATGCCGAAACCGATGACGCCGCTGCCGGTGCCATCTGAGGGGTATAGGTTTCCACATCGCGCTTCACAATCCGTCCACCTTCTCCGGACCCGTTAATCAGCCCAATGTCTACTCCCATTTCCTTCGCCAACATTTTGGCCAATGGCGATGCCTTTACCCGACTGTCCGAATCAACTGGTGAGGTGACCGGTTGGGCCGTACTTACCGCCGGTGCAGAAGGTTCAGGTGTGGCTACAGGAGCTGCAGCTTCTTCTACCTTTGCTGGCGCCGATGACGTTTGTTTAAGAAGGTCATCAAATGATTCACCGCTTTTGCCTATGATGGCAATAACCGAATCAATGGGCATGGTGGCACCTTCTTCTACATTCAAATGAAGAACAGTTCCTTTCTCGTAATTCTCGAGATCCATTGTAGCCTTATCGGTTTCTACCTCAGCCAGAACGTCGCCCGGTTTAACATCATCACCAACTTTTACCTGCCATGAAACCAGAACACCTTCTTCCATGGTGTCGCTCATCTTCGGTAATTTAACTGCTACAGCCATTAATTCGTTTTGAAAAGAGAACGCAAAACTAAGCACTTAGGTTTAAATAATGTTGAAAACAATGGAGGTGTGTTCGCGTACTTTGAAGGGAATTTAGAGCGAGGCGAACACAGAAGCGGATATGGATCAATACGAGCAGTTTTTACGATATGTTTATGAGAACGGAGCCACCAAGACTGACCGCACCGGTACGGGTACACGAAGTGTATTTGGCGGACAGTTGCGTTTTGATCTCCATGAAGGGTTTCCGCTCATCACCTCTAAAAAGGTCCACCTGAAATCCATTATCTACGAACTTCTGTGGTTTCTCAAAGGCGACACCAACATCAAATACCTGACAGACAATGGTGTCCGAATTTGGAATGAATGGGCAGATGAGAACGGGGATCTGGGTCCGGTTTATGGTAAACAATGGCGCAGTTGGCAAGGAGCCGATGGAACCACGTATGATCAGGTCAAAGAAGTGCTCCGTTTGCTGAAAGAACAACCCGATAGTCGAAGAATTCTGGTGAATGCCTGGAATGTTGGCGATCTGGACAAGATGGCCCTGAGTCCATGCCACTGTTTATTTCAGTTTTATGTGGCCGATGGAAAGCTCAGTTGTCAGCTTTATCAGCGAAGTGCAGATCTGTTCCTAGGTGTGCCGTTCAACATTGCCTCCTACGCTTTGTTAACAATGATGATGGCGCAGGTTACCGGATATGAACCGGGAGAATACGTCCACACCTTTGGCGATGCGCACATTTACTCCAATCACTTCGAGCAGGTAGAACTTCAACTGTCACGGGATGTTCGGCCCTATCCTGAAATGAAGATCAATCCGGATATCACGGATTTATTTGCTTTTGATTATGCGGATTTTGAACTGATTGATTACAACCCACATCCCGGCATTAAGGGGATGGTTGCGGTATAAATCACGGTTGCTCATGAGCAACCGAGTATTTTTTTCTCCCTATTTGTCCAGGATAAATGTGCCTGAAATACTAATGGTATCTTGCTCCTCATCCAGGGTATACCCATTGAAGTCCCCCATTAATCTGGGTCGAGTGTTAATCTCGCTAAAGTTAACCGCTCCGTTTTCAAATTGAATGACCCGGCCATCCCAGGTACCGTCCTGAAGGAATACAATTCGGGCGGTTGAAGGCTCAAGTGAGTAACCTAGCGGGTATGTCATTGCTTCCTTTCCATATATTTCGAAGACCAGGCTGCTCTGACCAACACCATTGATTTCAAAATAAAGAGGTATGGTTATCCCATCTGACGGGCTGTCGAATTCTACATGCTCTACCTTCCCTTCCACATGTGAATCCGATTGAAAGGGCTGCTTGAGCGTATAAATTCCTCGATTATCAATATCGATCCCTGTACGACTATCATCATTGCATCCTTCATTTACGAATGACAACAGAATACAGCATAATGCCAGTACTTTTGAACGGTGAGTTGTTTTCATAGTGCTATTTCAGCTATGCCAAGATAGGCAATTGAGCCCAATTCTCAACTAATAGCCGTACTTCTCCTTCCAGTAGGCCCGTAAACGTGCTCTGGATTCATTCTCCCGTGGGTTGTCTTTGGGGTTATAAAATTGGGTGCCGCTGATTTCATCCGGCAAAAATTCCTGTTCCACAAAATGCCCGGGAAAGCTGTGGGCATACTTATACCCCAGACCATAATCCAGATCCTTCATCAAGCGCGTTGGAGCATTTCTCAGGTGAAGCGGGACGTCCAGATTTCCGGTTTGTTTCACCACCTCCTGGGCGTCGTTTATCGCCTGATAGGATGAATTGCTCTTAGGTGATGTGGCCAAATAGACCGTGACCTGAGATAACACAATCCGACATTCCGGGTATCCGATGGATTGAGTGGCCTGAAATCCGTTAACTGCCATCACCAGTGCCGTGGGATTGGCATTGCCGATGTCTTCGCTGGCCAGAATAATGAGCCGTCGTGCAATAAAAATGGGGTCTTCCCCACCTTCAATCATGCGTGCTAAATAGTAAACGGCAGCATTGGGGTCACTTCCACGAACCGATTTGATAAAGGCCGAAATCACATCGTAATGCTGATCACCCGATTTGTCGTAGCCGATGCGTCGCTCCTGAACCACGGATTCCACCAGTTCATTGGTAATCTTCACATGTTGCTTTTGATCTGCCGTGGACAGCACCAGTTCCAGTGTATTGAGTAATCGTCTGGCATCCCCACCGGAAAGCACCATCAACGCCTCCAGTTCAATGATCTCCGGTTGCCTTTCCTTGACCCAGCCATCTTTTTCAATGGCCTGAGTTACGACTTGACGCAGCTCATCAGAAGATAAGTTCTTAAGAACATAGACTTCCGATCGACTGAGGAGAGCCGAATTCACTTCGAAAGATGGATTCTCAGTGGTGGCACCAATCAAAGTGATTACGCCCTTTTCAACGGCTTTAAGTAAGCTGTCTTGTTGTGATTTGTTAAAACGATGAATCTCGTCTATGAAGAGTATGGCGGAATGATTACCCATAAAGGAATGTCGTTCTGCCTTTTCAATTACCTCACGAACTTGCTTCACCCCGGAATCGGTGGCACTCAGGGTATAAAACGGGCGGTCCAAGGTATTGGCTATCACCCCGGCAAGGGTTGTTTTACCTACACCCGGAGGGCCCCAAAAGATCATGGATGGGATATGGCCCGATTCCAGCGCCTTCCTCAACGGAGTTCCCGGACCAATAATGTGGGACTGACCAATGTATTCTGTTAATGTTCCCGGCCGAACCCGTTCTGCTAAAGGGGTGGATGATATCACGAGTCAAAAGTAGTACATGACGGATTGCGATTTGGATAATTCTAAACTCAGGCGAAATGTCATTTTTCCCAATATGGTTTTGAAAATTCCCAATATGGGTTGTACATTTGAATAACTAAATTACTACTGTGCTCTCCCTTGCACTCATATTACTGCGTTTATTTCGTTCCAGACTGGGCGTTCTTTTTGCCTGTTTGATACTGATTAGCCCATCTTTATGGGCTCAAGGTAACAGCAATGGAAATGGCAACGGCGGTGGAAACGGCTATGCGTATGGTCACGGAAATACATCGGTATCCATTCCGGAAGTAGCCATCGTATCGGTGGCAGGAAATGGATCAACAACCGTTGCGTTTGGCTTGGATGCACCTGCTGAAGCTGGACAAGGATTTCAAGGAGATGATCAATATGACAGTTCCCTTTGGTTAAACTACACCACTCTTACCGGGACTTCCAATCCCAAAAAAGATGTGTACGTGAAGATTTCCAGTGGAAGTGTTCCCGATGGTTTCAACCTGCGTGTGAAAGCACTTTCCGATGTGGGAAACGGAAATGGCGGCATGGGAAATCCGGTGAATGGATGGATTTCATTGACGTCGTCTGATCAGAAGATCATCCAAAACATCCATACCGGGTATACCGGGAAAGGACATCAAAACGGGCATCAGCTGATTTACAACCTCCAAATTGACGACCTCAGTTCTGTTGACGCCGATGATCAGGCATCGCTTGAAATCACCTACACGATCATGGACTAAGGTCCTTATGATCAATCATTGAAATCGTACTTTCGCAGCCCGAAAGACACCGGTCCATGGGAAAGAAGAAAAAGCTGGCCAAATTTGCGGAGATTCGGGAATTCCCCAATGTTTTTGAACACGCCGAAGCCCCTAAAGGCAGATGGAACGAAGCATTTGACCAACCTCAACCCATCGTACTGGAGCTGGCCTGTGGCAAGGGCGAATACACCATCGGACTTTCTCAACTTCACCCCGATCGCAATCACATCGGGCTGGATATAAAAGGCAACCGAATTTGGAAAGGTGCCAAACAAGCGATTGACGAGAATCTAAAAAATGCCGCTTTCCTGCGCTGCCAGATCCACCTGATTGAAGAGTATTTTGAACCCGGTGAAGTGGAGGAAATCTGGATCACCTTTCCGGACCCTCAGCCGCGAAAGGGCAAAGCCCGCAAACGATTAACTCATCCTGAATTTTTAAAGCGATATCGGGCGGTAGCCGGCAAACCCATACAAATCAATCTCAAGACCGACAGTGATTTACTTTACCATTATACAAAAGAGGTTATTGAAGAGGAAGGACTTGAAATTGTCCACGACATTCCGGATGTATATGCCTGGGAACAACGACCGGAAGCACTGAACATCCGCACCTTCTACGAGTCTATTTGGCAAGATCAAGGCATCACGTCCAAGTATCTGGCCTTCAGGATCCCTTAGCAACCCTTCTTATCATTTCGATAAGATAGCCAAGAGCCATCACCAGGACACAGCCAATGAGGTTGTACCACAGAAACTCCACCTTGAAATGCAGTTCCTGAACAATCAGGTCATCGAAATAGAATAAGGCCAGCACCACCAACTCAGAAATGATGGCTGCCGCAAAAACGCTAAAACCACCGATTCGTTTAACATAAAAGGCAACCAAAAAGATCCCGAGCACCGTTCCGTAAAATAAGGATCCCAATATATTAACGGCTTCCACCAGGTTGTCCATGAACTGAGCTATCAACGCAAAAATGATGGCAATTACACCCCATGCAGCTGTTGAGAACCGGCTGGCACGAACACTGCTTTTCCCACCCAATCGTTCATAAAAATCCACCACAGTAGTGGTACCCAAGGCATTTAATTCGGCAGCGGTTGACGACATCGCCGCTGAAAAAATCACTGCCATTAAAAGCCCTATTATCCCAATGGGCAGGTACTGAAGAATGAACGTGATGAATACAAAATCACTCTGCTTTTTAACTGGGCTCGCATAGTCGGAATTTCGGATAACGGTGGAGATTTCTCTTCTTACGGTGTCCGTAGCCGACTGAAGTTCGCGAAACCTTCCCTCATTTGTACCGGATTCCAACGCAGTGCGCTTTAGCTCGTATAAGGAATCGTATCGATGATTGAGCAGGTTAAACGAATCCGCCTTTTCTGTGGAGAGCACATGTTGCACAGCCAGTTGGTCAAAATGAGCCGGAGGTTTATTGAACTGGTAAAACACGAATACAAAAACACCCAACATCAGAATGAAAAGCTGCATGGGAATTTTCAGAATAGCGTTGAAGTACAGACCGGTGCGAATTTCCTTCAGTGACCGTCCGGAGAGGTAGCGTTGCACCTGACTCTGATCGGTTCCAAAATAGGAGAGCATCAAAAATGTTCCGGCTATAAGCCCAGACCATAGGTTATAGCGATCATCCAATCGGAAGTCGGTATCTATCATGTGCAGTTTGTCGGACCAATTCGCAATGGAGATGGCTTTCGAAACGGGAACATGTTCGGTGATTCCTGAGATGAGGAAATAGGCCGCAACAAACAGCCCGATAAAAATCACGGCCATTTGTTGTTTATGTGTTTGCGTTACCGCTTCGGTACCTCCTGAAACAGTATAGATTATCACCAAAATCCCAATAATCAGGATGTTAATCTGTAGCGGGATTCCGACAATTTTGGACAATATGATGGAAGGTGCATAAATGGTAAGCCCAGCGGCCAGACCTCGCTGCACCAGGAATAGAAAAGCTGTTAGCAGCCGTGTTCGCATCCCGAATCGTTCTTCAAGGAATTGAAAGGCTGTAAAGACCTTAAGTCGGTGATAAACCGGAACAAAAGCGTAGGCGATAATCACCATGGCAATGGGTAAACCGAAATAAAATTGAACAAACCCCAACCCGGATTCATATCCCATTCCAGGAGTAGAAATGAATGTAATGGCGCTGGCCTGGGTGGCCATAATGGATAATCCAATGGCCCACCACGGAGTGGTTCTCCCGGAGCCTAAATAGGATGCATTGTCTTGGATGTTTCTGGTTTTCCAAACGCCGTACCAACTTATAAGAATGAGTGTTCCAGACAGTACCAGCCAGTCGATCCAGTGCATGAGCCAAAAGTAAGGAATTCAGCGGGGCTTCTACCTGTTGGGCAGAATCAGATCCCGGGATCGGATAAACACCTGCCCGAACGTATAATCCTGAATGAGCAACAATCGGTCGCGATCATTTACAAACGCGTAGTATCGATCTGCGTCTACCGCCAACTGATTGCCATCCTTGTCATACAACGTCCCGGTGCGTTCGTCCATGGGTTTGGGATAAACGGTCATTTTGGTGATTCCGCGATTAAAGCTCTCCACGGTTAAAATGATCAGCGGTACGGTGTTCTTTAATGAATCGATGTAACGTGGATTTTTAGAATCGTCGTACCCCTCGAAATTGAGTTTGCTAAAAGACGACAAAAACGTTTTGATCAAGCCTTTATTCAAAGGTCCTGCCACGGAGGCATCCATCTCTACATCAAATTGCTCTCCGTTGGTAATCTTGAAGGAATTGAGTGGTTCGGAAGGATACTCCACCCGCACCGATTTAATCTGATCGCGCTCGCTGGCAAACACGGTTCGACTTATCCAATCATCCAAATCCAGCGAATACCGAACATTCAGATAGCCATTAAATCCTGGGATATGAACGATGAACGGATCCTGATCATCGGGATGTTTAAAATAGGTTCCCAACTGGTCGGGTGTGGTGCCACCTACATAATAGACCATCTCCGGTTCATCACCATTTGTATAGACTTCAACCTTGATACCGGTAATGATCATTCTTCGGATCACGTTGTCGCGAGCTGCCTTAGGAACGGGGCCCTTGATGGCCACCTTCTCCAAGGTTTCATCGATCAGGAAATCCACATGAGATTGCCAGGCTTCAAACGAATCGTTCACCGTCCAGGAATTGCCGGACTGTCGTTTAAGATCGATGCGGTTTCCCTCCTGATCTACCATAAAGATTCGCGAGATATCGTCTCCGCTTTTAATGGCAAACTCACGGGAGGCCAGGTCAGATTGGGTGGTTTCCGCCGTTTGTCTGAGATAAACCAGAATCCCCAATACAACGATCAGGGCACCCAGCAGAATAAAGGACTGTTTGTTTCGAAACATCAGGAAATAATCGGTTCACAAATGTAGTGAGCACCGCTCTGTTCTCAAGCGTCATTTGACCAGTGGCATTTCGATTCGACTCCCACACCAGCCATCCAAGCAATAAATATCATTTTCCAATTTTTATTTGCTTTTTCATCAAAGTTTTATTGTTGAAATTCTCCGCCATAGTCCACTGTAAATCAACCGGTTCTAACCATGGTTTTTACCGTTTATTCAACTTTTACATTAAAAAAGTTGAATGATGAACAATTTTTTTTCCGAGCACTTGACACCATAAAATAACCTGCCCAAAATGGCGGAAGTCCGAAAATATTGGGATGGGCATCTTCCTAAGGCACCACCACCACCACATACACCGCTACTACCCTCATAAAAAAAGTGTCACAGTAGTTTGGATTGTATGTCACGGGGATGTATATCTTTGGTAAGCGCAGCTTTTTGCGCACCGTTAGTAAGCAGTACAATTCGAACTTTTCTTGTATGAAACAACTTTACAAAGCAGTTGGCTCTGCATCGCTGGTGCGGTGCATTTTGTTGGCACTGGGCTTGGCCCTATCATCTTCTTCGGTTTTCGCCCTGAGCGGAAATTACACCATTGATCCATCCGGGTCTGGTTCCACCAACTACACATCACTGGCAGCCGCGGTGAGTGATTTGAACTCCAACGGTATTTCCGGGGATGTTACCTTCACCATGTCGGCTTCCTCCTTTTCCGGAGGTGTAACCATCTCGGCTTTTACCGGCTCGGGCTCGTATGATGTGGTGTTCAAAGGTGCTGGTATATCCAGCACAACGGTATCCTCTACATCGGGGTATTGTATTTACATTGATGATGCAGACAACATCACGTTCCGCGACATGACCATCTCGGCTTCCTCAAGTTGCACGAGGGCCGTTTACGTGTATGACAACGCAGAAAATGTTTCCATCATCAACTGTAAGGTAACTCAGGCCACCACGAGTTCATCGACCTATTCAGCCATCTATGTTTATGGGGTTACCAACTATCAGCCTAACTACATCACCATTGACAGTTGTGATGTACAGGGAGGATACTACGGTATATATATCCGGGGAACCAGTACAACCAGTTCTGCGGCTTACCGGGTTATTAACCCAACCATCTCCAATTCAACCATATCCGGCTTTTATTACTACGGAGCCTATGTGTACTACACATGGGATGCTCAAATTTTAAATAACGTTTTTGATGGAGGTACATCCACCTATCGTTACTCCTATGGACTGTTAAATTACTATTGTAATCCGTCCAGCTCCGTTTCCAAATCCCGGATTAACGGCAACATTTTAAGAAACTTGGGTGCACGGGGCATTTACATGTCCAGCGCCGATGGATACAGCACATCCAATAAATCGGAAATGTATAACAACGTAGTTGAGGGCAACTTCGATAACGTCACCACCTATTCCAGTTATGCCTATCCATGTTATATGTCGGGTTGTGATTATTGGGAAATCTATCACAACACCTTTGCATCAAACAACTCCAGTTATAGCCTAACAACCACCTCGTACGCCTGTTTATACAACAGTGGGTCATATTGTGATGTGTACAACAATGCCCTGATCTCTTCAGGTGGTTATATCCTCTATCTCTCCAGCTCAACCTGTAACGCCGATTACAACAACTACTACACGTGGTCTGGAAACGGCTCCATTACAGCTGGTGGAGGATCCGGAGCCAATTCAGTAAACATCAATCAGGGGTGGTCATCATTGTCATCCTTAGATATTACCGATGGTTGTGTAAATGGAACCAACCTGGGACTCACCACGGACGTTGCCGGAAACACACGAAATAACCCTCCTGACATTGGTGCATACGAGGCCGCATCCGGGAGTAACGATGCCGGCGTAGTTGAAATCCTAACCCCAAAAACGCCATTAACCCCTGGCACCCAAACCGTCTCCATTGCGGTTAAGAATTTTGGGGGCAACAACATCTCTCAGGTTGAAGGAAATTATCGCGTTGGCTCAGGTTCTGTTGTCAATGAAAATTTGGCGGTGACCACCCCGATAGCCCCATGTGCTACCGATACGTTCACATTCTCCAACACCTTCAGTATGACTTCAGGCTGTCAGAACTTGATGGTTTACACCACCGCTCCCAACGGCTCTTCTGACCCGGTAAACAATAATGACACCACCCAAAATCTTCTAGGTATTGGTGTGAGCGGAACATTTACCGTTGGTGGGTCGGGAGCCGACTTTAGTTCAGTAGATGCCGCATTCGCCAGTTTAACATGTGGTGGGGTATCCGGACCAGTAGTTTTCCTACTTGACTCCGGAACCTTTACTGGTCAAATTGAAGTTCCAGGCTTTGCCGGATCATCTTCTACCAACACCGTAACCGTAAAAGGAAAAGGGAAAGGCGGCACCAAACTCACCTACAATCAAACAAGCTCAGGTAGCTCATACACGACCTTGACCTTCAATGGTTGCTCGCACGTCATCTTCCGGGACATGACCATTGAGGCATCGAATGCGAATTACGCATACGCCGTAAACTTCATGGACGGCGACAGCAATGCGGTACGGAACTGTGATCTGATTTCCAGCACCACGTCCACCTCAACAACCAGCGTAGTAGTTGTTCGTTCCAGCTCCAACACATCGTACAGCAGCCCGGCAACGTCTACCAATCCCATCGTTGATAGCTGTGATTTAACCGGCGGATACTTTGGAATAGCCTCCTACGGCAACAGCGCTAGTCACAGCGAGGGACTTACCGTAAGAAACTGCTCCTTCAAAGATTATTACACCTATGGTTTGTATGTGTACTACACCGCACGGGTGAACATACACAACAACTATGTGCCTTTGGGCAGAAATACCACGAGCAGCTATGCCATGTACATGTACAATTATCACGCATCGTCTGTTCCGGATGGCCCTCACTTTATTACCGGAAATACCATGCACTCCGGGAACTATGTGTACCTCTACGCTACCGACAACGGAACCGGTACACCCGGTGAGTTTTCCAATAACATACTGAGCACCACCAGCACATCTTATTCGCTTTATTTCAATGGATCCAGCTCAACCACGTATTACAACCGCAACTGGAAGATCTACAACAACACCGTGGTTGGACTGAGCAGCTCTACCTATGGTGCCCGATTCTACTACGTGGACGAATACGATATCCGAAACAACATCTTCGTGAATAATGCCGGTAGCTATGCCGCCTACATCTATTATTATTCACCAAATGGAACCAACCGGATATGCGATAACAATTGTTATTACAATGGTGGAAGTTCAACGTTGGTGTACAACTATGCAACAACCCTTACTACATCGAACTTGAACTCCAGCAGTTCCTACGATCAGAATTCCATAACACGTGAAGTGCCGTTCAAGGCCACAGACGATTATCACCTGTCCGATGCCTGTTTCGAACGAGGAGCCGGTGTTGGCCTCACCACAGACATCGATGGAGATACCCGAAACAACCCACCACACATCGGTGCGGACGAGGTTCCAACAGCCGCGATTGATGCCGGTATTGCCGAAATCATTACACCCAATGGAACGGTTAGCAGTGGAACACAAACGGTTTCAGTTGCTATAAAGAATTACGGTATCAATAATTTGAGTTCGTACAAAGCCAGCTATCAGATTGGCTCCGGATCCGTGGTTACCCAAAGTAAAACGTTGTCGACCTCACTGAACACCTGTGAGTTGGACACCTTAACGTTCACTACCACCTTCAGCCATACCTCAGGTTGCAATCAAATTATGGCCTGGACCTCAGAACCGAACAGTTCTACGGATGGTGTTTCCCTGAACGACACCAACACCGCCAGTTATGGTATCCCAATGAGTGGCACCTACACCATCGGCGGATCCAGTCCGGACTTTGTTGATTTTGACGAAGCATTCGCCGGTTTGAACTGTGCAGGGATTTCAGGTCCGGTTGTGTTCGATGTGCGAAGTGGCACCTACTCGTTAAACCGAGTGATTTCCAATATCAGTGGACAAACCGCCTCGGATTCCATCCTATTCCGTTCGGCCTCGTCCAATTCCACCATGCCGGTGTGTGAATACGATGCTTCCACCATTAACGACAATTATCTGCTCCGTTTTAGTGATGCCTCCTACTGGACATTTGACGGCTTGCATCTCAGATCCAAGAACGCTACCTATGGACGCGTTGTGGAGTTCATCGGCGCCAGCAGCTATATCCGATTCTCCAATTGCAAGTTGGAGGGGGTAACTACCACCACTACATCCAACTACATGGCCGTTGTATATGACAACACCGGAACCGCGAATCAATCCACCTATATCACCTTGGATGGCAATACCATCCTGAACGGTTCAATGGGTATTTATTTGTATGGTGGTGGCACGGGAAGTAACCTTCAAGGGAACTGGACCATCATCAACAACCAGATTCTGGATTACTATTACTACGGTGGGTATTTCTATTACAACAGCGACCTACTGTTCCACAACAACTTGGTATCCAGCGTTTCCGGTTACTACGGATTGTACACCTATTATTGCTATACCAATAACCGAATCACCAACAACCGCTTCATGGGACAAGGATCCGGTTATGGTCTCTATCACTACTATGCGATTGGATCGTCAACCAGTCCGGATTTAGTAGCGAACAACTTCATTCAGATTGGATCTGGATCCAACTCGGCAGTTGGTTTGTACAGCTACCGATGTGGTTATACAGGATACTATCACAATACCGTTAACAATACCTCTACCTATAACTCATCGAGTTATCCTGCGGGCTATTTCTATTACCCATACAGTGCAGGGGTAGATATTAAAAACAACATCTTCGCCAACACCGGTGGTGGCTATGCCTACTATCTTGAAGATGATCCAACCTATGTAACAGCCGACTACAATGCGGTGTATTCCACCACATCCGGTTCGTACCTGTATAGTTACACCTACGGTGCGTTTTCATCGCTGAGTTCGTTCAGCAGCACCACAGGTTTTGATGGCAACAGTATCGAAGCCAATCCGAAGTTCTATACCGATACCGATCTTCACTGTATCACCGGAGTTTTGGATTCTGCAGGAACCTATCTGTCAGCTGTAACAATGGACATTGACGGGGATACACGTCGTAACCCAAATCCTTCCATTGGTGCGGATGAATACACGGCCATTGATGATGATGCTGGTATCAGTATGATCAATTCCCCATCGGTACTATGTTCCAGTAATTCCGTATCCGTAACAGTTGGAAACTTCGGCGAGGCCACCCTTACCTCCGCCACAATTAACTGGAGTGTAAACGGAACCACCCAAACTCCCTACTCCTTCACCGGTAGTATTGCCTCTGGGGGCAACTCAGTTGTGACCATCGGATCATTTAACTCATCGGGTTCTTCAGCCAATATTGTGGTATGGACAACCAATCCAAATGGCAAAACTGATCTTAAAACCTCCAACGACACCTTTAGCCAACTATTCAATGCTGGCTTAAGTGGTAATTACACTGTTGGCGGAAGCAGCCCTGACTACCCAACATTGAGCGATGCCATCACGGCTGCACAGAACATCGGAATTTGTGGTTCAGTAAACTTCCTGGTTCGTGAAGGAACGTATACTGAGCAGGTTTCAATAAACCCCATTCCAGGTGCTGATCCTTCCAACACACTGACCATTAAACCTGATCCGTCCAACACCAATCCGGTTGTCTTTGAATACGCTGCCACAACCTCTACCAATAACTACGTGATTGCGTTCAATGGTTGCAGTTTCGTTACGGTTGACGGTCTCGAGTTGAAGAACACTGGTGCCTCCACCACCTATACCAGCGTTTTGTGGTTTGCCCCAAGTGCCTTGGGGACCACACATCACGTGACGGTTCAAAACTGTAAACTGGAAGCTATTCCTTCCACGTACACCAGTTACTACGGTGGGGTGATCAACATGTATTACTACTTCAATAGTATTTACCAGACCCTGGAAGACATCACCATTAAAGACAATGAGATTATCAACGGTGGATCCGGCATCTACTGCTATGGGTACAGTTCCGATCCGTATGAACGCGTCAACATCTCGGGTAACACCATCCGGGATCATGGATATTACAGCGTGTACATGTATTACACCGATAGTGCAACAATCTCCAACAACAGGGTTAACCATGGGTGCACGTACACCTCTACCCTATACGGAATTTACTGTTACTATTCCGATGCCATGACCGCCAACGGCAATACGGTTATCATGGAACGTCCAAACGTTTCACCTTATAACACGTACAACAGCACCATGTATCCGTTCGCGTTCTTCTATTGCGATAGCTCGGTTACGGCTATGAACAACAAGGTGAGTGTCTCTGGTAATACCAGCACCTACTTCATGTATGCCTCACGGTTCTATTACTGTGATGCCGGTCCGGATAACCGCAACCGCATCATCAATAACATGTTCACCGTTTCATCTTCCAATTCAACTGCCTATCAGATAGGTTGCGAGGTGTACAACTGCGCCAATACCGACTTCATGCACAACAGCGTGAGTATCAACGGTGGACCTACCTTGAGTACAGGGGCATTGTCTATGTACACCACCGTTAGCTCAACCATATATGGCCCGATGGTGATGAAGAACAACATCTTCCACGCCGGAGGATCCGGAACGCTGGCACTATATGCGACTGGTCTTACGACCACATCCGGCATGTACGATGTGGATTACAACAGCTTCTACGGTGATTACTTCGGTCCAAGTCATTACCTGACCAACAGTTTCTCAGACTACATCACTAACTCCGGATGGGATGCCAACTCCGTTTATAATGATCCGATGTTTGATTCCCTGAGCAACCTGCACGTAAATAACATTGAGTTGTATGGAACAGGAACCAATCTGGGTATTACCGACGACATTGATGGTGATTCCCGTGGAACCACACCAACCATTGGTGCACACGAGATTGATCCGGATATTGAAGTGGTTAGCGTTTCCCTGGACACCCTCTGTGGGGCAGCCAACAACGCCGTGGCTGTTCGCATGACGCTCAAGAATAACGGCGACATCAACCAGATGAACATCCCGGTTGCCTTTATGGTGGATGCCGGTACACCGGTGATGGACACCATCACTTCGGCTACCCTTCCTAAAGGGGCTACCATGACCTATACCCTTAATCAGACTGCCGACCTCTCGGGTGCTGCCGATCACGATGTGACCGCCTACAGCACACAGGTAGTGGATGTAAACCGAACAGGCGATACGGCCATGACCACCATTCCGTACTGGCCGTATCCAATGGCATCCTTTACCCATGCCGACAGCTGTCTGGGGGATGCCATGAGCTTTACCTCAACGGCTACCATTGCCTTGGGAACGACCTCTCCAACCTACTGGAGTTTTGGAGATGGAAATACCTCTACGGCCGCCTCTCCAACTCATACCTATGCCGCTTCCGGATCCTATTCCGTGATGCATGTATCCACCTCCGATAAAGGGTGTACCGATACCGTTACCCGCTCGGTGAATGTGCTTACTGAGCTCGTGGCCGGATCCATCGGATCAGCGCAAACCATTTGTTATGACTTTGCTCCTGCCATGTTCTCCTCTTCCGCCTCAGCCTCCGGAAGCGGTGGAAACTATCAGTACCAATGGCAGATGAGTTCAGACAACGCCACCTGGAGTGACATCTCCGGTGCAACCTCTGAGACCTATACACATGGAACACTCACCTCCAGCACCTACTTCCGACGAGCCGTAACCACGGACGTGGGATGTGGCCCTGCCTACAGTGCATCGGTTAAGGTTACCGTATACGATCAACTCGTTGCCGGAACCGTTGGATCCGATCAGTCCATCTGTTACAACACCACCCCATCGGCTATGACCCAGTCTGCTGCTCCATCGGGCGGTGCCGGATCATTCACCTACCAATGGCAAAACTCAACCAATGGTTCCTCCTGGAGTGATATCCCGGCGGCAACCACCACATCCTTTGCTCCGGGTGCCCTCAAGCAAACCACCTGGTACCGGCTGGTTTACACCGGAAACATGAACTGTGGATCCGTTGAATCCAACACCGTTAAGATTACCGTTTACGAGGATCTTACAGCCGGTGTGATTGGCAACAACCACAGCATCTGCCCCAATGGAACACCCAGCCAGGTTGCGAACACCACGGCTCCTAGCGGTGGGGATGGATCATACACCTACCAGTGGCAAACTTCCTCCAACGGTACAAGCTGGAGCGATATCTCTGGAGCTACAAACTCAAGTTATCAGGAGACCGCCAGCCTGACTTCGGCCATATACTATCGAAGAACAACTACTTCAGGCAGCAGTTGTGGGACCCGTACATCTAATACAGTAAAAGTGAGCATTGCTCCACTTCCGGTATCCAACTTTGTACTAGCCAACCATTGCTTCAACGACGTGATGCCGATCACCAATAATTCCACCGTTTCTGCCGGTTCCATCACCGGGTACAGCTGGGATTTTGGAGATGGTAACTCATCAACCGTAAAAACGCCAAGTCATGTGTATGCTGCTGATGGTGTAAAAACGGTTAAGTTGATTGTGACATCCAACATCGGTTGCCAGGACTCCTTGACCAAAACAGTGAAGGTATCCAACATACCATCACCAGCCTTTACCACGGTATACGACTGTACCACCGATTCGATGAACTTCAAGAACGCCACCTCGGTGAACTGCGGTAAGATCTCTGCCTTTGCCTGGGATTTTGGTGACGGAACGTCATCCACCAAGCAGAACCCTGCCCACCTTTACACCTCAGCAGGTACCTATAACGTTAAGTTCAAAATCTTCCTGCCAGGTGGATTTAAGGACTCCATCACCAAGGCTGTGACCATCCACAAAGAAGCCGTTTCGAACTTCACCGTGGCCGATCACTGCTTTGGCGACAGCGCACGCTTTGTGAACACCACCACCGATGGGGTGAACTACGCATGGGACTTTGACGATAATAACACGTCTACCAAAAAAGATCCCGTACACTTCTACCGGGTAACCGGAACCTACAGCGTGACCCTCATCGCAACCGACGGTAACAAGTGTTCCGACACCACCGTCAAGAGCGTGACCGTTAAGGTGCGTCCTTCGGCCTACTTTGCTACCGATGACCGATGTGTGAACACGCCCGTTCCATTTGACAACGGTACCATCTATGCCCATACCTATCTGTGGGTCTTCGGTGACGGTTCAACCTCTACGGCTCCCGACACCAACTACGCTCACACCTACTCCACTGCCGGCACCTACAACGTAGTGCTTTACGCCAACAACAACAACGGTTGTAAAGACACGGCCTACGGAACCGTTACCGTGTTTGACAACCCAACGGCCGACTTCGCCTTCACCGGTTCATGTGCCTATGATACCGTGAACTTTACCAACAAGTCTACCGACAACAAACACAACTACTGGCAGTTTGGTGATGGTAAAACAACCACGGCCGTGAACCCGATTCACGCCTATAACAATGCCGCCTCATACAGCGTTCAGCTCAAGGTTGAGTCCTCTGAGCACTGTCTGGACTCGGTGACCAAAACCATTACCCTCTACAGCGCACCTACTCCGTCCTTCTCGGCCAGCAGCGTTTGTGAAGGCAGTGCCACTTCCTTCACCAATACCACTTCCGGTGGTTCAGGCTCTCTGAACTACACCTGGAACTTTGATGACGGAGGTTCCTCATCGGCCACCAGCCCATCGCACGTCTATGCTGCGGCAGGTTCCTACGATGTAACCCTCACGGCAACCGGAAGCGGTGCATGCTCCGGATCCGTGACCCAGCAGGTAGATGTCTACGCCAAACCAACCGTTAGCGTAAGCAATGTGGCCACCTGTCTCGGCGGGTCAGTTACCATGAGTGCCTCCACCACCGGAGCCACTTCCTATCTCTGGAACTTCGGCGATGGAACAACCTCCAACGCTCAGGCACCTTCACACACCTATGCCGCCGCAGGGAACTACACCATCTCGCTCACCGTTACATCGGCCAGCGGATGTAAAGCCTCTGCTTACGGCGCTGCAGCCATAGACCCGAACCCGGCTACATCTTTCTCGGCAACTAATGTTTGTGAAGGCGCAGCCACCTCATTCACCAACTCATCCTCGGCAAGTGCGTCATCATTTGCATGGGACTTTGGTGATGGAAGTTCGTCCTCGGCAACAAGCCCTGCCCATACCTATGCCAGCTATGGTAATTACTCCGTGACCCTCACCGCCTACACCAGTGCTGGGTGCTCCGGTACAGCAACCAAGTCCGTTCAGGTATTTGCAAAACCAGTTGCCGACTTTGCCGCAACCAACGAGTGTCTGGGAACAACCACCTCATTCACCAATTACTCCACCGGATCAACATCGCAGTCCTGGTATTTTGGTGACGGAAGCTCATCGGCCGTTAGCAATACAACACACACCTACGGCGCGGCAGGTACCTACACCGTGACACTTGCTGTCTCAAACAGCAACAACTGTACAAGTCAAAAATCAAGCAGCGTTGTTGTTTACGACCTGCCAACAACAGACTTCTCCGCAGCCAACGGATGTAAAAACCAAGCCATCAGCTTTACCAACAACTCATCATCAGGAAGCTACATCTGGAATTTTGGTGACGGATACGCCAGCGCAGACAAAGACCCTTCACATGCCTACAAGGCTAAAGGAAGCTTCAGCGTCAGCCTGAAAGTCACCAACTCATTTGGTTGCCAGAACAGCGTTACAAAGTCAATCACTGTAGCTGATCAGCCAACAGCTTCCTTCCAGGATCTGATCGGGTGCTCAGGTAAGTCACTCACCTTCTCCAACACATCCAAAGGTGCCAGCACCTTTGCATGGGAATTTGGTGACAACAACTCATCCTCTGCGACCAACCCAACACACACCTTTAACAACAACGGAACGTACTCCGTTAAACTCACGGCCACAAACTCGGATAACTGCACGCACTCAATAACCAAACCAGTGACCATTTATACCAACCCTACGGCCGCTTTCAATACAGCCGATGTGTGTGATCAGTCTCCAATGATCTTTACCAGCTCTTCGGCTGACGGTGTTCATGCATGGAACTTTGGTGACAACATTACCAGCACCATCAAGAACCCGGCTCACACCTTCGCCGCAGCAGGTGCATACAGCGTTAACCTGACCGTTACATCGGCACAGGGCTGTGCCTCTACGGCAACCAAACAGGTGAATGTATGGCCAAATCCTACCGCTGATTACATCCCTACACCTCAGTGTACCGGGCCTTCTGTAGGACTGAACAACCGATCCAAAATCAGCTCCGGATCCTTTACCTCCCTATGGAACTACGGTGACGGAAACAACGGATCAGCCAACAACCACACCTATGCCGCGGCTGGCATCTACACCATCACGCTGAAAAATACCTCAGACAAAGGGTGTGTTGCATCTGTATCACAAACCGTTGGTGTTTACCAGGCACCTGTTGCCGCATTCTCCGCACCTAATATGTGTATCGGACAAACCACTCAGTTCACCAATACCTCCTCCAATGCAACATCTGCTACATGGAACTTTGGTGACGGCGGTTCATCCAGTGCCATATCTCCGGGATACCGATACGCTTCCAGTGGTACCTATACCGTATCACTCACCGCAAAAAATGCCATCGGATGTGCAAACGTTGCCAACATGAGTGTCAAAGTCTATAATAAACCGAGTGCAAGCTTTACCGCTCCTGACGGATGTACCGGAACAGAAATAGCCTTCGCCAACAAAACACCTATTTATGTCTCTAGCCTCTGGGATTTTGGAGATGGCGCAACCAGCACCAGAAACAACCCTTCTCATACCTTTAAATCAGGAGGAAATCAAACCATCCTGCTTAAAGTTACCAATACCGAAGGGTGTTCCGATATCGCTACGGCAAACATTACCATCTATGCCGCACCTCAAGCTGCATTCAACGTAGTGAACACCTGTAAAGGTGATGTTACCCAGTTCTTCAACACCTCGCTTAATGGAAACGCCTTCGCGTGGTCATTCGGTGACGGGAACACCTCAAACATCACTAACCCTACCAATGCCTACGCATCAAACGGAGAATACTCCGCTATGCTCATCGCCTCAAACACCAACTGCTCAGACACGCTGGTGAAAAAAGTACAAATCAATGCACTGCCTAACAGCGGATTTAACTTTACAAGGGATGGACGTATCGTTGACTTTACTCCGATTACACCGGGTGCCAAAACATATGACTGGGACTTCGATGACGGATCTACGTCAAACTCCGAAAACCCAACACATACCTATCAGCAGGCCGTCGTACAAACCTTTAACGTTTGTCTGCGAGTCGTTGACCAAAACGGTTGTATCAACCAAACGTGTGACAACGTCTCCATCGACCTGCTCAATACCGCCGACATCCAAAACAACAACATCGCCATCTTCCCCAATCCGAACAACGGGTCTTTTAGCCTGAACATCGGACAGCCCGAAGGTGACATCCAAATCGTTGTAACTGATGCCTCCGGTAAAACCGTTCACACAGTGAACAACCAACTATCGTCCACTCAGTACAACCTCCAGCTGCTCAATGCCGCTACAGGTGTATACGTGGTTCATGTGACTAATGGTGGTAGCCATTCTTCACATCGTGTTATGGTTACTAAGTAATTATCACCCAACACCAAACACTAAAACTCAAATACCGCTTACGGAAAACCCATCTGCAGAAATGCAGGTGGGTTTTTTTTATGTGTAATTCGCAGCATGAAACCGATGTATCAGTTCATATCTCAGGGAGTCATCCTCCTGATCGGTCTGATGGTATTCCTCATCAGCAAGTCGTATGACCACATTACCACGGCAACCTGGTATTACACATTGATGCCTCTATCCATTCTTGGCTTCCTCCTGCAACTCCGACTTAAAATTCACATCACCCCGCTATTCGTCCTTATCCTCCTGTGGACGCTGGTCATGATCATTAATTGGCCCGAAGCACCACGTAATCACAGCGGCACCATAAACTGGCAGCCCTTCCTCACCGCCCTCCTCTTCTCGGCTCAAGCCTGGTGGATGTATACGTTTAATAAATCCCGATGGTAACGCAAAGTGGCTTTGCGGTACATTTGTACTTATGCGCACCTTTCTGAAGTACTTCGTTCTCAGCCTGATCATCCTCATCGGAGCTGCCTCCGCGTTCTTTTGGTTATCGGGCAAAACGTATATGTTCTTTTTATTGCGTCACACCGTCTTTGAAGGCCGTTTGGGGCCATCGATCTATGAATATCAGATCTATGACAACAACACCGTAAACGTTGGGACCCCAAAGCCCTGGCACATAGCCAGCACCTATTCAGAATCTACGTTAAACGAGACGGAATTAGCTTATCACCAGAAATATCACTCCGCTGCCTTTGCGGTAATGCGGGACGACACCCTGTTACATGAGACCTATTGGGGACAATCGTCAGATACGTCCCATCTCAATAGCTGGTCCATGGCCAAAAGCATTATCAGCCATTTAATTGGCTGTGCCTTGAAAGATGGTTTGATTAAGGATATTAATGACCCCGTTGGCAACTACCTAAAAAATCGGGAAGGTGATCAAACAACCATTCGGGATTTGTTGACGATGAGCTCGGGATACGACTACGACGAAAGTTACATCAACCCGTTTAGCTATTCGGCGAGATCCCTGTATGACAAGGACATTCGCTCCGTTCATCAGCTATATCGCGAAACTAAAAAACCCGGAGTGGCCTTTGACTATCAAAGTGCCAATACACAGATGCTTGGCTTCATTCTTATGGAAGTTACCGGCAAATCCCTGAGTGAATATGCCTCTGAAAAGCTGTGGCGTCCAATTGGAGCGGAACACCGGGCGTATTGGTCGGTTGACCATTCTGGTGGAATCGAACGTGCCTTTTGCTGCTTTAACAGTAACGCCCGCGATTTTGGAAAATTTGGTTTACTGTATCTCAATCAATGTTGGCTGGATGACAGCACCAGACTGGTGGACTCGGCCTACTACGAACAGGCCATTCAACCAGCAACTTATCTGACAGATGCCGATGGAATGAACAACCGATATGGCTACCAATGGTGGACCATGAACTATCAGGATGAAAATCTATTCTACGCACGAGGCATTCAAGGACAGTACATCATTGTTCTGCCGAAACGTCGATTGGTGATCGTTCGACAAGGTGAGAGCCGGCCTTCCATCCGCATCAATGGTCACCCCGAAGATGTGTATAAATACATCGACATGGGTATTCGGATCGCACAAAACTCCGAACACTAATCCGGGGTTTACTTGTATTGACACTTATTTTTATTCGACTCGCTGTCAAGACCTTAGATTCAATAATCAAAATTTACTTGTATTCTCTTTTGGGGCACAATTAATATTGTGGTGATCAGAAACTATGAATGCGGTAACGCTTAAACCAACTACCTCCACTGAGATCATTCCAAACGATCTCCTTCAATCCTGGAACGCCATCTTCCTGGAGCGATCCGGATCCAGGGATCCAATTCCTGTGTGTATTAAAAAATGGCCCGACAACTTCACCCAGTTTATGGTGGAACTGGATAGTCAGGAAATAGGTTTTTTACAAATCAATCGGTCCGACGAAGATCAACAAGCCGAAATCGTAAAGTTCTATCTGGAACCGGAGCATCAACAATCCGAGATTGTGGTTGAGGTACTCAAGGTTTTGGAGAATTCGCTTACGCAGTTGTCCATTTACCATGTCTTGGTGAATGTTCTGAACTGCTACGCCGATATTGATCCAATTTTCAGCCGGATGGCCTATCAGCTGATTCCATGCAACAAAAAGAAGTCCGAGCAGGACAATGGTTTATGCATGGAAAAGCATATCGATGTATGATATTTCACCATTTGTAAAAGGATGTATGGTTGAGAATTTCGTCCACCCTACCTTTGAAAGGTGGCAAGGATTTTCTCCTTTCTTTTAGTTCTGGTTCTCAATCTTCAATTGATGGGCAGTCTGTACTATTTATCGTGGTACAGTGCAAACAAAGAGTGGATTGCCCTTGAATTGTGTATCAATCGGGATGACGCCAATAACACATGCCAGGGAAAATGCGTGTTAGGGCAAAAAATCAAGCAACTTGATACGGAACAGAATCAGTTATTCAGTTTGCTTGAGCTGCGACAAATACCCACCATTCTTCCTTCCGTTCAAAGACCTTATCTTGACAGCGGTAGATTGATTGAACCATCAACTCCACCGCCACTTATCTACGATGATCCCTACATAACTTACACGATTCCTCCTTCCTAGATTTCGATTCACTCCGGAATCAATTACATCTTAGGAATCAATTTATTTAAATGAAAAAACATGTGATACTGCTGTTTCTAACAGCGGTACAATTAAATGCGCTGGCATGTGAGGTATGCGGCTGTGCATCGATGTCGGCTACCATAGGCTACATGCCATCCCAAATCCGAAACCGAATTGGACTGAATTACCAATTGAGCCGTTACCAATCCAATCATCCCGGAACCACTGATTACTTTTCGGATCGCTTTGCATCCTATTCACTGAGTGGGAGGATGCGAATCGCCAGACGAATATTCGTTAGTGGCAATCTACCGTTTGTTCGAAATCAACAAGGCGAAACGCAGAAATCTGGAATAGGGGATTTCCAGTTCATGCTGCACCAACTTACCGTGGATCAACGAGATTCCAACGGTTTAGGATGGCTTTGGATGAACGGTTTGGGCGTAAAAACTCCAACGGGACATTACAAGTCCGAAGTGACTTCCGTGTTACCCGCTAATTTGTTCCCCGGAACCGGGAGCTGGGATGGTTTGGCTCATTCAGCGCTGTCCTTTAGAAGCAAATTCTGGGTTGGATTTACGGAGTTATCGTATCGTTATACGACCTCTAATCCATTAGGATACCAATCTGGAAATCAATTCATCACAACTGTTCAAATCTTTCGTGTTCAACAGTTCTCCATGTCATCGGTACTCTTCGGATTAGGGGAACGTTCCTCCTACGTACAAGTGGATCGCACCAATGAGGTCGCCAATATGTATAGCGGTGGATCGATTCATGCACTAACCGGGTCCGTTCAATTCTACGCCACGAAATGGGCGTTGCGCGCGTCCTACGAAAAACCATTTCAACATCGTTTTTCCAAAGGATATGTGACCCCTCTGGACCAACTAACATTCAACATCACTTATTTAATCTAACACCAATGAAAACAATAAATAAAACTTCAATCCTGGCCCTCGCCATAGGGATACTATTCATCTCATCCTGCAAAAAAGATGAGACGCCAACACCTACCGATGAGGCCACAACAACCATCACCATCACCTCTCCAGAAATGCATCACACGTACATGTTTGGTGACACTGTGGTTATACATGGGATGATTACCTCGGCATCAGAGCTTCATGGTTATGAAATTGAATTAAAAAACGTGTCTCAGGATACGGTGGTGCTATTCAAAGAAGAACATGCTCATAGCACCGAGGAGCATTTTGACGCCATGTGGGTAAATGACGTCACGGGTCATAGCGATATGTTATTGACCATCCGCGCCATTATCGATCATGAAGGAACGTCAGAAAGTAAAACGGCTTCCTTCCACTGTCATCCGAAAATGTAACGGAATGAAACTGCACAGGCCGCTGGCGAATGATCGTCAGCGGCTTTTTTGTATTCGTTGACCGATCAATTTGATGAATCGATCTCGTCGGGCATTCGATGCCAGAGGAAATCGTATCAGTTCCAATTGTTCATGGTAAACTGTTCCTCCCCGATCGTTTAATTCTGTTGCAACGATTTTCTCGTTGGCAACTCTTAGATCTACGCTGTGAGTCAGGTCTTTCACCGTCGTTATGGACGATATCGAAGCGGTTGGGATACCAATGTGGAAGGATCGATTGCCTCGAACCGTTAGCACATAATACAATTGTCGGGACTGTTCATGATAGAATCCGGTGGTGTAGGAAATCGCGTGAACATGGCCGGGTTGCAAACCGAAGGTCATAGAAACTGAGTCGGCATTGAGCAATTTTGCCACCTTCTGAAGTCGTTTGTCTGATTTTCCGATTTGAGCGGCCGATGGCTGTACTGCCGGGTGAAATGCCGACGAACAAATGGCCAAAACAAGTAAGAGAGGGGCAAGCATACGCTTGCCAGGAGGATGCATCATCTCAATTCAAAGTTTTTCCCCAGATAGACGCTTCGAACTTGCTCATCGTTCGCTAGTTCTTCCGCTGTGCCGGATCGAAGAATGGAGCCTTCAAACAGGAGATAAGATCGATCGGTAATAGTTAGCGTTTCATGAACATTGTGATCCGTAATCAATACACCAATGTTCTTGCTGATGAGCTTCTTCACAATTTCCTGAATGTCCTCAACGGCAATAGGATCCACTCCGGCAAAGGGCTCATCCAATAAAATAAACTTTGGGTTCACGGCCAATGCCCGGGCAATTTCAGTTCTTCGACGTTCTCCCCCTGACAATACATTCCCCATGTTCCCTCGAACCTTTTCCAGTCCAAATTCGGCAATCAAGCGCTCCAATTGCTCTTCCTGATCTACCCGGTTCAGTTTGGTAAGCTCCAGCACCGCTTTGATATTGTCTTCCACTGTCAAGTTACGAAACACGGAAGCCTCTTGAGGCAGATAACCAATGCCTCGTCGGGCGCGTTGGTACATGGCTCTACTGGTAATATCCTCATTATCCAGATACACCTTGCCTGCATCGGGTTTGATCAGGCCCACTACCATATAGAAAGTCGTTGTTTTCCCGGCTCCGTTTGGTCCTAACAACCCAACGATTTCGCCTTGTTTCACCTCGATGCTCACCTGATCAACAACCTTTCGTTTCCGATACTGTTTAACCAGGTTTTCAGAACGCAGCACCATGTGCTTCTTCGTGGTTTCAACTGACTGCATGGTACAAAGGTAGATGGTTATGGCTTGCCAGATGTATGGATCGGATCAATCCCGCCTTAAATCATACCAATTTTGACATCACAACGTTAGTTCACATATATTTGCAATCATTCGAATCATTGATTATGAAGCGATTTAAAGGATTTATTTTAGTGGGTCTTGCCCTGTTAGCAGGACTACCAATGGCTTCAGCCCAGTTCTGGCTTGGAGCCCGGGGAGGAATCAACCTCGCCAACATGAGTACCAATACGGCCGGTGCCGTTGACAACCGCATTATGGGGATCCACGGAGGTGTGACCACCCGCTTGCAATTGACTAAGAAGTTCTCCGCTGGAGCAGATGCCCTCTTTAGTCAGTTTGGAAACAACCAAAAAATTGTCATCGAAGGTGGCGGGTCCAACATTACTACCGAGACCAAAAACACCATCAGCTATGCCCTAGTACCGCTCTATATCAATTATGAAATGCCGATCCGAAGCAAGGATCTCGTACCCTATCGGGTGAAAGAATCCTATGTTTCTGCTCATCTATATGGAGGCGGATACTTTGGTTACGCCCTGGGTGTAAATCAAGCTATCACAACCACCACCATTACAGGCGATCAAACAACGGTTACCAATGCAGAAGGTAAACTGGTAAGTTCCACGTATAGCCCAGTAGATTTTGGCATCATGGCTGGAGCCGGTTTCTCCTTCCGTTTGGACGAAGAAAAACGTCAACGAATGGCACTCGACTTCCGTTACTTCATGGGATTTGGTGACTTCGACAAGAGCGATGCGGGAAAAGCGACCAATACGCCATTGGCTATTTCCTTGTCGTATCAGTACAAACTCACCAAGCGTATTTATACCAATCGCAAGCGTTTCTAATACGCAATCCAACGAATTTGAAAAGGGCAGTGCATCACTGCCCTTTTTTATTTTTCGGACGGATAGGCCTTCACCCGATTCCAAACCAGATCGGTTTCATATCCTTTCCGGATCAGAAAAGCCGCCACCTTTCCATTGCGATCAAAATCAGATAAATCAGGCCATGATTGCATTTTGGTTTTGATCAGATCATCCATCGTTTGTTGATACTGATCTTCGTTAATCTCCTCCAACCCCACGCGTATGCAATACGCACTGATCTGACGTTGCTTTAGTTCGCGTCGAATGCGTTCCCTCCCCCACTTACGGACTCGAAATTTGCCGCCTGCATAGGCTCTGCTGAATCGTTCCTCATTCAAAAAATTCTCTTCAATCAACCGGGAAATCATTTCCTCACAATCCAGTCCGTAAACACCCAGCGACTTCAACTTGGCGCGCACCTCCTGATGGCATCGTTCCTGCCAGGCACAATACTTTTGAATTCTCAACCACGCTTTTTTATCCATGAACGGCTCAAATAAAATGAATTCAGCCTATTGATCAAATCAATTCATACGCGTGAGTTGCTACCTTTGAGCCAATGCGTTATCGAGCCAGCCATATTGCGGCACTTACCGATTCAATCTTCATTGGAACCGATTCCGAAGTGGCTCAAATCAGCTTTGATTCCCGAAAAAATTCGGATGAGCAATTTGCCTTATTTGTGGCCATTCCCGGAGGTCATCGCGATGGGCATCAGTTTTTAAACGACGCGTATGCCAAGGGCTTCAGAACCTTTCTGGCCAGTCACATTCCAACGGAACTCAAGGAGGTGGAGGCAACGTGGATTATCAACCCAAACCCACTGCATGCGTTGCAAACGTTGGCAAGAGCACATCGTTCGCGCTATGATATTCCCGTTCTGGCCATTACCGGCAGTCATGGAAAAACCATCGTGAAGGAGTGGTTATATCATGTGCTGCATCGGGAACTTTCGATTGCCCGAAGCCCTAAGAGTTACAACTCCCAACTGGGTGTTCCATTGTCGGTATTGCTTCTGGACGATCATCACAACCTTGGTGTTTTTGAAGCAGGTATATCGGAGAAAAATGAAATGACCGCCTTACGCGACGTGATTCAACCGTCATTGGGTTTATTTACAAACCTGGGCAAGGCTCATGATGCCGGGTTTGCCAGCATGGATGCAAAACTTGCGGAGAAGTTTAAACTCTTTGACGCCTGCCACACCCTTATTTCACGAATTGATGATGATCAGGTTCGGAAAGCAACGGAGAACTGGAGCGAGCAAACCGGCGGTCGGTTAATCTCCTGGTCCACCACCAGGCGTCAAACCCACGTGCGTGTTCGAATTCTGAAACGAACCGATCACAGCGCCGTTAGCTTGAAATGTGGTGATCAATTCTATGAACTTACGCTTCCGTTTATTGATGATGCTTCGCTCGAAAATGCCATACACGTCTGGTGCGTGGTATGGGCGTTAGGTCTGGACGTTGAAAGTGTGACCCATCATTTCGCTCGGCTCATGCCTGTGGAAATGCGCCTGAATCAGAAATCCGGCATTCATGGCACCACCCTCATTTGCGACTATTACAACGCTGATTTAACCTCACTTGAAATCGCGTTGGACTGGATGTCTCGGCAGGAGAATCATCATCGGAAGACCGTTATCCTTTCCGACATTGAACAGAGCAATTTGTCGGACCAGGCCCTGGCAGAACAAGTTGCGTCTACACTTAACCGGCACCAAATCAATCGCGTATTGGCTGTTGGTAGCCTGTTTGCCAATCGGCATAAACTTTTAGACACAGATGAATTTCACCATTTTGAGTCTACCGAAACACTGCTGAAATCATTGGGCCGACTCCAATTTGAACAGGAGACCATTTTACTGAAAGGAGGCCGACGATTCCAATTTGAGCGCATCGAGCGACGATTGCAACGTCAGGCTCACAATACCGTCCTGGAGGTGAACATGAATGCGTTGCGGCATAATCTTCAATTTTTCCGCAATCGTTTGAAGCCTGATACCGCATTGATGGTGATGGTAAAGGCCTATTCGTACGGCAGTGGCGGCCATGAAATTGCCCACTTCCTTCAGCACGAAGGCGTGGATTATTTGGCAGTGGCTTATGCCGATGAAGGCGTTGCCCTTCGAAACGATGGGATTCATTTGCCCATTATGGTGATGAATTCCGACGCGGATTCCTATGAGCTGATGTTGGAATACGATCTGGAACCAGAGGTTTTCAGTCAGGAAAGTCTGGCGTTCCTGATCGAAGCGTTGGAAAGACATCCGGAACGGAGTTGCAAGATTCACTTGGAATTGAACTCTGGAATGAACCGGCTGGGCTTTGATTCTGAGGACATTGATCAGATTATGACCCTGATTCACAAGCACCCACAGTTGAGCTTGGTTTCTGTATTTAGTCATCTGGCCATGAGCGATGAGGCACACGGAGAATCATTCACCAAAAAGCAAATTCAATTCTTTGAACAGCAGTTCAACCGCGTAACGGAAGGCATCAAGCCCAAGCCGATAAAGCATATCCTGAACAGTGCCGGCATCCTGCGTTTCCCTCAAGCCCAATTCAACATGGTTCGATTGGGAATTGGTATATACGGCATAGATCCATCAAGAGACCTACAAGGTAACCTGGAGTATGTGGGTACCTTATGGTCTACGATATCTCAAATCCGAAAGGTGAAGGCCGGAGATGGAATTGGGTATGGTCAGCACGACAGTGCAACACACGACCGAACCATTGCCGTGATTGCTATTGGTTACGCCGATGGCTTAAATCGATTACTGAGTCAGGGTAAAGGATATTTCACGATTGGAGGAATGAAGGCACCTATTGTGGGCAACATCTGTATGGACATGACCATGTGTGATGTCACCAACATCGATTGTCGGGTTGGTGAACGCGTTCAGGTTTTTGGCGAATCGCCTTCCATCAACGAAGTAGCGGATATCTTAGGAACCATTCCCTATGAAATTCTGACCTCTGTGTCGCAGCGTGTCAAACGCATCTATACCGAAGAGTGAAGTCGGATATCCTTTAACATGAGCTGAATGGTTGTGCGATTATTGAAGTAATTCTCTTCAATGGTGTACAGGATATCCAATCGCGTTCCACCCAATACTTCGTTGTACCAATCGCCAAAACCAAATCCCACCGCCGTGTAGGGTTGTTCTCCCCGCGATTGCTGCAGACTAAGCTTTAAATGTTCATTGTTCTTTCCCATTGTCCGGGCAACGCCCGTATCAAAAACTGCATTCGATCGGAAAACTGGAATGGGATTGTTAGGTCCAAAGGGGGCGAACTTTTTTAAATTTCGAAGGAAGTCATCCGTGATGGTATGGATGTTTAACTCCGCTTCATAGGCAATTTCCGGAGTGAGATGATCTGCAGTAAGTTCCTTCGCCGAGGATTCAAAAGCCGCTCGAAAAGCCATCAAATTTTCAGGACGAATTTTCAGACCTGCGGCGTACTTATGCCCACCAAATTGGTAGAGAAGTTGACTGCATTTGGTTAGGGCTTCGTGAATATCGAAGCCTTCAATGGATCGGGCAGAACCTACATAGAAGTCGCCTGAACGGGTAAGAAGGATGGTTGGACGATAATGCTTCTCCATGATCCGGCTTGCCACAATGCCCACCACACCCTTATGCCAGTCCTCACCAACAATGAGGTTGGTTTTGTTTGTCGGGAATCCTTCCTGTTGTTGAAGAACATGCCAGGCTTCCTCGGTAATAGACCGATCAAGACCTTGACGTTCCGAATTGTAATCGTTCAGTTGAGCAGCTAAATCATCGGCCTGATCATCATCATCCGACAATAATAACCCCACTGCGGTAGTGGCGCTAGCCATGCGTCCTGCGGCATTTATTCTTGGCCCAATCATAAACACCACATTGGAAATATCCAGATCCGGCTTATTAATAAACTTGTCGATGATGGTCTTCAAACCGGCACCGGGTTGTTCATTTAATTTCTTGAGACCGAGGTAAGCCAAGGTTCGGTTTTCCTCCACCATGGGAACCAGGTCAGACGCAATACTTACGGCAACGAGATCAATATAGGATTGGAATTCTTCATTCGGCAAATTCATGGAGGTGCACAGGGCCTGAATAAGTTTGAACCCGATACCACATCCGGAAAGTTCATGGAACGGATAACCGGCATTTTCACACTTGGGGTTGAGTATGGCAAAGGCAGGCGGAAGATCTGCACCGGGCTCATGGTGATCACAAATAATGAGATCCACACCGGCTTGTTGAGCCTTTCGAGTAAGTTCAACGGAACGAATCCCACAATCCAGCGCAATCATCAGATTCACCCCCTGTTCAATGGCTCGTTCAATTCCAAGTTCCGAAATACCATATCCTTCTTTCTCGCGATCCGGAATGTAGTAATCAATCAGTGGAATGAACTGACGAAGAAATCCAAAGACCAACGCTACACTGGTGGTTCCATCAACATCGTAATCGCCGTAAATCCGGACGTGTTCCCCTTGATTAATGGCTTCGCCGATGCGGTCAACCACTTTTTGCATATCCCTGAAAAGAAACGGATCATGCAAATCAGCCCAGGTTGGAGAAAAAAAACTTCGTGCTGTTGAGGGATTGGTTAATTGCCGGTTGATCAGCATCCGGGCAAACACGGGATTTACGTTTAGATCCGCGCATACCCGTGAGATTTCATCATCGGATGTATCGGATAATGGTACCCATTTATAAGAGGATGCGGTATTCATCGGGACGAATATCGCCTTCTGAGCAGTTGTTAATCTAAATTCAGCTCAACAGATGACAGAACGACGAATTCTTTTAACCGATCGTTGATTTCTTCGTTGGTTAAACCCACCAAACGCTCTGTTCCGAACTTCTCTACACAGAAAGATGCCATCGCCGATCCATAGACAATAGCGCGTTTCATGTGCTCAAAGTCCACCTGGTCCAATTTTGCGAGATAACCAATAAACCCACCGGCGAAGGTGTCACCAGCACCAGTTGGATCAAAAACTTCTTCCAGCGGCAAGGCCGGTGCGAAGAAAACTTTGTCTTCATGGAACAGAAGAGCACCGTGCTCCCCTTTTTTAATAATCAGGTACTTGGGTCCCATATCCCGGATAATGCGACTCGCTTTTTTGAGACTGTATTCACCGGATAGTTGACGTGCTTCCTCATCGTTGATGATGAGAACATCAATCATAGTCAAGGCTTTCCGAAGATCGTCCATGGCCACGTCCATCCAGAAATTCATAGTATCCATGGCAATAAGCTTTGGACGTTTCTCCAATCGTTCAATCACCTTGATCTGTACATCCGGGGAGAGGTTACCGAGCATCAGGTATTCACAACCCTGATAGCGTTGGGGTATAATGGGATCAAATGTTCCCAGCACGTTCAGTTCCGTAACCAACGTATCCCGGCTATTCATGTCATTGGAATACTTGCCACTCCAGAAGAAAGATTTCTCATCCTCTTTGATTTGGAGTCCTTCTGAGTTCACCCCCATGGAGTTGAGCTGATGAATTTGCTCCTGGGGAAAATCGCCTCCAACAACGGCAACCAGATTAACGGGTTTACACAAGTAGGAAGAGGCCATTGAAATGTAGGTGGCAGCACCTCCAATAATTTTGTCCGTCTTTCCAAAAGGTGTTTCGATGGCGTCAAAGGCAACGCTTCCAATAACGAGTAACGACATGATTCCAAGATTTGCCGCAAAGGTGGCCAAATCAGCGAGAACTGCCAGTTCATTTTTTTCAAAAAAATATTTGAGAATGGTGAAAAGAATTATTTTTGCACCGCTTTTGACACGCCTCATTAGCTCAGTTGGTTAGAGCGACGGACTGTTAATCCGCAGGTCCCTGGTTCGAGTCCAGGATGGGGCGCTTGATGATTAAAGCCTTGCACTTTTGTGCAGGGCTTTTTTTTAATGGTTGCCTTTGAGCAAAGGGCTCATATGACAAACCAACTCCTCTGAATGATGGTGATTTGATTAACAAAACCAAGGTGTCTGTCTTGATGATCGTTATTTTGATCGATTTCGGCAGGTAATCCACACATTCCTGCAAAACGTTACACAATTCTTTATCCCTGATTTACAGGTCATTACAACCCACAACCACCCAGAATCCACAATTGTGACAGAGGGATTATAGGATTGGCACAATATTTTTAAGTACTTTTGAAACTGAAGTCGATATGAAAAGAACTCTACTTCTTCTATGTATGGTAACCTTGTTTGTAGCCCTCGGCACTTTGTCAAGTGTAGGAGCTGCGGATAATCATACTGTAACTTCTGTTCACGGAGAGAAGGTAAAACTCGGACAGAATTATCCCAACCCAGCCGTTGGTCGCACCTACATTGAGGTGGATTTCGAAGGCGAAGAAGCAACCCTAACCGTATACAACGTAGTAGGAAAGCTCATCGAAGAACGGGTTGTTACTTCCAAACTGATTGTTCTCGACGTTTCTCAATACGACGAAGGCATTTATCTCTACACCCTGGAAGCCAATGGTGAGAAAATCACCAAACGGATGACGGTGAAGAAACAGTAATTCCTTTCCTTACTTATCATTTGCATCTTGCTTTCGGATAACATTCGATCAGTTGTCACGTTCGTTGTTTCGGCTATGAAAACTACTATTACTTGTGCGCTGTCCGATCCTCACCAAATTCCAGTATAACAAATAAACTACCGTTGTCTGTCCTTCAAACAGACACCAGCACATTCACACTTAGATCTCCAAAATTGCAGGCTGATGTTGTTGCCCTGATCGACGACTTACTCTCGACGATTATCTCTGATCTTGTCCATAACTTTCAACGCCGCCTCACTAAGAACCGTGCCCGGACCAAAGACCAAATCCACTCCGGCGTTCAACAAGTAATCGTAGTCTGATGGAGGTATCACTCCACCGGCCACCACCACCACGTCAGACCGCCCTAATTTTTCCAACTCTCGAACCACCATGGGCATAAGCGTTTTATGTCCTCCTGCTAAACTGGAAACACCCAGCACATGCACATCATTTTCCATGGCTTGTTTCGCCACCTCTTCAGGTGTTTGAAACAAGGGACTAATGTCGATATCAAAACCGAGATCGGCGAAGCCCGTAGCTATCACCCGCGCACCGCGATCGTGTCCATCCTGACCAATTTTTGCGACCAACATTCTGGGGCGTCTTCCCTCCTCCGTGTAGAAATCAGTCACCAGTTTTCGTGCTTTTACAAACGATTCATTATTACTCATACCACTCGCATAAACACCTGAAACAGTAGACGTTTCAGCCTGATATCGACCGTAAACTTTCTCAAGGGCGTCACTCATTTCTCCTAAGGTAGCCCTGCAACGTGCCGCATGTACACAGGCTTCCAGTAAGTTGGAATTTCCCGAGGCGGCCGCTTCAATTGCCTTTAGAGCCTGATCCACTTCGGTTTGATTCCTGGAGGACTTAATTTGATTTAGTCGGGCGATTTGCGACTCCCGAACTTTTGAATTATCAATTTCACGGATTTCAAACGCATTTTCCTCCGAGGTTCGGTATTTATTCACCCCAACCAGCACATAGTCGCCACTGTCAATTTTGGATTGTTTTCGGGCGGCATCCTCTTCAATTCTGCGTTTTGGCAAGCCGGTAGCAATAGCCTTAGCCATGCCTCCCAGTTCTTCCACTTCCTGAATCAGTTCCCATGCCTTAAGGGCAATTTGATCCGTCAGGTACTCCACAAAATAACTACCTGCCCACGGGTCGATTACGTCTGTTAACCCCGTCTCACTCTGTAGATAGATTTGAGTATCCCGAGCTATTCCAGCAGAGTATTCCGTTGGAAGGGCCAGTGCCTCATCCAGTGCATTGGTATGCAAGGACTGCGTTCCGCCCATTGCTGCGGCCTTGGCTTCTATGCACGTTCGTGCAACGTTGTTGTAGGCATCTTGCTCCGTTAAGCTCCATCCACTGGTTTGGCAGTGCGTTCGGAGCATCATTGACTTGGCATTCTTTGGATCAAATTGGCTCATGAGTTTCGCCCATAACATCCTGCCGGCCCGCATCTTGGCAATCTCCATGAAGTAATCCATACCGATTCCCCAGAAAAAACTCAAGCGAGGCGCAAAATCATCTATCGCCAAACCGGATTGAATCCCCGTTCGAACGTATTCGAGCCCATCGGCCAGCGTATACGCCAATTCTACTGCAGCACTCGCTCCAGCTTCCTGCATGTGGTATCCTGAAATACTGATGGAGTTAAACCTCGGCATTTCGGCAGCGGTATATTTAAAAATATCGCTCACAATACGCATCGAAGCCGCAGGCGGATAGATGTAGGTATTGCGCACCATAAATTCCTTCAGAATGTCGTTTTGAATGGTTCCGGACAACTCGCCTGATGCCACGCCAGACTCCTCAGCCGCGACGATGTAAAATGCCATAATGGGTAAAACGGCGCCGTTCATGGTCATGGAAACCGACATTTTATCCAATGGAATGCCATCGAATAGAATTTTCATGTCCTCCACCGAATCAATAGCCACTCCGGCCATACCCACATCTCCGGTCACGCGTGGATGATCGGAGTCATACCCCCGATGTGTGGCGAGATCAAATGCCACGGAAAGTCCTTTTTGACCCGCCGCCAGATTCTTGCGATAAAAGGTGTTGGATTCCTCCGCCGTGCTAAAACCAGCATATTGGCGGATGGTCCACGGGCGTTTGGTATACATGGAACTGTATGGCCCTCGACGAAACGGCACTAAACCCGGCATGGAGGTACGGGCAAGATCTGATCGTTGTTCTATGACCTGTCTTGGAATACGGATGCCTTCCGCTGAAGTATGGATCGTGTTGTCATCACTAACTTCCACCGACAACAATGCTTCATTCTCCAAATCTTCAAGCAACTGGTTGCTTAGCGCACTTATGAGGTAGGATCCATTTGCAGCGTCCCGAACAAAATCAAGATGCGATTCATCGCGAAGGAGATGAGAAATATTTCTCGCCAACCTCAAGTCGTTCAATTCTTGTGATTTCGACTGTAACCAGATAAGGTCGGCACCACCTATGACGGCCGACATGGCTTCAGTGGTGGACCGAAGCGTATTCCAATGGGCCCGTTCATCGGCTTCCTCACGGACCGAACACACTACCGTGATGAGGGGTGATTGACCATTGAATACCAGTTCCATGGCTTTTCTGATAGCCCGTATGCGCGCTACTTCGTAGAAGAAATTAGGGCCTATTTGTAATTCAATATTGATCAGGTCACGAACATTTCCTACCCATAACCGATCAGCTAGAATATCTTTAAGTGCCTGAGCCTTCTCCACAAAAAAGTTCACCTCTCCACGACCAACGATGTTCGTGTTATTGTTAATGAGGGTAAAACAGTTGTGCTTATTTTGGGCCCCTGCTGCGAAAACAAAATCCAATGCCGATGGGCGCGGATTCAGATTGAGAATCACCCGTTGACCTGTAAGCTCATTCAAATCCAGGTCGTGAATATCGGCCAATGAATACCATCCCACCTGAGCAGGCTTATTCTCCACCTGAGCCAGGTTGGTTGATGCAACCAATTTGCAGCCATTCAGGTGTTCATCCACCCAGGCACCCCGCTCATAGCGCAAGACCAACTCCCAGGAGGCTGGGAAGGTGGCCAATGACCACGTTTGCTTATTGGTCTCCTCGTAGAAATAGGCGGGTTTAACATCCAGTCCATACCAATCCTTAAGGAGAGTGTCTGGATGATCTCCTTTCAGTTCCGATTCAAGTTGCTTCAACCATTCGGTTTGATTGTGAGCGCTAAATTCTGAAAAATCAAGACCCGCTTCTTTCATGGCGCAAATGTACGTTACTGGATGAAAGCACAATTGAGTGGCGGTAAAAGAGCGGCATCGTGATATTTTTGCCAAAAACAGTTCATGGTGTACACACATATTCTTTACGACGTTTCCGAACACATTGCCACCATCACCATTAACCGGCCAGACAAGCTCAATGCATTGAACGCCGGGTTGTTGAAGGAAATTCAATCCGCCGTTACAACTGGTAATATGGACGATGATGTATACGGATTTATTTTGACCGGATCGGGTGATAAGGCCTTTGCCGCCGGTGCTGATATCGCTGAATTTGTGAACTTCAACTATGAACAGGCGTATGATCTATCTGCCGATGGTCATGCCGTAATGAACAGCCTGGAAAACAGCGCAAAACCCATTGTGGCAGCCGTAAAAGGATTTGCACTTGGAGGCGGTTGTGAATTGGCGATGGCCTGTCATTTTCGGATTGCCGGTAAAAGTGCCCGTTTCGGACAACCAGAAATCAATCTGGGCCTCGTACCGGGATATGGCGGGACACAACGGTTGGTTCAACTGATCGGAAGAACAAAGGCCCTGGAACTTCTTTGCAGTGCCCGTATGATGGGGGCCGATGAGGCCAACGATCTTGGGTTGATCAATCAGTTGGTTGACGATGAGGAGGTGATAACCGCATCCCGTTCGTTCCTGTCCGGCTTATTTTCCAAATCGCCTCAAGCCATGGCTGGGATTATAGATTCTGTTAATGCCTGTACCGATAAACACCGTGATGGATTTGTTACCGAAATCGAAACATTTGGCAAGTGTTTTGGGTCGGATGACTTTAAGGAAGGTACCAGTGCCTTTTTAGAAAAACGCAAAGCTCAATTCCGAAAATGAGGTTGATGTCAATTTTGGCACCTCATTTGTATGAATATTCCCGAACATATACCTTTGACAATAACAAACGAAATTCGAAAACTTATGAAACGCTCAATTCTTACTCTTCTCATTGCCATAGGATTCGCGGCTGCCGGCACAGCTCAGGACGCCAAAGTATCTGTAAACAGCGATGGGGGAGCCAAACTCAAGTTCGATAAAACCGAACATGATTTTGGAACAGTAAAGGAGGGAACTCAAGCAACTGTTACCTTCAAATTTAAGAATGAAGGAACGGAGCCGTTGGTTCTGACTTCCGTTCAGGCCTCATGTGGCTGCACCACTCCAAAGTGGACTAAAGAGCCTATCGCTCCAGGTGATTACGGTGAAGTAACTGCCATCTACAACTCCAAAAACCGTCCGGGTAACTTTACAAAAACCATCACGGTTCGTCACAATGGAGAAGGTGGAACAGAATACCTTACCATCCGAGGATTTGTTGAAAAAGCTGAGGAGAAACCAGCTCCTCCGGTTCAAGCCAATCCACAGTAATCCGCAAAGATCTTAATGTCAAAAGCCCTGACTTCGGTTAGGGCTTTTTTTATGGCATGAATTTGGACTACCACAGGAAAACATCCTTATGAAAAGCATCCTTACCCTTGTTCTCCTAAGCCTAGCCACTCTATCCATGGCACAGGATCAAAAGCCAACGGTTACCTTAACACCTTCCGGCGAACCCAAGATCAAATTCGACACACTGGAACATCAGTTTGGAACCATCCAGCAAGGAAGCCAGGTGAGGCACGTGTTTAAATTTGTAAACAACGGGTCTGCTCCATTGGTCATTTCAAATGTTAAAACACCTTGCAGCTGCACGGCTCCCAGTTTCTCCAAAGAACCTGTACAACCGGGTGAGTCTGGAGAGGTGGTGTTACAGTTTAACTCGACCGGAAAAAGTGGGCAATTTGTTAAAACCGTCACCGTCCATTACAACAGTGATCAAAGTCCGGAATACATTACCATCAAAGGCAACGTGGTAATGCCCTAATCGGCTTTTAGCCAACGATCTGAGAGGATTCCCGTCATTCCCCCAGAGTGAATAATTAATACATTTTGAGTGGGTTTGATCAACTTCATCGACATCAATTCCAGTGTTTGACTGATCACCGGACTCATGTAAACCGGGTCAAGCAGAATGCCTGTTTCTGATGCAAATGATCGGGCCAAATCCCGATGGGACTTGTTCCATTTCCCAATGCCTGCATCGTCCGGAAAATGCAATCGGACGTCCTCATTGTTCACCAAACTGTTCAGTTTACCAATGTATTCATCGGTCTTTGGAACCACACTAATTCCGTGCACCATGGATTGAGCCGGTTTAGATTCCACCACCCCTCGAAAGGTGGTACCCGTACCAACTGCCAACACAATATGGTTGAAAACGTGATCCTCCGGAAGTATTTCTGTACACCCCTGAACGCCTTCCCGGTTGGCTCCGCCCATCGGCACAAAATGAAAAGATTCATAACCCAGTGGCGCCAAGGATGAGGTAGCATCAAACACTCTTCGATCTAAGAAATGAAGCTTCATCCCGTATTCATCGCAGAGGCGTAATACGTAGTTGGACCGAATGGATAGTTCATCTCCGCGAACCAATCCAACTGACTTCAAGCCTGCGGATGCACAGGCTACGGCCACCGCTAACAGGTGATTGGAGTAAGCACCTCCGTAGGTAACCACTCCATCCTTTCCTTGTTCCCTGCAGGCGTCCAGGTTGTACCGAAGTTTGCGCCATTTATTCCCCGACACAAACGGATGTATCAGATCATCCCGTTTCATGTTCACCTCAACACCAAATTCCCCGAATGCCGAAAAGTGCAGCTTCTGAATGGGCGTATTGGCTTGAAACCCAAGGCCCTCACTCATAGTAGATGGCAATATCCTCCAGCTTTTTACGCTGGATGTCCGGCACCATAACACGCTCTGCCGGGTAGCCCACCGGAATGAGTAAGAAGGGCTTTTCATTCTCCGGACGTTTCAAAATTTCGGAAAGAAAGTTCATGGGACTGGGTGTATGTGTCAGGGATACCAAACCCGCCTGATGAATGGCTGCCAGTAAAAAACCTGCCGCCAATCCTACTGATTCCTGAACGTAATAATTCTTGCGTTTTTGCCCCTCCTCCAAATCATACACCTTTCTGAACACAATAATCAACCAGGGGGCTATCTCCAAAAATGGTTTATGCCAATCCGTTCCAAGAGGTGCCAGATCCTTCTTCCATTCCTCCGACATCCTGCTGTGATAATTCTCATATTCCTCCTCTTCTGCCGCCTTCCGAATGGCTGTTTTAATCTCCGGATTCCCAACCACACAGAATGTCCAGGGTTGCTTATGTGCTCCGGAGGGCGCCGTACCGGCTGTTCGGATAATGTCATCAATGACATGTCTGGGGACTGGTTTGTCAGAGAAATCGCGCACTGTTCTACGCGTATTCATTGCCTGATAAAACGTGATGGCCCGCTCGGAAAGCTCCTGCTCCGATCGGGGGGCAACATGATGCTCAACAAAGGGATATTCTTCCATGGTTAATTAATCCAAATTCGATCAACCCCCAGGAAAATGGGTGCTTGCACCGAGATCACTTTAAGAGGTTTTCTGGAAGACGTTTTAACCGAATGGACGGTACCTTGAGGAATGATGATGGTATCGCCCTTTTTTATGCGTTGCTTTTTTTCGCCAACTACCATTTTCCCCTTCCCCTCGAGCACGAAAACCACTTCGGTGTGTTGTTCGTGTTTGTGGGCCTTCACTTCCTTTTTCACCCAAATGGCAAATACGGATGTTCGTTCATCTGAATGCATCTTTTTGACGTACACATTGGTATAGGTGGTACTGTCCGGTGTAATGTCCTCATTGTGATGGACCTGTGCCTGAGCCAATGAACTAAGTGCAATAAGTCCAAGCAGGGCGACGATATTTTTCATAAACTCCTGGTTCTAGAAGTCAAACTTATACCAAAAGTTTGGAAGGAATCCGAGTTGATACTCCTCGGCATAAATCTTATTACCGGGATTCTCCGGATCGTCAAAATAGCTGATGGTCAATATATTCTTGATGTTGAGCACATTGGCCAAATCAATCGCAAATTCGTGGGTGGACTTCTTGTTGTTGAATTTCATCCCAATCTTTAAATCCCATCGGTAATAGTTTCGGAATTGAAGGGTATTGCGCAAGGAATCAATAAAAATGACCTGTGCTCCATTCCTACTGGTCAGGAGTGAATCAATAGGTGAAAAACGCTTCCCGCCACCCATGGTGAATTTTGTTCCCAGGATCACGGAATTCTTATCGTTTTTCCCGAATGGGATCTCATACCCTCCGAGCATGTTGACGATAAAATTTCCATTGAAATCGGTGTTGCGGTCAACTCCATCGCTTCCAACATACCGGGAGTTGTAAACTGATGCCGTTCCCATCACATAGTAGTGCTTGCTGAAGAACTTCTCCATGGTAAGCTCCACACCGTAATTGGTTCCAGTACCTGAATTTTTGAGCACATCCGGGAAAAATCGGGTGAATCCGGATCCCTGATTGAGTAATGAAAAGGAACTGGACAGTACTTCAACCGGAACGTTGAAAAGTGATTGGTAATAGGCTTCGGCCCGCATCCGAAAGAACGGATTGAGCATCTTCTCCCACGAGGCTACCACATGATGACTTCGAGTAGGCCCCAGGTCCATATTATGATTGCCAAATGTGTGGGTGATGGAATCGGTAAACTGGGTGTAGTACACGTACATCGGTTGGATCTGGCTGTGCATACCATACGCCAGACCAACGGTTGAGTTATCAGGCGCCTTCCAATTCAGCCCGAATCTGGGTTCAGGGAGGGTTACATTTCCAAACGATGTATTCATGAGGTTTAATCCGGCCGTTGCCGTTAGGGTTGAGGTAATGCGGTATCGCCAAGAGGCATACGCCCTCAACATATATTCATTCCCCCGATGATTGAGCAACTCAGACCAGGTATAGTTTTGTTCGTTTCTCAAGCTATCCAGGTAATTGATCTGATAGAGGTCGGCTATGAGACCCGCCTTTAACGTGCTTCTGGCCGAGAACTTTTTATTTATTGAGAAGTGACCGGTTGTTTTGGTGTGAAGCATCTGAGATCGCGATACCGGCAATAAGGACACCCGTGTCCAATCGGTTGGTTCACGGAAGATTTTATCGTGGTCCGATAAAATCTGCTGGGCGTTTTGTGCAATTACCGCATTAAACGAGGTGGACTTATTGATGAATCTACGCCAATTCACTCCCACTACACCCATATTCGTCCGGAAGTATTGATCGCGGTCTTTCTGTCCGTAAATCTCCTTGGTTGGCGCCAGATCGTCGCTGAATACAATGTCGATCGCACTCAATCCGCCAACACCAAAAACAGACAACCCGCCTTTCTTGGTTGGGAAATTCAGCCGGAAACTCATATCCTGATATCGCGGCACGGCATCGGTTCCCAAATCGATTCCCAGACTCTGGAAGATTTGGAGTGTAGCATATCGATACGACACCAGATAGCTCGACTTCTTCTCCTTACTGATGGGCCCCTCGGCCATGATCTCTGTTCCGAACAAACCAAACTGACCACTGTATTCCGACTTATTGTAGTTCCCATTGCGCATCTTTAGATCGAATACACCAGAGATGCCGTTACTGTATTCAGATGGGAAAGCTCCGGTCATGAAATCCGAGTTCCCAATCACTTTGTTGTTGAGCATGGATATGGGCCCACCGGTGGAACCAGCCACTGCGAAGTGAGAGGGATTAAAGATATCGACGCCTTCAAACCTCCAGAGCAAGCCAAGAGGTGAATTTCCACGAACTACAATGTCGTTTCGCTGATCGTCGGTTCCGGCTACACCGGCAAAGTTTTGAGCCATTCGGGCGGGATCCTGCCGGCTACCCGGATATCGCTCCGCTTCCTCGGCATCAAAGCTTCGGGCTGAGACGGACACCATTTCATTATGCGTAGCCTCCCGTGCCTTTCCTCGAACTTCGGCGGCTTTAAGCATATCGGCTGATTCCGACATCTCCACATTCAACTCCACTTCCTTACCACTGGTCACAATGATGTTATCCAAACGAACATCCTGATACCCGACGTAGAAAAATTCTATTCGTTGTCGGCCAATGGGCACTTCCTTCAACTGATAATAGCCATCCCCATCGCTGGACGTCCCGATGGTTTTATCTACACTAACGGCAATGGTGATATTTACACCGGCCAGGGGCTGTTTGCTATCGGAATCTGTTACCCGTCCTTTCACTGTTTGGGTAAGTTGCCCGAAAGCACTGGTTGTGAAAAGGCACAGAACCGCCATTAAGATCAGGGTAAATCTCCGTTCGTTCATAATTTCAGTTTATACGAATATACTTTTTTACCGTTTGGTGGATTTGAGCCGGAAACACCGCATTTGATGCATTTATTTATGTTGATTTCACATTGAAAATCATGATTCATCATACTTTTGCTGGCTGATGCAACGCCTTCTTTTCATTCTGGCTTTGGGATGGTCAACCTTGACTTCCGCTCAGATCCTGCCAAACTTTGGCGGACAAAGGGCGGGCTTATCAACCCTAAGTTTTTTAAAGAATGAAATGAATCCGGAATCGCTTGGCATGTCCGGTGCCGGTGTGGCTCTAAAAGGAAATGTGTTCAGTTCGGCTACCAATCCGGCAGGCTTAACTGCCCTGGATGATTTTTCCTTCGGATTGAGTCACATGACCATTGGGGCAGGCATCCAGCAATCCCTCATTTCCAGTCAGTTTAAACTAAAGAATACATCAACCATCGGGTTTCAGATAAACTCCCTGAACAGCGGGCAAATGGAGGTACGTACGGAATTCCAACCCAATGGAACCGGGAACTACTTTAGCGTAAGCCAATCGGCTATCACGGGCAATTACGCCATGAAGATGACCGAAATGTTTAGTCTGGGGATCGGGTTAAAGATGATCTACGAAAACATGGCCGGCTATTCCAATATGACCGCCGGACTGGATCTTGGCTTTCTGTATGAGACCGATTTTCGAAATCTCCGGTTTGCTGTAGTGGTTCAAAATTTTGGTGGCAGTTCGTCCATTAATGGAAGCGATGTGATGGTGGGTTACAACAGGAACGGAAATGTTGAACTGGCACGATACACCATTCCAACCACCTTTCGGATGGGCTTCTCCATTGATGCGTATCAAAAAGACAAACACCTGGTCATTGGGGCCATGGAATTGAACAATCCGAACGACAATTCAGAGAATATCCGATTCGGATTTGAATACCAATATGCCGAGTTACTTTCCGTTCAAACCGGTTATAAAATTTCGGTTAAGGGGCATGGCTACCCAACCTTGGGCATGGCTTACAAAACGCGGATTGGGGCACACCCCATGTTTATCCAATATGCCATGAACCCAACCAATTACATGGGGACGCAGCACCTGATTGGATTGCGATTTACCCGAAATAAGATGGAGCGATGAAGCGGCTACTCCATATCGTCCTTGGGATACTGTTGTTAACAGGCTGTGATGGCTACTTTGGCAACAAAACTGATCTGGATTTTATTGACAAACCAGAGTTTTCCATCCGCGACATCTCGTATGTACCCATTCAGCCGGCACTTACCTCATTCGTCAGGCCAACAGATATAACCACCGGGTATGACGAGTTGCTTTATGTGGTTGATGCCGGTTCTGAGGAAATCATCAGTTTGGATGAATCCGGTAGGGAACTTGGTCGGTTTACCGTTCCTGGTGTGCACTCAGTAATTCAGGACAGACAATTTGATTTACTGGCCATCGGCACAAAGACCGACACCATTTCCGGAATTGCCTTTGATCTCACCTGCATCTATCGCATTGACCTTCATGGCTCAACAGGTTACGGCATACGGCATGCTCATATTACGAATGAAATTGTGCATCCGTTTTATTACAAATCAACCTTTTCCGGCACCGATGCAGATGTGGTGTTTAATCACATTGGATTGCTGCAAAATAACGGCTACTATGTGAGTAGAAATGGGCCGGGAAGTAATCCGTTTAGCGGACCGGATGATGCCATCCTTCTTTTTAATGCACAGGATAAATTCATCACACCCGTTGCGGTGAGTTCCAATGGTGCGCTGTACCGCGACTACTTTAAAAAACCGTTTGGCATTACCACTCAGGTTCAACCTCCTCAGTTGTTTGCACGCGGAAATAACGACTTCTTCTACACCTCCATTTCTCCGGATGGCGTTATCAAAAGTCAGTACATTCAGTATGTAGAAACTGAATTTGGTGCCACGTATGAACCGCGGATCATGACCCAGGACACCAGCGAAGCGGATGGATTTCTCACCTATCCCTATCGTTTTGATGAACCAGCAGGACTTACGATGGCTGGTGATGGTACCAATCACGTGTTCATTTCAGACCGGGTAAAAGACTCCGTTTACCTCTTTTCACTCAATGGATACGAAGGTGTAAAACCGCCTCCGGGTTATAGCTCATCCAAGTACATTGTTGTGTCGTTTGGCGGGAAAGGCCAAGGGCTGAGCAATTTCAATGAACCGATGGGATTGGCGTACAAGAATAAAATTCTCTATGTAGCCGATGCCGGAAATGGACGGGTATTGCGCTTCAAGTTAACCTCAGATTTTGACTGATTGCTTCAGCGATTCAGCTGGGTGAATTTTTCCTGTTGACGTTCGGACCCAATCGGTGACAACCCGAAACGATTTCGGAAGATGTGTTGGATCCAGGTGATCCGATAAAATGCTGATGAGCTTCGAAGCGTCCGCCGGTGCCTTGTATATCATCACCAATCGCTCTCCCCACCTGGGATCCGGTTCGCCAACCAGGACAAACTCGAGGGACAGCCGCCCGCTTAAGATTTCCTGAATGTGATTGGATAGACGATGCGTATCAATTTTGAGTCCACCGCTGTTCACCACCTCATCTACCCTGCCGGCAAAAACAAATCCATTGGGATTGAGTTGTACGCGATCATTTGTGAGCAAATCGATGTCCAGAGCCGGAATGCCAATCCTTAACCGATGATCCTCATCCACGGACAGTTCAACTCCGCTAAAGGGCACATAACTCTTTTGGCCAATCCTACGAAGCGCGATATGACTGGCCGTCTCGGTCATGCCGTAGGTATGAAAACAATGGGAATCCATTCCAAATACGCGGAGTAATTGATCCTCCAGCTCCGGATGAATGCTTCCTCCACCTATTAGAATTGTTCTGAATCGTTTAAGTTTTGATGCATCTCCATCATCCAGAATGCGGGCTATTTGATACGGCACCAAGCTGATGAGTGAATAGGGGTGATTGGTGGGAATATCCTTCAGCGGGTTCCCGGTAGGCTCAGCGGATTCAACGGTAAACCCATTCTCCCACGATCGTAACAAAAGCATCGCTCCTCCGGCTTTATCGGCAGGTATGCAGAGTAAGACGTGTTCATTCGTCAGCTTCAGAAAAGAGGTGGTTTGTTGAATACTCCAGCGGACCAAGTTCCCCGGTAATTCAATCTTCGCCGGATCACCGGTTGAACCGGAAGTGGTCAGATGCAGGCAATCGTCTGTTATCCAACGAGACAACACCTCTTTTATCGCATGGATTTGTGGAATGGTTTCGGGTAAACGACCAATTTCCTCAAGCGACGGGTTGAGATGATGATCATTCAACCACATGATTACGATCTTGCGTAGTCGGTTATTTCACGAATGATTTGCTCCACCTCGGTGGGCGAATTATAGAAATGGGTAGAAATGCGCACACAATCCAACTCGCTTTCACCTACATAGCGGATGGTGATTTGCTTGGCGGCACAGGCATCAAAAAATGCCCGGTTGTCTTTCTTTCGGAATTTGACCGAAAGCACGCCACCGCGTGAAGCCGCTTCTTCCGGTGTGAGAACATCCAAACCCTTGATTGATTTTACGCCTTCCAATAATTGTTGGTTAAGTTCCCGCACCCGGGCTTCAATGCGCTCAATTCCGATGGATTGCTGAAACTCTACAGCTGCTGTAACGCCAAAATAAAGGGGAGACGACTGTGTGCCGTAAAAGTATTTATGGGCTGATTCTGTTAGTCCCTTGAAGTACACCTCCTTTTCATTCAGAACCCAGTGCTCTGCGCTGTATCCACCTGTTTGTAGTGATTCCAGCTGATGTTGAAAATCCTTCCGAACATAGAGGTAGGCGGTTCCTTTGGGTGCCAATAACCATTTATGGCAGCATGAAACATAGACGTCACACTGCATCTGCTGCAAATCAAGTTTAAGCATACCGGTTCCGTGCGCGCCATCCACTACGGTCCAAATACCCTTTGACCGTGCCCAAGCACAGAGTTCATTCACCGGCAACACCTGTCCTATGGTGCACGGAATATGCGGAACAGCAATCACTTTGGTGCGTTTGCTCACCGCTTTTTGGATAATCCGTAGGGTATCTTCAGCCGATTTTCCCAACGGGACTACCTTGATTCGAATCCCTTTCAAGCGACGAAGATTGAGCCATGGCCCGGCATTCCCCACGTGTTCATGTGTACTGAGGATCACCTCATCACCCTTTTTCAATGGCAAACCCCAGGCAGCAATGTTGATTCCCTCGGTCACGTTATGCGTCATGGCAATTTCATCCATATCCGCATGAACGAGTGAGGCCAGTGCCTGTCGACATTTCTTTTCACCACCACCGTACTTTCCCACCTTGTTCACGAAGACCATCCGATCATGCACAGCCTGGATCACCGGCTTGGGCGATGGCCCCATGGTTCCATTATTCAGAAATATGCGTTCCGGATCAAGGTCAAAAAGTGCCCGGATGTCATCCCAGGACTTGTTGGCATCCAGCGCAGGTTCAGTGTAGGATTCTGCCAGGACATCATCCGGTTGACCTACAAAAAGCCCTAGCAGCCCCAAGGATCCTGTTCTCAGAAAATCTTTTCGTGTAAACATCAGCAACGAACTTACAGATTAATGCGGTTACTATACCCGAACAACGTGAAGAAGTAAACCTATCAAGCAGGCATGAATACCTGTTTGAACACAAAGTTAATCGGTCAATCGCCGCACCCACCAATTCTGATGGTGCGTTTACCTTTCCTGCTGAACGAATCATTAAATTCGCGACGCATTTTCTGAACTAAGGATTCACAACGTATGACACGCATTTTCGATTCATTAAAACGATTGTCGTTGGTTTTAACCCTCCTATCACCCCTTGCACTATTTGCGCAAAAAGGTGGACCGGTGGTGTTTACCGTTGATCAGGATACCGTTTGGGGAGCCGAATTCGAGCGGGTTTTCAGCAAGAATAACAAAAACCCGGACGTACGTCCATCTCAACAGGAATTGGAAGAATACCTCAACTTGTATGTTCGGTTCAAGCTGAAAGTAAAGGAGGCGTACCGACTGGAAATGGATACCAATCAGGCGTATCAAAAGGAATTGGCCGGGTACCGCAAACAACTGGCTCAGCCGTATCTCACCGACAAGGCCGTTACGGAGAAATTGATGCAGGAGGCTTATGACCGGATGCAGTACGAAGTTGATGCCAGCAATTTGATGATTTATCTTTCACCGGTTGCCAGTCCGCAGGACACCTTGGAAGCGTGGAACCGGATCAACAACTGGTACCACATCCTGTCAACAGGTATTCAGGAATTTGACAAACTAACGCGCGATTCCAGTACCGATGATCATGGAAAAAAAGAAGCTGGCAGACTGGGTTACTTCTCCACCTTCAATATGATTTATCCGTTTGAGAATACCGCTTACACCACTCCGGTTGGAGGAATTTCCAAACCATTCCGCACACAATTTGGCTATCATATTCTGAAGGTTCATGACAAGCGTCCGGCCCGCGGGGATTTGCGGGTAGCACATATCCTGATCCGAATCAACAACGAAACAGAATACGACACCACTCGTCCTCGCATTGATGCGATCTATAACAAGCTGAAGAGCGGAGCCAAGTGGGATCAGTTGGTTCTCGACTTTAGTGAGGATTTTTCCACCCGCGAACGCGGTGGCGAATTGAACTGGATTAAAAGCATCGGAGGAAGCATTCCGGCTGATTTTCGCGAAGCGGCTTATGCCCTGAAGGATGGTGAATTCTCCAAACCCGTTAAAACCGAGTTGGGGTGGCACATCATCAAACGAATTGAAGAACGACCCCTCCCTGAGTTCAAAGACATCAAGGAAACCATTCGTTTGAAAATTTCACGCGATTCACGTAGTGAACTCAACCGAACCGCGGTGCTGGCCCGAATCAAAAAAGAAAATGGCTATCAATTCAACGCGGTGAACTGGGATATTTATCGTCAGTACGCTGATTCCAGTTTGGTTAAAGGTGCGTTGTGGACTCCAGACATCGCGCTTACCACGCCCAAGGAATTATTCCGAATTGGAGATTCTATTTACACCTTCAACACCTTTACCGAGTATGTAAAAGTGAATCCTCCCATGCAGCCAACATCCGACTACAAGCAACATGTTGAACGATTGATGGAGCGTTTCGTAGACAATCAAAACCTGATGTACGAAGAGTCCATATTGGAATCCAAGTATGATGATTTCCGTTACCTGATGCAGGAATACCGCGATGGAATTTTACTTTTTGAATTGACCAATAAGATGGTCTGGTCCAAAGCAACAGAAGACACTACCGGATTGCGTCAGTTCTTTGAAGCACACCGCGATCATTACCAATGGAAAGATCGAGCCGTGGTTCGGGAATACACCTGCAACAATGCTAAAACAGCCAAGAAGCTGTCAAAAGGTATCGCCAAAGGAAAGAGTGACGAAGCCTTGAAAGAAAAGCTCAACAAGAAAAATGCGTTGGCATTAAAGATTAAGGAACGCACCATTGAGCGTGGAAGTGATTCCCTGGTAGATGCTCTGAAATGGGAAGGACTTCAACTCATGGATGATCCAACCAACAACGTGGTTTATCTGCGATTTGACAACATCATTCCTGCCGGACCAAAATCATTGAAAGAGGCGATGGGACCGGTTACCTCTGAATATCAGAATCATCTGGAAGATGAGTGGATTGATACGCTTAAGCAGCGCTACTCGGTAAACATTAAGGATGGTGCACTGGAACAATTGTTCACCGGCAACCATTAATTTGCGGTATGTCCGCCCGTTGGCTTAGTTTGCTCCTTCTCCCCTCTTTATCGGCCTGCAACCAAATTAGCAGTCCGCTGAGGCATAGCGAGCCTGTTCTGGCACAGGTAGGCGATTTTGCTCTTACCAAGGCAGAGGCTGATCAAGCGTTGATGGGAACCTACACCGAAACAGATAGTGCGTTGGTTTATGATGACTACATCCGTAAATGGATTCGCGACCAAACCCTGTTTCACAAAGCCAATCAAACCTTGAGCGATTCGGCAAAGAATAAACAAAAGTTGATGGATCAGTACTACCGGGATTTGCTGGTGTATGAACTTCAAACGCTGTTGATTCAGGAGCGATTGGACACCAATGTTCCGGAGGATGCCATTCGTCATTATTACGAAAACAACATTCGAAATTTTGAGCTCAAGGAGAATATTGTTCGTCTTCGTTTCATGAAGTTTCCGGCGGCAGCCGATGATCTCAATGATTACTGGGCCGATTTTATCTCCAATGATTCGGAGAAATTGGAGAATCTGAAAAATATGTGTGAGGAAGAAGGTGGATATGTTATGGCCGATGACACCACCTGGTTATACTTTAACGACATCTTAAAGGAAATCCCGATCATCACCTACAATCAGGAAAGTTTCCTGAATAACAACAAGCTCATTCAACTCACAGACCGGGGTTGGGTGTACTTTGTAAATATTCTTGATTTCAAAATCAAGAACAACGTTTCACCTTACGAATTTGAATCGCCACGCATCCGCAACATCATCATCAACAAAAGAAAGGTGGAACTGATGCAACAAATTGAAGACGAAATCGTACAAGAAGCATACGACCAGCAGTTAATTGAAATCCGTTGAAACAGCTACATCTTTTTATATCCCTACTCATTTTGTCGGCTTCGGCGTTTGCTCAAACCACCAAACTGGGAATCCTGGACGAGGTTATCGCCGTTGTTGGTGAGAGCGTCATTCTCAAGTCGGATCTCGATAAGGAATACTATCAGCTTATCACTCAAATGCCCGAATACAATGGGAATTTAAAATGTGAATTATTTGATCAATTGCTTTCGCAGAAACTCCTTTTGCACAAAGCGGATCTCGACAGTATTGTGGTAGCCGATGAGCGCCTGGAATATGAAATCAATCGACGGATTGAATACTATGCCGCTCAGGCCGGTGGGCTGGATAAACTAGAACGCTATCTGGGAATATCGATCATCCAGTATAAGGATGAAATGCGCAAGAAAGTGCGTGATCAGATGATGATTCAGGAAGCTCAAAATGCACTGATCGGTGATCTCAAGGTATCGCCAACAGAGGTTCGGCGCTTTTTTGATGAGATCCCGAAAGACAGTATTCCGGTATTCTCTGCAGAAGTGGAAGTGGCAGCCTTATTCATTAAACCAACGGCCAGTAAGGTTGCCGATGATTATGCCAAAACAACGGCCGAAAAACTTCGGACGGAATTAATCTCCGGGCAGCGCGATTTCTGTACCACGGCAGCTATTTATTCGGGCGACCCGGGATCAAAAGATAATTGTGGTGATTTAGGTGAATTCAAACGCGGACAAATGGTTCCTGAATTTGAAGCCGCGGCCTTCCGACTCAAAAAAGACTCATTCTCCAAGGTCATTAAAACGAAGTACGGCTATCATATCATTCAGATGATTGAAAGACGGGGTGAGATCGTTCGGGCCCGACATATCTTAATTGCACCAACCATTCTGACTTCAGATCACGAGAAAGCACTGAACAGATTGAAGGAAATAAGAGGCTACATTAAATCGGATTCCGTTTCATGGTGCAAAGCCGTTACGGATTATGGTGTGGAAGAGCTCAATCCGGGAACTTGTGGATTTTATCAGGATCCGAACATCGGTTCCAACATTGTTGAAATCACGACAATTGATCCGGATGTTGCCCTCCATCTTGAAAAAATGAAAGCTGGGGAAATCAGCGAGCCGCATGCCGTTCCGCAGATGGATGGTTCCATGGCGTACCGCATTTTGTATCTTAAGTCTGAAAATCCACCTCATCCAGCGAGTCTCGAACGCGATTATCAAAAAATTGCCGTTTATGCATTAGAGAAGAAAAAGCAGGATTACCTGGATACCTGGGCGAAGGAATTTCGCAAACGACTCTACATCTGGATTGATGAAAAGTATTTTGTTTGCGACGGAATTCAGGACTGGGCAAACAACAAGATGTAAGCTTCGTTAAATCTAAAGCTGCGATAGAATTAAACATGAGTGAACTGTATAAAAACGATGTGGAAGCGGCCGACGCCATTTCCGCAATAACGCAAAAGCTCCATCGTGAGATTGGGAAGGTTATTGTAGGTCAGGAGGATGTGGTAAAAGGGGTGCTGATGAGCATTTTTTGCAACGGCCACAGCTTATTAATCGGGGTTCCCGGTCTGGCTAAAACCCTGTTGATCAAGACCATCGCCGACGTACTCGACCTCAGTTTCAATCGAATTCAGTTTACACCGGACCTCATGCCGTCCGACATTACCGGATCGGAAGTGCTGGACGATCAACGCAATTTCAAGTTCTCCAAGGGACCGTTGTTTGCGCACATCATTCTGGCCGATGAGATTAACCGAACTCCGCCCAAAACACAGGCTGCCCTGCTGGAAGCCATGCAGGAAAAGAATGTGACCGTTGGCGGAGTGAATCACCCATTACCCAAGCCATTCTTTGTTTTGGCTACACAAAATCCAATTGAACAGGAAGGAACCTATCCGTTGCCGGAAGCACAACTTGACCGGTTTATGTTCAATATTGTTCTGGATTATCCGAGCATCGAAGACGAGATCAACATTGTAAAGCAAACCACAGGAGACCATCAGGCAAACGTTTCTAAAATTTTAGGTGCGGATGATATTCTGGCATTTCAGCAATTGGTTCGCAAAGTGCCCATTGCCGATAATGTGATGGAATATGCGGTTAAGTTGGTGAACAAAACCCGCCCGAATACCGCCGGAGCTACAGACTACGTGAACCAATATCTCAATTATGGTGCGGGACCTCGAGCCAGTCAGTATCTGGTGCTGGGTGCGAAATGTCATGCACTGATTCGCGGCAAATACTCCCCGGATGTTGAGGATGTTCAAGCCGTGGCAAACTATGTACTCCGCCATCGTGTTGTTAAGAATTACAAGGCTGAAGCCGAAGGTATTTCTGTTCAGGAAATCATCGGCAAGCTGATGTAATTAAGCTTCATGTTATCACCCCGCAGTTTACTTCTGATCGCCCTGATGATGGGGCTATTCTCTCCGTCTTTCGCACAACGTGATGTGGCAGATCAAACATGTGGTTGGTATGTTTTGATGGGGAATCACCGCTTGAGCAATCATTGGGGAATTCGCACCGAATATCAGTTCCGCCGATACGGCTTAATTTCTGACTGGCAACAATCGCTGCTGCGCTTTGGTGCCGATTATCACTTTTCCGAATCCACCGGTGTAACAGCCGGATATGCCTGGATTGTCACCTTCCCTTATGGGGAACAACCCGTATTGCACCAATCCAACGAACATCGAATTTGGGAGCAATTCCTAACCACACAACGCTTTGGGAAGATGCAATTACAACATCGATACTGGCTGGAGCAACGCTTTTTGGATACCTACGTGCGCAATGTAGATGGGAGTATTTCCAAGTCCGATGGACGGTTCAGACAACGCGCACGATACCGAGCGATGTTATCCCGACCGCTAAAAGAATGGGAGAACGACCGCCAATTGTTTGCTGCTGTGAACGACGAAGTATTGATCAACTTTGGACCCGGCACCGGGAAAAACATCCTGAGCCAGAATCGTACGTATGTGGGTTTGGGGTATCAATATGCCAAGGGCAAAAACATCATGTTGGGTTACCTCAATCAACTGATTTTCAAATCCGATGGAATACGAATGGAACAGAATCACACCCTCCATGTTTTTCTTCGATATAATGTAGATTTCAGGAAGTCGGGAGGTTGATGGAAATAAAATGTTTCGAGTATTCACTCGAAACGTTTTAACGTGCCTCTCAAATAAAGAATCCTGCTGAGCGAATGCTCAGCCACTCATAAAAAAAATTCCTCCGAGCGGATGCTCGAAGGAGATAATTTCAATAATTCTCATCGTACACCAATAGATCCTTGAAGGAGGGATTACACTAACCACTGCATTTAACCGACAAAAAATTGATCTACGTCACATTAGCCCACTAGCTTTGCCGCGGATTTCGCACCAAATGCTGAAGTCTCCCGCGTCATGAACAAAAACGCACCTGCCAAAAAAAAGGTGATTGTTGTGGGCGGAGGTTTCGCCGGGCTTAATGCGGTCAGGTCCCTTGACCACAAGCGGTTCGACATTCTTCTGATCGACCGGATCAATCACCATCAGTTCCAACCTCTGTTCTATCAGGTTGCCACCTCCCAGATTGAGCCAACCACCATTTCCTTTCCGCTTCGCTACATTTTCAGGAAAGATTACGAGGTCAAAATTCGGCTGGCTGAGGTACGCTCGGTGGATCACCATTCGAAAATGCTCTCCACGAGCATTGGAGAATTCACCTACGATATCCTGATCCTGGCCATGGGCGCTACCACCAACTTTTTTGGTAACGATGAACTTCGGAAGCACGCCTTCACCCTTAAGACCACCTACGATGCGATTCAAATCCGAAATCACATCCTGCAATCCTTTGAAAATCTGATCAACAATCCGGCAGATGAATCGTCCAAAACCATCGTTTTGGTGGGTGCCGGGCCAACAGGTGTTGAATTGGCTGGTTCGTTTGCCGAAATACGGCGGGATATACTACCCAAGGATTTTCACCGATTGGACTTCAATCAACTCCGAATTATTCTGATTGATGGCAGCGCCAACACCCTCAACGCCATGAGCGAGGCCAGCAGGAAACACTCGCGTAAATACCTGGAAGAGTTGGGCGTTGAGATTATTACCGATACGGTGGTAACATCGTATGACGGAAACGTTATTACCACCAATCATGGCGACACCATTCCAACACACACCGTTATTTGGTCGGCTGGGGTGATTTCCAACACCATTCAGGGACTACCAAAGGAATGCGTTGGTAGAGGTAATCGATTAAAGGTAGACCCCTACAATGAACTGATCAACCATCCGGGCATTTATGTTCTTGGTGATATGGCACTCATGGAAACATCGGAGCATCCGAGTGGCCACCCCCAATTGGCGAACGTTGCCATTCAGCAGGCCAAAAATCTCGCGCGCAATCTGAATCGATCAGAACACGGCAAATCGAAGCGGGCCTATGAATTCAAGGATCTTGGAACCATGGCTACCATTGGCCGGAACAAGGCTGTGGTAGATCTTCCCTTTGTTAAATTTCAAGGTTTCTTCGCCTGGTTTGTATGGATGTTTCTCCATTTGATGCTCATTCTCAGTGTGCGAAACAAACTCATCATTTTTCTCAATTGGACATCGGCCTATTTAACCAGGAATACGGCACTTCGCATCATTCTAAAAGGACGGGAAACAGAGAAATAGTACCTCGCTGAACAAAAAAAGTCTGCCGGATAGCATTACCTTAAATAGACGGCGTATTCCACACGTCGTGCACGGCAGTTTTCTATCTTTGCACGCTTATTAAAAATCCGAGCATGTTAGGCCATTCCTACTTGAGCAACGCTGATGTCGATTCCATCGACGAACTCTATTCCCGCTATCTTCAAAACCCGGAATCGGTTGATTTTGGATGGCAGAAATTTTTTGAAGGATTTGATCTGGCCTACAACCGAAATGGAGGCTCATCGGCCGAAGTGTCGGAAGACATGCTCAAGGAAATAAATGTCCTGAGGCTGATCAACGAAGGATACCGAAGCCGGGGGCACTTATTTACCAAAACCAATCCCGTTCGGGAACGACGCACCTATTCTCCGGATCTCAGTCTGCCCAATTTTGGGTTATCCGATTCCGATCTGGACACCGTGTTCAATGCCGGAATCGAAATCGGTATTGGCCCGGCCAAACTGCGTGACATCATCCAGCATTTGGAGCAAACCTATTGCGGCCATATTGGTGTAGAATTTATGTATCTCCAGAACACCGAGATGAAAGGATGGTTGCGGGAACGGATGGAAACCCGAAAAAATCAACCCAGCCTGAGCATGGATCAGAAGAAGCGTATCTTCTCCAAACTCAACGAAGCGGTTGTTTTCGAGAACTTTCTTCACACCAAATATGTGGGTCAAAAGCGTTTCTCATTGGAAGGATTGGAAACACTCATTCCAGCGTTGGATTCGGCCATAGACCACGGTGCTGATCTGGGTGTTCAAGAGTATGTGATTGGCATGGCGCATCGAGGCCGACTCAATGTGTTGGCCAACGTCATGCAGAAGAGTTACGAAGAAATTTTTACCGAGTTTGAAGGTAAGGCATACCAGGATGCCCTCTTTGAAGGTGACGTAAAATATCACCTGGGTTATCGCTCTGATATAACTTCCTCAGGAGGTCAACTGGTGCGTTTGAACCTTTCCCCCAACCCCTCGCATCTGGAATCAGTTGATCCGGTAGTAGGTGGTTTATCCCGGGCAAAATTAGACGGACGATACAGCAACGATTTCAACAAACTGGCTCCGATATTGATTCACGGTGACGCCTCCGTAGCCGGTCAGGGTATTGTGTATGAAACCCTTCAAATGGCTGGATTAGCCGCTTATAACGTGGGAGGAACCATACACATCGTAACCAATAACCAGATTGGCTTTACCACCAACTACATTGAGGGACGTACATCCATCTACTGTACCGACGTGGCGAAGACCACCAAGTGTCCGGTATTCCATGTCAATGGGGATGATGTAGAAGCCATTGTGTACGTAATGCAACTGGCAATGGAATTTCGTCAACGATACCACACCGATGTTTTTATCGATTTACTGGGTTATCGCAAATACGGACACAACGAAGGCGACGAACCTCGATTTACGCAGCCAAAATTGTATAAGGCTATTGCCGCCCACAACAATCCCCGTGAAATCTATGCGGCAACACTGGCCGCTGGTGGAGAGTTGGAAGCCAAGCTGGCCAAGCAGATGGAAAAAGAGTTCAAAAATCTGCTTCAGGAAAAGCTGAATTGGGTTCGGGAAGATAAACCGGTGGTCACCAAACAATCACCAAGCAGAACCTGGACCAACATTAGAAAGGCCATTGAAGGTGATTTCATTCAATCACCTAAAACCGCCATCACTAAAAAGGAACTCACAGACATCGCCCAGGCCATTACCCACATCCCTGAAAACTTCAAGGCCTTCAGAAAAGTAAGCAAGTTGTTTGAGGATCGAAGTCAGATGATTTCGAATGGAACCTTTGACTGGGCCATGGGGGAATTGCTGGCGTATGGATCACTCGTAAAGGAAGGACATCCGGTTCGGATGAGCGGTCAGGATTGTGAACGAGGAACGTTCAGTCATCGGCATGCCGTTCTCACATCGGAAGATTCCGAGCAGGAATATGTCCCATTGGCCCACGTTTCAGATAAACAGGCCCGATTCGAAATCTACAACTCACACCTCAGCGAGTTTGCCGTGTTGGGTTTTGAGTATGGCTATGCCATGAGCAATCCCAACGGGCTAACCATTTGGGAAGCTCAATTTGGCGATTTTGCCAACGGCGCTCAGGTTATTATTGACCAATACATCGCCAGTGGCGAAACCAAATGGAAACGACATAATGGTCTTGTTATGTTGCTCCCGCACGGGCACGAAGGTCAGGGACCAGAACACTCATCTGCCCGACCGGAACGATACCTGCAACTCTGCGCCACCAACAACATGCAGGTGATTAATCCCACCACACCTGCGAATTTGTTTCATGCCCTGCGCCGACAACTCAAACGAGAGTTCCGGGTTCCATTGATTGTTATGACACCGAAAAGTCTTCTCCGCCAACCACTATGCGTTTCGGAGGCGGCTGAATTCACTACGGGTGGATTCCGGGAGATCATTGATGACCGTTACGTAAAACCAACCGATGTGCGGAAAGTTATTCTTTGCAACGGGAAGGTATACTACGATCTGCTGGCAAAACAACAGGAAGAAAAGATCAAGGATGTGGCCATTGTTCGAGTTGAACAATTGTATCCATTGCCCGAAACGCAATTGGCAGCCTTGCATAAAAAGTATGCCAAGGCCAGTTGGTTATGGGTACAGGAAGAGCCGAAGAATATGGGCGCATGGATGCACTTACTTCGCTACAAACTTCCCTTTGAGCTGGATGAACTTTCCCGCAGGTCATCCTCTACGCCGGCTACCGGTTATGCCGCTATCCATGCTCGGGAACAAGCCGAATTGGTTCGAAGATCATTTGAATGATGGGTAAATGTCAGAAGCCTGACACACCTCCCAATTCACCAAACACATTGGCGCGGATTGCCGTTATTTGAGACATGCAACGGCTGTTGATCTTTCTGTTTGTTGTTGTTCCATACCTCGGGGCAATGGGTCAGGAGTTGACCTGCAAACAGTTTGAAACGCTACACAAACACCAAAAATCATCGTTGTTTAAATCATCGGCTGGTGAGTCGATCGATATTACCCATGTAACGTTGCATTTGGACGTAGATCCGAGCCAGAACGACTTAACGGCAAAGGCCGTCATAACGTTTAAAGCCATGACCGCCACGTCAATCGTTACACTTGATTTGGCCGATAATCTTCATATTGATTCGCTCCTGTATAATGGAACTTCCACGGTTTTCAACCATCAATTCGATGTACTTACCATCACCCTGCCTCAACCACTCACCGCTAATGAAAGAGGCCGTATCCAGGTAAATTACTCCGGCGATCCAACAAACAACCCCTACCGCAGCTATGACCGATCAAAAGGCCGTGTGGAGGACACCACTGGGGTAATCTGGACACTGAGTCAGCCTTACGGCGCTCATCAGTGGTGGCCGTGTAAGGATGGATTGACAGACAAGGTGGACTCCCTGGACATGTACATTACCATACCATTGGGTATGAAGGCCGCCGGAATTGGTTCCCTGGAACAAGTCGAACCCATCGGCACAAAGCAAACCTATCATTGGAAACACCGATATCCCATTACCACCTATCTGGTGGCCTTTGCGGTGACCAATTATGATGAATTTACCGATTGGGTTAGGTTTCCGTCCGGAGACAGTTTGCCCATACTGAACTACATCTTTCCGGAGTACATTCCATTTGGCCGGGATCCGGCTCGTGAAACGGTTCGAATCATGCAACTCTTCGATTCGCTTTTTGGGGCGTATCCGTTTATCGATGAGAAGTACGGTCACGCTCAATTTCTGCGTGGAGGAGGTATGGAACATCAAACGATGAGTTTCATGGTAGACTGGAATTTCGGTTTGGTGGCACACGAACTCGGCCATCAATGGTTTGGCGACATGATCACCTGTGGTTCCTGGCAGGATCTATGGCTGAATGAAGGATTTGCCACCTACCTGACCTTACTGAGTTATGATATCCTGCTGAGTCACGATGATTGGATAGCCAATAATTTACACAGCCGAACCCGCGCCATGCAGTATCGCACCGGAAGCGTTTTTGTTCAAGCGGCTGACACCCTGGATGAAAACCGATTGTTTAGCAGTCAGTTTACCTACCACAAAGGAGCTCAGATCTTACACATGCTTCGCTGGACCGTGGGAGACTCGGCCTTTTTTGCCGGGCTGCGATCCTATTTGGGCGATCAGAATCTGCGATATGGATTTGCCCGAAGCCATGATCTGAAAGAGCATATCGAACGAAGTTCGGGGAACGATCTTTCAGACTTCTTTGATGATTGGTTGTATGGCGAAGGCTATCCGAGCATCACCGCTACATGGCATCAATCAGGCGACAAATTGGTTGTACGACTCCAGCAGGACACCTTGGCACCATCGGTTGATCATTATTCCGTACCGGTTGAAATTCTGGTGAAGAACCAGGATACGAAGGCGTACTTCCGGTTGGAGACAGAATCGAACGACACAACCTTCACCTTGCCTATCAACTGGTTGGCCGATTCGCTCTTCATCGACCCAAATTACTGGATATTAAGTCGGAATTACGTGATTCATGACAATCAACCAGCCGGCGATTTACAGCTGTATCCCAACCCCACTTTGAATGATCTTACCATCGTAAATGGCAACACCCCCATTCAACAGATCAGCGTTTATACCGTGGATGGTAAGTTGTTCCGGGAGATTTCAGTGAACAGGGCTACCAATGTATTTACCATGAACACCTCGGAATGGATCGCTGGGATGTATTTTGTGAGCGTTCAGTCAGAAAACGATGTGCGAACGGGGCGAATTATTCATCTGAACCCGTAATTTCCCTGCATGTCGAAAACGATTATCCTCCTTCATGGAGCACTGGGTTCTCCCATTCAGTTTCATGCCATTCAATCTGAATTGGCTCATTTTGACACCCATGCCATAGGGTTTACGGGCCATATGGGCGGAGAACCGCCTAAACTGAGTTTCGATGTATTTGACCGCGACATCATGAACTACCTGGATTCTCAGCAAATAGAGACGTGTTCCGTTTTTGGTTTCAGCATGGGCGGATATGCGGCCATGCATCTGGCCTTATCGCATCCGGATCGATTTGAAAAAATTGCGACGCTTGGAACGAAATTCAGTTGGTCATTGGAAGAATCCAGAAAAGAAGCCGTTAAACTTCATCCCCAGATCGTCATGGAAAAGGTTCCACAGTATGCCGATTATCTCAGAAGCTTACACGGTATGAATTGGAGTGATCTGATGTATCGAACGGCCGAAATGATGTTGGACCTGGGAACCGGAAAAGCCTTAACCATGGATGATTTGGGCACCATCAACATCCCAGTTACCATTGGCCGGGGAGAGAAGGATCGGATGATTTCACTGGACGAATCCATTGAAGCCTCATCAGCCCTTCCACAGGCTAAATATGTTGAATTGCCCGATCTGGTTCATCCATTGGAGCGACTTGATCCCAAAGTAGTTGCTCAATACATCCAGCGGGAATTGGGTTAAATCCCTGTAAACAGTTGACATTAGAGCGACGAAGTCGCTATCTTTGGTTTTTTCCATTTCCCTCTGGTCGTGAGATTCAATTCCATCGTTTTGATTCTGATGTGGCTTACCTATGCCTCAACAGATGTGGTTGCCCAGGCTCCGGGAAACGATAGTTGCAGTCAAGCCGAGTTCATTTCACTTGGCACCGGGGGATTTACCATCGGCACTTTTCGAACCGATTCTACCGCCATTGACAGCGCCACCATTCAAACCGGAGAATACTTTCACAGTTCATTGGTTTCTGCCGGGAACGATAAAAAAAGTATCTGGTATAAATTCTACCTACCCGCCAGACGCGGAGTTAACATCGAACTAAAACAAAATGCCAACGCCATTGGCACCAAGGACGTGGGTTTTACCACCTTCAAGGGCGATCAGTGTTTGCCCACCGCCACCATGGCAACAGCAGCAAAAATCACAACCCTCAATCAGTTCGGAAGTTCATTCAATCCGTGTATGGATCCGGGGTGGTATTTGATTCAGGTAAGTGCCAAGACCCGGGCCATGGGTAAGGTTTACCTGGAAATCACCACGTCCTACCCCTACCAGTATTCGGCCGTAGTAAATGCGGTATATGATGCAGCTGATAGTGCATATGACTTTGGGAATCAAACTATTGGATACGGTGGAAACACCTCCAAATACGTTGATTTTGAAATGGGATGTTATACGGTGGAAGACAGCTCTGAATTTTTCGCCGATCTGGGTTCGAATTACCTCGCTTACAATCAGAGTGCGTGGTTCGTTTTTTCAGCTCAAAATGATGCCGATAACAGTCAGCTAAAATGGCGACCGGTTTCCAACTGCAATCGTTTTGACACCATTGCCTACCGGTTGTATAAAGGCGATTGTCGCGGCGGAACCTTGCAACTTCTGGACTCGGGCTATTCAGATTGGCAATCCGGGAACACCTGTTACTCCAATTGTTCGGATATCGTTCAGGACTATAAATGTCTGTTTGATTCAGGCTTCACCTACTCCCTTCAACTCATCCTGCATGAAGATTACATCAAAACCATTCGACTTACCCTAGCCGATCAAACAACTCAATATGACTCCGGGTATTACAAACCCGTTTTAGGTGCCAGTGCCGATCTAGGCATTGTTCGGGGTACCAACTATTTCTCAGCTGGTTTTAGTTGCTCCAGTTTAATTAGCAATAATGCGTGTGGGAATGCCAATACAATTCCAATTACCATTGGCAACTTTGATTACAATTTAGCTGAGTGGGTAGGATTCACACTGGATCAGCAATCGGCATTAAATCTGACCTTTTCCTATTTACCCGGTGACAATAATTACAAGCGATATTCAGATCTAGCCTTCCGGTTATTCAAGGATACCATAACGTCTTCCTGCGGTGGAATTGACACCAATAACCTGGTGATGACCGGTACGGGAAACACCACCTATGCCTTATCCTGTCTGGAACCCGGCAACTACGCACTTCAGTTACTGGGATGCGATACACTAAGAGATTACAGTAATTGGAAATGTGACGGCACCTTGCACCTTGGCGGGAATTACCGATTTACATTCAATCAAAGTCAGCTTCCGGTTGCCAATCGGTTTGCCCTGGTAAATACCACTGACGCCGACTCCATTTACTCCCTCAACGCACTGCCCAATTACACCCGAATTCAAGCTGGCAAGGACACGATTTCCTGCAATGACGGTGTGATGCCTGAAGATATTTGTGATACCATTAAGCGAAAGGTAATGTATCGCAGTTTTGAGATCGGCGATGCAGATGGTGATGGTCAAGCCGATAGCGGCATGGTTGATATCTCCGGATTGCAAACCGTTTACAGAGGCTATCCGTATTACGATTATCACGGACAGCATCGGTTATATCGAGGCAATGTTTTTGACCTGCGTGCCAGTCAATCCGTTAGTGCCTACCCCGACACCTTAACCGGTCTGGTTCCTTATACCGATTGCTTTAACCTTGGCTCCAGTGGTCAGGACGTGTGTGTTACCCCGGGAACATATACCCTGGTTTCGTTCTTCGATAGCATTGGAATCACTCAAACCGAAACGCCTTACGTCACATTTTACAGTGCTAAACCAAAATTCAGCACGTATGCCTCGGCAGAAAATTTTGATACCCTATCCGGCTACGGTACGTGGAACGGAACACGCGACACCTTTAGTTGCAGCCAGAATCCAGATACCATTGACGGTGTATCGTGTGGTGTCAGAAACACCTACCACGTCTTCTATTTAGACTCAACGGCTGTTGTTACCGTTGGGGTGGATTATTCGGCTTATCGGTATGGAGGTCGAAGTATATCACTCTTCAAAGGTGATGTGCGAAATGGCAAGACAGGACTATCTCTTGTGAATGACGACAAGGACTGGTCATGTGTTTCTTACCAAACCACCAGTGATTGTTTCCCCTTAACGGCTGGCTGGTACACCGTCATGGTCAGTGAAAATACCGATGTATCGTATGATTCATTGAAACGCCATCAGTCTTCTGCCAACAGGATGTACTACTACTCGCACTACGTTTCCATCACAACGAGGGCATCCACGGTAAATCCTCGAAAATTTTACCGACCCTCCCTATCGGGATATATCGATAGCCTGGTTAACAATAATCAACCCATTACCTGGGACACCAATTACTCGAGCATTGCCGGAATGCACTTACACCTTAAAAAGTACGTATTCCCGGCAGAGTATTTGGATTGTGATTTAGACACCCCCCTTAATCACTTCCCCAATTCAGCGTTATGTGATACCAATACAACTGACATTGTGTATTACAACTTCAATTTGGCTACACCATCCTTTGTTAGGATTTGGGGAAATGTGTCGGGTGGCACCTGGGATGTAAAGCTGTATGATTTTGATGTCCGTTCAGACTCCTCCAAACTCTCAACCACCAGTCCTATTCAGGACTGTAATTATGAAGCCAACCATGTAGAGTATTGTAATCTTCAGCCGGGCACCTATTCCGTGGTATACTTCTGCACGCGCACATCAGGTCAATCTGCATCCGTTAGGCCTGTCATGTACGTAGACTCTGTGATGGAATCCCGATTTGATCACGCCAGCTACGCCTACGATTTTGGAGCCATTCCCGGAACCGGATCGGCCTATGACGGTAAAATTGGTGACGTTCATCCGGACGACACTTCTTTACCGGCAAGTCACAACTACCTGACATGCAGAACGGGAGCCGAATTCTCAGACCCAACCAGTTCGTCCTGTTACACCCACATCAACCCCAGGGTTTACGCAGGCGACACCAATGTAGCTATGTTTCCGTACGATTCAGCCTATTTGTCGTACTCCAATGGAACGTATTACCCATGGAATTCTGATATCCGAAGGAACCTCTGGTACTCCTTTACGATCAACGGGCGTGGACAGGTGAATGTTGCCTTAAAATCGCTGATGTCCAACTTACAACAGGGGATTCAACGCACATTCAGATTTTCGGTCTTTGAATCCGATGAGGATGGTTCACTTTCCATTGCTCAACTCAGATCGTCGGGTAAAATTGATTCCACCTTATCGGATGGTCTCACGTTCCTGGGTTATGATTATTACAACTGCGCCTATAACTCATCCAATACCCTGACGTTTGCCATTTCTGCTTGTGATGAGATAAAGCCACGACGATATTATGTGCTGGTTGAGCAGTCGGGTTATTATTACACCGACGTCCCAATGAACAATATGAATGTGTGGATGGAGGTGACCTATGATTCCACCTACCTGCCCGACACCGATTTTGATCATTACTCATCGGCTAATCCCATTAACGGCCTGAATGACCTGAATCTGCTGGTAAACGGCAGTTTCGAACAAACCAATGCCTGGACCACCGCCAAGGGTAACTGGCAAATCCGCAACTCGGCCGTTACCGGCGTTAGTGGCTACCATTGTAACGCCTATTCATATTATTATTATCGGAATGACACGGTGGATTTATACCAGGACGTGGACATGTCTGTTTATTCCAGCCAGATTGCCGCCGGAACGGCTTCAGCTTCGTTCACAGGATACATTCAGTCCAAAAGTGAAGCCGCCGTTGATGAGGGTCGTTTTGTGGTGGAATACCTCAATGCATCCGGTTCTGTGTTGGCCACCTATACCAGCAACTGGACTACTTCAGTGGGTTCCTGGCAACAGCGATCGGACAGTAGGACCATTCCAACAGGCACCAAAACCATACGGGTACATATGCAGGCCGTGAATAACGGAACCAACTACAACACAGATGTGTATTTTGATGAGTTGGAACTACACGTTCAAATACCCAATCGGAATGCAACCACCGTTTTAACCAGTGAGGTATTGTATCGCGGCACCAAGACCTATTTTGCCGGTGCAACCCTGGATACCACAGACATATACCACAGCAATAACTATTACACTTCGGGATGTTACGATGGCAATGGAGCTACCGTTTGGTACAAGGTAAAGGTTGATTCCGTGGGTTATCTGTTTTATAACTACGAATACAGCTATCAAAGCGGTTCAAACTTTTACACCACCTACTCCACGGATCCGTATCGAATGAAGGTGTACCGTTCGTTGACGGATGGTGATTCGCTAGGCGGCATGGAGTATAAAACCCCCATCGGGACGTCCGGGACCTACAATTCACTCATGAACAGTTCGGCCCGATACATCTGCGTTGAACCGGGGTATTATTACATTCAACTCAACAAATGCACCTCTCAGGCCTGTAGTGATTGGGTCATTCCACAAGTTGTTCTGGACTATCATACGGGGGATTATTGTTCCAATGCCGTTCCCCTCTTACTGGATACTCTGGAACAGCAGTCTGATCGCCTGCTGGTAAATTGTCACACCATTGGAACCGACTTTGGAGAAGACGGCAGCAACATGGGGTGTTTGTTTGGTCCGTCCGGGTATAAATCAAGTTGGTTTGTGGTGCAATACACCGACACCGCCAAAGTTGACCTGGAGTTTTCCTTGTCCGAATTTACGGATGCCACCTCCAATGAAATTCGCTATCGGACCTATTACGGCAACTGCCAAAGCTTAACGCCGGCGCCCTGTAACAACAACGCGCTTACCACCTTTACGCTGGACTGTATAAGGGCCGGAACCTATTATGTCCAGATCGTTACACCTGAAGACGCCACAGGCGAATTGGAGATGAAGGTAGAGGCCAAAGAGAATACGGATACCTCCTGCTTTCCGGTGGATATTTTCCAACCCAATGCCGCATTCTACTACAATACCGGTTGTCCGGAGAATGTGGTTCAATTTGTAAATACGTCGTCTCAGGGCGACTCCATTCGATATGAATGGGATTTTGGCTACAACGGTCTAACCGATACCGTTTTGCATCCGGTGATTGATTACCCGGCATTAAATCAGGAAGTCACCTATCAGGTAAAATTGGTGGTGATTCATACCACCCGAGGAAGCCGTGATTCCATCACCATTCCGGTGGTAGTACCGTTCTCACCGTATGCCCTGATTTCAAATACAGATACCATTCTGTGTAAAGGCGACAGCATTACGTTAAATGCCTCCATTTCACACGGGGTAGGGATCTGGAACACCGGTGATACCACCGCCAACATTACGGTTAGCCGAACCGGAATGTACTATTACGATATGCAGGATAAAGCCAATCTGCTGGTGAATGGCGGTTTTGAACAAAATCCGGCTAGCGTTGGATGGACAACCGTTTCCGGAAGTTGGCGAAGATCGTCCAGTTCCAGTTATTCACCATTGGAACTGAATTATGTGGGGTACGTCATTAATGGTTCGGGCGGATTATCCGAAGCCTATCAGGACATTGATGTGAGTGCCGATTCGGTAGACATCGATTCCGGCATTGCCAAATCCTCCATGACGGGCTTCTTAAGGGGGTATCAGAGTTACGGCGATGAGGCACAGGTCACGGTTGAATACTATGATCAATCCAACAATTTGTTGGCCTTGTACCGAACCGGTTACATTGCCAATCCAAACTGGACGTCCTTTACCCATTCACGCACTACGCCCAAATACACCCGCTGGGTTCGGGTGTGGATCCAATCCAACAAGGTAAGCACCAACAACACTACGAGCTATGCCTTCTTCGATGATTTGGTGTTTAAGATGCGTAGTGCCTGCTCGTATCGGGATAGTGTGTATGTGCAAATCAATGAATTACCCATTGTTGAAATGCCCAATGACACCTTTTTCTGTACTGGTGACTCCTTCCTGTTGAACCCAACCGTTTACTACGACAATCCATACCTGGTGCAGGATTCCTTAAATTCGGCTACCACAGGTAGGTTATATAACAATGCCTCGCACACGGCCTCCAATGGTTATGCGGTCCTGACCTCGTCCACCACCTACGAAAATGGTGAGATTGAATGGACCGATTCCTCCTTAAAAATCACGGACACCTTTACCGTTTCATTTGATTATTTCAGCGATGGATATGGCGGATATGCCACCTGGTTATATCTGTTTGCGTCATCCACCCCCACATCTGAAGATGCCAATACGGGTGGATATTCCATTAACCTGGACCGACAAGCCGGGAACCAATTACAATTTAATTGGTCGGGGTCCAGACGAAACACCCAAACACCCGGTATGTCATTTGACGATGGCCAGTGGCACAACGTTCAGATCAAGTATGTGAATCAGACCTTTTATGTCTATTTCGACCTTATCCTGATCGGCACCTATACCGATGCCACATCACGCACTCAATCCGGATTCCGCTTTGGGATTGGTGCCCGAAATGTTCAATACGCCAACCGCTACCTCGTTCGGAACATTCATATTTCGAATGACAATGAATCGTTCGCGGTTTTGCCTCCCAATCCAAAGGTGGGTGCCAGCTATGCGTGGTCAGATGGGTATACAGACAGCGCGCGATGGGTAAGCACCAACGCAACATTTACGGTAAGTCTGACGGATCGATATGGGTGTTCAAGCAATTCCGACAGTGTGACCATTCAAGCGGTTCGCCAATACGACAGCTTGTTTACCCGGGACGAATCGGTCTGTGCCTTGTTGGACACCTTCCAGCTGACCAAACCCGTTTCTACCGGATTTTTCTACGGACATCGTGCGGTAGACAGTAGCGGGCTGGTAATTGTTGATTCCGCCAACAACGGACCCAATCAAATCTACTTTAGCGTAACCGACACCTTTGGTTGTATTACCCTTGATTCCGGTATTTTTACCGTGGATTCCATCCCGGATCTCACCTTTACAGCTGCCGGTCCATTCTGCCGGAACGATGCCCCTTCTCAGTTAATCATCAATCATTCCAGTGGGTATTTCTTCGGCGGAAGTTTTGTGGATTCTTCCGGACTCTTTGACCCATCACAAACTACTCAGGCTATTAACCGGGTGTACTATGCCACGTTGGATTCCAATTGTCAGGGAATGGATTCCATCGACATTTTGGTGGACACCATACCTCAAGTGATCTTACCTGCCTACAATGCCTTCTGTGCGAATGACTCAGCCACCACTTTGGCTAAGCCAACCTCAACAGGATTGTTCACCAACACCAGTTACCTGGATTCAACCGGTTGGTTTAGTCCGGCGTTGTCCGGTGTTGGAAATCATTCAGTGATTTTCACCTATACCGACGGGAATGGATGCTCCAACTCCGACACCACCACTATTCAGGTTGACTCCATCCCCGATGCATCCATTTCTCCTTCCGGACCGCATTGCGCAAACGCCAGCCCCGTTCAGTTGGTGGCAGCCGTTCATTCCGGTGGTTGGTTTGACACAACGAATTACCTGGACAGCCTGGGATGGTTTGATCCCGCTTCCGCCGGACCCGGTTCTCATTCAGCCCGTTATTGGTTCACGGATGGAAATGGTTGTTCCGGAACAGACACCCTTCTCATCGCCGTTGATACCATTCCAAATGCGTCCATCACTACAGCCGGACCATATTGTTTGAATGCGGGCAAACAAACGTTGACCGGATTGGTGAATACCAGTGGGCGGTTTACATCTTCGGCCTACCTGGATACCAATGGAATCTTCAATCCTGCACAAGCCGGGGTGGGAACACATAAGGTGTATTATGCATTTACCGATGGCAACGGTTGTACCGGTCAGGACTCAACCACGGTACAGGTTTGGGGAATACCGAATGCCGCCATAGTATCTGCTGGTCCGTTCTGCGCAAACGACACCTCACAGCAACTTTCTCCATATGAATCCGGCGGAAGCTTTTCACCGTCAACGCGAATCACATCTGCCGGATGGATCAATCCCTCTACGCTTGGCGGAGGATCCTATTTGGTGTATTACCAGTTGACCGACACCAATGGGTGCAGTAATTTGGACTCCAGTGTGGTTCAAATCGATACCGTGCCCAACGCCTCCCTTCAGACTTTTGGTCCGCTTTGTGCCAACGACACCACTCAACAGGTGATGGCGCTGGTGCACTCCGGAGGTTATTTCTCGCCCACATCCTACCTGGACACCCTCGGATGGTTTGACCCTTCCCTTGCCGGGGTTGGTTCACATGAGGTGAGGTATACCTTCACAGATGGTAACGGATGTGTTGGAGATGATACCATCTCGGTTCAAATAGATTCCATTCCGAATGCCGCCATCGCTTCTGCCGGACCTTTCTGCTTGAATGCCGGTATACAACTGCTTCAGGGTGCGGTGAACACGTATGGAAGCTTTAATTCGTACAGCTACATCGATACGGCTGGATATTTCAATCCTATGGTAGCCGATACCGGTTCGCATGTCGTGATGTATACCCTTACCGATGGCAATGGATGCAGTGATACCGATACGGCTTACATTCAAGTTGACTCCCTTCCAGACGCGTCCATCCTGTCGGCCGGACCGTTTTGTCTGAACGACACCCTCCAACTGATTGAACCCAAACTTTATGGAGGTGTATTCGTCCAATCCAGTTATAACGATACGGCCGGGTGGTTTGACCCTGCCCTTGCCGGCACGGGATCGATCCCTATTTACCATCGAATTACAGATGGCAACGGATGTTCCAATACCGATTCGTTGATGATCACGGTAGATTCCTTGCCGGATGCCTCCATCACCGCTGCCGGACCGTTTTGCGCGAATGGCGGACAACAAACCTTAACGGCAAAGGTGAATTCCGGTGGATGGTTTACACCTACCTCCTACCTCGATAGCACCGGAACCTTCTTGCCGGATTCAGCGGGTGAAGGCAGTCATTTGGCGGTCTATCACCTGATCGATGGGAATGGATGTTCATCTTCTGACTCCATCACGATTCGGGTAGACTCCATCCCGGATGCCTCTATTACATCACACGCCAATGTGTGCGAGAATGGCGGTTCCTTCACCCTACAACCTGCTCGATTCACGGACGGCATTTTTCAAACTACCAGTTACCTGGACACCGCAGGCCGATTTGACCCATCTACTTCAGGATCCGGAACATTTGTCGTTTATTATTCGCGAACCGATGGAAATGGCTGTTCCAACACCGATTCCACCACGGTAGTGATTGACACCATTCCCGATGCATCCATCACCCCAGCCGGTCCGTTCTGCGCGAATCATACCGTACAACAACTGTCTCCAAAGGTTAATACCGGAGGCACCTTCCTTTCCACAGCCTGGTTGAATACATCCGGCCAGTTTGAACCCAATCAGGCCGGACCCGGTACCTTCCGGGCCTATTACCAATTCACCGACGGAAATGGTTGCACCAATCGGGATTCAATTGATCTGGTTGTGGATACCATACCGGATGCTTCCATTACGGCTGCCGGTCCGTTTTGTTTGAACGCCGGAGTTCAAACGCTATCGGGAAAAATTAATCCCGGCGGACGTTTTACGGCAACCTCCTTTTTGGATACTACCGGCGCCTTCGACCCATTAATCGCCATCCCCGGATATCATAAGATCTATTATTCCTTTACCGATGGAAACGGGTGTGTTGGAAACGATTCAACCCTCATCACAGTGGACTCCATACCGGATGCCTCCATTACACCGGCGGGACCATTCTGCTTGAATCAACCACCACAACAACTGCAACCTGCCACCCACACAGGTGGATTGTTTACCTCCACGACGTTTATGGACACCACAGGTCTCTTTAACCCTACCGTGGCCGACACCGGTTGGCATCGGGTTTACTATTCATTGATGGATGGAAACGGCTGTTCCAATACTGATTCCCTCGATATACGGGTTGATTCCCTGCCCGATGCATCCATCCTTCAGGCAGGTCCATTCTGTCAGAATGATACCATTCACCTGATCCAGCCGGCTGTAAACCCTGGTGGATTGTTTATCGCGACAGCCTATCTGGACACTGCCGGTAATTTTGATCCTTCCCAGGCTTCGGTAGGAATGCACACCATCTACTATCAACTTACCAATGGTTTGGGATGTGCGGGAGTGGATTCCATTGACGTCCAAATAGATTCCATCCCGGATGCACGTATTGCCCAGGCAGGACCGTTCTGTGCCAATGACGCGAGCGTTCAACTCATGGGTGCGGTTAACGCATATGGTCGATTTGACCCCACCTCATGGATCGATACGAGTGGATTATTTCAGCCCATAGTAGCTGGTGATGGCACCTTCACCTTATTCTATTCACTCCTGGATGGTAACGGCTGTTTTGCCAGTGATTCCATAGACATTACCGTAGACACCTTGCCGGATGCCCAGATACTCCCGGCCGGACCACTCTGTGCCAATGCAGACACGATAATTCTTCAGGGACAAATTCACACCTATGGTCAATTTCATACAACCGCCTATTTGACCTCCAGTGGAATCTTCGACCCATTTGTGGCAGGTGCCGGTTCGCATAAGGTGGTGTATGAATTAACCGATGGCCATTCCTGTACAGCATCGGATTCCATTCAAATTCAGGTGGATTCGATACCGGACGCCTCCATTGTGGGATCTGGTCCGCATTGTTTGAATGCATCTGTCCAGCAACTGATTCCTTCGATTAATTCCGGTGGACGATTCGCCCCTACTTCCTACCTGGACACCCTGGGTCAATTTGATCCGAAAGGGGCTGGTGTTGGAGGTCACATCGTGTACTACACCTTTACGGATGGGAATGGCTGTACGAATACGGATTCCACCCAGATCCTCGTGGATAGTCTCCCGGATGCCTCCATCTCCACTGCCGGACCATTTTGCTTAAATGCCGGACTACAACAACTTTCGGGAGCCGTTCATACCACGGGAACCTTCCATGTCACGACCTATTTAACGAACACCGGAGCCTTTGATCCTGAATTGGCCGGTGACACCACCGTGTGGGTTTTTTATACGCTAACGGATGGGAATGGTTGCTCTAATACAGATTCAACCTCCATTCGGGTTGACTCACTTCCCGACGCGTCGATCCAACCCGCTGGACCATTTTGTTTGAATAATGGACTTCAACAACTCAACCCGCAAATCAATTTTGGCGGCATCTTTAGCGGGAATCATGTGGATGCCTCAGGGGTCTTTGACCCGGATCAGGCAGGAGTTGGCACACACAAGAACTACTACACCTACGCCGATGGGAATGGCTGCACCGCGACCGATTCAATTATGGTAACCGTATGGAGCCTCCCAAATTCCACGCTGTTACCCGCCGGACCATTCTGTGGTAATGCCGATACCGTTCAGTTATTGGCACAGGTATCGGGAGGAACGTTTAGCGGTGGTGGATACGTATTGCCTACCGGCCGATTCATCCCAACATCAACCAGTCCCGGTCAACATCAAGTCCGCTATTCACGAACCGATGCAAACGGCTGCATCAGCTCAGATTCCATTCTAATTACAATTTGGGACTTCCCAACCAATACACTTGACGTAGTGCCCGATTCCGGATGTGAGCCGTTAACCATTCGCTTCACCACTCAGGCTCAGGACAGCATACATTGGAGCATCAATGGGCGGCAATGGAATAACGTCACCTCCGATACCACCACACTAACATCCGGCTCCTATGTCCTTCGACTGTATGTGGAAGACGGTAATGGATGCGGCTTGGAAATGGATACACCGGTAACCGTATTTAAAAATCCTGTTTCAGCATTTAATTTCTCTCCGCAGGAAATCTATGTAGACAATGCTTACGTCACCTTCACGGATCAATCCTCTTCCGATGTGACCTCCTGGAGTTGGGATTTCGGAAACGGCGATGGATCCTCGGATGAAAGTCCGTTCACAACCTATGCGTCAGGTGGCACCTATTCAGTGGTTCAAACGGTGTACAACAACCACGGATGTGTAGATACCACACTGAAAACGGTTCTGGTTCGGGATAATCTTATTGCGTTTGTCCCCAGTGCCTTCTCCCCAAATGGTGATGGCTCCAATGATTTATTCAACGTATCGGGACTTGGATTTGCCAAGGTTACGTGCACAATATTCAATCGATGGGGTGAAAAGATTTTTGAATCCGATAACTTCACCGGTTGGAACGGGATGTACAAAGACGAATTGGTGCCGTCAGGAATATATGTGTACATGATCACCCTGACTGATTACCGCGGCATACGTCATTATCGAAAGGGAACCGTCACGTTGATGCGGTAATACCACCCATCCCCTTCCTGCGTTAAACGATAAGAAGTGACCCATGAACGTACTCAAGATTAGTGTGTGGCTATGGCTTTTCCTGCAATCCGTTTCATCCGGATATGCGCAATTCTATCGGGTTGGATTTCAGACCCATGTTACATCGGATTATGGGGTAATTGAAAATCCGGACATCCAGGTCCTCAGACGATTCGGCCCGGGGATCAGCATCGGCTTAACTGGTGCGTATCGGTTGAACTCCCACATTGATTTAATGAGCGGAGTATTCTACAAAGTGTATCATCCTGAAGTAGTGGTTACCTCGGCCAATACCGGATTTGCCAACTTCGTTGAGCTGCCGGTGGTGAACTTTACCCAACTGCCGTTGAGTGCCGGATACACCATCAACCCAAACGACGGTAACATACACTTTTTAGTTTCCGCCGGCTATCAACTGGGGTTGTGGTCCAAACAAGTGGTATCATCCGGGATTTCGTCGTCCATTATTTCATCGCCAAGTGGCTCCCAACTCGCGGTATTTTCAACTGGAACCGGAACACGCAGTCAGGTCGTTCATCAACTTACCTCAGGTGTTGGCATTGAACAGCACTCACTTTATCCCTTCGTGATCCGATTTGACATCATCCATCATTGGGGGTTCAATGAAATATGTTCCGCGGATGTTACGGTAGCCGAGAACGGTAATCCTCCCCAGCAAACAAGTATGAGTTCTTTTGGAACGTACACCGGATACGGGTTTACCATTTCCTATGTGTTTAGATCATTGACCGATGAGTAGACCAACAGGATCTTTCACCTATTTTGGTTGGATGTAAGCCACCACCTCAATTAACTTGAGATACCCATGAAAAACGTTGTGCGAATGCTTCTCATCCTCCTTACGGCGTCCTCCTACTCCCAGGCCCAGATTTCTCATCAAATTGGGTTGGAATCATTGCTATCGATTGATCACGTTAAGGTCCTCAATTCCGAATCTATTTTCCGCAATTCAGGGCAGCTAAAGGCCGGAATTGGGTTTCAGTACCAGATGGATATTACGGAACACCTCCATATTCAATCGGGATTGGGGTATAAAGCCTATAGCACCGCCACACATGCCTTCTTTCCGGAAAACACATTTCAAGTAATTAAGACGTTCCCATCCTTTGATGTTATTCAGGTTCCTATTGGTGTGTACTATGTCTGTGATCCAGCTAAAACCAGATTTCATATTGGTTTTCGTGGGGGATATCAATTGGGCACCCAGGTTTTACATGAGCTCAATACCACCTTCGTTTCCAGTAAGCGGGAAGGCAATGTTGTTCTTCTTGGAACAGATGTTACTGGTAGCAGTCCCATGACCCAACAGGTGTATCTAGGCACTCAAGTTGACTACCTTAAGCTGGATCCATTGATCATCTCTCTTGATCTTAGTCATTATCACGGTTTTCAATCCATGATGACAGCTACCATCGAACCAAGTGTGAACGGCGTTCGAATGATCAGCGAGCACTTTGAAAGCGTTGGGAGCTATACCCGTTGGGGGATTACGGTGTCGAGGAAGATTGGTGGTGAGGGAAAAAGCTGATTTGAGGGAAAGACCTCCTTCGCAAGGCTTCGGTGGTTGAAGAGAAAGACCACCTGCGCAGAGCTACGGCGGTTGAAGAGAAAGGGCAACTTACGAAACCTGCAGTTACTAGAACAGCCAACAAGCAATCGATGCAAAAATGAGTGATGTCATACCAAAGTACGGCATATAGGCAATATATCGCTGTCTGGATTCCGAACCTTCAGTCCATTGTTGGTAGATCAACTGTGGAACCAATAACACGCCAAGCCAAAGCAAGTCCCAATCCGGATGTAGGTTACTGATCCACAGCAATCCCCAGCTTATAATGAAGAAGACAATCCCGCATTCACCCGGATACCGATCGATAAAATCGAAATAACGTTGAAGGGCTTTCATGGTATCCTCGAAGATATCAAAAAAATTATGGATTGTAAATCAGCCCCCCATCAACCAGCAAACTCAAAACCCTGATTCCAAAACTCCGATCTATTCAAGGCCATACTATTTCCGCTATTCTCCAGTTTATCATTTACTTCCTTACCTTGCGTCGATATTAAAAACCATGACCAAATTCATTCGAGTTTCCCTCATTCTCGCAGCTGTATTCTTTTCGTTTTCAGCACTCGCCCAAAATAAAAACTACCAAAGCCGATTCTGGCGAATCAGTAAGGAAGGCAGGCCTGACTCCTACCTCTACGGCACCATGCACGTGAGTGATAAGATTGCCTTCAACCTCAGCGATTCGTTTTACATCGCCCTGAAAAGTGTTAAAACAGTTGGCCTGGAAAGTAACCCGGCCCGATGGCTTGACAGCTTCAACACCTTTGAAAACAGTCAAAGCTATGAAGGTAGCCCGCGTTTCGCAACCTACGCTTCCAAAGGATATTATCAGAACTCGGTGGTGTTCCGAAAGCTTGAAAATGACGACATCGCGTCCTGGCTGAAAACAAAGTCCGGCATTCTCAATGCCATGCTCTACCGGGAGAATTCCTACAACAAGGAATATCAGGAAGATACCTGGCTGGAGATGCACATATACCAAACGGCCACCAAGAATGAAATCCCGGTGGTAAGTCTCGAAGGTTTCACGGAATCTCGACAACTGGTTATGCGGGCATCGTTTGAAGAAGCAAACGACAAGAACAAAACCATCGTCCCTAAATGGCTGGAGGAAATTCTGGAAGACAAGAGCAGGTATTCCATCATTGAAGATGCCTATCGTACAGGTGATCTCGACATGATTGACACGATCAATCGCGTGTTCAATTCAGCCGGTTACTACAAATACATGCTCACGGAACGAAATAAAAACATGGTTCGCCGATTCAAGGAGTACGAAGCCGAAGGTCCCGTGTTTATGGCCGTTGGGGCTGCCCACCTTCCCGGATATGACGGTGTAATCGATATGCTGCGGGCGCAGGGTTACCGGGTGGAACCCATCCGTGATCAACGTACCGATTTTGCCAAAAAACAGAAAGAATATCACGACAGTTTAGTGGCCGATATTTCCATTGCGAATCACATCGCTCCCAACCAAACCTTTTCCATGGATTGGCCGGGCAAACTGTATGGCGACCGATTTGGTTACACCAATTCTACCCTGGGATACGACCTTGGAAATGGGATGTATTTTATCAATCAGCAGTTGAACACCTACGGTCCGCTGTACGGATTAACGGAGGAGCAAATGCTGGCCAAAGCCGATAGCCTCTTTTTCGAGAATATTCCCGGCGATATCAAATCCAAGAAACGCATCACCACGAATGGCTTCCCGGGATATGAAATCAAGAATGTAACCCGCACCGGCGACCATGAACAATACCGGGTGTATGCCACTCCTTTCCAACTCAGTTTATTTAAGATTTCAGGTCGTAAAGGTCGGGTTGACGTCATGGGCGATAGTCTGTTCAAAACGCTCAAACTCACGCCGCTTTCCAAGGATTGGGTTACCCATGATTTTGTTTCCGGACAATTCAAGGTAGATGTTCCCACCTACCACGTGATGAACATCATTGACCCGATTCAAACCATGTACGGAACTCCGTATATGCAGGCATACGATCCATCCGACAAATCGTACTACCTCGTGAAGCGACTCAGTTTGCACGACGTGACTTATCTGGAAGAAGACGATTTTGAGCTCAAACGTTTTGCTGAAAAGTTCATCGAAGAGATGAAATATGAAACGGTTGAAATTCTGGAATGCGATTACAACGGCATGCCTTGCGCTGATTTCACAGCCAAGACCAAATACGACACGTATGTTCACGGACGATGTGTTCTCCAGGGTCCGTTTTACTACGTCATGATGGCCGTAAACGGAAAGAAGAAGTTTGGCCCATCCAAGTTCTTTAACTCCCTGGCGTTTACAGAAACCAAGTATCGCCTCAAGTCGGAGCAATTCCTCGATACCGTACTGAAGGCATCCGTTTATGCGAACCGCTTACTCAATGAGCGATATCTGTTGGAACGCGATTACAGCTCTACGGCAGAAACGTCCGATTATAAATCGATCTCAGACTCCAAACGATATTACTCCGAGTGTGACGAATTGGTTCAGGTGAAACGCGAAATTCTGGGTAAGTATGAATACTACGAACACCCCGATTCCCTGTGGGCAGATCGGGTAGAGGACTACGAAGACAAAACGCCTTATTTCGTGCTGGACACCCATTCCTTTGTACACAACGGCTACCTCATGATGGACGTCTTATTGAGCGACACCGGGTCGGTCAAGCAGATTCATCATCGGTTCGTACTTAGCAAAAACCGGGACGTGTTATTCACCCTGTCCACCCTCATTGATTCCATCAACGGGGCCAGTGCCTTTGTTCGGGACTTCTATGACAAGTTCGCGCCACAGGACACCGTGATTCGCCCATCGGTCTTCTCCAATAAGGCCCGCCTGGTAGTGGAAGATTATTTGAATCCGGATGAAAGCACCCACAAGGATGTGCTCAATTACATCAACGGTTACACCTTCTATAAGCGCGCGAAGCTTCAAAAAACCGATCTGGCTCTGATGCAACGGGCGTTGTTTGAAAATCCATACGCAGAGAAAGAACCTTTTATCAAAACCGTATTTATCGGGATGTTGGGTGATATCGAAACGGATAGCGCTGCCAACTTGCTGAAACAGATTTACGATGATCACCAGGACGATTATCCGGTTCAGATTGAAGCCATCGAGGCATTAGCCCGAATGAAGTCGGATCGTGCATCAACCGTGCTGGAAGACATTCTTAAAAACGATGAACCGTTCATCAGCCCGCAGCATTCCTTCCTGTTCTTCAATATCCTGACGGACACCAATCGGTTGAAGAGCAGGTTGTACGTCACCATGCTGGAAAGCATGCCCGATGTGTATAAAGACAATATTTATGGCGTGCTGGGCTTTGCCACCGGCGATACGGCCATCAAGGTGAAGCCGGAGTACAGCGATTTGCTCCCCGACATCACCAAACGTTATCGGTATGAGTTGAAGAAAAGTAAGGTAAACGAGCAGATTCAGGAGCTTGAAAAGAATAAAAAGGAAAGCACCGGAAGTTCCGGCAGCAACTATTACTATGGGGAAATGGATTGGTCCAGCCTGTCGACCTTCCACTCCTCCGGAGGAGCCAGTGGCAGCCTGGTTAATTACTACACCTTGCTGTTACCGTACGACACCTCGGCAACCATACAGGAGTTATTAGGCATGGCCGATGATCTGAAGGATTTCTACAACATCAAACAGATTCAGGAAGTGCGTAGAATGGCCCAACGGAAGCTGAACGACGATCAGTTGCGTGCGCTCTTTAAGGACGAAGAGAAGATGTTGAAAGCCTATGACTTCCTCATCGAGATTAACCGATTGGATCTCCTGCCCGACAGCTTGAAGGATCGTGACATTTTTGCGAAGCGATGCCTCGACAAAGCATCCGGTAGTTATGACCTGAAGAAAGACACCATTGAACTGCTCAAAACCGAAATGGTGGATGCTAAAAAAGGTCCGATGGAACTGTACTACTTCAAGGTAAATAAGTACAAAGACCCGAAGAAAACATCCCGATTCCGCATGAATGATCCATCCTATCGATTGGTTTGTGTGGGCTTCCTGAAGAACGAAAAAGGGTATTACCCAACCGACACGGATTTTGATGATTACACCTCCGTGGACTCCGACGAAAAACTTCAGGACGCCTTTGACGAGCTAAAAGAAGCCGCAGAAATCAGTGATCGAAAGCGAGCCAAGCCAAGCAAAGGAAATGGAAGTGGTGGCTACTACTACGGCTATTAATCACCTCAAAACGGTGATGGTTCCGTTCCGGTAGTAGGCTCTTCCGGAAGTGTCCCGAAAGGATAGTCGATATAGGTAGGTTCCACCTGGTACATACCCTTCCTGATAGGTTCCGTCCCAGCGCACATCAATGGATTCCGATTCAAAGATTTGCTCTCCCCATCGGTTGTAGATGAGCAAGTGGTATTCAGACAGCGGCAAAATGGTCTGTAATCCAAGTGTGGCATTGATGTCATCATCCACACCCGGGGAAAAGGCGGTGGGCAGATAGAATTCGGTAATGGGTTTGACTTCCAATTCAATGGACAGGGTATCCGGACAATGTTTGCTGTGATCCGATATGAGCAGGACGTCATAGAATCCGCTTTCAGCATACATATGAACCGGGTGCTCCTCGGATGAAACGGTTCCGTCGCCAAAGTCCCACATCCAAAAATCCGCCAACTGCGAACGGTTGTTAAACTGAACGGGAAGGCGAATGAAATTGGGGGATTCAACATCAAAATCAGCCACGGCACGATCATCAATTGGGACGTCCTGAATCAGCGTGTCGGTGCATCCATTATCTGCAAAGGCGATGAGTGCTACCGGATATGTATCAGCCGCGTTAAAGGTGTGCGTGGGCGCATCCAGATTTGAGGTAGAGTTCATTTCAAACGTCCATCGTATGGAGTCGATCAAGCCGCGCTTGATGCTGCTGCCATTCAAAAAATCAATGGGCGATTCAACGCAATTCCCCTTCCAGGTGTACCGGACATCCGGACAATACAGGGAGTCTACCAAGGTCCAGGAACCATTGAACGGCGTTGTTGACGTCCTGACTTCGTTTTGCGTATAAAACGGAACGCCGCTTCCCGGGAAATTCCACAGGCCGGAAATTGGGTTGAAGTAAATCGCACGAAGCGACGTTTCTTCAATGGTGTTTGAGCTACCACCTATGGAGGCCCACTCAGCATCCAAATAGCGGACAGTCATGTTTCCCGTTGGTTGGGTTTGATAATCGGCTGTTTGTGCAATCCAAAATCGGTCGACCGCGTGAGCTGATTGATCCTTTCCGTACGCATCAATGCTGCCCGTGCCCGGCGGTGAGGGCAAATTATTGGGATTAGAAATGGGGTTGGTGGGATAGGTTGCCAAGGCTATAGAGGCGCTATCGGTAACCGGATTTCCCGCATTTGAAACCTGCAGCGTTACCGGAACCGGCGCACCCGTTTGTGCGATAAATGGTATGCGGTACAAACCGGTTTGATTATCCACGTTCCATTGTACCCAACCCAACGTACCAGATGTTTCCGAGATGATGCCTCCAGTTCCTCCAATAGCCGAACCCGCTGAAGAATTGATGATGAGCTTGTAACCATTTAAATCCAAATTGGAATTCAACGTGATGGTCCCCGTTCCTTGATACGCTCCGCCAACCAGCGCATTGGTTTGAAGTCGCTTGATACCGCTTCCGGCGCATTGCACCGACGGAAAACCCGTAACATGAGAGCCGCGGATGTCTTGTATTCCACCTGTTAAGCGAACCAAGCCATCGTTGGTAGTAAAGACGCTGTTATTCGATGAATTGGTCCACACGCCGGGAAGGTGAATGGTTCCATTGGTGGCAATATGAATCCGTCCGTCCAGTGAGTCGTAGTAATTCCCGGATCCATCCATCACGAGATGTGCTCCGTTATTCAGCACCAGATAGCCCCCGGTTTGCACCAGGCCCTGTGCACCAGCGCCAACCCAGAGAAGGATCAGAAGCAAACTAAAGGTTAACCGCATCCTATTATTTGAGTTGATGTTGAATCCGTTCAATTTCGACCTGTTGACGGGCGAGTTGTTCCTTCAGTGCGTCATTTTGAGCGGATAGCTCCTGAACGGCAGCCGTTAAGACCGGGATCAATTCCGTGTACCGTATACTCATATACTGCTCGGGGTCCGCCGGCACATCCACTATTATCGGCAATACGTTCTGAACTTCCTGAGCAATCAGCCCCAGATGTTCTCCTTCGGCATCAATGTATCGGTAGCGTTTAGGATGTAATTGTTGAATCACCGCCAGGCCGTTATCCAATGGTTGGATGTTTTCCTTTGCCCGACGATCCGATATCGAACTCCAGCTTGTTCCGCTGGACGCCAGTACCACCCCAGTTGTTTTTGCCGCGTTGGAATAGAGTCGGTATCCACCCGAGAAGCGGGCGGTAAGCTGATTGTTGGCCGATGCCTGAATGCGTGATGCGCTGCTGGCATCGCCCAGGACCATGGCCCCCATATACGAATCGGTGTGGGCGTAGCAACCAATGGCAGTGGAGTATTGGCCATCGGCTTGATTTCGGAAGCCCAAACTCATGGAATAGGTGGCCGATGCGGTATCGTACGTCCCAATGGTTACGCCATGGGAACCCGTTGCCTGCTGATAGGTCCCAATTGCCGTGGAATAGTCACCAGCGGCTGTGCTTACAAAGCCCTGTGCGTTGGAGTAGGCTCCTACGGCATTCACGTAATACCCATCGGCTACAGAATAACTTCCGCTTGCCTCGCTGTTATACCCTCTTGCCGATGAGCCATAGCCACTTGCCGTCACGTAAATCCCGGTGGCCATGCCGTAGGTATTGGAGGCCACCGCAAAACTGCCAATCGCCATGGAGGTATTCCCACTGGCCGTATCCTTATATCCAATGGATACACCGTAGTTATTGCTTGATGACGATAGCGTACCGATGCTGGTGGATGCCGCTCCGCTCGCTTTGGCATAGTAGCCTATGCTGATGGCATTGTTATTCGTTGAATTGGTGTAGTAGCCAATGGAAAGTGAATACCCTCCGGTTGCCTCGGCATATCGTCCCAGTGCGATGGAGCTAATGGCCGTGGCCTTGTTGTACGATCCGGCAGCAAACGATGCGCTGGATGCCACTTCGTTCAGGTAGCCAAATGCAGCGGCGTACGAACCTCCTACGTCGTTACCGTATCCGCTTACCAAGCCGTAATCACCATCCACATGATTGTAATATCCCGTTGCGGTGGAGTATGTCCCTGAAACCGTATTGGCTCTTCCCAGTGACGAGGAATAATGACCGGTAACCGAGTCTTCGTACCCATAGGCAAAGGCGTACAATCCGCTCACATGGCTGATGGCACCACCGGAAAAGGAATAATTACCGGTAATGGAATTGAGATAGCCCAAAGTTGATCCGCAGTAGGAATTGTTGTAGTTACCCAATCCGCCCGCCAGGGCGTAATCGCCATAGACATCCTGACTTCGACCCACGGCTATGCAGTAATCGCCATCCACGTAATTATATCCGCCCAGAGACTGCGAGGCGTACCCCACAACCGTATCGTAAATCCCCATGGCGGTGCTGTAATTTCCCTGCGCCAGATTGTGATAACCCAGAGATCCGGCATACTGACCGGAGGAGGTTGAAAATCCGCCCAGAACAAAGCTTCCATAGTTCACGGCATTGGTTTGATAACCGGTTGCGAACGAATACAAACCTGTGGCCTTTGTATCGTAACCTGTAGCCGTGGAATACGTCCCGATACTGTCGTGATCCCAATTGGAACCCAATACATAACCGGCTCTGAACGAGGCCTTGCGCGGATACCAGAACATACGGGTTCCCGCTCCATTGGTGGTTAAGGTGGCACCATAATTCACATATCCTTTGGCGAGAATCCCGCCATCGGAATAAGCCCCGGCGCGATCAACGGTCAGCGCAAATTCCGGTGTATCCGTTCCAATTCCAATCCGATCGTAGTAGTTCCCATTGTGCATGGCACCGGAACCGTAACCGATCCAATCCTGATCAAAGCTGGACATCACCACATACCCCCCCTTGCTCAGAAAGAGGGTATCGTTTTGAAACGACAACACCTGCAGCTCATTGGTGGTGTCCCGATCCCAGCCCGCAAAACTCATCAAACCACCTCGGCTGAGGTAAAGCGTATCGTTCAAAAAAGAGAGGGTTTGGATCTCATTGAGCGTGTCGCGATCCCACCCGGCAAAGCTTACGCCCCCATCCTTGGTCAGGAAAAGGGAATCACCGGAAAACGACAAACTCTGAAGTTCGTTAAGGCTGTCCTGGTCCCGAAGCGGCAGGGCGCCAGCATAGGACAGCCGCCCAAGGGCATCCACGGTAAATACCGGAAAGCTATCCAGATTTCCATAGGTACCTGCGGTAACTCCAGTGGTTTTCAATGCAATGGTTCCATAGCCGTGAATCACGCCACCGGTTAATCCGGTTCCGGCAATCACCTCACGCATAAGCGGGGTCCAGGTTCCGGACTGATGATACCAAAAGCCCACGGTATCATCGCTCTGATAGACCAGCAAACCGTTGGCAGGCAGGGCGATGGTTAATCGTTCCGCCTTCGTCATCCGGGGAATGAGGAGTCCGCGTTTGGACGAGGAAATATCCAGCATAGCCGACGCGTCCGGGAGTGAACCCGTTTCATTGATTCCGATGTTTTGAGCCGAAACGCTGAACTGAAAAAAAAGGAGAAGAACGGAGAGTAATTTTAGCTTGATTGACATGACCTCAGGCACTTTAGGGCAATGTAAATATAACACCGAGCCCAAAAGGTCAAGTTCCCAAGGCGATCTATATTCGTAGGGATGAACCACAAAACCTACAAGCGAGCAGGCTTTGGGACGGTAACACCCTATCTGCTGATCCCTGATGCCCATCACCTGATTGAGTTGATTGAGCAGGTATTTGACGGAGAAATGGAGTCCCGGTTTACCGGAGACAAGAACCGCATCATGCACGTTGAAGCCCGCATTGGTGATAGCCGTATCATGTTTGGCGAGCCCCCGGAAACATTTGATTTAGCGCCCGGGAGCATCTATCTGTATGTGCCGGACTGCGATGATACGTTTAACAAGGCCATACAGTTTGGCTGCGCCGAGATCATGCCTGTAGCGTCGATGGAACATTCCGGACAGCGATATGGCGGTGTGAAGGATCGCAACGGAACTATTTGGTGGATTGCCACTCAAATTGAAGATGTGAGCGACGACGAAGAACAAAAACGAATTGAAGCCGCAGGACTATGAAGATTGCCTTGGTCACCGGCAGCAACCGTGGAATTGGTCGGGAAGTTTGCCGTCAATTGCTTCAGTTGGGATGGACGGTGGTGGGAACATCCCGAAATGGACAGACGGATCTGGATCACCCTTCTTTTCATGTGATTCAAGGCGATGTCTCCAACGATGCATCGGTTATGGCCATGCGCCACCAATTCCCCTTTGATCACCTCGATCTTTTGATCAACAACGCCGGCATCATTGGAAGTGGCCATGGCGTATCGGGATCAACAATGGATGAAATCACGGAGATCATGAATACCAATGCACTGGGCCCGTTGCGAATGGCCAGGGCGTTTGAAGATGTATTGGTGAGATCCGCACAACCCCGCGTTGTGAATGTGTCCAGTGGCATGGGCGTGTTTGATGAACTCAGCACCGGATACTTTGCCTATCGTTGGTCTAAGAATCAGCTCAATGCTTTAACCTTGAGGATGCATGCCGAACATTTTGCGAAGGCCTGCGTTGTGTCGGTATGTCCCGGATGGGTTAAAACCGATATGGGTGGTGCATCCGCACCGCGATCTGTTGATCAGGGCGGACGAAGTGTGGTGTTGGCCGCTGTGGCCGATCACATCCAGAGTGGTAAATTTTATCGGGACGGAAACGAAATACCTTGGTAACTATGAATATACATATACTTGGAACCGGCAATGTGGCACGGACTCTTGCTGTACGATTAAAGGAATTGGGCCATCGGGTTGAGCTGGAAACGCGAAATCCGGAAGACACCCTTTCGCGGACATTTGGTGATGGAACGGTGATGTCGGACTGGCTGAAGACGAACGATGTCTCGTTGTCGTCCTTCGGAACAACCACCTCAGAAGCCGATTTACTGATCAATGCCTCCAACGGTAAAGGAACGCTGGAAATGCTGCATCGGGTGGGTGCAGAAGCGCTCAAGGGTAAGGTGTTGTTGGATCTCTCCAATCCCCTGGATTTCTCCAACGGCATGCCCCCAACGTTGTTCGTGTGCAATGACGATTCCCTGGGCGAGCAGATTCAACGGGAATTCCCGGATCTACAGGTGGTTAAATCATTGAACACGCTAACGGCTCCATTGATGCTCACCCCCCATAAATTGAAGGGTGATCATGTGGTTTTTCTGAGTGGAAATCATGCCGAGGCCAAGGCTAAGGTTCGGGCAATGGAAGAATCGGCTGGTTGGAAGACGGAGAACATCATTGATCTGGGCGACATCACCACCGCCCGGGGCACAGAACAATGGCTGGCACTCTGGGTGCGGTTATATGGTTCTTCGGGATCAGCCCTTTTCAATTTGAATCTGGTCAAATGAGGGTTGTACTCGGGCTCATGGTTGCGGGATTTCTCTCCGGTTGTCAGCTTTTCCAGCGTCCATCCCGGCAATCGGTGTACGCGCAAGTTGCGGACGAATCCATTCCCAGCAAAAAGGCGCCATCCGATCCGCTTGGCTTAAATGCGGCGTATAACCGGATCATGTCGGATTCCGGCAGTACCGAACAGGAACTGATGGGTAAATGGATGAATACGGTGCTGTATGTTGTTGAGTGGAGTGCGGATAGCTCATTGGAGTTATTTCTGGACGTCACAGAAACCTTTGGAGGCGACATGAGCAAATATGAGTATTTGCCTAATGGACGGTACAAAGCCGGTTTAATTCAGGTTACCAGCACGTATTCGTTGATGGAAAACGGAAGGGTTCTTCAAAATTTCAATGTGCTGGACAAACATGAGAAGTACCGTATCCGCATTGATGCCGACACAATGGAGTGGATTACCTATGACGAATCCGTGTACAACAATATGATCTACGCCCGATTGGAGCGGCGGGATTCGATTTGAGGGGTGATATGTAAATCTGAGTGCATTCAAAATAATTATTCTCAATTCAAATAAAATTGGAAGCCCCCGTTCTTGATCAACCAACGAGATCACATGAATCAAATCGATAAAGATGACATTAGATTAGCGTTTACATTTACTGTTGCTCACAGTGAAAAAGAGTTCCTGGGCGTCATCCGTGACTTTGTAAATAGGTTATTTGGGCAACGATTTGTGTTAACCGTTTACGATAATGTATCTAAATCACCTATTATCCATGCCTCCATATTATACAGACTACCTAAGGTTGGCAAAAAGTACAATCGGATCGAGGTTAACCCTAACAAAATCCCTGCACTAAGCGAACCCCAATTCAAGTCCCTTCGTGGATTCGTTTTATCTAATTATAACTGGGGTGAACTTGGACCATGGTTTCTTGATTGTCGGTATTCTGATGTTGAATCCGAGCAAAGGGAATATAAAGAAATTAGACATTTGGAGACACCGTCTTTCAGAACTGTTGAAATGATAGAGACAAGATTAAGTATGATGGCTCTGGTTAATAAACATGAACAAGTAACTGATTTCTTTAATCTAAATAATATTCATTATTTTATTGAATACCTGCAACTCTTAAATACCCAAATTGAAGAGTCTGAATCATTAAGTCTTATTCAAGCACTTTCTATTGAATTTCCATGTCAATAGCTACTGGCTATTAGTTCCTTTTCTGAGTCATACCTCTAAAATCACCAGAACAACACTAAACTCGGTGATCCTCGAACACCATATTAATCCCCAAGCGTTTGTGGTCAATGCCTAAAGTCTCAGCTGTTAAAGGTAGCACTACACTCGGATTTTAACCCAATCTCTCTTGGTATCGCGGGTGGGCAGAAAATAGGTGGCGGATTGCGCGTTGAGGGCTGATTTTGGCGGCCTTGGCGGTCGATGGCCAGTGTGACAAGCCAAAATGCCGGGCATTCTATTTTTCAGATTTTTGCACCACTTTTTTACTCTGGCGCGGAAGCTTTAGCGTAGGAGCCTAAAAAAGTGGTAACCTTTTGAAGTACAATGAACAACGGAATATCCCGGTTGTAAAATCTTCTCCCACTTTTTCCTTGATGAAAAAGTAGGCAAAAAATCAAGTCGGAAAGATACTGCCCGCCCGCTCTTTCCCATTTCTTGAAAATCAGGCGAAAGAATGAACAAGCACTTTCTCCGATTTTCTACCAAATGGGAAATTCACTCCGGGCCTTCCCCGCCTTTCCGACAGCCCACCCGCGGGAGTACAAGTTGATTTTCAAACCCAATTGAATGTTCAAAAGCATCACTTCCAGAACATGAATTTGTGCAGGCAATTACGCCATCAAATCAACCGTTGCAGAGTGATAGATATCGGAAATGGGGATATATTCGATTGTTGGGGCCAATGTAAAAATCACGAACATCATTTCTATCGGCCGACAGAATTTCATAGCTTTGAGCATGGCAAAAAAAGCAGTAAATAAAAGCCCACTTGGCGAAGTTTTCGGCTTTCCAATTGAGAATGATAGCTCGAAAGCGAATCGATATCGAAAGCAGAAACTTTGTCCTTACAACAACAAAGTTCCAAACTGCACAAAGGACAAAGCAAATAATCCACTTGGAGTTTGCAGTGTGCTGCACAATGGGACATCGGTAATAACATGCCCCACAAGATTCAGAGAAGATTGGCTCATTATTGAACAAGCTGCCGAATTTGCATTTGGCAAGAAAGCAAATTGGACTTCATTGTCTGAAATAAAGCTCGTTGACAAAAACGGTCAATCAGCTGGAAACATTGACTTTGTGCTAGTTCAATACAACGACAAAGGACAACTCAGAGACTTTGCTTCATTAGAAGTTCAAGGCGTATATATCTCAGGAAATCTCCGAAATCCATTTGAAGCATATATGAAAAAGCCATCCAAAGACTTTGAGTGGCCATCAGGTTACAACTACCCAAAACCTGATTACTTATCATCATCTCGAAAGAGACTTATTCCACAGATGCTCTACAAGGGTGGAATTTTTCAATCTTGGAAAAAGAAACAGGCTGTTGCGCTACAAAAATCATTTTTTGAGACTCTTCCTTCTCTGCCAACAACGACTAGGTCAAAAGCTGATATTGCGTGGTTTTTATATGACCTGGATTTCGACAAAAAGACCCAGCAGAACAACCTTGTTTTAACGGAAACAATTTATACAGAATTTGAGCCAGCTCTATTAAGGGTTACAACACCAGAGCCCGGAGATATCTCCGACTTTATAAATATTCTACAAACCCGTCTTGACGAGCATTTGGATAAAAATCCACCAGATGCTCCGTCATTAACAGACATCATAAGCAGTTAATTATGGACGGACAATTATCAATGTTTGAAACGAAACAGAAAAAAACTACTCACAAAGTAGTTAATGTGGCTTCCGTTCCACAGAGAAGTCCTTTCAGATATCCTGGTGGTAAGACTTGGTTAATTCCTGTAGTTAGACAATGGCTCAAACAATCGGAAGAACAAAAGACTTTAGTCGAACCATTTGCGGGTGGTGGAATTGTTAGCCTTACAACAGCATTTGAAAGTTTAGCTGACCATATTGTAATGGTTGAACTTGACAAAGAAGTGGCTGCTGTTTGGGAAGTGATAATTAATGGTGACCAAGATTGGTTGGCCGACAAAATCTATTCATTCGAGCTAACCCCTGAAAATGTAAACTCGATTCTTCAAAAGGAAAACAAGACTGAAAAGGAACAGGCATTCAGTACGATTCTAAAAAACAGAATTTTTCATGGTGGTATTATTACAAAAGGTTCAGGATTGATTAAGAATGGTGAGAATGGAAAAGGAATAAAATCTCGATGGTATCCAAAAACTTTAAGAGACAGAATTAAGGCAATTGGACATGTTAAGAACAAAATGAAATTCATCACAGGTGATGCTTTTACTGAACTTGAGAAAGTTAAAAACGATGAAAGTACCTACTCATTTATTGACCCCCCATATACAGTTGCAGGAAGACGCCTATACACACATTTTGAATTAGACCATGATTCACTATTCGCTTTGACAGCACAACTCAAAGGAAAGTTTATGCTTACTTATGACGATACCGATGAAATCAGGCAACTAGCCGAAAAGTATAATCTTGATTTTAGAACAATCCCAATGAAAACAACTCATCATATTCAAAAGAATGAAATCATAGTTTCGGACAATTTTGATTGGTGGAAATAAAAAAACACTGGCCCCAACAACGGCTATAGTGCATTCTCTACGGGACACGCACCATAGCCACCGTTATAGGCAACCTTAAAAACGATATTGAAAGATGAAACTTGAATTTCTTGACGATATAAGCAACGGTGGGAAACTTAAAGGTGTAGAAACAGACCAGCTTGTTCGGCTTTATGACTTTGACCATATTGAAGCAGAAAATTTCAGGAAAGCAATTCAACAAACACTCATTGATAACGGCAGACAGCTTAACTTAAATGAAATAGTTTTTATAGAGGCAATTAATTGTAATTTGACCTTGCGCATTACGGCGGTAGACGTAGGGATTAATAGCAAGGATAATTCAACTTTTTTCTGTGACTTGACAAAAAACGGATATATAAATATGATGAACTTGTTGGAACCATTCTGCAAGAAAGACAGCAGCGGCTATCAATGGCTTTACGACATTAACACTCCAATAGAATTCCTATTCTCATCAGGTGGGAAATGGTAACGGAACAAAGTCTACAAAAAAGAAACAGTAACTGATTAAACACGAAAAGACAATAGGAAAGGCAGCCTAAAACACGCGTATAGCCATCCGATAGGTACAAATAAGAATGAAAAAGACAATAACGATAATATTGCTGGTGGCTGTGGCAAAAATTGGCTTCAGTTGCACTTGTGTTCAACGGGATACGTTTTCGATTAAGACTGAATTCAAGAGTAGAGATGTAATCTTCCATGGAACACTAATTCAAGTAGACACCATTAACATGGGAATTGACTCAATCTTCCATTTCTAAACAGACGAAATTTGGTACACTTTCGAAGTTGTCGACTATTTCAAGGGAAAAGCTCAACAGAAAACGATTAGAATAAGGAGTGGAATTACAAATGCTCATGACTGCAAATTTGTCTTCACGAAAGGGAAATCTTATGTTGTATATGCATATCATCCAGTGACAGAAAAATTTAAAAAGGACAAGTCTATTTTGAAGACCACAGTTTGCACTCACACGGGAGAAGCGACCGAACAGAAGATTCTTGAAGCTAAAAATCAGAGCAAATACCGCTAACAATGTGTATAGTGACTACCCTACGAGAAACGCACCACACCCATACCGTTGGCGTACATTTACATAATGGACTACAAGACTAAAAGAATTTTACCAGGACTGGGAATGATTGCGGTAAATGCAATTTACTTCTATCAGTTTGCATTCTTATTTTATAGTTACCATTATACCAGTGTGTTATATTTTTTCATGTATCCGGACTGGATTTTGATTATGAATATGTTGTTCGCAACTATCGGAATCAGAGTTGGATTCAGACTTGCTTTTTCAAATATCTCAATGAAGCAAGCAATTAGAGTTGAAATCCCAGTCCTAACTGTGGGATTCCTGACATCCTTATTATACCCATCATTTTGAATTAAAAACGACAACCCAACATCGGGTAAAGCTCATGCTCATCGGGACTCTGTGCATAGCCAACCGTTGTCACACATCTCAGTTAGGCGAAATCCGAATGAAACAAGTGTCATCCATTGGAACCGCGACCAACCATGGGATATACAGGCTGAAAAATCTTCTCCTACTTTTTCCTTGATGAAAAAGTAGGCAAAAAATCAAGTCGGAAAGATGCTGCCCGCCCGCTCTTTCCCATTTCTTGAAAATCAGGCAAAAGAATGTACAAGCACTTTCTCCGATTTTCTACCAAATGGGAAATTCACTCCGGGCCTCCACCACCTTTCGGACAGCCTGCCCGCGGGATCACAAGTTGGTTTCAAGGATCAAATGAGCCAAGTAGTGTGGTTGATATGGGAAATGAGGATATATTCGATTGTGGGCAATTTTATTAGCACCGACGGACCAACATATCCAGTGATTCTCACGATAAAAGCGACTGGTTATCTTGGCCTCGTTGACAACGCGGATAGTTTAACAAACTCCAACGCTTTGGGACTGATTAAAGGAGTTCTCAAGAATTTTCAAGTGTACGACGAAGACGGACGGTTATGGAAAGTCGAAAAGGTGGACTCAAATTTCAAAGTAAATGGACTTACGAAATTTCTTGCTTACACCGTTTATAATCCAAAAGTAATGTTGACCATTGGTTGGACTAAAATAACAGACTACAAACTAGACGACTTAAAGAAGGACATTATCAAGCAGGTGGACAGGGACGACGACATCATAACTCAATTTGAAGAAGGCGAAGTTATTAAGAGACAAATCGAAAACTGCGAATCGTTTGATAGCATCGTCAAGACATTGGAAAAGTATGTGTTCAAAGTGAATGAGGAAGAGCTGTTGAAAGAGACAGAGTCGAGAAAATAGAACCGCCCACAGCGACGTAAATAACGCTTTGCGGAGTTCGATGGTCGAAAAGATAAAGTGAGTTATTATCTTGAGGCTAAATGGTTACGATAGACACTGTACCCATCATAGCCTCCGGTTGTAAGGGCGCATTGCCAATCGTCACAAACTATTTCCCTACCTTTGGGTGTTAGTTGGATATGACAACGAAGGAAATCAAGAACGAAATCCAGGAGGCATTGAACAACGTCCCTGAAGCTATTCTCAAGGAAGTCTTGGATTACTTGAAAAGTTTCAAGGGAAAATCTAATGAAGATATTCAACGAACAAGAAACTTGAGTCAAATTCTAAAGGAGGATAGCAACCTTCTTCGAAGACTTGCAGAATGATATCATTCGAAGATTCACTTGTCATCCATGGTGTCTTAATCGAGCAATTTGGCGGCGCCGATGGGATACGTGACGAATCTGCTCTAAAAGCCGCCTTAAGTCGTCCTTATACCACATTTGATGGAAAAGACCTCTATCCTACTGCGGTTGAAAAAGCTGCGGCCATACTACAGAGTATCCTAATTAATCATCCCTTCATTGATGGAAATAAAAGAGTAGGATATGTATTCATGCGATTAATGCTGATGAATGAAGGCTTTGATATTCAAGCATCCGAAGATGAAAAATATCAATTCGTGATTGAAACGGCGGAAGGCAAGTTGGATATCGATAAGATTACATCCTGGATAAAAAAACATATCTATTGATCTAACACAAAAACCTAATACCGGGTTTAAGCAAGGCTGTTTGGACATAATGGATGGAATAGTCCCCATTGGGCACCCATATCTATCACCAAAACACGATGATCCTCCGACACACCCTCCATACCGCCATCCTGTGGTGGTGAATGGTGATAGACCACGCAGTTCCAGGTAACACTTCACTCGAAAATTAACCCACTCTTTTTCGGAGTCGCGGGCGGGCGAAAAATAGGCGGCGGATTGCGCATTGAGGGCTGATTTTGGCGGCCTTGGAGGTCGAGGGCTGGTGCGACAAGCCAAAATGCCGGGCATTCTATTTTTCAGGTTTTTGCACCACTTTTTTACTCTGGCGCGGAAGCTTTAGCGTAGGAGCCTAAAAAAGTGGTAAGCGTTGATTGCCCAACAAACAACAAAGTATCCTGGTTAAGAAACCATATCCTACTTTTTCCTTGATGAAAAAGTAGGCAAAAAATCAAGTCGGAAAGATGCTGCCCGCCCGCTCTTTCCACGCCTTTCCGACATCCCACCCGCGGAACCTCAAGTTGATATTGATGCCCAAATAGATGCTTTGAGTGTGATAGATATAGGAATTCAAGATATATTCGATTGTTTACAGTAATCAACATCATGAAGTTTTTGAGGCACGTTTTAACACTAGGCTTCGTTCTAACCAGTCTTTTGATGCATGGTCAAACCAATGATAAATCAAAGGACGTTCAAAGACTTCAAATTGGATTTGGTAAGCTATGTAATACATATACTCAGCTTCCGGAACCTAGTAAAAAGAACTTTGACCTCTATAATGCTACATTTCACAATGCTGGTCTCCATGTAGATTGGCACATAAGAAATAGTTCTATTCGCCTTGAGTATTCTTTTATATCTACTGAATGGAATGTTTGCGAGAAGTATCAGGACCGAATAAATCAGGTGCCGTTTGTTTCTTTCGAAGATGGTTGGTCATTAAGCTTTGGCAGACTGAAAACCATTAAGAATAGAATAGTCGTAAAGCTAAACGCAGGATTTAATTTACGATACCTTAATTTACATTTTAGAACGCATTGTAATCAAGGGCCAAGAGTACACCCAGACAATCGAGTAATAAGTAAAAACGGCAGAATAGGACCCTATTTCTTAACCGGTCTTGAATATCAACTCACAAAAAACAAGGAGATATCATTAGGGGCAAATCTGGCTTATATCCATTATTCCAGTGGTGAGTTTCCAGCAATGAGGGCAAATCTCTCCCTTTCATACAACCTTAGAATACAATAACAATAGCAACAGTGCTTGTTCAAGTTTAACAGTGTAACGATCTATTCATGTATAAAAGTGAATGCTGCTAAATGTTGTGTAGCAAACTTCATTTAATCGTAGTCCCACATATATGGGCATAGTCGGCGTTGGATAAACCATAGGATATATGGCTTGGCAATCTTCTCCTACTTTTTCCTTGATGAAAAAGTAGGCAAAAAATCAAGTCGGAAAGATGCTGCCTGCCCGCTTTTTCTCTGCCTTTTGGACAGCCTGCCCGCGGGATAACAAGTTGGTTTCAAGGATGAAATGAGTCAAGTAGTGTGGTTGATTTAGGAAATGAGGATATATTCGATTGTTGTGTAGCAACATAAATGAAGCTTCATTTTTCAAAATCGATCTTTTGGTGCTCAGTATTGATGCTGATTCTAGAATCATCTTGTCAATGCTCAGACCTACACTTTAGCCTTGAGTTTGAAAATCCCTTTGTACATATTGGAAGAATAGACACCCAGAGCACAAATAGAAATAGCTACCGAAATACATTCTTTGAACTAGGCGTCGAGATAATTTCATCTGTTCCGAAGCAGGAAGGATCAAATTACCAATATGCCAACATTGGTCCATTTATGTGCGAAACAGAATTGATTCTTGATTCAGTTATTAATAAGCTAGACTCCATTAAAGTCTTCTCCAATTTGCCTTACAGGGATAGTCAAGATCTTGAAATCACTGATTTATTCACTTCTGGCAATTTCGGGATAAATGAGATTCATTCAAATTGGACTCAAGGTTTGTTCACGCTAAAAGAGGGGCCAATAAATGATGATTCATTTGAATTCCAGTTCCTCTTCTTTGCTGCAAAAGGGAAGGTTTTTGAATTCACCACAGAAAAATTTGCTCTTTCCAAGTAAGCCAAAATGCAACTGCCAACCTGCGTTATAAACAACGCTTGTGGGGCATACTGCACGAAGGTGCTGTGATTATGTTGCTTTATCTTCGAAAAATCGCAGTGCTCCATAAATGCGCTGTTCTTACCGCCATCTGTTTGGCACAAGCTAAAAAGGAAATGAAATCAAATCGAATTTTACTCTTCGTATTCACTTGCTGTCTCAGTTCAGTAATACACGGACAATCCAACGAGAATACCTCGATTCAAAGCGTGAAACTTTGGTGCGAAAATGACTCGATAACTATTTATATCCCAGATGGATATCTATCAACAGATACTTTTAATTATATGGAAGGTTATATTCAAACTTTCTTTTATCCTGATAGCAGTACTGTATCAATTCTATGTGGCGCAAACGCGACATTAAGCATAGGAGAATATGAAGTTGATGAATTATATTCAAGAAAAATAAACTACAAGTATCATGACGTGACATATGAACGAGTGACATCAAAGATGAAAGCTGTATTTGATGAATCCTTCGATATGATGGAAAAGAAAAAATAAAAAAAACAGTGCCCAACCACGCATATAGCTTAAGGCAGGTAAAGGGCTACCATCCAGACTTTTGCTCTATAGCTAGGTATAGTCTCGGTGGACCCGCCTCCGCCGAGCTACGGACGGGCAGACAGGAAAGAGCCTTAAAACCTCTGCAACCCATATGCCGTCCTTTGTGATCATTGCTAATAACCCCAACCGTTACAGGTAACACCTCACTCGATTTTTAATCAATTCTTCTCGGAGTCGCGGGCGGGCGAAAAATAGGTGGCGGATTGCGCATTGAGGGCTGATTTTGGCGGCTTTGGAGGTCGACGGCCAGTGTGACAAGCCAAAATGCCGGGCATTCTATTTTTCAGGTTTTTGCACCACTTTTTTACTCTGGCGCGGAAGCTTTAGCGTAGGAGCCTAAAAAAGTGGTAACCCTTTGAAGTACAATGAACAACGGAATATCCCGGTTGGAAAAACTTCTCCTGCTTTTTCCTTGATGAAAAAGTAGGCAAAAAATCAAGTCGGAAAGATGCTGCCCACCCGCTCTTTCCCATTTCTTCAAAATCAGGCGAAAGAATGAACAAGCACTTTCTCCGATTTTCTACCAAATGGGAAATTCACTCCAGGCCTTCCCCGCCTTTCCGACAGCCCGCCCGCGGGATCACAAGTTGATATTGATGTCCAAATAGATTCTTTGAGCGTGATTGATTTAGGAAATGAGGATATATTCGATTGTTGGCAAGCATTTAAAAACAACATAAAAATTAATAGACATGGGATTATTTGACAGATTTAAAAAAAAGCAACCGAAAACGATGTTGGACAAAGTTCAAGAGTTAGCGGGTCCACTCATTGTAAATGGTTACAGACAATTAGCTGCAGCAAATGGAACTGCTCCAACTGCTAAAACTTCTGACCAAAAAATCATTGAAATTTACCAACAAGTTGGTAGTGCATTTGGAGAAGCCTCAAAAGAGAGGAATGAACATTTACCAGCGGGTTACATGAATACGATTGTTTTTAAATTCTTTCAAGTATATGAAATGATGGGAGATACAATGTTCTACGAACACCTTAAATACGAAGTTGATAAGTATATCAATGAAGGTCTTCGAGATGATTACAAGAAAGACTTGAAACTCTTTTAATACCCACTAAGGTTAATGTTTCAATTTTTCAAGAAAAAGAAGCCAGAAAAAGCGCCATTGAAGTTTATTGATTTAAATGAATCAAATGGCAAACTATTCAATGATATGGGTTTGGACTCCCTAAAATATGGGAATTCAGAGAAAGCAATCTTTTATTTTTCCAAAGCTATCGAGCTACAACCGGAGATTCAAGATTATGCTGTCAATCGGGCTGAAGTATATTGGAACTACAAAAAACCTAATCTAGCACTAATTGACTTAGAGACTGCAATTAGTCTCGGTTCGGAAAAAGCACTCAGATTAAAAAAGGAATATGAGCAAGAGATTGATATTCAATCTAAGTCTCGAAAGCACTTCTCGAAACTACTAGATGAAGTTGGAGTTGACTATTTGTATCACATGACACATATAGACAACTTAAAAACCATTCTTCAATTTGGAATTTTATCTCACAATAGAACACATAAAAAGGGACTTCTAGCAAAAGATATTTCTGATAGAACTGTAAACAGTAGACGAATTAGAATCCATAATTACGTTCCACTGTATTTCAATCCTAAAAATCCTATGCTTTACAGGCGGAAGAATATTCAAGATGAACTAGTAATCCTATGTGTTAATAGAGAGCTGTTGTTTTCAGATAAAGTGGTAATAACGGATGGTAACGCAGCTTCTACCTCTACTAACTTTTATAAATCAATTAGCGATTTAAGTAAAATTGATTGGAATATAATCAGGTCAGAGTATTGGAGCGACTTTGTAGATGGAAAAAGAATAAGATGTGCCGAAACGCTTATTCCTGAAAACATATCACCGACCAATATAGAACAGATTGTTTGTAGTAATAATGACACTCGACTATTGGTGAGCAACTTGCTAAATACCTCCGATATTCCAATTTCAGTTAACTCAAAACTATTCTTCTCATGATAACTGAAAAGGAAGGAAATATTTTTAATTCAAAATGTCAGACACTTGTAAATACAATAAACTGCGTAGGAGTAATGGGTGCAGGAATTGCATTTGAATTCAGGCTCAGATATCCTTTAATGTTCACCAAATACAAAGGTTTATGTGAAGAGCAAAAAATTCAAATAGGCACACTTTGGATTTATACGCTAAACGAAAATCAAAAAGTACTAAACTTTCCAACAAAGTATGATTGGAAAAATCCAACGAAGCTAGAATACTTGGAAAAGGGGTTAAAAAAGTTTGTTGACACCTATAAAAGCAAAAACATTACTTCAATAGCTTTCCCATTATTAGGAGCAAGTCATGGTGGTTTATCGCCAGAAGTATCAATGTCAGTTATGAAAAAGTTCTTAAATAAATGTGACATTCCAATTGAGATATGGAAATATGATTCTTCTGCTAGTGATGATTTGTTTGAATCTTTTAAAGCAAGTTTTCAAAGTAAAAATCTTGACCAAATTTCTAAGCAAACTTCAATTTCAAAATCAACCCTTACCAAGATTGACAAAGGCTTATCCCAAAACAGAATTAACACAGTTAGTGGTCTTTTGAATCTTCAAGGAATTGGAGAGAAAACTGTAGAAAAAATCTTTCTATACATGAATAAAAAAGACTTTAGTGAACAAAAAACACTATTTGATGAATAAAAAACGCTTGCCAACAATGTATATAAAAAATAGACGAAACACCAGTAGAATCAATGTTTTTTGGTTCGCATCAAACTTTGTGCTTAACCGAAAGTTCAGTGCTTCGAAATCGCCTACTTTTCATATACCAACCGTTAGACACAATGAAAACAACCATCAAGCTTCTTCTCGCTTTAGCGTGTATGTTGATATTCACAAACACCTTGTTCGCTAATGAAAGATTAACGTTTGAAATTGACTCACTTCAGTTTGAAGCGATCAGTAAGCGAAAAGTACCTATAAAGGTCTTCAAATCTTTGGGATGTAGTTCTTATCGAGATATTGGTACAAAGACACAACAGAAGGGCTGTATCTCCCGAAAGAAGCTTGTCCTGAACTGGGCTGTTGTTGCCACAGGGGATATTTGTTTACTAAGTGTTTCTACAACAGGGGTTGTCTCCCAAACAAGTTATTACTTTATCCGTGATGACCAGATTTCATTAATTGATGTAGAACCAGATAAAGACACATTTGAATCATGTAAAAAAGCGTTAATCCAGATCAAAGGCTAACCCATGATTAATTGAACAAG